>NZ_CP166679.1:0-600000 GCF_041320605.1 Arenibacter antarcticus
ATCGGTTAAAAACTATATATTTAAAATTGCGACAATTCCAGGGTACAACATGGGGAAAAAAAAGAGAATAATCAACCCCTCTGAATTTTTTTTTTAGGATATTTGTTCACATATTTGCCCAACATGATAACGCGGGTTTTTCCACCGTAATCACATTATTTTTTCACTAACCAAAAAAGAAATTATCAAAAATGAGTGTTACTGCTAATTCCGTATGGATCAATTGTTTGGGCTTTATAAAAGACAATATCCAACCGCAGGCATTCAAAACTTGGTTTGAACCTATTAAACCGGTAAAGTTGTCTGATAAGGCATTGAGCATTCAGGTTCCCAGCAAATTCTTTTACGAATGGCTGGAAGAACATTATGTAAGATTACTCAAAGTAGCGCTTACCAAAGAATTGGGAGAGACCGCAAAATTAGTCTACATTATTAAAATGGAGAACACCTATGGCAACCGAGAGCCATTTACTGAGAAAATCCCGAGTTCCAATAGGTCCAATGTAGAACCCCAAGAATTAGACGTTGCTATAAAATCCAAAAACCCAGAGTTAAAAAATCCATTTGTAATTCCGGGAATCAGAAATATAAAGATTGAGTCACAACTTAATCCTAATTACAATTTTGATAATTTCCTTGAAGGCGATGCGAACAGGTTAGCAAGATCAGCTGGGATGGCAGTTGCGAATAAGCCAGGAGGCACATCTTTCAACCCACTATTGATCTTTGGAGGAGTAGGTTTAGGTAAAACACATTTGGCACATGCCATTGGAGTAGAAATCAAGGATAAGTATCCAGAAAGAACCGTTCTCTACATTTCAGCAGAAAAGTTTACCCAACAGTATATAGAGTCCGTCAAGAAAAATACAAGGAACGATTTTATTCACTTTTACCAGTTAATAGATGTTCTTATTATTGATGACGTTCAGTTTTTATCTGGGAAATCTGGAACTCAGGATGTTTTCTTCCATATATTCAACCATTTGCACCAGAATGGGAAGCAAGTTATCCTTACTTCCGATAAGGCTCCGGTTGATATGCAAGATATTGAACAACGATTATTATCCCGTTTTAAATGGGGCTTATCTGCAGAATTACAGACTCCGGATTACGAGACCAGAATATCCATACTTAAAAATAAATTGTACAGAGATGGTGTGGAAATGCCTGAAGACATAATAGATTATGTTGCTAAGCATATTAAAACCAATATTAGAGAGCTAGAAGGAGCTATAATCTCCTTAATTGCCCAGTCTTCGTTCAACAAAAAAGAAGTTACATTAGAATTGGCTCAGCTGGTAGTAGAGAAGTTTGTTAAGAACACAAAACGAGAAGTTTCCATAGACTATATCCAAAAAGTAGTATCAGATTACTTTGAAATGGACGTAGCCACCCTGCAATCTAAAACTAGAAAACGACATATTGTACAGGCAAGGCAGTTAGCCATGTTCTTTGCAAAGAAATTTACCAAGGCCTCCTTGGCCAGTATTGGGTCACAAATTGGCAAAAGGGACCACGCTACAGTACTCCACGCCTGTAAGACCGTAGACAACCTTGCGGAAACAGACAAACAATTTAGAAAATATATAGAAGATTTAACCAAGAAGTTTTCATAAAACCCACTGCCCCATGAAAACCAAAATACTTATGGTATGTTTGGGGAATATATGCAGATCCCCCTTAGCCGAAGGCATTCTAAAACAAAAAGTTGACAAAGACCAAGTTTTTGTCGACTCAGCCGGCACCGCAAGTTACCATATAGGAAAACAGCCAGACCCACGATCTATTGCAGTAGCCAAAAAGCATGGCATTGACATAAGTACGCAGCGCTGTAGACAGTTTACCCCCATGGACTTCGAGGAATTTGACCATATATTCGCTATGGACAAGGAAAACTATACCAATATCATTGCCTTAGCCAAAAACGGGAAGGAACAACAGAAGGTGAAATTAATGTTACACCAAATGTCCACGTCAGACCATGAGGTCCCAGATCCATATTATGGCGGTGATCAAGGATTTGAAAAGGTCTATCAATTATTGGATTCCGCCTGCGAGCAATTGGCACAGGAATTAAACAAAAAATACTCCGGCTAAATGGCAATTAAGAACAACATCCAAGGCAAATTATTTTTAATTCCAACAACCCTAGGAGACAATGCCCCTTTGGAAGTATTACCTATATCTGTCAAAAGTACCATTGAGCAAATAGATCACTACGTGGTGGAGAATGAAAAAACTGCCCGTCACTTTATAAAAAAAATTAGTTCCAAGAAATCTCAGCCGGGCCTACACATCAGCTTACTTAATAAATATACAGAGCCTGAATTGCTACCTACATTTTTAGACCCTTGTTTGGAGGGTTATAACGTTGGTATTATATCGGAGGCCGGTTGCCCTGGAATTGCCGATCCCGGCGCAGACCTAGTACATATTGCACATAAAAAAGGTATTCAGGTTGTCCCTTTGGTAGGACCATCCTCCATCCTACTCGCTTTAATGGCCAGTGGACTCAATGGTCAAAGCTTTGCCTTTAACGGTTATTTGCCTATTGAAGCTGGGGAGCGAAAAGCAAGTCTAAAGAAATTTGAAAGGCTATCCAAGGAACACGATCAGTCCCAAATTTTCATAGAAACACCCTATAGAAACAATAAGCTACTGGCGGAAATTATAAAGACCCTTTCCCCACGCACTCAGGTTTGCATTGCCTGCGATATTACTCTGACTACAGAATTTATTGCAACAAAGATGGTGGAAGAATGGAAAGGCGCCAATTTGGACCTTCACAAAAGACCCACTATTTTTATAATTCAAGGTTAAATCGGCTAGAGAAGAACTAGTATTAGCGCTGAGCTACCTAAAATTAAAAACAAAAAAAACCCCGACACAATGGTCGAGGCTTCCTCATTTTACTAAATTTTCTGAATCCTAGGATTTCTGATGGGCGCTACATGTGAGATATCATATCCAGAGAATTTCTTGATATAATAGGACACTGTAGATCCATAATTATCATTTACATTTTCCTTACCATAAGAACGAAGGTATTTTTTTACATTCCCTGCTCCCGCTAAATGGGCAGCGGCTAGAATACCAGATTCAGTAATTTCCTGTCCGTTGATTTCCTTACCTACAAAACGTTTAATATCCCTCCTTAAAATCCATTTATTTCTGGATAAATTGGTTTGAAATACTTTTTCTTGTAAAATAGGGTCGTTTAGAAAGCGAGTAGCATTATAAACACCTAACAATTCCAAGGTACCGATACCGAATTGGTATTTGCCTAGGTAGCCAAAAGCATTGGTGGTAAAATAATTTCCTTGCGATTCTTTAAAGGCCAAAGCTTCCTTAAATCCGTTGTAGGAGGTGCCTAAAAAGGGTGGTGCGGTCAATGTCCTTGTCTTAATTAGAATGGTTTTGTGATTGGGAAACAAAACTTTGGTAGGTCCGTTTACTCTTAAAGCCTCTGGAACCGACACTTTTACCGGCTTAAACCCAAAACTCAATAGAATAAAAACGATGATAACGGGGAACAAAAATATTGTCCACTTTCTCATATATTTGTTTTCTTAAGACTTATAACACAAAATGTGTTTGCTTAAATTTCAAGCTACAAATATAAAGCCGTTTTTTATAACAAAGTCGTTTTTAACGTTACTTTATACATATACGTATAAATAATGGATAAATGGTCAGCAAATCGGGTCTAGCGACTTATCTATTAATTTTCTGAGCATTTATCCATCGGATATACTGTACTTTATTACGGTTATGCTGCGCCAAGGTCTTGGCAAATTTGTGATAACCAAAATTTTCTACGTTTGCCACAAAGTAATAATAATCGTGTTTCTCCGAATTCAGCACGGCATCAATAGCCGTTATATCGGGCATAGCAATAGGGCCTGGCGGCAAGCCTGATTTCTTATAGGTGTTGTAGGGCGAATCCAATTCCAGATCCTTGTACAACACCCTTTTAATTACAGTATCAAAATTCCCTGTATGTTTTTTTATAGCATATATTACGGTAGGATCTGCCTGCAGCAGCATCCCCGTTCTCAACCTATTAAGATAAACCCCTGCCACTCTTGGTCGTTCATCCACTTTAGCCGTCTCCTTATGCACTATAGAAGCTAAGGTATTCACCTCTTTCGGTGTTAGCCCCATCTTTTTAGCCTTACCCAAACGCTTTTCGTTCCAGAACCTATTGTATTCCTTCGACATCCTTTCTCGAAACCCCTCCGCAGAGGTATTCCAAAAGAACTCATAACTATTAGGCACATACATGGAAAGCGCTGTATCCTCATTAAAACCGTTGTCCGTTAAAAACGCACTGTCTTGAAAAGAATTCAACAGACTTAAACTATCGGCCTCTATCTGTAAAGACACCCTTCCTGCTAGGTCTGCCAAGGTTTCCTGATTATTAAAGGCTAGTTTTACCGGTATATTTCTACTGCGTAGAGAATTGATAATTGCATTATTGTTCATGCCTTTTTCCAAAGCATATCTACCCGACTTCACATGTTCGTTATACCCTTTTCTATTGGCTGCAGATTCAAATTTATCCATATTTTCCAAAAGTGGATCCAGAAGCCCCATCACCGTTTCAAATTTGGCATCTGTAGGTATGTAGACGTAAGCTGTTTGAGCTTGGAACTTAGTATTTGGAGTGAAAAAAATTCCATATACTACAAAGGCGATGACAGCAGCCAATATTAGGCCCATGCCCACCACTATTAACAAAACACGCTTTAATTTCATTACCCTTTGTTTATCTTTTGAAAAAGAATTTCATTTTTAAATTTACCACCGGTACTGATCCAATCTTTTTTTATCCCCACTTTTTCAAATCCCATCTTCGCGAAGAGATGAATACTAGCTTCGTTTCCTTCCAACACATTCGCATAGACCTGTCTAAGCCCCAGGACGGAAAAAACATAATTACACAATATAACTATAGCCTCTGCCCCTATACCTTGATTCCTATTAGCTACCTCGCTCACAACTATGCCCATCCCCACTCTTAGGTTTTGGGGATCAAAATCGAACAAATCTATCAACCCGATTAATGTACCCTCCAAATTACAGATAGATAGTCGTAATTGTTTCACCTCATAGATGTCTTTATGGGCATTATCCAAATAGTATCTTAGGATATGTTTGGAATATGGCGTAGTGGTTCCACTAATCTCCCAAATCTCGGGATTGTTCTCCAGTTCGTAAAGAAAATCCAAATCTTCGGGCTCCAATGCCCTAAGAAATATGTGCTCCCCTTTAAGCTTCAACATATATTTCACCTTTAAAAACAAGCTGAGCAGCACCGGTCAGCCAAATTTCGTTATAACCTTCCTTATTTTTATTCTTTGTAAATCGCACTTCCAACAAACCACCTGGAGTTGTTATTTTAATGGTATTGCTATTTGCCTGCCCAGAGTGATGCATTGCCAAGGCTACTGCCGTTACTCCTGTCCCACAGGACAAGGTCTCATCCTCCACTCCCCTTTCATAGGTTCGGACCAAAAAAGAATTTTCATCAATATTCTCCACAAAGTTGATGTTACTTCCTTCCTGTCCATAAACTCCATATCGCAACCTTTCACCTTCCTTACGCACATCAAAATCTTTCAAATCAGTCACTAATTGAACATGATGCGGAGATCCAGTGTTTAAGAAAAGTGAATTAGACTTCTCATTTATATCTGTTACTTCCTGCATTTGCAGACTAACCACGTCCGCTTCAATTCTTGCTTTATGATGTCCATCCACAGCTTCAAATGAGGCATCACTTACAACCAACCCCAAATGTTTGGCAAAGGCTACAATACACCTTCCTCCATTGCCGCACATAGAGCTCTGGTTTCCGTCCGAATTATAGTAAACCATTTTAAAATCAGCGACATCATCATCTTCCAATAAAATAAGTCCATCTGCACCTATCCCGAATTTCCTATCACATAAGAACGAGACTAACCCATTATTATCTTTAGGAAAAACCTGATTTCTATTATCTATGATAACAAAATCGTTACCTGTTCCTTGGTACTTATAAAAATTTAATAGCATAATGTAATTTATATCGCAAAGATATAATTTTATTAAGGTTTAATTAGCAGTTAAAAAGTCGTTAAAGACAAATTAATCAAATGTAATTATGTTAATTTTACTAGAGTTAATCAAAAAAATGTTTTTATGAAGAAATTTGGAAGTTTATTACTGGTCTCTGTTTTTGCAGGCGCCATAACTTTAGGTGCTTATAAACTTTTTTTCGAGGCACCAAATTACGCTGTAGTCACACAGGACAATGGAAATAACTTAGTCACTACTAGTTTTTCCCCTACCTCCTTCAGAGGAGCCGGCATCAATGAAGTAGATTTCACTACTGCTGCGGAAAATACGGTTAATGCAGTGGTACACGTAAAAAACGTAACCTTAAGCCAAGGTCCTTCAACATTAAGAGAGTTCTTCTATGGTTATGGAGGCAATCAAAAGCCACAGGTAGGTACTGGATCTGGTGTAATTATTTCTCAAGACGGGTACATTGTGACTAACAACCATGTTATAGCCAATTCGGAGCAACTGCAGGTTACCTTAAACAACAATAAGACGTATAATGCAAATATAATTGGCACTGACCCAAATTCGGATATTGCGTTAATAAAGATCGATGCAGAAAGAATTCTCCCCTATTTGGCATTTGGCGACTCAGACGAAACCAAGGTTGGCGAATGGGTATTAGCAGTGGGAAATCCATTTAACCTAACCTCTACGGTAACCGCTGGTATTGTAAGCGCCAAAGCAAGGGCCCTAGCCAGTTTAGACCAGTCCTTCATCCAGACTGATGCGGCGGTCAACCCTGGAAACAGTGGAGGGGCCCTAGTGAATACCAACGGAGATCTAATTGGTATAAATACGGCTATCACCTCACAAACAGGTTCCTATGTAGGCTATTCGTTTGCAGTACCTAGTAATATTGCTAAAAAGGTTGTGGAAGATATAATTGAGTATGGCAATGTTCAGAAAGGAATATTAGGAATCAGCACCATTCCAATGAACAGTCCGTACGCCATAGAAAAAGGCATTAACGAAATAGACGGGGTTTACATTGCCCAAGTAGAAGAGGATTCGGGTGCCTTTGATGCCGAATTAGCGGAGGGCGACATAATAAAAAAGGTCGACAATGTTGACATTCGCAAATATTCCGACCTCATAGGCTATATTGCCTCTAAAAGACCAGGGGACGAACTTATGGTCTCCATATTGCGGGAAAAGGAAGTATTGGAGGTTCCGGTAACCCTAAAGGAGAGGCAAACCATGACCATTCCTATATTGGGCTTTGAAATAAAAAATTTAACCGAAAAGGATATGAAAACCTTTAGAACCAAAAAAGGGGTTAAAATCATTGGCGTCCCAGAAACCTTTAGGGCCTATGATTTGGAGGGCAAAGTATTGATCTCCTTCGGAGAAGATGACATAAAAAATATTCAAGATGCTAGGACAAAGTTTGGCCGAATTACAAGATACGGGCGAACAAGCATTACCATGTTAAACGATAAAGGAGAAAGAGAACGGCTCATTATACAGTAGCATTAGCTGCTTTAATTACAAAATTAGTGATCAATTTTTGCCTACTGGCCTAGAAAGGAAGTGCTAAAAAATATACATATCACAGGAATATCGCTCCCAGATAATTACCGTAGCACTTCTGCCAGAGTTTCTTGAAGGGAACAATTGACGCTCTAATTCTGGCATGGCAATGAGTTTAGGTATTCTCACCAGATTACCCAACTTGCGAAGTATACTGTAAAAATAAGGCGATATTGCTATTGTAGACAGAGAATTACAAAAAACGGATGGGAACCTGATGCTTTTTAGGATTGTAACTCATGTTGTCTCCTATTTTTTTCATTAATTGGGAATATTAAAGTAATTTAGCCATTTCTAGTTCATTATTAACAATAAGAATTACATAAATGAAGTTTTTCAAAATACTATTTATTGTAATGGCTCTATTGTCATTTAACTTTACTATTGCTCAGGAAATTGAGGAAGAAGAGCCTCTTTCCCTGGACAATGGTCCTATTAGTGACCAGTTTGAATATGTATCTGTAAAATCTGGGAATTATAGGGCGGAAGGCATTAGATATGAAGTTGTCAAAGAGTCAAACCTGGACAAGTTAAGGCAGAACGTCTTGGATTCAATCAACGAATTCAATAAAAAGGCAACACAGCTCAACACAACCATTGCAGGACATGAGGAAACTATAGAGTCCCTCAATAAAAAGCTTGAAGAGACCACCAACAACCTTGCATCGGTTACAGAGGAAAAGGACAGCATGGCTTTTTTAGGAATATTGGTAGCCAAAAGCACCTATAATATTATACTTTGGACTATAATTGGTGGTTTATTACTACTACTATTGTTCTTTATCTATAAATTCAGGAATAGTAATATTCTTACTTTAGAGGCCAAACAGTCGCTATCTGAAGTAGAAACGGAATATGAAGACCATAGAAGACGCGCCTTAGAACGCGAACAAAAAATCAGTAGGCAACTCCAAGACGAAATTAACAAATACAAAAAATCCAAATAACATTAAGCTCCCACAAGGGAGCTTTTTTTTTTGGTTAGTGAGTGTACCATAGCTACAGCATACATTTAATTATACACTCTTTATTCCTGAATGGATCTTTAGTCAAAAGCACAGAATTAAATAGCTTAAAGTGCATATTCGTAGATCCCAAAATAAAACCATCATAAAGGACTTACGGAAATATTGGGTAAATGAAAGGATTCCAACTGTTTTCATTACTTTTGCACCGCTATTATAAATAGCCATAATAGCAATTTCCTTTAGTTATGCGAATAGATATTATTACCGTGGTCCCCGAACTCCTTAAAAGTCCATTTGAAGCATCCATCTTAAAAAGGGCTATAGATAAAAATATTGTAGAAGTTCATCTTCACAATTTAAGGGACTATACGGATAAAAGTTATAACCAAGTAGACGATTATCAGTTTGGTGGCGGTGCAGGCATGGTGTTAATGATAGAGCCTATTGACAAGTGTATATCTGCCCTAAAAAAGGAGCGTGATTACGATGAAGTAATCTATATGACCCCGGATGGGGCCACTTTAAACCAAAAAATAGCCAATGGCTTGTCGCTTTTAAATAATGTCATTATACTCTGTGGGCATTATAAAGGGGTGGATCAACGTGTTAGGGACCTATTTATTACCAAGGAAATATCTATTGGTGATTATGTCCTATCTGGGGGCGAATTGGGCGCTGCGGTACTTTGTGATGCTATAATACGGCTCATACCAGGTGTTTTAAATAATGAGACCTCGGCCCTTACAGACTCCTTTCAAGACGATCTACTTGCTCCTCCGGTCTACACAAGGCCCTCAAATTATAAAGGCAGTACGGTGCCAGAGATATTGCTAAGTGGAAATTTTCCCAAAATAGAAAAATGGAGAGAAGACCAAGCCTACGATAGAACCAAGAAACTTAGGCCTGATCTATTGGACCAATAATAACACCAAGCCAAAATTATTCTTCTTAAAAAAGTCTTGATAGCTTCCTATATACCTCACAAATTAATATATGAGCCTAACATTATCTGGATTTCCTATAAAAATTGACTTATTCTCTTGTGAATTATAAATAATCAACTATTTTTGCACTCCAATAAATCAACCTCTGACGAAAATCGTGAAAGTTGGCTTAAGTAAACCATAATAAAATACCATGGAAGATTTATTAAAATTTGTAGAAAACGAATTTGTTCCTAAGAAAGATTTCCCAGAATTTTCAGCAGGGGACACTATTACAGTGTACTATGAAATTAAGGAAGGGGAAAAAACAAGAACCCAGTTCTTTAAAGGTGTTGTAATTCAACGCAGAGGTTCTGGTGCTACCGAAACTTTTACTATTCGTAAAATGTCAGGTATAATCGGTGTAGAGCGTATCTTCCCGATCAACATGCCTGCATTGCAAAAGGTAGAAGTTAACAAAAGAGGTAAAGTGCGTAGGTCACGTATTTTCTACTTTAGAGAACTTACCGGTAAAAAAGCAAGAATTAAAGAAATTCGTAAATAACGAAATCTTTTTTCACCATACTAAAAAGCGTCCATTCTATATGGACGCTTTTTTTATGAACAATTGTTAAAAACTTTAGTTAGCAGTATGTTCATAAAATATTTCATAAAAAGGATCTAAATATTTGGTTTTTAGACATAAAAACCGTATTTTCATTACATGGTTATTAAGTCTTTAAAGAATTCCAGCCATATAAAGTTTACGTTCTTTATCCATATGTTTATTTCAATTTAAGGTTAGGAATACTGCAAATTGAAATCAAATTTTCGGACTAGCTTAGGCAAAATTGAAAATTTGTAAATGGTTGACTTTTGTTAATGTAACGTCTAGGTTGTTCATTAACATTACCAAATATTTAAACATTGGGAGAAACACATTTATTTCTAGATCGAAAGATTTAGGATATAGTGTTTCAAACGTTGAATCAGCGACGCAAATGCAATCAATGGTTGCCGTTTTGTAAAAATACAGAACAATAAGTTTGCAAACTGTTTCTAGAAAGCCATATCAAGGTAGATGCTACAATGATATGGCTTTTATTTTTTGAGAACATCGCTTTAGCAGTCTTATCTCTACCACTGCTTCTGATAAAAAATAGAAACCCTAATTTCTTTCCCTAGCGGTTCCAATAGGAAGCCCCGCATAGACATTTAAAACGGACTTAAAATTCCTTGAAAGTCGACCTTCTTCATCACAGACACTACACGATCTGGATCACAAATTGATTCCGACTCCAAAAAGTATCACTTTTAAAATTGAATTGACCTATTCAAAAAATTCTGATAATTCAATATTCTTTACCATAAATCCCAAACCATTCATTATTTCGCACAATACTCATCACATTAATCCACTGATTATTCCAAATATAAAGGATAGCAGTTTATTTGGCATTTTTAAAATCGTATATTTGCACCGCTTAAACCTAAAAATTAAACAACAAATGCCAAAGATTTTTTATACCAAAACAGACGAAGCCCCCGCATTAGCAACTCAATCCTTTCTTCCCATAGTTAAGGCATTTACAAAAACAGCTGGAATAGAAATAAACCTTATGGACATCTCACTTGCCAGTAGGATCATTGCTACATTTCCAGAAAACTTGGAAAAGGATCAGCAGATTTCGGATGATTTGGTAGAATTGGGGAAATTGGTAAAGTTAGCGGATACCAATATTATAAAACTCCCTAATATTAGTGCCTCAACTCCACAGTTGAATGAAGCTATCGCTGAATTACAGGCTAAAGGTTACAATATACCTAGCTATCCAGATTCGCCTTCAAACGATGCGGAAAAAGATATCAAATCTAGGTATGACAAAATTAAAGGAAGTGCTGTTAATCCAGTATTAAGGGAAGGCAATTCTGATAGACGAGCTCCTAGGGCCATAAAAAATTATGCCAAAAAAAATCCTCATTCCATGGGAGCTTGGAGTTCCGACTCCAAAACACAAGTTGCCACAATGGATCAGGGCGATTTTCAATGCAATGAAAAGTCGGTAACCCTAAAGGAAGCCACCACAGTAAATGTAGTACTCACAAAGTCAGATGGTACTAAAACAATATTAAAAGAAGGTCTCAATCTCTTGCAAAATGAGATCATAGATGCCACAATACTTAGTAAAAAAGCACTGTTAAACTTCCTTCAGGCACAGATAAAAGAAGCTAAGGACAAAGGCGTGTTATTTTCATTACATATGAAGGCCACAATGATGAAGGTTTCAGACCCCATTATATTTGGTCATGCGGTAAAGGTGTTTTTTGCAGATGTTTTTAAGAAACACGCAACAACTTTTGCCTCCCTTGGAATCAACGCCAATGACGGTTTGGAAAATTTACTCAATAAAATTAAGACTCTCCCGGAGGCACAACGTACGGAAATCGAAAAAGACATCACCACGGCCATTCAAAATGGACCGGCTTTGGCTATGGTAAATTCGGACAAGGGTATTAGCAACCTTCATGTTCCCAGCGATGTTATTATAGATGCATCTATGCCTGCTATGATACGGAACTCTGGGCAGATGTGGAATTCCAAAGGGAAATCACAAGACACCCTAGCTGTTATTCCTGACAGCAGTTACGCAACTATATACTCGGCCACCATAAGTTTTTGCAAAGAGAACGGGGCTTTTGACCCTACTACCATGGGAACTGTTCCCAACGTAGGACTAATGGCCCAAAAGGCAGAAGAATATGGCTCTCACGATAAGACCTTCGAAATTAACTTCAATGGTACGGTATCCGTAATTGATGTAAATACAGGCAAAACCTTAATTAAACATAACGTTGAAGCTGGTGATATTTGGAGAATGTGTCAAGTTAAGGATGCACCTATCCAAGACTGGGTTAAATTAGCTGTATCTAGAGCAAGAACTACAAACATACCTACTATATTTTGGTTGGATGAGAATCGCGCCCATGATGTGGAATTAATAAAAAAGGTAAATACCTATTTAAAGGATCATAACACGGAAGGACTTGACATACAGATAATGTCTCCTGAAAATGCTACCTTATATACCCTAAAAAGATTAAAAGAAGGAAAGGACACCATCTCTGTTACTGGAAATGTATTGCGTGATTATTTAACGGATTTATTTCCTATCCTAGAAGTGGGAACCAGTGCTAAAATGTTATCCATAGTACCTCTTATGAATGGTGGCGGACTTTTTGAAACTGGTGCAGGTGGATCTGCTCCCAAGCATGTTCAGCAGTTTTTGTCAGAAGGCCATTTAAGATGGGATTCATTGGGGGAATTTTTGGCTCTTGGAGTCTCCTTAGAGTTTTTAGGGGAACATGTCAAAAATCCTAAAGCACAAATATTGGCGGATGCACTGGACTCCGCTACGGAACAGTTCCTTATCAATGACAAATCACCTTCGAGAAAGGTTGGTGAACTAGACAATAGAGGTAGTCATTTTTACCTAGCATTATATTGGGCTAAAGCTTTAGCCCAACAAAGTGAAGATGAAACATTGAAATCAATTTTCACTCCCATTGCAGAGAGACTGTCCAATAGTGAGGTTGAAATTCTGGAACAATTAAATAAAGCCCAGGGTTCTCCCGTAGATATTGGAGGGTATTATATGCCCGACGCTAAACTAATTGGAGAAGCAATGAGGCCCAGTAAAACTTTTAATACGATCTTAGAAAGTATTTAAGACAATAACAATCTGGTATAAAGGACCTTTTCAACTTATGAAAAGGTCCTTTTGTTTTAAATAATGCTTAGCTTTAACATTGGATACTAAACTCAGTATACTATAAAAGACTAGAAAATTAATGAGGTTACGCATTGGATTTCCACTTTTCATTTTCCTTCTACTTTCCATAAACGTCTATTCCCAAAACCGGTACACACTTAGTGGTACAGTATCTGAATCATTAAGCAACGAAACTTTGATCGGGGTAACCATTTCCATTACTTCTCTCGGAAAAGGGGTTATAACTAATGAGTATGGCTTTTATTCCATTACCCTTCCAGAAGGAGATTATGAAATTAGGGTCAGTTACTTAGGCTTTAAGGATATTACCCAAATGGTGAACCTTTCCACCGAGAACAAGCTAATAAACTTTCAATTAATAGAGGCCGCGGAGCAATTAGAAGAAGTTGTGGTTACTGATGATGTGGAAAAATTAAACATTCGTAAGCCACAGATGAGTGTTAATTCCCTATCGGTAGAAACCATCAAAAAAATTCCTGTCATCCTTGGTGAGGCAGATATCATCAAATCCATTTTATTGCTACCTGGTGTTTCAAATGCGGGGGAAGGCTCTTCAGGTTTTAACGTACGTGGGGGATCTGTAGATCAAAATTTAATTCTCTTGGATGAGGCCATCATATTTAATTCATCACATCTTTTTGGCTTCTTCTCCGTCTTTAACCCAGATGCCATTAAGGATGTTAAACTGTTTAAAGGTGGAATTCCCTCGAGATACGGAGGCAGAGTATCCTCAGTCCTGGAGATTTTTCAAAAAGAAGGTAACAGCAAATCATTAAAGATAAATGGTGGTATCGGCGCAGTTGCCAGTAGGTTGTTGGTAGAAGGTCCCATAATCAAGGATCAGGCCGCCTTCCTTATTGGTGGTAGGACATCGTATGCCCATTTATTCCTTCCCCTTTTTGATGTGGACAATACGGCATATTTCTATGACCTTAACACAAAATTGAACTATAGGATAAATGAAATGAACAGCATTTTTTTATCAGGATATTTTGGAAGGGATGTCTTTAATATTAGCGAGAGTTTTATAAATACCTATGGCAATACGGTAATGAATTTTAGATGGAACCATTTATTTTCCGATAAACTCTTTTCCAACCTCTCCCTTATCTATTCCGACTATTATTATGGACTAGAACTGGATTTTGTTGGTTTTAAATGGAATTCAGGAATACAGAATTTTAATTTCAAATATGATTTTAAGCACTATTTAAGTAACAGTTTTCAGATAAATTACGGTCTAAACAATATTTATTATCAATTTAACCCGGGAAAGATTGAGCCCAATAGACCTTCCTCCGGAATCCTAGAGGATCAACTGATTCAAAAATACGCCAATGAATTTTCGGTATATGTGGATATAGAGCAGGAGATTACAGAAAAATTAAACCTACAATATGGCTTACGTCTTAGCAATTTTATTAGATTGGGTCAAGAAGAACTCAATGTTTACACAGACAATAAACCTGTAAGTTTTAATGAGCTCCTTCAGATCTACCAAAAATCAGATCCAATATCCGCTATAAATCCTAAGCGTAGTACACAACTTGCCAATTTCACCAATTGGGAACCGCGTTTGGCGATGTCCTTTGCATTTAATCCAGACAATTCAATAAAGGCCAGTTATACCAAATTGGCCCAGTATTTACATTTAATATCCAATACCAGCTCCCCCACTCCTTTAGATGTCTGGACGCCAAGTGGTCCATTTGTTAAGCCTCAGCTCTTGGATCAGTATGCCCTTGGTTATTTTAAAAATTTAAACAATGGGGTATATTCATTGGAATCAGAAATATTTTATAAAAAAACACAAAATCGAATAGATTATATAGATGGTGCTAATCTCATTGCCAATGAAGCCATAGAACAGGTTATATTAAACGGGGAAGCAAAGGCATACGGCCTAGAAATATTGGCGAGAAAAAATATTGGTAAATGGCAAGGGTGGCTGGCCTATACGCTATCAAAGTCGGAACAAAGAACTCCTGGAAGAACTCTCATGGAAAATGGAATAAATTTTGGGAAATGGTACAATACTCCCTATGATAAAACCCATGATTTTTCGGCATATGCCAGCTATGACCATAATGAAAAATGGAGTTTTAATAGTAATTTTGTGTATCAGACTGGCCAACCCACCAATTATCCAATCGGACAATATGAATTTCAAAATTTAATTATCCCATATTATGGACCTAGGAACAAGGAAAGACTACCGGCTTATCACAGAATTGATATTTCAGCCACACTTACTCCAAGGAAAAATAAGGGAAGAAAACTAAAATCTGAATGGGTGTTTAGCATTTACAACCTATATAACAGAAAAAATGCAGCGTCTATAGGCTTTAGCAGAAATAGCGATTCTGGCGTCAACGAAGCGGTAAGGACCTCTATCTTTGGGATGGTCCCCGCGGCAACATACAATTTTAAATTTTAAGGAAATGCGCAAATTATTATTTTTCATTTTATTATTCGCCATAATAGGATGCCAAGATGTTATTGATGTGGAGCTTCCAACGGAAGACCCTAGATTAGTGATAGATGCCGTAATCAGGATAAATGATATATTCCAACCTAAAACATTGGTCAGCGTCAAGGCAAGGCTCAGTAGTTCTTTTTTCGATTCCGTTCAACCTGCCCAATTACAGGGAATTAGTATTAGCAATACAGATAATAACACATCTATTAATTTGGAAGAAACAGAACCGGGTTCTGGAGTGTACCAAACGGAATGGGAAACGGAACAGCTCATTGAGGGAAACTTAGAACTCACCCTTCAACATTTGGATCAAACCTACCGTGCAAATACAAAATTTGTCCCAGGAGTGCCTATCGATTCATTAAAGCAAGGAACAAGCACTCTTTTCAGAGAGGATGAAACCGAAGTTCTGGTAAGTTTTACCGATAACGGTACTAGGAATGATTTTTATCTGTTCGATTTTGCATTTGGGGAGTATTTAGTAACAGAGGATGAATTTTATCAAGGCCAACGATTTGAATTTTCTTTTTTTTATGATAAAGATTTAAAGAATCAAAAAGAAGTTAAGATAAGTCTGCTAGGGGTCGATAAAATATTTTTTAATTATATGAACCAATTGATACAACTAAGTGGTCCTGTAACAGGTCCCTTTAGCACTCCAGCGATTACTGTTAGAGGGAATATTATAAACATCACCAGCCCTGTTAATTTGAATAATGCGAAAGTAAATAATGATAATTTTGCATTGGGTTATTTCGCCGTGTGCCAAACCTTTTCAAGCACAATTACAATTAATAAGTAGGTAGAGTATAATTAGCAATCCTATTGAAATAAAAATTAAACATAACAATTATGAGAACCGATAAAGAACTTTTAGTGAAAGGTGTGAAGTTTATAGCCTACACCATAGCCCTTATGTTCACTGCTCCGATAGTTATTTATCAGGCTTTTAAAAACGAAGGACATCCAATGTATTGGCCTGTCCTAATAATAGGATTAATTTTGGCGATAGGAGCCATTAGCCTAGGTTTCTATGCCATTAAGACCATTATGGATGCCTTGTTCAATAAAAAGGATACGACCGAATAAAAAAACACCTAATCCAGTTATAGTTGCCTCCTTAGCGGTAAAAGTATTATTTTCGTAATTAAAATATTTGGGATGATGACATTATTTGTGGATATGGATGAAGTCTTTGCGGACACTTATAATGCGCATATAGAACTTTACAATGCAAAATTTAACGCAGATCTTGATATAAATGCATGTTTAGGTCGGGAAGTATGGCAGTCCGTTCCAGAAGACCACCAACTTGGTGTGAAAAACCATGCAAGAACGGAAGGTTTTTTTAGAGCACTGAAGCCAATTGAGGATAGCCAAAAAATTATAAAGGAATTATCAGAAAAATATGATCTCTATGTAGCATCAGCTGCTATGGAATTTCCCAATTCCTTGAGAGAAAAAAGCGATTGGTTAGATGAACACTTTCCTTTTATCCATTGGAAAAATAGAATCCTCTGCGGCCACAAACATATCCTTAAGGGTGATATTCTTATTGACGACCGTAGTTATAATTTGGAATCCTTTAATGGAAGAAAAATTTTGTTCAGTTCCCCACACAACATTCATACTACAGGTTATGAACGCGTAGACAATTGGATGGAAGTAGCAGGCTTATTGTTATAGCATTTCATAAAATGCACTCCTACAAAAGTCGTGATTCCCCCTTCCAGCAGTAGTTAATTGGAATATATTACTTTTGAACACCTCACATTTTTTTTATGGTTGCGTAACCTAGATTTCATGTTCAAAAACTAGCCTCAGAAGCCGTCCAAGAAGAACGTATCCGATTAAGATGGGAAGTTATAGAAGTGGAAAACAAAGCCATTGAGGAAGCTCGGAAAACAGAAAAAACATATAGACCAGAACTTCTCACTAACGGAGATACCCATAGACAGTTGCTGGCCAGAAGTCGATATCTGTTATTTAAATCAAAGACCAAATGGACTGTGGGACAAATAGAAAGAGCGGAAGTATTATTTCAACTATACCCAAGTATTGAAAAAGCTTATAAGTTGGCCCAAGCATTATGCTTTATCTATGAAAACAATACGAACAAGGATGTAGCAAGACTAAAATTGGCACATTGGTATAACGAAGTAGAAAACTCAAACTTTAAGTCGTTCAATACCATATCAAAGTCTATACAAATGCATTACCAACCAATTTTGAACTATTTTAATAACAGGAGCACCAATGCTTCTGCGGAATCTTTTAATGCAAAAATTAAAGAGTTCAGGGCAATGTTCAGAGGGGTAAGAGATGTTAGGTTTTTCTTGTTTAGACTAACTAAATTATATGCCTAATTTATGGCACTCCCCAAAAATATTGCTTGATCCGTTACGGGTCAAACGTAAAACTTGGGGAGAATCTTTATCTTTGACAACAAAGAGATTAGATCTTGGATATAGAATTAGTGCGGTATTTGTTGCCAGAAGGCGTATTGGATTACTTTGAAATTGTAGGCCATAAATCATCAGAAGGTAAGATTCATTTTTACTTAGAAGAAAAGAACGTGCTCCCCAAAGAGCACCAATCAGAAATAGCCCAGTCCAAAGGCTTCCTGCCAGAGGTAACAGTTGAGGACTTCCCCTTAAGAGGTAAATCGGTACTGCTCCATATAAAGCGTAGGCGCTGGACTCTTATGGATACGGGAAAGATCATAAAAAGAGATTGGAATTTAATAGCTAAAGGCACTCGGATAACCAGCGAGTTTGCCTCTTTTTTAAAAGGTATCGCTTGACACCCATGCCGTAAGCGCTAAACGGTTTGGCGACTATTATAAAATTAATGGCAAAACCCTACAGTATCACTACAAAAACCATCTTAGCGACTTCAAGGATTGGCCACAAAAGAAACATTCACAAGATTGGTTGCTCTTTGGAAAAAATTTAGGTTACTATTTAAGTTTGGATGAAACCTCTTTGTCCAACGGTGAACTCTATACGATTTTAACCAATAAAGGAGCTAACGGAAAGAAAGGTTGTATAGTGGCCATTATCAAGGGAACTAAAGCGGATGACGTCATCAATGTACTTGATAAAATCCCTGTGGAAAGACGAAATATGGTCAAAGAAGTTACTGTCGATATGGCCGGAAATATGAATTTGATCGCTAAAAAATGTTTTCCTAAAACAGAAATCGTGACCGATAGATTTCATGTCCAAAAACTAGCCTCAGAAGCCGTCCAGGAAGAACGTATCCGATTAAGATGGGAAGTTATAGAAGTGGAAAACAAAGCCATTGAGGAAGCTCGGAAAACAGAAAAAACATATAGACCAGAACTTCTCACTAACGGAGATACCCATAGACAGTTGCTGGCCAGAAGTCGATATCTGTTATTTAAATCAAAGACCAAATGGACTGTGGGACAAATAGAAAGAGCGGAAGTATTATTTCAACTATACCCAAGTATTGAAAAAGCTTATAAGTTGGCCCAAGCATTATGCTTTATCTATGAAAACAATACGAACAAGGATGTAGCAAGACTAAAATTGGCACATTGGTATAACGAAGTAGAAAACTCAAACTTTAAGTCGTTCAATACCATAGCAAGGTCTATACAAATGCATTACAAACCGATTTTGAACTATTTTAATAATAGGAGTACCAATGCTTCTGCGGAATCTTTTAATGCAAAAATTAAAGAGTTCAGGGCAATGTTCAGAGGGGTAAGAGATGTTAGGTTTTTCTTGTTTAGACTAACTAAATTATATGCCTAATTTATGGCACTCCCCAAAAATATTGCTTGATCCTAGATTTCATGTCCAAAAACTAGCCTCAGAAGCCGTCCAGGAAGAACGTATCCGATTAAGATGGGAAGTTATAGAAGTGGAAAACAAAGCCATTGAGGAAGCTCGGAAAACAGAAAAAACATATAGACCAGAACTTCTCACTAACGGAGATACCCATAGACAGTTGCTGGCCAGAAGTCGATATCTGTTATTTAAATCAAAGACCAAATGGACTGTGGGACAAATAGAAAGAGCGGAAGTATTATTTCAACTATACCCAAGTATTGAAAAAGCTTATAAGTTGGCCCAAGCATTATGCTTTATCTATGAAAACAATACGAACAAGGATGTAGCAAGACTAAAATTGGCACATTGGTATAACGAAGTAGAAAACTCAAACTTTAAGTCGTTCAATACCATAGCAAGGTCTATACAAATGCATTACAAACCGATTTTGAACTATTTTAATAATAGGAGTACCAATGCTTCTGCGGAATCTTTTAATGCAAAAATTAAAGAGTTCAGGGCAATGTTCAGAGGGGTAAGAGATGTTAGGTTTTTCTTGTTTAGACTAACTAAATTATATGCCTAATTTATGGCACTCCCCAAAAATATTGCTTGATCCGAGATCAGGGCAATGTTCAGAGGGGTAAGAGATGTTAGGTTTTTCTTGTTTAGACTAACTAAATTATATGCCTAATTTATGGCACTCCCCAAAAATATTGCTTGATCCCTGATCACGCCAAGGGCGTGCCATTATAAGAATTATAAAACAAAAAAAGTCCCTCCATGAAATCATGAAGGGACTCTTAAAAAAAGGCAGCGGCCTACTCTCCCACTTAGTGTAGCAGTACCATCGGCGCAGACGGGCTTAACTTCCCTGTTCGGAATGGTAAGGGGTGGGCCCCGTCGCCATGGCCACCTTAAATCGTTGGTTAGCACAACCCGCTATTACGGGAGGTGTTCACCGCGCCACTAGGGCGCAATATCGTTGACATATTAAAGGGACAGGATGACACTGGAAACGGCAAATATAAGGTAAGGTACTTGTTCTTGAAAAAAAAAGGTTTGTTGCGCCCCGCAGTTTCCCACGGGGCGACGTTTGCGCAAGCCAACGGGCAATTAGTACCACTCGGCTACGTACATTGCTGCACTTCTACCTATGGCCTATCAACGTGGTCATCTCCCACGGCCCTTTAAAGAAATCTCATCTTGTGGCGGGTTTCGCGCTTATATGCTTTCAGCGCTTATCCCATCCCGACATAGCTACCCAGCGATGCTCCTGGCGGAACAACTGGTGCACCAGCGGTCAGTCCGACCCGGTCCTCTCGTACTAGGGTCAGGTCCACTCAAATTTCTAACGCCCACAGTAGATAGAGACCGAACTGTCTCACGACGTTCTGAACCCAGCTCGCGTGCCACTTTAATGGGCGAACAGCCCAACCCTTGGGACCTTCTCCAGCCCCAGGATGTGACGAGCCGACATCGAGGTGCCAAACCCCCCCGTCGATATGAGCTCTTGGGGGAGATCAGCCTGTTATCCCCGGCGTACCTTTTATCCTTTGAGCGATGGCCCTTCCATGCGGAACCACCGGATCACTATGCTCTACTTTCGTACCTGATCGACCTGTATGTCTCTCAGTCAAGCGCCCTTGTGCCATTGCACTCTGCACACGATTGCCAACCGTATTGAGGGCACCTTTAGAAGCCTCCGTTACTCTTTTGGAGGCGACCACCCCAGTCAAACTACCCACCACGCATTGTCCTCCCATAAGGGAGTTAGGCCCCGGACAAACAAAGGCTGGTATTTCAACAATGACTCCACCACGCCTAGCGGCGCAGCTTCAAAGTCTCCCAGCTATCCTACACATTGGTTGCCCAAGGTCAATACGAAGCTATAGTAAAGGTGCACGGGGTCTTTTCGTCCCACTGCGGGTAACCGGCATCTTCACCGATACTACAATTTCACCGAGCTCATGGCCGAGACAGTGTCCAGATCGTTGCACCATTCGTGCAGGTCGGAACTTACCCGACAAGGAATTTCGCTACCTTAGGACCGTTATAGTTACGGCCGCCGTTTACTGGGGCTTCAATTCAATGCTTCTCCCCGAAGGAATGACATCTCCTCTTAACCTTCCAGCACCGGGCAGGTGTCAGGCCCTATACTTCATCTTTCGATTTTGCAGAGCCCTGTGTTTTTGATAAACAGTCGCCTGGACTCTTTCACTGCGGCCCCCCCGGAGGGGGGCGACGCTTCTCCCGAAGTTACGCGTCTATTTTGCCTAGTTCCTTAGCCATGAATCTCTCGAGCGCCTTAGAATACTCATCCCAACCACCTGTGTCGGTTTGCGGTACGGGCTGCTTCACTTGGTTTTCTCGGAGGATGTTAAGCTGGATTATCACCTTGGCCGAAGCCTCGGTGTACTATCGGGGCGTTACCGCTCCCTTCAACGTACTATTCCGTCAGTACGCACCAACGCCACATCCCCGTCACTTTTAATGTGAGCAGGTACAGAAATATTAATCTGTTGTCCATCCACTACCCCCTTCGGGTTCGCGTTAGGTCCCGACTGACCCCCAGCTGATTAGCATAGCTGGGGAAACCTTGGTCTTTCGGCGTGCGGGTTTCTCGCCCGCATTATCGTTACTTATGCCTACATTTTCGTTTCCAGGCGTTCCACGGAGCCTTACAGATCCGCTTCAACACCCCTGGAATGCTCCCCTACCCCTCCAAATTAATGGAAGTCACAGCTTCGGTGATATACTTATGCCCGATTATTATCCATGCGGAACCGCTCGACCAGTGAGCTGTTACGCACTCTTTAAATGAATGGCTGCTTCCAAGCCAACATCCTGGCTGTCAATGCAGTTCCACCGCGTTATATCAACTTAGTATATACTTGGGGACCTTAGCTGGTGATCTGGGTTCTTTCCCTCTCGGACATGGACCTTAGCACCCATGCCCTCACTGCACACAAACATTTTATAGCATTCGGAGTTTGTCAGGAATTGGTAGGCGGTGAAGCCCCCGCATCCAATCAGTAGCTCTACCTCTATAAAACTATGTATACGCTGCACCTAAATGCATTTCGGGGAGTACGAGCTATTTCCGAGTTTGATTGGCCTTTCACCCCTACCCACAGGTCATCCCAAGACTTTTCAACGTCAACGGGTTCGGTCCTCCACAGTGTGTTACCACTGCTTCAACCTGCCCATGGGTAGATCACACGGTTTCGCGTCTACTACTACTGACTATGGCGCCCTATTCAGACTCGCTTTCGCTACGGATCCGCACCTGAAGTGCTTAACCTTGCCAGTAAAAGTAACTCGTAGGCTCATTATGCAAAAGGCACGCCGTCACCCCACGAAGGGGCTCCGACCGCTTGTAGGCGTATGGTTTCAGGATCTTTTTCACTCCCTTGTTCAGGGTTCTTTTCACCTTTCCCTCACGGTACTGGTTCACTATCGGTCTCTCAGGAGTATTTAGTCTTGGCGGATGGTCCCGCCGGATTCACACAGGGTTTCACGTGCCCCGCGCTACTCAGGATACCGCTATCAATTATGCTCTTTGCTCTTACGGGACTATCACCCTCTATGGTTCCTCTTTCCAAAGGATTCTGATTCATTACACATTAAATGTCGCGGTCCTACAACCCCGATATTGCCGGAACAACATCGGTTTGGACTAATCCGCTTTCGCTCGCCACTACTTACGGAATCACTTTTGTTTTCTTCTCCTCCGGCTACTTAGATGTTTCAGTTCACCGGGTTTGCCCTCCTTGCGGAGTACCATATCTTCAATATGGTGGGTTGCCCCATTCGGATACCTGCGGATCATATCGTGTGTGCCGATCCCCGCAGCTTTTCGCAGCTTATCGCGTCCTTCATCGCCTCTGAGAGCCTAGGCATTCCCCATACGCCCTTATCTAGCTTGTCGCCAGACCTTTTATATTATACGCCCCCCTTGGCGGCTGCCTTAGGGGACACTCTTGTACTTGTACTTTACTTTACTTTTGTGTTTCTTTTTCAGTGTACGCAAAGACCTGAATCTGTTGCGCACCCTGTCCCAATATGTCAATGAACTTTCCAACAGTTCGCCCATGGTCTAAAAAAAAAGACCAAGAACTTGCCGTTCTCTGCCATAGGTTTGCACCTTTGGCGTTTTGGTGGAGAATATCGGAGTCGAACCGATGACCTCCTGCGTGCAAGGCAGGCGCTCTAGCCAGCTGAGCTAATCCCCCGTGTTCTATAAGTCGGCAGATGCCACTTTACAGTCGTCAGGTTTCCCAACTTCTAGAATTTCCTAATTCAATACTTTCAATCAATGAACGTGTGTCCCGAAGAACAAAATTGTAATTTGTAGTCTCAGGCAGACTTACTGCTTACAGCAGCATGAACTTCTTGTCCGCACCTCGCCTACGTTGTAATTTGTAGTCTCAGGCAGACTTACTGCTTACAGCAGCATGAACTTCTTGTCCGCACCTCGCCTACGTTGTAATTTGTAGTCTCAGGCAGACTCGAACTGCCGACCTCTACATTATCAGTGTAGCGCTCTAACCAGCTGAGCTATGAGACTCACTATATTAGTATATGTAAAAACAGAAAACCGAATAAACGGGCGCTTGCGCCCTACTCCCAATGGCAAATACTCTAGAAAGGAGGTGTTCCAGCCGCACCTTCCGGTACGGCTACCTTGTTACGACTTAGCCCTAGTTACCGATCTTGCCCTAGGCCGCTCCTTACGGTGACGGACTTCAGGCACTCCCAGCTTCCATGGCTTGACGGGCGGTGTGTACAAGGCCCGGGAACGTATTCACCGGATCATGGCTGATATCCGATTACTAGCGATTCCAGCTTCACGGGGTCGAGTTGCAGACCCCGATCCGAACTGTGACCGGTTTTATAGATTCGCTCTGCCTTGCGGCATGGCTGCTCTCTGTACCGGCCATTGTAGCACGTGTGTGGCCCAGGACGTAAGGGCCGTGATGATTTGACGTCATCCCCACCTTCCTCGCGGTTTGCACCGGCAGTCCCGTTAGAGTCCCCATCATTACATGCTGGCAACTAACGGCAGGGGTTGCGCTCGTTATAGGACTTAACCTGACACCTCACGGCACGAGCTGACGACAACCATGCAGCACCTTGTGATCTGCCCGAAGGAAACTCTATCTCTAAAGCTGTCAGACCACATTTAAGCCCTGGTAAGGTTCCTCGCGTATCATCGAATTAAACCACATGCTCCACCGCTTGTGCGGGCCCCCGTCAATTCCTTTGAGTTTCATCCTTGCGGACGTACTCCCCAGGTGGGATACTTATCACTTTCGCTTGGCCACCCAGCATTGCTGCCGGACAGCTAGTATCCATCGTTTACGGCGTGGACTACCAGGGTATCTAATCCTGTTCGCTCCCCACGCTTTCGTCCATCAGCGTCAGTATATAGTTAGTAACCTGCCTTCGCAATCGGTATTCTATGTGATATCTATGCATTTCACCGCTACACCACATATTCTAGTTACTTCACTATAACTCAAGACCACCAGTATCAAGGGCAATTCTACAGTTGAGCTGCAGACTTTCACCCCTGACTTAATGGCCCGCCTACGGACCCTTTAAACCCAATGATTCCGGATAACGCTTGGATCCTCCGTATTACCGCGGCTGCTGGCACGGAGTTAGCCGATCCTTATTCTTACGGTACCGTCAGAGGGGCACTCGTGCCCCTTGTTCTTCCCGTACAAAAGCAGTTTACAATCCATAGGACCGTCTTCCTGCACGCGGCATGGCTGGATCAGGCTCTCGCCCATTGTCCAATATTCCTCACTGCTGCCTCCCGTAGGAGTCTGGTCCGTGTCTCAGTACCAGTGTGGGGGATCCCCCTCTCAGGGCCCCTACCCATCGCAGTCTTGGTAGGCCGTTACCCTACCAACTAACTAATGGGACGCATAGTCATCCTCCACCGTGATCTTTACCCTTAATATGATGCCATACTAAGGGACCATGGGGCATTAATCCAAATTTCTTCGGGCTATTCCCCAGTGAAGGGCAGATTCTATACGCGTTACTCACCCGTGCGCCGGTCGTCAGCGGAGCAAGCTCCCTGTTACCCCTCGACTTGCATGTGTTAGGCCTGCCGCTAGCGTTCATCCTGAGCCAGGATCAAACTCTTCATCGTTGATTCTTAAATTACTTCGATCAACCATCAGGAGTAGAATGCCCGGCCCGTATTTTCGGTTTTCTTTTCTGTATCACAATCTGTCGCCAGATCATGATACGCTGTCTTTACAATATGTCCAAGAACTTTTAATCTCTTTATTTTCCTTCACTCCGTTTCCGTAAGCGGCTGCAAATGTACAACCCTTTTTTAAATTGACAAGCTTTTTTTTGAGAAAAATTAATTTCTTTTTTTACTCGGCAACTTCGAATCAGGAATTTCAAATAACGTGGTGATCTGCTCACCTGCCGCTCACTCACTTTCGCTTCGTTTGCGGGGTGCAAATCTACCACCCCTTTTTAAATCCCACAAGCTTTTTTAATAAGTTTTTTGCCTTTTTTTAATACCACAACACAAAAGACTGTAAAACAGGTTTTTGCCTGATCGAAAAAGGAAGAACAAGATAACACTTTTTGATTAATTTACAAAATGAAATGATTTCTAGATCAAAATACCCCTTGCAAACCCAATCCTGCAAGAATACCCCAATACAATGTATTCATAAAATCTATTCCCTACTACTCCTTAGTTTGAGCCTTGTCTTTCCAAATATTACTCAGGGTGGCATAATCAAACTCCAGCACAGAGGGCTGTCTTTCCAAACTGAAATCGGCAAAAGCTCGTTGCAAAATATCCTCTATTAAATAATCCTCATGAATTGCATCTGGATGAAACTCTTCCTTTATACTTATACTGAACATTTTCGCCGTGGTATTATACCAGAACGCGCGCCATCCACTGCGCAATTCCTTTACAAGATCAAAAGCGGTCGTCCCCGTTTGCCTATAAATCAATTTTACCAATATCTGTCCTTCGGTACGTGTCAGCTTTTTTAATTCCTCAGAAAACTCATCCTCGATAAACTTTTGAACATTGCGGGTAAATTTTCTCTTATGTCTATTCTTTTTAATGTACACCAAACTATCGTTCAATTCCACCAGCCTTTCTGCAGCCAATTTAGCATATGGGTATACCTTAATTGTCTTACGCCTCAAAATATAATAGCGCAGCTTATCATTATAGGAAGAGAATTTAAGCTTTCCGAATATAAATACTTCATTTAAGGCTATTGAACTTTGCATTACAGAATCCCCCTCCATAATAATATAATGTTGGGAAAGGGAATCTAAAGGTTCTTCGGGAACCTGGGAAAACCCCATAAACCCTAACAACACACATAACAATACTAACATTTTTTGTTTCATCGTATCTAAAATCTCAAAAGCCTTGCCAAAATTAACGATAAAGCTGTCAGGTTATTATTAAATAAAAGTGAATATCGTTAAGTTTGTATTTAAAATACATGTAAATGAGCACAAAGAAGATTCTTACCAAAAAATCGACCGATTTTTTAGAAAAATACCTAAATAACGCTTCCCCCACCGGCTATGAATGGGAAGGACAGAAATTATGGATGGATTATATAAAACCTTATGTAGATACTTTCATCACCGACACCTATGGCACCGCAGTAGGAGTGATAAATCCGGATGCAAAATACAAGGTAGTTATTGAAGGGCATTCCGATGAGATTTCTTGGTATGTTAACTACATTACAGACAATGGACTTATATATGTAATCCGAAACGGTGGTAGCGACCATCAGATTGCACCTTCCAAATGGGTGAACATTCACACCAAAAAAGGGATTGTGAAAGGGGTATTTGGATGGCCTGCCATCCACACCAGAGACAGCTCTAAGGAGGAACCTCCAAAATTGGACAATATATTTATAGACGTGGGCGCCAAGGACAAGGCCGAAGTGGAGAAATTAGGAGTACATGTAGGTTGCGTCATTACCTATCCAGACCAATTTCACATTCTGAATGAAGATAAGTTTGTCTGTCGTGCAATAGACAATCGAATCGGTGGTTTTATGATCGCAGAAGTTGCAAGGTTATTGCATGAAAACAAAAAGGTATTGCCTTTTGGACTGTATATTACCAATTCCGTACAGGAGGAAATTGGACTCCGAGGTGCCGAAATGATTACCCATACCATTAAGCCTAACATTGCCATTGTAACCGATGTGTGTCACGACACCACAACACCCATGATCGAGAAAAAGAAACAAGGCCATACTGAAATTGGTGCAGGTCCTGTGATTTCTTATGCCCCTGCGGTACAAAACAAACTTCGGGAACGAATCATTGAGACTGCTGAAGCCAACAAGATTCCATTTCAACGGATGGCCTCTTCAAGATATACCGGCACGGACACGGATGCCTTTGCCTATAGTAACGGCGGGGTGGCTTCGGCTTTAATATCCCTACCGCTAAGATATATGCACACCACCGTAGAAACAGTACATAAAGATGATGTTGAAAATGTAATTCGATTGATTTACGAATGTTTATTAAACATAAAAGAAGGGGAAACCTTTAGCTATTTTGAATAGTCTTTTTCTAAATCCTCCCCCAAAAGGGAGGATTTTTTAGTTTAAAACCAACTTCCTAACATCTGAAATATAACATCATATGGATGAATTAATAGACATATTGGATGCTCAAGGTAATTACACCGGTAAAACGACCATGAGATCCGAAGCTCACAAAAAGGGGTTATTTCACCCTAGTATCCATGTATGGCTATATACCAAAAATACGGAGGTGCTAATTCAACAACGAGCCAGAAATAAAGACACCCACCCTGGACTTTGGGATGTTTCGGTAGCCGGACATATTGGCGCGGGTGAGGATATAGTGGATTCAGCCATCAGGGAAGTAAAGGAGGAGATAGGAGTTGACCTCTTAGAAAAGGAATTACAAAAAATAGGAGTATTTAAATACAGCTACCTGCATCGCAAGGATTTATTGGACTGCGAATTCCACCATACTTTTTTAAGTGAATTGAAAGTACCCTTTTCAGCACTTAAAAGGCAAGAAAGCGAAGTAGACGACCTTGGCCTAATTTCTATTCCTACCTTCCGTAAGGAATTGGAAAGCAATGTGATTTCCAGAAAATACGTTCCTTACGAAATGGAATACTATGACTTTGTTCTAAATGCTATACAAACGAGGTTATAACTTGTTAAAAAACTCCTCTGGCCTATCCAAGTTATATGTTTCCTGACCTCCTTGGACCATATCCTTGACCACAAACGAATTATTGGTCAATTCCTGCTCCCCGATTAACACCACATAAGGAACTTCCCTATTATTGGCATATTTCATTTGTTTCTGCATTTTGGCACTTGATGGATAAAGATCACTTTTAATTCCAGCCTTCCTAAGAAGATTAACAAGTTTCAAGGAGGCCAATGCTTCCTTTTCCCCAAAATTAACACAGAGCACTTGTAAGGATTGGTCAATTGCCTCTGGAAAAAGCTCCAGTTCCTCCAGCACCAAATAAATACGGTCCAAACCGAAGGATATTCCTACCCCACTAACCTCCTTAAGACCAAAGATTCCGGTAAGATCATCATACCGACCACCGCCACCGATAGAGCCCATACTAACCCCTTCAGGAGCGGCAACTTCAAATATGGCCCCTGTATAATAATTAAGACCCCTTGCCAAGGTAACATCGATCTTTAAATTGGCAGATTGCAATCCTAATTCTTCCAATGTTTCAACAATAAAAGTCAGTTCTGCTACCCCTTTACTCCCCTCTTCTGATTCATTTAATAGATTACCTAGAATTGCAAGCTGCTCCAAATTGGTTCCTGTAAGTGAAAATAAGGGAGCCGCTTTTTCAATGGCCGTATCGGAAATACCTTTTTCTCGCATTTCCTTAGAAACGCCCTCTATCCCAATTTTGTCCAATTTATCCAAAGCAACGGTAAAATCAATCAATTTATCGCGTTCCCCAATAACCTCTGCGATTCCTGCTAATATCTTTCTATTGTTCAGCTTTATGGTTACTCCTTCCAACTTCAAATCCGTAAAAACCGCATCGTACAACTGCACCAGTTCTACCTCCTGCAACAACGAATTGGACCCTACTACATCGGCATCGCACTGGAAAAATTCACGAAACCTACCTTTTTGTGGCCTATCGGCCCGCCATACGGGCTGGATCTGATATCTTTTAAAAGGAAAGCTGATCTCATTTTGGTGCATTACCACATAACGGGCAAAGGGCACAGTAAGATCATAGCGAAGTGCCTTTTCGGAAATTTTTGAAGTAATAGCACTTGAGTCCTTCCCAGCATATAAATCATCGCCAACCTTATTCAAGAAATCCCCAGAATTGAGAATCTTAAAAATTAATCGGTCTCCTTCATCGCCGTATTTCCCCATTAGGGTTTCCGAGTTTTCAAAGGAGGGAGTTTCTATAGGTTGAAAACCAAAGGTTTGGAAATGCTTTTTGATCAAATCAAAAATATAATTTCTCTTATTGACTTCGGATGGGGAAAAATCCCTTGTTCCTTTAGGTATAGATGGTTTTTGTGCCATTGTTTTTAATTCTGTTGTAAATATAGAAGTTAGTGCAAGCTTAACTAGGGGGATATAATCAAAATCAACCTATTAAATCATCAAACCATTGGTATAGCTCACCCTTGGTAATCACAGCTCCCTGTTTTATTAAATTAAACTTGTCTAAATTTTTATCTTCCGAATACGCTTTGGAAGCGGTTAAATAATCCACAAAATCGGATTGATAATTTTTCTTGAACCATGCAAAGCCTTCTTTGGTCCTTAAATCGATATCAGGATTCATCACTTTTACCGATATAAGCTTCATTTCCTTTTCCTGCAAGTGAAAAAAATGCATGTTTTGAGCAGATACATTTTCAAGAAACTGCACTTTAGACAATACACCTTCCCAGATAAGGTCGCTAAAAACATCCAATTCTTCTTCCGCTACTTCAGGTTTCTCCTTCTTTATCTTCTCCCATTCGGTTCCAGTAATGGATTGGGTAGCCAAAAAATTTATAAACTCTTGTTTCAGTTCCTCCAGTTGTTCCTTGGTTAGTCTTGTGTATTTCATTGTCATCAATTTTACATTGGGCGTTACCTTTTAATCCCGCTGTTGTATACCGTCTCCCCAAAATTAGAGGAAGCACTTAATAATTTGCAAAAATAAGAAGGCTGCGCGATTTGCACAGCCTTTTAACCCTTAAATAAAAAATTTCTTAATAAAGCTGCACAACACTTATATAGCAGGGGGATTTAAATATTAAAATATATAGCGCAAGCCTACTTGTGCCTGCCATCTAGAAAGCAAGCTGGCATCATACCCATAGGTTTTTACAACCGTATTATCAAAAGTATAGGTTGGCGTGTTGGTGCCTGGATCTACTGTTACCCCTATCGGACTAATGTTATTGGGCTGTTGAATTATTCCCCAATCGGAATTTATAAGGTTTCCTACATTGAGCACATCTATACTAAACTGAATAGTGTTAGTTTTATCCCCAGCCACCTTAAAGTTGTAATCCTGCAATAATTTTAGATCCCAACGACCTCTCCATGGCGCAAGGGCCCCATAACGTTCCATATATTCCCCTCGGTGATCCTTTAAATAATTGTCCTGTTGTATATAGGCTTCAAAAGCCTCCGCCTGCCCTACTCCGGAAAACTGCATCAGGTTCACTTCGGAACTGGTTGGAATGTATAGCAAGTCATTGTTTTGCGAAGAACTATCCCCATTAATATTTCCGGCATACGTATAATTATACCTACCTCCTTGTGCATATTCAAAAAAGGTAGAGAGGGTAGTTGCCCAAGTTTCCCCTCCATATTTGAACTGCCTAGACGCCACGCCGATAAAGCGATGGGTATCTCCATATTTTGAATAGGCCAATACATCCTTATTCGCATTCCCTAGATTGGGATTAAAATCGAAGGCATCTCCGGTAATCTCGGCTTCAATAGAATTTACATCCTTTGCATTAAGGTAACTGTAGGCCAAACTGGTATAAAATCCGGAAGAAAAGGTTTTTTGCGCTTTTAATGCGACATTCCAGATTCTACCCTTATCCGAGTTGGTAAATACATAGGCATTATTCTCCTTATCGGCCGCTGCATACACTGGTCTATTGTCGCCAGGAGCGTTTAAGGTTCCGCTAGGATTTCTAAGCCCCCAATTTTGAACGTGAGCAGCGTTTATATCCTTGGTATAGGAGACATCAAGCGTTCCGATAATACCGATACCAAATCTTTTATCCAATCCCAAATTAGTCCGCCAAACTTGTGGAAACTTAAAGTCTGGATCCACTACTTGAAAAAAGCCATCATCAGCTCCGCTTACCTGATTCCCCAACCAAACAAAGGGCAACCTACCGGTAAAAACCCCGGTTCCACCCCTAAACTGGGTAGATCTATCATCTTTCACATCCCAATTAAATCCTAATCGAGGGGATATTAACCACTCATTGGTCGGCATCGTGGTAGAGTTTAAAAAAACCTCATCGCCTGTATTGGGGTTGAAATAGGGAACGGAATTATCCCTAACGGCTCCATTTTCCGTATTGATGAATTTCTGAATTAATTTGGACGTATTAAAATATAGGGGTCTGTCTGCCCTAATACCATAGGTAAGCTTAAAATTCTCAGTAGCATTCCATTCATCTTGTATGTAAAATGCCATTTGCCCAACATTGAGTTCCGACAATTTCCAGCCCCCATCCTCTCCTACCCCAGCGGCATTGCTGGTACTAAACTCGTTCTGTGTAGCAGCTAAATACTTTTCCACTACCCCACCAGCTTGTGCATTGTCTAAAAATTCCTGAACACTTGGATACGGATTAAACAATCCATAATAAGGAAAAATCCCAAAATTAAAAGATTCGTAATTGGTAAGGTTGAAAGAGTTTTTGAATTCAAATTTTTCAAAGGAAAATCCAACGGTATAGGTATGGTTACCTTTAAAAAAGCTTAGGTTATTGGTCAACTGAAATACTTGTTGATCCAATTGATTATTGATGGAGAACGGCTCATGTCCTGCAATAATATAATTGGAACCGTTACCATCCTGTATTGTGATTACAGGAGCTGGCTTGGAAAAAGGGTTTCTAAAATCGTCAAAATGGGAATACCCAACTTGTAATTTATTAGTAGCTTCATCGGATAGGCTAGAGTTTAACTCCAATTGAAGTGAATTCAATTTATTATTGATCTCATATCCAGAATTCCGAAATTGCAAGGTGGCGAAATTAGGTCCACGTGATGCAATTGCAGTAGGATGTGCCGGTTTTTCCTTGGACGCATCCAAGAAATTGTAAATCAACGCCAACCGATTACTATCATTTATATTCCAATCCAACTTAAAAATCCCTTTAGTGGATTTGGCACCAAAAGTAAAACCTTCATAACTCCCGGTATCATAACCCAATGCAGATAAGGCAGATTGCACCGCCATTAGATCACTTTCCTTAACCCTAGATTCATTGATAGCTCCTGACCCGTTATTGGGCACCCATCCATTGGTCCCTAAATCATCTCTTTCGTCCTTTTCAAAATTCATAAAAAAGAACAATTTATTCTTAACTATAGGTCCTCCAAGACTAAAACCGTATTGATTTTGTTTAAGGGCAGGCTTTACTACTTCTTCTCCCCTTACTTTACCACCCGTTAAATCCTCGTTTCTATAAAATCCGTAGGCAGTCCCATGAAATTCATTGGTACCACTTTTGGTTACTGCATTTATAGAGGCACCGGTGAAACCAGATTGGGTTACATCATAGGGTGCGGTAGCCACCTGAATCTGATCAATGGCATCCAAGGAAATAGGTTGGGCGTCCGTTTGGCCCCCAGGAGTAGGAGCATCCAAACCAAAGGGATTGTTAAAAATAGCCCCATCCAACGAAAAATTATTGTACTGATCATTACGCCCACCAAAGGAATTACCACTGGCAGTAGGTTCCAATCTAGTGAAATCTGAAGCTGATCTTGAAATAGTGGGCAGTCTGGTAAGTTCGCGACTACCTACGCTGGTCTCGGCCCCGGTCCTATCGCTACCAAAGGTTCCGCCGGCACGATCGGATACTACGATCACCTCTTGCAGGGCCTGACTATCTGTAACCAAAACAACTTCTAAGTTTTGTGTTTTACCAAGGGTAAGGAAAATATCGTTATCGGTCTGAGTCTTAAAGCCAATATAGGAAATGGTTACTTCGTATGGCCCTCCCACCCTTAGGTTTAAAAGATTAAACCTACCGTCTTCATTGGTTATGGTGCCGAATCTTGTTCCGGTGGGCGTATGTAGAGCCACAATATTGGCACCAAATAACGGTTCATTGGAATCGTCCAATACTAAACCGCGGATATTAGAGGTTGTAACCTGTGCAGATAACAGTAGGCTACCGTAGACAAAAGCTGTGGTCAACAGTAGTTTTCTTTTAATAGAAAGTTTCATAACCAGTTATTTTTATAGTTGAGTCCTACTAAAAATAACAAAAAAAGGCCACATAAATGTGGCCTTTAATTAAGATGTTTAAAACATACTATCCTTTTACTTCCGCAATTACCTCAAATGGAAAGTCCACGATCACATCTCTATGCAATCTAATTTGGGCATTGTAAGGGCCGGTTCTTTTAATCACACCACCTAAAATTGATATATATTTCTTATCAATTGAATGTCCTTCTTTTTCCAAGGCCGCAGCTAGGTCTATATTGGATATAGATCCAAATAATTTATCTCCAGCTCCAGTTTTTGCAGTTAACTTAATTTCTAACTGTCTTAAAGTCTCCGCAGTTTTATTGGCTGCATCAACAACTTTCTTTTCCTTATGAGCTCTTTGTTTTAAATTTTCCGCCAATACTTTCTTAGCAGATGGAGTAGCCATAGCAGCCAATCCACGTGGGATAAGGTAGTTTCTACCAAAGCCATTCTTAACGTTTACCACGTCATCTTTAAAACCTAAGTTTTGTATGTCTTCCTTTAATATAAGTTCCATCGTCGTTTTCTTTTTATTTTAATAAATCGCCAACATATGGCATTAAAGCTAAATGACGTGCTCTCTTAACCGCTACGGCCACTTTACGTTGATATTTCAAGGAAGTACCCGTAAGTCTTCTTGGAAGTAATTTCCCTTGCTCATTTACCAGCTTGAACAAATAATCTGGATCTTTATAATCCACATATTTAATTCCTGCCTTTTTAAATCGACAATATTTCTTTTGAGTATTGGTCTCTATATTAAGTGGGGTAAGATATCTGATCTCCCCATCTTTTTTTCCTTTAGCTTGTTGTTCTATTGATGCCATAATCCTTACGCTTTAGCTTTTAACTTTGTTCTTCTTCTCTCTGCCCATGAAACAGCATGCTTGTCTAGTTTTACAGTTAGGAAACGCATAATACGCTCATCCCTTCTAAATTCTAGTTCAAAAGGCAATAACACCTCGCCCTCCACGGTAAACTCGAACAAATGGTAAAAACCACTTTTCTTGTGTTGGATTGGATAGGCCAATTTCTTTAGGCCCCAGTTTTCTTTGGCCACCATTTTGGCTCCTCTGTTAATTAAGAAATCCTCGAATTTCTTAACTGTTTCCTCTACCTGGGTATCAGACAGAACGGGATTTAAAATGAAAACAGTTTCGTAATTGTTCATATAATTAAATTTTTTTAAGTGTGCAAAAGTAATTATTTTTTCTTCCATTCACAAGAAAATCAATAAATCTTCGTTATAGTAGAGAACAAACCCAATTGAATAGCATTTCAACCCAGATAATAACCATAATAACCTTTAGTTCGACCATTTACACAACAATTATAGCAATTTTCACAACTTTCATAGTACAACAGCTGGATTTTTATGTAATTTGTCGATGATTTAACACCTTAAATCAACCATTTATGAAATTAAAAAGTATAATAGTGGACGATTCGTCCATGCAAAGGATGGCAGTTGCGAAATTGGTTAATAACCATCCAAATCTAGCTTTGGTAGCCGAATATAGTAATGCAATTGAAGCTAAGAATGGCATTAAAAACAACGAAATCGATTTAATCTTCTTAGATGTTGAAATGCCGATTATCACTGGGTTCGATTTATTGGAATCCTTGGATAATAGCCCGCAGGTAATTTTAATTACTGGTAAGCCCGACTATGCTCTTAAAGCGTTTGAATACGACGTAACAGATTATCTCCACAAACCCATAACGCTAACCCGTTTTGATGCTTCTGTTAAAAGAGCTATGGCAAAATATGAGCAGATCAATAAGGTTACAGAAGACGAAGAACATATTTTCGTTAAAAGCAATCTCAAAAAACGAAAGGTTATCCTTAACGAGATAAAGTGGATAGAGGCCTTGGGCGACTATATTAAGTTGGTTACCGATGAAGCCAATATCGTAATTTTATCTACCATGAAATCTTTTGAAAAACAATTGCCAGCAGAAAAGTTTTTAAGGATTCACAAATCCTATATCGTCAATTTGGAAAAGGTAGAGAAGTTTAACAGTAAAAATGTAGAAGTAAGTGGAAAACAAATACCTCTAAGCAGAAATAAAAAAACAGAATTAGCGGAAGCACTCAATAATTTTTGATTTAATTATATGTGGTCTACGTTGTAGATGATGCGAACTCCTCTGTAATAAGAAATAGCATTAAAGGATTTTTCAATCTTTTTAATGTTATTTTTTGTTTTCACTAAGGAGTGATCCTTCCCAATTTTCAAGAGAATATTTTTAAGATATTGGTTCCTTATTCTAGCCACAGGAGGATATTCTGGTCCTAATACCATTTTGCCAAAACCAATTTTCAACGATTTTGCAAACCAGTCCGTGGCTTCATTCAATTTGTTGTAATCCTTATGTTTAAAGGTAATCTTGATTATTTTATTGTTCGGAGGGTATTTAAATTGCTCCCGCTCATAAAGTTGCTCGTTAAACATTTCTATATAATCATTAGTGGTAACCTGTTGTAAAATCCTATGTTCGGGGTTGTAACTTTGAATAATGACCTTGCCCCTTTTTTGGGTACGCCCTGCCCTCCCCGCAACCTGGGTCAACAACTGAAAACTTCTCTCGTGTGCCCTATAATCTGGGAAATTCAATAAGGTATCCGCATTCATGATCCCAACCAAATTCACATTTCTAAAGTCGAGCCCCTTGGTCAGCATCTGAGTCCCAACAAGAATATCGATCTCTTGTTGCTCAAAGGCGGTAATTATTTTTTCATATCCATATTTACCCCTAGTGGTATCCAAGTCCATACGGCCTACCTTAGCCTTTGGAAAAAGGGTTTGCAACTCTTGCTCTACTTGTTCGGTCCCAAAGCCTTTGGTATCTAAAGTAGCACTACCACAAGCCTGACAACTAGTTTGCAGTGCAATATGATGACTACAATAATGGCACCGTAGCTGTTTGCGCAATTGGTGATACGTTAAACTAACGTCACAATTTGGGCATTGTGGGGTATGGCCACAGCTGGTACATTCCATAATTGGGGCATAACCCCGCCTATTCTGAAAAAGAATCACCTGCTCCCCATTCTCCAGAGTTTCTGAAATTTCCTCCATAAGCCTTTCTGAGAAATGCCCCTTCATTCTTTTTTTACGGGATTGCTCACGGATATCTACCAACTCTATATCGGGCATAAGCACGTCACCATAACGTCTTAGAATCTGGGCATACCCATATTTGGAAGTCTTTACGTTATAATAACTTTCCACACTAGGGGTTGCCGATCCCAAAAGCACTTTACTTCCGTGTAAATTCCCCAACACAATGGCCGCATCCCTTGCATGGTACCTTGGAGCCGGATCGTATTGCTTAAAAGAACTCTCGTGTTCCTCATCCACAATAATAAGCCCCAGGTTTTGAAAGGGCAGGAACAATGCTGACCGAGCCCCTATCACTATTTGTGCTTTTGGTTTACTTCCCAGAACATTGTTCCACACCTCTACCCGCTCCTGTACCGTGTATTTGGAATGGTAAACCGCCACTTTATTACCAAAGTAAGCTTGTAATCTAGAAATTAATTGTGTGGTAAGTGCAATTTCCGGGAGCAAATAGAGTGCCTGTTTTCCCTTCGCAATAAAATCCTCAATTAGTTTTACATAAACTTCCGTTTTCCCCGAAGATGTAACGCCATGTAAAAGTGTGACCTTCCCCATTGAAAAGGCATTGTTTATCTCTCCCAATGCACTTTGTTGATATTCGTTTAAGGATTTTAAAGCCTCATAATCCTCACCTCCCTCAAACACTACCCGATCTGTCCTAACAAATTGCTCTTCCAAAATTCCTTTATCGATCAGTGTTTTTATTATGGCACTGGAAGTATTACTCGACTTCTCCAGATCACTTACCTTTACCGGCTTCTTGGTTGCTGCTTGTAATTGGAAGAGCGAAAGTACCACCTGACTCTGTTTGGGAGCCCTTGACAATGAAGTCAACAATGCTTCCAAATTTTCTTCGGAACGGTGATCTTTTCCTAGTTGTACATACCGTACCAGTTTAGGCTTGTATTGCTCATAAACCTCCTCCTTAAGGAAAATAATATCTTTAAGCAACAAGCGATTCAAGATGGGAATGACATTCTTTTTATCTAGAATATCACTAATTTCTCGTACCCTAAGGATAGGTTGGTGTTGTAGTGCTTCGAAAACCAGATACTCTTCATCCTTTAGCTCGTTTTCATCGATTATCGCTTTCTGGTTCCTAAGAATCAAGGTTTCGCTTTCTAGCAGAAGTGCACCGGGAACGGCAGCGCGAAAAACTTCTCCTACCGTACACATATAGTATTGTGCCAACCATTCCCAAAATTGTAATTGAATTGCGGTAACAAGGGGGGTATCGTCTAAAATTTGATCAATTTCCTTAGCCTCGTAAACCGTGGGTGGAGTTTGATGTACAGTGACCACCAAGCCCGTATAGATTTTGGACTTCCCAAAGGGAACCGCCACCCTCATACCTGGTTTTAATAGGTCCGCCTCTGCATTGGAAATACTGTAGGTAAATTGTTTTTCCAGTGGAATTGGCAAAATAACATTGATAAAATAAGGCATACCCATAAGCTTCTATCCCTCTGCGCGGATCCATGTTTGGGTACGGAAAATAAAGGCCAAGTAGCCTCTCACCTTTAATTCATTCGGATTGTTTGGATTTAGCCATATCTTACATTTAAAAGTCATTGCTTGTTCTGGATCGAACAAATATTTCCCTTTCCATACCCCTTCGCCACTATGTTCTAAATCTTCAATAATCTTCATTCCCAAAACAGGTTGATTCTTTTTTTCCCCTTCACATTTATGGCAAACCGCATCTTCTTTTCCTGGCTCCAAAATCTCTTCAACCAGACCGTGCATCATACCATCTTCTTTATAAATATTGATTATGGCTTTGGGATTTCCTGTCCTATCATCTATGGTCTTCCATTTTCCAAAAACACTTTGCGCCTGCGTGGGCATGGAAAAAAGCACAAAAACCAATCCAATTATCCACTTATTCTTTATTCCCATGTTTTTTATATTTTTTTCGCAATGAATTTAACGAGGCGTTCAATTCGAACCCAAGCAGTAATAAATTTGAATTTAACCAAATAAAAACCAATAATATCAACAAACCACCTAAAGCGCCGTACAATTCGTTATATCTGGCAAACTTTTCCACATACACTCCAAATAAATAGGAGGTCAGTATAAAGAGCAGTGTGGTCATCGTTGCACCTGCAGAGAAAAATTTAGCTTGTTTGCCCTCTTTCGTCCCAAAATAGTATAAGGTTGCGATTATAAAATAAAAGAGCATTCCCAAAAATACAAACTTGCTCCACTGCACCAAAACAAAATCATTTTCATCTACGTGCAAGGCATTTTTCCCATGAATTATTTCATGTAGCCCACCCAAAATATAAGCTTCAAAATAAACAAAGACCACCGCTCCCACCAAAAGCACGATCGATAAAAACAACCCTACTGCCAAGGCAGTTATATACTGTCTTAGGATGCTTCGATTAAGACTTACATGATATGAATTTTCGAACCCCCCAAAAATAGCGTTCACTCCATTGGCCATTAAAAATATGGAGGTGACAAACGCAATGGCCGATGATAATAGATCTCCCCTTTCTTGGGATTTTATCTGTACATAAATCTCACCAAAGTATTCCCCAGTAGCGGTGGGAAGAAAAGATTCCAAAAATTCCAGAAATTCAGCATCAAAATTAGAATTGTCTAGTGCTACGTATGGAATAATAAAGGGCAATAATGTCAGCAAAAAGATTAAAAGTGGGAACAAGGCGAGGAACAAGCTAAACGCAATAGCACTGGCCCTGGTAGACAAGGTACCCCTTATTATACCCATTACATACATTTCTATAAGATCGTAAGATGACAAGCCTTCAAAACCCGGTAACTTAATTTTTTGTAGCAATTTTAACGCTAAATTAAGAATCGGTATTTTTTCTAACTTATCCTCTATCTCTGCAGACATTTATACGGCTTTAAGACTTAGGTCCATATTGTAAACCGAATGGGTTAGCGCCCCAGAGGAGATATAGTTTACACCACATTCTGCATATTTGGCAATGGTTTGCTCATTGATTCCCCCAGACGACTCCGTTAGGCAAGTTTTCCCAATTAGTTTTACTGCCTTTTTGGTGTCCTCTAGACTGAAATTATCGAGCAATATGCGATAAACACCTTTAGATTCCAATATTTCTCTAACCTCAGCCATATTTCTGGCTTCTACTATAATCTTTAAATCCCTATTGTTATTGGCAAGGTATTTATGGGTCTTTTCAATAGCCTTAGTAATACCACCCGCAAAATCGATATGATTATCCTTTAACATAATCATATCGTATAAAGCAAACCTATGATTTTCACCACCCCCTATTTTTACCGCCCACTTTTCTAAAGCCCTAATCCCAGGTGTAGTTTTTCTGGTATCCAAAATTTTAGTCTTGGTCCCTTTAAGTAGGTTTGTAAAATAATTGGTTTTAGTTGCGATAGCGCTCATTCGTTGCATTGCATTGAGAACCAATCGTTCTGCTTTTAAGATACTTTGCGAATTTCCCGAAACATAAAATACAATATCTCCATATTCTACTGGAGCCCCATCCTTAATAAGCACTTCTATTTCCAAGCTGTGGTCTATATAGTGAAATACTTTTTGGGCAAATTCTACCCCAGCAATAATCCCCTTATCCTTAACCAACAATTTGGCCTTTCCCTGTGCATTGGATGGAATACATGCCAAGGAGCTATGATCTCCATCACCAACATCTTCCCGAACGGCATTTTTTATAATCAGGTCCAATTCTGTACTAAATTGTTCTTCTGAAATCATTATATACAAATTTTCATGCTAAATTAATAAAATGTTTGGGTTGAGAACGGTTTATGAGGACCAAAGACCTATAGTTACCTACATCTTTTAAGGGTACATTATTTATGACACACCTTTACCGCTTAGTTAAATTTAATCGACCTAAGTAGGAGAACACATCATTAATTTCCTTTTTTCTTGGAAAATAAAAATTGCAGCTTATTTTTGCCTTATGACCATAAAGTTACTAGTACTGGGAAAAACGGACAGCGCTCCATTGATTAAATTAATAGAGGAATACCAACAACGATTAAAACATTATATTAGGTTTGAATTGGATATTGTTCCCGATATAAAAAACACTAAAAATCTTTCCGAAAAACAACAAAAGGAGAAAGAGGGGGAAGCAATATTAAATAGATTAAACCCTACTGATATTTTAATTTTATTGGACGAAAACGGCAAACAAAAAACCTCCGTAGAATTTTCCCAATACCTACAAAAAAAAATGAATTCAGGGATAAAGCAGCTGGTTCTGGTAATTGGTGGACCTTATGGTTTTAGTGATGCGGTATACCAAAAATCCCAAGGCATGCTCAGTTTATCCAAAATGACTTTCTCTCACCAAATGGTGCGATTATTTGTGGTAGAACAGCTTTACAGGGCCTTTACCATCCTAAAAAACGAACCCTATCATCATCAATAGCTGTTTCCTATATTGGAAAGTTTACCTCCTACAAAAGGTAATCACATAAAGATTACGTACGCTCTTGCAACCGAATCTGATTTCTCACCTATTCAGAATTAATCATGGACGTTTAGCTGTCCTAATTTAGCAGCTTAGAGGCAATTAAAAGAAAACCCCGGGACATCGTATCCGGGGGTTTCTTTATAGGATAGGAAATATAATTCCTTTAGGTGTGGTTAAATTTTAGCTCGATTAATACAACACTCTGAATTTAATAGTATTGTCTATCTTTTTCAAGGCCTTAATAACATCTTTATTGTACTTTTTATCCAGATCGGTGATCACATACCCTACTTCGTTATCGGTAGAGAGGTACTGACCTGATATATTCATATCAAAACGTGCCAAAACCTCGTTGATCTTAGCCATTACTCCTGGAACATTTTTATGGATGTGTAAAAAGCGATGTGAATTATTTTGTTTTGGCAACCTAATATTTGGGAAATTTACGGCGTCTACCGTATTTCCTGAATTTATGTAATCCATTATCTTATTGGGTACAAATTCTGCAATATCCCGCTGAGCCTCTTCGGTACTTCCGCCAATATGCGGCGTTAGAATTACATTCTCCAAGCCTTTCAACTCGGTATAAAATTCACCGTTACTCCTTGGTTCTTCAGGAAAAACATCTATGGCCGCACCAGCGATCTTTCCACTTTTTAGCGCAGTTGCCAAAGCACTGATATCTACTACAAAACCTCTAGACAGGTTGACAAAAAGCGCCCCGTCTTTCATTTGGTTTATTTCTCGCTCTCCAATATAATTATGATTGGCCTTGTTATCATCTATATGAAGGGTAACCACGTCGGAGACATTCAAAAGATCTTCTAAAGAACTGCATTTTATGGCGTTCCCTAATGCCAATTGATCCCCAACGTCATAATAATAGACCCGCATACCAAGACCTTCTGCCAAAACAGAAAGTTGTTTCCCGATATTACCATATCCTATGATTCCAAGGTTTTTACCGCGCACCTCTTTAGAGTTGGCCGCTGTTTTATTCCATTGTCCACCATGTATTTCCGTACTACGGGGGAAAATACTCCTCATCAACATTATAATCTCTCCAATGGCAAGTTCTACCACCGATCTGGTATTGCTATAAGGCGCATTAAAAACTGCCACCCCTTTTTTCTTGCAGGCTTCCAAATCTATTTGGGTGGTACCAATACAAAATGCACCTACTGTCATCAATTTTTCGGCAGCTTCCAAAACTTTTGCAGTAACCTGTGTCTTGGAACGTATCCCCAAAACGTGTACGTCCTTTATTTTCTCTATAAGCTCATCCTCAGTAAGACTGTGTTTTAGGAGTTCTACGGAAAACCCTTCTTCCGAGAGGGTTTCAAAGGCATTTGAATGCACGTTTTCCAATAATAAGATCTTAATTCTATTCTTAGGGTAAGATATCTTTCTAGGCAATTTATTCACAAATAAAAATTCATCTAAATTCGGTGTAATATAATCTGCGTTCTTCGCAGCCTTTTCTCTATGCACATTTTCGGTATAAGCAAAAAATTTATCCGCAATACCTGCCTCGCGCATTACATAGTCGCTATAACCATCCCCTATAACCTGTACTTCTCCTTGAAGATCAAGATTTTTAAGGCAGGCAATCTTTCCGTTGTGGGAAGCCAATACATTGGCCTCGTCAAATCCAATGATTTTACCATCTTCATCAAACGTAAAGGTATTTGCATACACCCTATCTGCAGGAATATTATACGCTTCAACTATGGGGTCTATAAACTCCTTAAATCCACATGAGATTACATAAATATCATCTGAATAGGTTTCAAAAAATTCTTTATTGGATTCAATGGATTTAGATATTTTATGGCGCAATAGCTCCACCAATTTATCCAAATCATTTTTATGGGCGTTCAATAATTTGATGCGCTTTTCCAATGATTCTGTAAACGAAATATCGCCATCAATACCCAGATTGGTGATTTTCTGGATTTCCTTAATTATCTCCTCCTTATCACTTCTACCTTCCAGTGTGATTTCTGCCAAAACATCCAAGGCTTCTACCCTTGTGAGTGTGCTATCAAAATCGAACACATATTTTCTGCTCTCTGCAACCATTTTGCCTAAAAAATTTAAGCCGTAAAAGTAGGAATAAATATGGACTGACAATTAAAACTGACCAGAAAACTAAGTGTGCGGTAGGTTTTGTAGATAAGAAGTGAGAATATGGTTTATTTTAGTAGTAAATATTGATAAATCCATAAATGACTGTTTATAAAGTAGCGATAAAGCTAAAATTTAATTAAACAAAACCTAAACTGGATGTTTAGGCGGCTTTTAAAGCCATGATTTTAGGCTCGTTAAAGCCAATAGGAGCTGTTTCTTGGTTTTTTGAAGATATTATTAGAAGAATTTGCAGCGGATGCAACCCTTAGCTAACCCACATGTAGAGTATTCCCGTAATAATGGCCAACCCAAAGCTCAATAAGGTTCCGATCAATATATACTCTGTGAGCTTACGAGAATTGCTTTCCTTTAGATCGTTGAACCTAAACACGGATTTAGCGGTTATTAATAATCCTATTGCCTCCCAACGTCCTAAAATAATAAATATCAGCACAAACAAACGTTCAATGATGCCAATATACTTTCCTGCATTGGGCAGGGATTTATGATCTAATTCTATCCGATCCGACATTCCTCCTAAGAGCTTTGCCATTATAATTGAGGACGGGGCGCCTATAAATACGATCGCCGTTATCAAATTCCAGTCAAACTCCTTTACCAAAGCTATGGTATGTTCCAGTAAATTAGTGTGATACGCACAACTATAGAGCACAATAATATGCAATAACTGGTCTACAAAAAAGGGAATAGCCTTATTCTTAAAATGCGGATTAGAGTAGAGTTTCCCTAGGTCAATAAAATAATGCGATACGGCAATTAATGCGGCCCATTGCCATTGATTTAAGTCCCATAGCAATAGCATGGTCACCCCAAAATGGATTGAGATATGAAGGTATAAAAATTTGGAAGTTATTTTGTGCACCTCCTTGTGAACTACCCATCGGGTGGGCTGCAATAAGAAATCGCCTATTAGATGTGCCAACAAAAGTTTCGTAAAAAATATCATCCTTTTAGTTCCTTTATCACTGATTCGTAATAGCGAAGCATTTCTAGCACTAAATCCATTCTTGCACGGTTTAGACGTTGACTTACCGCAGATTGCTGTATCCCCAATCGATCGGCGATCTGCTGCTGGGAATCCGCTGGATTATCCAAGGTTAACCGCACTATTTCCGATGAAACTACGGACCAGTTATCCATAAAGTCCAAAGCCAATCTTAATATTAGATTTAAGGTCCTATCCTTTTTATCGTTTCCTGTTACTATTGCTAGGTTTAGTTTTTGATCCTTTAAGGTCTCAAATACCCTTCCGGAACGTTGATGCGCCTCCCCATTGGACTGACTTACACTACTACCTACATAAGTTTCGCTCCCCAGGCCTATCCCCATCCTAACATCCAAAGGCTTTATAAACTTAATTATAGCCTTAATCTGGATAGCCATTCTCAATGCGTTTTCCGGAGTGGTTTTTATTTGAAACTCATCGCCCCTATAAATCTCCCAATCTTCTGGCGTATTCCCCTTGCTGCTCAGGTATTCTTTTAAAATACCCATCCAGTCAGATGCCCCGTCCGTTTGGGAATCAATGATATCACCTGTTATTATTGCAATCATTTTTTATAAGCTATATGGCTAATATATCAAAATATAAGCTTAAACACTAATATATTGAAATATAAGCTTAAATACCGATATAACCCTTCATTTAAAAATGCCGAAGAAAGTGCTAAAACCACCGCCTTACCAACACACAGTATTTTTGATACTCTTTTGTGAATTTTTGAAAGAGCACTTCTTCTTCAGGAATTATCTGAAAAATATTCATATAATATACAAAACCTGCCGCAAGTAAAGTATTAAAAGCATTCCCCAAATGCAGGCCCCATGCTAACAGAAGTAGCAATAAAGCCAAATACATAGGATTTCTAGAGTATTTATACAAACCTCCAGTAACTAATTTTGAAACCTTGGAGGGTGCGGAAGGATTTATGGTAGTACGTGATCTATAAAACTGAACCAAAGAAATGAGGCCGATAAAAAGAGCCAATAGGCAAAGTGTAAGCATCAGATAACTCCTTCCAAAAAAATCAAAATTTCCAACCGGTAAATATTTAGCCAAGACAAACATTAACCCGGCAAATAAAAAAGCGACAATTAGAGGTGGCATCTTCAATTTCATAACTAAAAAAATATTAACACAATAAAATTACTACTTTTGAAGTTACCGAAATGACTTACAATAGCGCAGGCTACAATAATACAATATAAAAATTATTTCAATGCAATTGGTATTTGCCACAAACAACCGCAATAAACTACTAGAGGTACAAAAATTATTTCCAAAGGAAATCAAACTACTCTCCTTGGAAGACATTGGTTGCACCCAGGATATTCCTGAAACTGAACCTGATATAGAGGGAAATGCCATCCTTAAGGCCAATTTTGTAACAGAGCATTACGGATATCCCTGTTTTGCTGATGACACTGGCTTGTTGGTTGATGCGTTAGATGGTGCCCCAGGTGTACATTCCGCAAGATACGCAGGCGATCAAAAAAACACAGACGACAATATTAATAAATTATTGGCCGAGTTAGAGCATCAATCCATCCGGTCAGCACACTTTAAAACTGTAATCGCGTTAAATTTAAACAAAGGCCAATTCCTTTTCCAAGGCATAGTCGAGGGTGAGATTGCCACAGAAAAAAGAGGTGAAAAAGGTTTTGGATACGACCCTGTTTTTATCCCTAAGGGCTATGACCAAACCTTTGCCCAATTACCATTGACCATTAAAAACCAAATAAGCCATAGAGCTAAGGCTACACAACAATTACTCGCCTTCTTTAATCAACAATCCAATGAACAATCCCCTCGCAACAAGGAGTAAAAATATAGGTGTTTTTAAAAGCAAAGAAACCGCAGCAGCACTATTAATCGTAATTTCTGCCGCATTAATGGCCATCACAGAACTAACTAACAACAAACTGGAGGAGCAAATGACCCGTTCTCAAAACCAACAGATAAGCTACTCCAACTGGTATCAGGCCAAAAGCATTAAGCAGAATCTAAAAGAAAGCGAATTGGACTTCCTAAAAGCCCTTATGGAAATTGGGATAGTTCCACCTGAGAAACAACAGAATTTTAAAAACATCATGGCCCACACCAAATCAATGGCCATAAAGTACGAGGCTGAAAAAACTGAACTCCTTGTGGGTTCCTCCAGCATTCCACGAGAATATTGGGCCCAAGACCTCGACGGAGAAATGGGTCAGATAATTGGCGTAAAGGAATGGATTACAATGACCCAAAAATATAATGCGGCCACGCAAAAGATGGATCTGGGCCAATTGCTATTCCAAATCTGTATTGTGTTTTCCGTTGTGTGTATTATGATTCGAAACAATGAAAAACTACAGTCAAATTTTATAGGTCTAACAATTTTATTTGGTATTCTTGGTATTATAGCGGCCAGTTATGGTTACCTATTGGGTTTATAACCGCTTAAAAAATGAATGCAAAATAATATATTATAATTAAATAAATAACACTACCTTTGCACCTTTAATTAACGCCGCTGGTATAGCATGTGTTGTGATGAGTCTAAGTAGGTTATAGAAAATAATCGCTCCGTACAACATACATATTTGCGATTATTTATAACATATTATGACAAAATTTGAAGCATTAGGGCTAGATCAGTCCCTATTAAATGCTATTTCTGACCTTGGATTTGAAAGTCCTTCAGAAGTACAAGAAAAAGCAATCCCAATTTTATTGGAAAGTGACACAGATTTGGTTGCCCTTGCCCAGACAGGGACAGGTAAGACCGCTGCGTTTGGATTTCCACTTATCCAAAAGATAGATCGCGAAAGCAAGACTACCCAAGGATTAATCCTATCCCCTACCCGTGAGCTTTGTATGCAGATCACCAATGAAATGGTGCAGTATTCCAAATACGAAAAAGGGTTGAACGTAGTTGCCATTTATGGTGGTGCAAGTATAACCGATCAGGCAAGACAAATAAAAAGAGGTGCACAAATTATTGTAGCTACCCCTGGTAGAATGAAGGATATGATTGGTCGTGGTTTGGTAGATATTTCCAAATTAGACTACTGTATTCTAGATGAGGCCGATGAAATGTTGAATATGGGCTTCTATGAGGATATCAAGGATATTCTATCCAATACCCCTAAGGAAAAATCCATATGGTTGTTTTCAGCCACCATGCCCAAGGAGGTATCATTAATCGCCAAGAAATTCATGAAAAATCCACAGGAAATTACTGTGGGTACAAAAAATGCTGGTACTAGTACCGTACAGCACGAATATTACGTTGTAGGTGGAAGAGATCGTTATCCTGCTTTAAAAAGGTTAGCAGATACCAACCCCGATATTTTTTCCGTTATTTTCTGTAGAACCAAGAGAGACACCCAAAAGGTGGCTGAAAAATTGATCGAAGACGGATACAATGCAGGAGCATTACACGGAGACCTTAGCCAAAACCAAAGGGATTTGGTAATGAATTCCTTCCGTAAGAAACAAATTCAAATGCTGGTAGCAACAGACGTTGCTGCAAGAGGTATAGATGTTGATGATATTACACACGTTATCAACTATCAACTCCCCGATGAAATAGAAACCTATACCCACAGAAGTGGACGTACAGGAAGAGCTGGGAAATCAGGGATTTCAATGGTAATTATTACTCGAAGCGAGCTTCGTAAGATTAAAGCCATAGAAAATAAGATTCAACAGTCCTTTATAGCTAAGACAATTCCAACAGGGATGGAAATCTGTGAAATACAGCTTTATCACTTAGCCAATAAAATAAAGGATACCAAAATAAATAAAGAAGTAGACCATTATTTACCAGCAATCAACGACGTACTTTCCGGAATAGATAGGGAAGAATTGATTAAAAAAATTGTTTCAGTAGAGTTTACCCGCTTCTTTAATTATTACAACAAAACCAAGGACCTTAATACTTCTGGCGCTAGTGAAAGAGGCGAAAGAGGCATGGAGAGCAGTAATGGCGCCCCAGACAATGGGAACGTTAGATACTTTATCAATGTTGGGGAAAAGGACGGTTATGACTGGATGTCCCTAAAGGATTTTATCAGAGATACCGTTAGCCTAGGGCAAGACGATATTTTTAAAGTCGACGTTAAGGAGAGTTTTTCCTTCTTTAACACCGATGCCGCATCTACTGAGGCCATCTTAAAGACCTTTACCGAATTTAAGGTCGACGGAAGATTTGTTAACGTGGAAGTTTCCAAAAGCCCAGGTGGTGGTGGTGGCAGAAGCAACAGAGGTGGAAACCGTGATAGCGGCAGAAGCGGTGGCGGTAGCAGAAGTGGCGGTGGCAGAAGCGGAGGCGGAAGAGATTTCCGTGATAACGACCGAAGCAGAAGCAAAAGAAGTGACCGTGGCCCTGCCAAAGGAAACTCTTCCAGTAGTTCTGGAAAAAGAAGATCGCCGAGAAAAAGCGACTCCTATTAGTTAATTGTATATTAAAAAAATACGCTTCGGCGTATTTTTTTAGTTAGTTTAGCAATTATAATCTTGGACTTATTTAATGAAAATCTTTTTATTGCCCCTACTGATCGTGTTTATGACTTTTGGATACTCGCAAGAGACTGAAAGCGAGAACGATCCAACATCTCTTAAAGCAATTGTTATCAACGCCCAAACGGACCAGCCTATGGAAAGTGTCCATGTGGTAAACCTTAACCAGGTAATAGGCACCATCACCAATAAAAATGGAGAGTTTGCTATTACGGCCAAGGTCAATGATACCATATTCTTCACCTTTCTTGGTTTTAAGTCACAAAAAGTCCGGGTTACCAACGATATGTTTAAGTTTAAAAACACCAAAATATCACTTACCGAACTGGCATACGCTTTGGAAGAAGTTATTGTAAGACCCTATTCCCTTACCGGCTATTTGGAGATTGATGTAAAAAACTTACCCCTCAATAATGCATTCCAATATAGTATCTCCGGTTTATCTGTGGGCTATGAAGCAGGAAACAAAAACCCAAGTGCAGTCTCAAAAGTATTGGGCGCCATTCTTAATCCAGCTGATCTTTTAAGGAATCTTTTTGGAAAAAAACCCAACCAGATGCGTAAACTTCGACAAATTAAGGAGGACGATAAGATCCGTGATCTACTAGCTTCCAAGTTTGATCGGGAAACCCTAACAGAACTGCTTCAGATAGAAAAGGTAGATATAGAGGACATACTTAACAATTGTAACTACTCAAGATCCTTTATTGCAACCGCAAATGATCTTCAGATTCTTGACGCCATCAGCAGTTGTTACGAAGAGTTTAAGGTATTAAATAGGAAACAATAAGCATTATTAACCACAACTTAATCTTACCATTATCATACAGTTCTTATTTTAGGCACTAACATTCTATCTGAAACCTCCAATTTTGGGTCAATAAATAAATTTTCTTTATTGATCATCATTTTATAGCTTTAGGGAAAATAGACTGAAATGAAAAAAACACTCGTTTTTATCATTTATCTGCTCCTATTTTATGCCTGTAAGAAATACAGAAAAGAGCCGATAAAGGAATCCAAAAGTCCTATCACTACTATGCCATCCACTCCATCCACAAAACCATTTGCTTGGGAAGGGGCAAATATATATTTTCTTCTTACGGATCGTTTCTACAATGGAAATACAAGTAATGATACTACCCTGAACAGAAATAAGGAAACCGGGGTTCTTAGAGGTTTCATGGGCGGGGACCTACAGGGAATCACTAAAAAAATAGAAGAAGGTTACTTTTCCAATTTGGGAGTCAATGCCATATGGTTTACTCCTGTTGTAGAACAAATTCATGATCTTGTAAATGAAGGTACAGGCAACACTTATGGTTACCACGGCTATTGGACCAAGGATTGGACTGCATTGGACCCCAATTTTGGCACCAAAAAAGAGTTGGAAACCTTAGTGAAAACGGCCCATATTAAGGGAATCAGAATTCTAATGGATGTAGTACTCAACCATACGGGACCAGTTACTGACATAGATCCAGTATGGCCGTCAGAATGGGTTCGCACAGGACCGGTTTGCGAATACACCACTTACGAATCTACCACAGCCTGTACATTGGTTAAAAATCTACCCGATATTAAAACCGAATCCGACGCAGAGGTAGAACTCCCCGATGCCCTTATGGCCAAATGGAAGAAGGAAGGCCGCTTAAGTCAGGAATTGGATGAGCTTCAATTATTTTTTGATAGAACTGGCCATCCGAGGGTCCCTAAGTATTATATTATTAAATGGCTCACCGATTACGTAAACGACCTTGGAATAGATGGCTTTAGAGTAGATACGGCGAAACATGTGGACGAAAACACCTGGACAGATCTACAGCGTGAAGCATCCTATGTATTTAATATCTGGAAGAAAAAACACCCAGAAAAGGTTTTGGATGACAACCCGTTCTTTATGGTAGGTGAAGTTTATGGATATGGTATTTCCAATGGAAGGCAATACGATTTTGGGGACAGGAAGGTTGATTATTTTGCGCACGGATTTACCAGCCTAATCAACTTTGAACTAAAGTACGATGCCAAAAGCGATTATGAAACGATCTTTAAAAAGTACAACGATCTTCTAAAAAATTCACTAAAGGGCAAAAGCGTTGTAAACTACTTGGCTTCGCATGATGATGGGCAGCCGTATGACAAGGATAGGAAATTGCCCTACAGAGCCGCAAACGTGCTATTGCTAACGCCAGGAGCCTCACAAATATATTATGGAGACGAAACTAATCGATCTTTGTCTATCCCAGACGCTCAAGGCGATGCCACTTTGCGATCCTTTATGAATTGGGAACAACTAGATAGTTTGGCAGAAACAAAAAAAATATTGGCCCATTGGCAAAAATTAGGGCAGTTTAGAAACAACCACCCCGCAGTTGGCGCCGGCACACACAATTTAGTATCCAAATTACCCTATGTATTCAGTAGATCTTATGAAAAGGGCAATTATAAGGATAAAGTGGTTATTGGGCTCAATTTGCCAAAAGGAAAAAAAGACCTAAAAATTCAAGGTTTTTTCGACGATGGAACAAAATTATTCGATACCTATTCCCAAACCCATGTCACCGTTACAAACGGGACTGCCTTTTTGGATAACGATTTTGATATTGCACTATTGGAATTGGCCCAATAATAATATCCCATTAAACTTGCCATTAGAGCAGTAGAAATTCAGTCATTTTAACATTTCTGTACTATATCGTTCCTTTCCGTTTGGTATTTTTACCGTCCAATACTCTTATCATAAGGGGGGAATAGATTTTGTTACATGGTGTTGAATAGGCGTAGTTTTATTGGTAAAATAGTTGTCGGGATAATTGGTTTGGTGGTGTTGGATGCCTATTGGTTGGAACCCTATGGAATAGAATGGACCGAATTTGATCTGAACAGGGATAGTTCTAACAAAATAAAAGCCATTCATCTTACAGATTTACACCTAAGGTCTATAGGTGCCTATCACAGGTCAATCACCAAAAAAATAAATAACGAAAAGCCCGATGTGCTATTTATCACAGGGGACACCATAAACCACAACGGCCATTTTCCCTTTTTAATCGCTTTTTTGGATCTTATTGATGCCAAAATCCCAAAAATTGCCATTTTAGGTAACAAGGAATATTCCGGAAAGGTAGACTTGGAAAAGCTAAAAGCGGTATTTGAAACGTATAATGGAACTCTGTTGATTAATCAATCCCAATTATTTGCCGTTAGAAATAGAAAAATTAATGTCGTTGGTTTGGACGATTATGTCTACAGTACTCCAGATTTTGAACTGGCTACCAAGGGTATAGATAAATCCCAACTCGTAATTGTTCTAAACCATTGTCCCGCTTATAGGGAGCAAATAGACGAACTTGGCGAAAAATTACATTTAAAGTCACACCTTATTTTAGCTGGACATACCCACGGCGGGCAGATAACCTATTTTGGAAAGCCAATTTACACCCCATATGGCAGTGCACACTACGTAAAGGGCTGGTACAATAACGAACACTCTAAAATGTATGTTTCAAGAGGTGTAGGCACGGCCATCATGCCCATACGATTTGCTTGCCGATCAGAAGCCAGCATTTTCTATATTTAAGGTGTCTAAGTAGGAAATTAAGGCAATCTTATATCCCACGGTATCCGTCGGTAAAGTGGTACATTCAACCTACCATTGTACCCTAAATGAAATCTACTTCTCCATTATTATTTTCAAATTTATCAAACCCTCCTCAAATTCCTTGCCTACCATTTTATCCATAGTCATAACAAGCATCATAATGGACATTGGAAATTTATTTTTTCCTTTAAACCCCCATACAACTTCCGTTTGATCAGCTTCCTTTTCGGTTACAATAAGATAGCAGTCGGAAGTGGATTTAAACGGTTTTAGAAACCGGAGCTCTCCTTCTACTCTATTCCCCTCCACTATCTTTGTGATTTCCTGCTCCCCTTCCCCTACTTCCTTATTTCCTTTCCAATAGCTTATTGCGCCTACCTCACCATCTATACCGGTGAATTTGTTTATCATATTGGGGTCTCTTTTGGCCCAAGGTGACCATTCCTGTTGTTTTTTTAGAAATTTAATATTTTCAAAAACATGTTCTTTGGGACTATTGATTAGAATGGACCTAGATACATCATAGGTTTTTGGTCCCAAGACTGCCCAAAGGACAATCAGGACAATTACCCCCAATAAAATATAGAGCAAAGTTAACATAGCATGTAGTTGTTGGTTCCCTTAAATATAGCGAAATTATCATTTGGTTCCGTAGTATCTCGCCAAAACATCGTCTATACTTCGGACAGATTTCTTGGTCCAATCCAACCTTCTTTCCATCTTCTCATCTTCTGTTAAACGCCAGTTCAGGTCGGTTTTTTTCAATAGATTGGTAAGATTGTGCAATATGATGGCAGCGGCAACAGAGATATTTAGACTTTCGGTAAATCCGACCATGGGTATGGTGAGAAATGAATCTGCATTTTCCATTACCTCCGAACTCAAACCGTTGCGTTCGGTACCAAAAAAAAGGGCCGTTTTTCCGTTAAACTCAAAATCTGGCAAAAGCACTCCGTTTTCATGAGGCGTTGTTGCCACAATGCTATACCCGTCTTGTCTTAAAGCAGTAATACAGTCTGCCGTATTATTATATCTTTTGGTGTCTACCCACTGCTGTGAGCCCATGGTTATACTTTTATCCAATCGCTTGCCAAATCTATTCTCGATCAAATGAGCCTCCTGAATACCGAAAATATCACAGCTTCTAATTACAGCGCTCATATTGTGCATCTGGTAAACATCTTCAACAGCGACAGTAATATACTTGGTGCGTTCTTCCAATATTTCCAAAAAACGTTGCTTTCTTTCCAGAGTAATAAATCCTTCCAAATACGTAAGCAATTGATTGTCTTTCATATCCTTGATTAATAGTGTAAATGAAATGCCTTAATTTTACAAATATTACTATATACTTTTTAAAATGAAAAAAATAGTTGTTTTAACCGGGGCAGGAATTAGCGCGGAAAGTGGCATAAACACCTTTAGGGATGCAGATGGATTGTGGGAAGGCCACGATGTAATGGAGGTTGCCACACCTGAAGGATTCATAAAAAACCCCAGTTTGGTTCTTAATTTTTATAATGAACGAAGAAAACAGTTATCCAATGTAAACCCCAATCAGGCGCACCTTTCTTTGGCCAATCTGGAAGCAGTCTACAACGTACATATCATCACCCAAAACGTAGATGATCTACATGAAAGGGCAGGGAGCTCACAAGTCCTTCATTTACATGGGGAATTATTAAAGGCAAGAAGCAGCAAAAACCCCAACAGTATCATAGACTGGAGAACAGATATTAAAATAGGCGATCTATGTGCCGCTGGCACCCAGTTACGTCCTCATATTGTATGGTTTGGAGAGGAAGTCCCTTTGCTTAGAGAAGCCACAGAAATAACTACCAAAGCAGACATCTTGATTATTATAGGTACTTCGATGCAGGTATACCCCGCAGCCAGTCTGGTACACTATGTTGCAGATGATACGCCAATATATTTTATTGATCCAAAACCCAATATCAGGGAAACAGACTTTAGCAACCTTACTATAATTAAAAATAGCGCTACCAAGGGAGTGGAAATGCTGGCACAGCAATTACTAAAAAATGGCTCATAATTACGCTATTCCTAGGAGCAAAATGAAAAAATAATACCATTGTGACCGTACCGGAAATGTATAATGCCTTAGACAATGTAGATGCTTCCAAACAAAAAAGAATGGAAATGTCCACTTTGGTGCTCAACCATCCCGAAAACATTGCCCCGCTTATAGAAATTGGCTTTCATATAGACGACCCTATCTCTTGTAAGGCCTGTTTGGTCCTAGAATTTATTGTTGCACAACGCTTGGAGCTACTACTACCGTATTTGGACAAGTTCATTAAAAATATGGCGCGGGTGCATTTGGATTCTGCAGTAAGGCCCATCGCCAAAATCTGTGAATATTTAACCCATTCCTATTTTATTAACAAGGATCACGCCACCATTGAGGCGTTGAATGAGGGCCATTTAACGCAACTAACTACAACATGCTTCGATTGGTTAATTGGAGATCAGAAGGTGGCAGCAAAGGCTTATTCCATGACCTCTCTGCTATTATTGGGAAAGAAATTTCCTTGGATTTGGCCCGAATTAAAGTTAATATTGGAACAAAACTACCACACTGGAAGTGCCGCATACCAAGCCAGAGCAAGGATTACCATAGCGAAATTGGGATAATCACTTTAATTTGTAACAATGGAGAAGTCCTTTGTTTCAAACTATAAACATTATTTGGGTTCGCTTTTAAACTCTTTAACTTATAGCTATCTTTGCGCTTTTCTTAAAACAATCAATTTCTCAAAAAATGTCACTAAACAAATTAAACGCCATTTCGCCTATAGACGGTAGATATCGCAGTAAGGTAGCTTCTTTGGCAACCTATTTTTCGGAAGAAGCACTTATTAAATACAGGGTTTTAGTTGAAATAGAATATTTTATCGCACTTTGCGAAATTCCCCTACCTCAACTATCTACTTTCGACACTTCCAAGTTTAAGGCATTGCGAGAAATCTACAGCAACTTTACTACTGAAGATGCCATTGCCATTAAAGAAATTGAAAAGGTCACCAACCACGATGTAAAAGCCGTTGAATATTTTATTAAAAAGAAATTTGACGATCTGGGCCTAAAGCAATTTAAAGAGTTTATTCATTTTGGGCTTACTTCCCAGGATATTAATAATACGGCCATTCCCCTCTCCATTAAGGAGGCCATGGATCAGGTCTATGTTCCAAATTATTTGGAAGTATTAAATAAAATAGAGGAATTGGCAAAGGAATGGGAGGCTATTCCATTGTTGGCCAGAACCCACGGACAGCCCGCATCCCCTACCCGATTGGGTAAAGAAATAGATGTTTTCGCCGTGCGATTAAAGGAGCAGTTCCGCTTTTTGGAAGAAATTCCAAATGCCGCTAAATTTGGTGGTGCCACAGGAAACTACAACGCACATAAAGTTGCCTATCCCAACATTGATTGGAGAGCTTTCGGTCAGAAATTTGTACAGGAAAAACTAGGATTACACCACTCCTTCCCTACCACACAGATTGAACATTACGATCATATGGCAGGGCTTTTCGATTGCTTAAAACGTATTAACACCATTGTTTTGGATCTTGATAGGGATTTCTGGACCTATGTTTCCATGGACTATTTTAAACAAAAAATAAAGGCAGGGGAAGTTGGATCATCGGCTATGCCACATAAGGTAAATCCGATTGACTTTGAAAATTCGGAAGGAAATTTAGGACTCGCCAATGCCATTTTCGAACATTTGTCAGCAAAATTACCAGTCTCCAGACTGCAAAGGGACTTAACCGATAGTACAGTTCTAAGAAATATAGGCGTGCCTTTCGGACATACCCTTATCGCCTTCCAATCTACCTTAAAAGGGCTGAATAAATTACTTTTGAACGCGGATAAATTTGATCAAGATTTGGAGAACAATTGGGCAGTTGTGGCAGAGGCCATACAAACCATCCTTAGACGGGAAGCCTACCCAGATCCATATGAAGCTTTAAAGGGACTTACAAGAACCAACGAAAAAATCACCCAACAGTCTATTGCCAATTTTATAGATACCCTGGAGGTGAGTGATGAAATAAAGAGCGAACTAAAACAAATTACTCCCCGTAATTATACAGGAATTTAGGAGACTGAACAAACAATTTACCTCTATAGAACCGGTGATGTCCATTCCGCTCAATCACCGATTTTAGTCTTAAAATAATGGGATAATCTGAATAAAAATACCCTGCTCTGGAAATTTCCAGAGCAGGGTATACTTTTTATAGGGCCCGAAGGGAGGCTTTAGGCGCCTTTAAGCAATTTGCCTACTTGCTCCAATCCTTCACCTTTATAGTTCGATTTTTCCAATGCTTGTATAAATTGAACCAGTTTAGCTGGATTCATATCCTTACCCAATACCCTAACCAACATAAATCCCTTATCATCGCTATCGCCATAGATAATTACCTCATCTATAGCCTCCTCATCCCCCAAATACTTTACGGAAGCCTTTCCGTAGGAGGTATTCATTTTCATCAGTTCAGTAAACTTGCTATTTTTCAGAATGGCCTGTACATTCATTCGCTCTTTTAAGAACTCAGCCTCATTTTTATCCGTCTTTTTAAAGGCGAGGATATTCAGTTTCCGCAGGGATGCCAACGCTTCTTCCTGCTCCTCCGTTAAATTGGACTTTTCCAAATTCAATAGACTTACCGGGAGGTCAACCGACATAAAATTGGGGTTTTCGGCATTGTCCACATAGTATTCCTGTAAACTTTGAGTAGAGGAGCAGGCAACGATCACCATTAACAGTAGTAAGACACTTCCCTTAGATATGAACTCTTTCATTTTTATAGATTTAGTAAGATTTTTTATAGTTATTGGGGCAGGCCAATGCATTTCTACATCTTAACTACCCCAATTAAGCAATACCTATTTCTTGTTCTTCCCAGCCTTATTCAGTTCGCTGGGTAGGTTCATTTTCTTAGTAAGCGAACCGATCTTGTTTAGATCTATATCCCCGGTGAGCGATAGTAAGACGGTTTCTATCTTTCTGTCATTAATTTCTACGTTCACATTTTTTATACCGGTAACAAACATTAGCAACTCACTAACATGGTCTTCGTCCTTCCCACTTTTGATATAAAATCTAACATTGGCATCTTTATCCTTAACCCGCATTAATTCTTGTAGGGAGGCCGATTTTAAATACTTCTCCATGGTAACTTGCATATCTGCAGAAACCCCTTTATCCTCGGTGATAAACACCTTTAAATTTTTTAAATTTTGGGCAATGTCCATAAAATCCTGCGCCTCTTGGTCATCTACCTCTACATTGATTTTACTTAATAATCTAAACATACTTTCGTTGACCACTACGGCACTTACCTTGTCCAAATCCTCGTATTTATCGAACATGGATTGTGAGAACCCTAAAAAGGGAAGTAAGGCCAATATTGCAATTATGATATTCTTTCTCATCTGATTTATATTTAATTGTTGTTGTAAATTTTTTCTTTTGTTGCTTCAAACTCATTTAAATATGCTACTTTTTCTGTACCTCTTTCAAAATTTGCCGCTAGCAGACTAAGCGCCTTTTTAGTTTCCTGATATGCGTACTCTGCTTTTTTCTGCTCTTGTTTTTCACTGTATTCATTACCAAAATAAATTCCAAATACTAAAACTGCTACTGCGGCAACGGAAGCCCATTCCAAATAGCTTTTCCTAGGTTTTAATGGGACCTGCTTGGTGAACCGTTCTTCTTTGGCAACGGAAAAATATTGAAACATTGGTGCATATTGTTTTAAATGCACGGGAATATTCTCATTTTTAAAATAATCTCGTAATGTTTCTTCCTCAGCTACCGTAGCGGTAGCCTCAAAATATTTTTCCAATAATTTTTCTATTCTATCCAATTCCATATTCATGTTTTTGAACTAATCTTTCCCTAACTAATTTTCTTGCTCTGGACAGAGCCACCCTTACCGCGGTTGGCTTCATGTCTAATAAGGATGCTATTTCATCAAATTCATATTGCTCTACATCCCTTAATTGAAGGACCATTTTTTGCTGGTCTGGCAGCTCCTCCATAATCTTTTCTACCCAACTAAGACTATCGCTGACTTCTATCTCAGTTTGCAAGGAAACATTTTCATCCTTATAATTACTGTGGACCAGTTTTAAATTCCCTGCCTGTTTGGATTTCAATCGGTCTAAACAGAAGTTCTTTGTCATCATCATGGCATAGGCCTCCACATTATTATAACTACTGATCACCTTATGCTTGGACCATAATTTCATTAATATTTCCTGAGTGGCGTCCTCTGCTTCCTCCCTAGAGACTAACAATCGCTTGGCTAACCTAAAGAGCTTATCCTTAAAAGGAAGTACCACATTTAAAAACTCGGTTTGTTGCATTTGGTTCAGTTGTTTTTACAATCCTCATCATCAGGCCTACAATGGGAAGACGACATACATCGACTTTTGTTACATTTTGCCTTTATATATTTACAATGTTTGTAATTTAGGCGCAAAGAAACTAAATCTGACATATTTCCGTATATAAAGTAAATTATTCCCCTGCATTGTTCGATCTTTTTGTTGGAATGATTTTTGTTTACAAGATATTAGTAGAAATTTAATCCTTACAATGAAAAAATATTTAAGTATAGTACTTGGAATTAGCCTACTCTTTATCCAATGTTCTAAAAATAATGATGATGTTGCCCCTATTGTTCAAAAAGAACTACCTATAGTCCAAGATTTTATGTGGCAAACAATGAATACTTATTATTTTTGGCAAAGCGATGTCGCCGCACTAGGGGACGATCGATTTAATAACAAAACGGAATACAGGGAATTTTTAGAGTCCGAACAAGAACCAGGTAAATTTTTTGAGGATAAACTTCTTTTTTCTGAAGATCGATTCAGTTTTTATTCTGAGGATTATAAGGAACTCACCAAAGCCTTTTCCGGAGTTTCAAAAAGCAATGGGCTGGAGTTTGGACTTAGCCGGTTTGCCGATAACAATGACGTATTTGGATATGTTCGATATATAATTCCAAATTCCGACGCCGCTAGCAAAGAGATCAAAAGAGGAGATCTATTTACAGGAGTAAATGGGACAACTCTAAATATGGCTAATTACGAAGAGTTGTTATTTGGAGATAAAGACTCCTACACTTTAAATATGGCCGAAATTTCCGACAACCTAATAACCGATTCCAATCGCGAGGTCACCTTAACCAAAGAAGCAGATATAACAGAAAACCCTGTTCATATTTCTAAGGTACTGGAAGTAAACGGTCATAAAATAGGCTATCTCATGTACAACGGTTTTACCAATGAGTTTGATGAGGAATTAAACGAAGCCTTTGGAACCTTTAAGGCAGCAGGCGTAACGGATTTAGTTTTAGATTTAAGGTATAACCCCGGGGGGTCCGTCAATTCAGCCCGTCTATTGTCTAGTATGATCTATGGGCCCTATCCCGATAAAATTTTCCTAAGAGCAAGATACAATCAGAAATTACAGGATCAGTTTAATGATGCCGATCTTATCAGTTATTTTTCAGATAAAACACAAAAGGATTCCCCAATAAATACCTTGGGCCTAAATAAGGTGTACATACTTGCCACTGGAAGTAGCGCTTCTTCCAGCGAATTGGTAATGAACGGTTTGGCGCCTTATATTGACGTAATCCACATAGGATCTACCACTACTGGGAAAAACGAATTTTCCGTCACCTTTGTAGATGATATAGACAACGGGAATGTATATGATCCAAGTAGGGAAGATAAAATAAATCCGGATAACCAGTGGGCCATTCAGCCACTGATCGGAAGAAATGAAAATTCAGCTGGATTTTCAGACTATACAGAAGGACTTGCACCCGACATCGATCTGGAGGAAGACTTGTCTAACCTAGGAATTTTGGGAAACATTGAAGAACCACTGTTGAAAAAAGCCATTTCAGAAATTACGGGTGTAACCGCAAAAATGGATTTTACCGTCCATATTCCCGTAAAATTAATTACAAGCTCCAAAATGTTCACTAAAATAAAGGATAATATGTATATGGATATTAAAAATCCATTGCCCCTTAACAAAGAATAATACAGGATAAAGGCGAAAGTACTTAATAATATTAAAATTTATCCTTGCTTTACCGTCATAACCCACTGAATATGAAAAAAATACTAGCTCTATTATTCGTTGCCACAACACTTTCTTGCTCGGACAAGGATGATGATGCCTTTACCTACCCCAAGGAGACAGAGGTCCAAAACTTTATGTGGCAGGGCTTAAATCAATGGTACTTTTGGCAGGCAGATGCACCAAACCTTGGCGACAACAGATTTGCCACCAATGAGGAATATGTAGCCTACCTAGAAAAATACACAGACCCAGAGGAGTTCTTTTACCAGACCTGCTATAAGCACAGCAATATTGTAGGCACTGACAATGCTATAGATCGTTTTAGTTTTCTGAATAACGATTATAGAACCTTGGTAAACTCTTTGAACGGAATTTCCAAAAGCAACGGAATGGAATTTGGGTTGGTACGTTACGAAGGAAGTTCTAATATTTTTGGCTATGTGCGTTATATCATTCCCAATTCAGATGCTGCTAACAAGGATATTTCTAGAGGAGAAATTTTTAACCGGGTAAATGGAAATACGCTCACGGAAAGCAATTATGTAGGGCTCCTTTTTGGCAACAACGATTCCTATACCCTTGGCATGGCCGATATTTCAGGAACAGTGATCACAGATAATAACAAAGAAGTAACCCTTATCAAACAAGAAGGTATGGTAGAAAATCCAATTTTGGTAGCCAAAACAGTTGAAGTTAACGGCACCAAAATTGCTTACCTTATGTACAACGGATTTACCAATGGATTTAATGAGCAATTAAATACCGCCTTTGGCCAGTTTAAATCGGAAGGCGCAACAGAATTGGTTGTAGATCTTCGTTATAATCCTGGAGGGTCTGTAAATAGCTCGAGATTATTGGCCAGTATGATCTACAGCACCAATACCAGCGAACTTTATATTAGGCAACGTTGGAACGACAAAATACAATCCAGTTTTAAAAAGGGGCAATTAGAGGATTATTTTGCTTCCAAAACAGATAAAGGGACCGCCATTAATACCTTAAGTCTTAACAAAGTATACGTCTTGGCTTCGGGAAGTTCTGCCAGCGCCAGTGAACTGCTAATGAACGGACTTGCACCTTATATGAATGTTTTTCATATAGGGGAAAGGACCAGAGGTAAGAATGAGTTTTCTGTCACCATGGTAGATGATATAGACAACGATTATATCTATAGTCCCGCTAGAGAAAACAAAATTAACCCGAGTAACAAATGGGCCATGCAACCCCTAATGGGACGTAATGAAAACGCTGCAGGTTTCTCGGACTACACTAAAGGCTTGGCTCCCAATATAGCACTTAAGGAAGATATTTCTAACTTAGGAGTACTGGGAGATCCCAACGAAGCACTTTTCGCAAGGGCAATACAAGATATCACAGGGACTACCGCCAAACGAGATTTCACGGTTCAAATGCCAGTAGAGGAAGTCTCTAATTCCAAACTATTTACCCCTATAAAAGACAATATGTATTTGGACAAGGTAGAAGCCTTGCCACTTCCATAAAAGCAGTCAAAAAACAATGGGCCCGTTATATTGTTTGTTCAATATAACGGGCCCATTGTTTATCCATCTAAATGCGGAAAATGGTATTAGGTCAGGGGTACTTCCTTACCCATATTTCAAAAAAAAAACCTTTACAAACTAAGGTTTAGACCCAATCTAATATTTCTTCCTTTAGTAGTAAGTCCAAATATTTCCGTGTACTGCTCATTTAAAAGGTTACTCGCATTCAAGAAAAAGGTCAATTTGTTTTCCAACACTTGGTGCGCAATATAAAAGTCTAAAACCGAGTAGGAATCCAAGTCAACATCCACAGATGGGAAGGCACCAAAATCGGTATCCTTGCGTTTTCCCGTCATGGAAAAGTTTACACTTGCATTAGTACGTTTAGAAAAATCATACCCTAAAAATGCATTTACCCTATGTTTTGGCAACCTAATAGCATTATCACCTTCCCGTTCCGTAAACGTATAGTTTGCCCCTATAGTAAAACTACTTACTGGCATCCATTCTAGCTCTACTTCTACTCCACTGGCATCAATGGTGTTTTCTGAATTATCATAACCATTGGCACCGTAAAAAACAAAGTTTTTTTCCTTTCTATTAAAATAAAGCGCGCTAAACCGAATATCATTTTTTGTCATATATTCTAGGCCACCTTCTATGGTCTGATTTTCTTCAGGTTCTAAATCTGGATTGGCACCAAAGTTCCCAAACAATTGATTTAAACTAGGGGTTATATAGGATGTGGCATAGGACCCCATTAACTTTACATAACCGTTAGATTTTTTAATGACAAAGGAGGGATTCACATTATAAACAAAATGCGACCCGTATTCAGAATGATTATTAGCCCGCATACCGGTGTTTAGGTTTAAACCAAAATCTGAAACGTAAACCACATTTACATATGGATCTACAATAGTGTAATCTTGGACTTCCGCATATTCCGTTTCGTCATGTATATAGTTTAAACCCAAAATAGTGTATAACTTATCATTCAAGCTATACTTATTGTAAAGATCTACTACCCTATTTTTCCCTTCATAAATAGCAGGATAGGAATCTTTGCTTTCAGAGATATATTCGCTAATGGCAGTATTTAAAACCAAAGATCCGTTGTTGTATTTATATTCAGTAGATAATCCTACTCTTTTTTGATCACTGAGGTACTCATAGGGAGCATCATACATACCAAAAGATTCATCAAACTGTGCCCTCATATTGGTCTGGTTGCCATATATACCAACCTTTAATCTTTCAGAAAAAGCATACCCCAATTTTATATCCGTACTATAACTGGAGTAATCGTCATTCTCGTTGGTAGGGGTAACCAGTGCAGACAATCCGTCTGAATATCGATTTGAAAATCCCACATTGTAGGTAAACTTGTCTAAGGTACCGTTCACGGAAACACTATTGGAAAAATCAGCTATGTTATAATTTTGATCGTCAGTAGTATGGTTTGTACCGATACTCGATTGAAAATTACCGGAAATTTTATTTTCTGACGATTTTTTTGTCGTGATATTTATAACTGCAGTCGCTGCATTAGTACCGTATAGGGTACTTGCGGCTCCTTTAATAATTTCTATAGATGCTACGTTGGCAGTGGAAAGTAATCGTAAATCGTATTCCTGATTTACCAATGAGGGGTCGGATATCCGAACGCCATCTACTAACACCAAAACTTGTCTACCTCTACCCCCTCGGGCATAAACTCCCAAAACAGTACCTTCCCTGCTATTGCTCCCCGCTATAGAAAACCCACTTTGTGCATTGATTATTTCTGCAATGGTCTTTCCTTGATTTCTTTTAATATCTTCCGCGGTAATCTTAATTACAGTTTTACCGGAATTCTCCCTTTTCAATTCAAAACGGGAATCACTAACTACAACTTCGTCCAGTTGTTGAACATAAGCCTCGTCATCTTGTGCTACAACACCGGTGCAAATCATTATAGTTGCACACAAACCAATAAATTTTTTGTTCATTTTCGTTTAATTCAATAAACGGGAAAGTAGTATGTATGTACCCATACGCAAACCTTTGTCCCGAAAGTTTAACACTATTATTTTTTTGAAATTGGCAGGTCTCCTGACTTGCGTACCGTCATTTACCTTCCCACCCAAACGTATAGGTAGTGGTATTTTGAAGTAATGACAGCCATCCGTCGCAAAACGGACAAAGCTTACAGTTGCGGGAACAGTTTCGGATTTTAACCGAATTCCCATTTAATCCTTTCCTCCTTTTAAAAGAGAAATAGAAACCAGATTCAGCGCGAAATTAGTGCTAATTTTTAAATTAGAGGAGTAGGTTTTGAGTTTCCTGATTTTAATATTGGGCGTTCCCCTATCGGGTCGCTCTTTCCGCTATAACTTTTTTGGTTCTTGCCATACACTATTTTTATTGGTTAAAACTATGATTCATACGCACAAAACCATGCAGGACCAAGATTCACTAATATCAAAAAAGGTTGCCGCTGCAATAGCTAACGCGGAAAAAAGTATTGAGATATGAGGTTTGAGATTCAGCGGTCAGAGAACACGACCTTTATTCAACAATAATTCCAAAGTCGGTGATTAAGTGAAAGGTTCAGATTATGATTATATATACGTTAGGCATTCTTTCTGGTAGAACACAAGTAACTTCTCTCTAAAGCCGATAACCGAATGAAAATGGACTCCTACTATTAGGGTAATATTCAGTTGTCACCTACCTATATACCGTAGTTCATGTGCAAATTATCATCTTCAGACTTTTGTCTAACCCCATCATTGGATTGTAAAACGATTATTGTCAAAGTGCCCAGATCAAAGAATTTAATACTACTTTTGAACCCATAAAACAAAAAATACCTTTTGAAAAGATCAATTTACTTGCTTCTACTTTTAGCTTTTTTATCCTGTAAACAGGACAAAAAAGTGAGTATTCCTACCGCGGAGCAGGCCACGCCCATAAACATAGAATACGCCAAAGGATTTACCGTAGAGAAATTATCTAATGGACTAACCATCATCAAAATAAGCTCGCCCTGGCCCAATTCTGAAGCGGCTTTCACCTATGCGCTTGTTCCAAAAGACAAATTGGACTCTATTACTTTAGATAAAGATGCGTACCAAGCCATAATTGGGGTGCCCGTTGAAAATATCGTGCTAACTTCCACTACCCATATTCCAGCTTTGGAAGCCTTGGGCCAAACAGACAAACTTATAGGATTTCCCGATACAAAATATATCTCTTCCAAAAAAACAAGGGAACGTATAGATGCAGGATATGTTGAGGAATTGGGGAGAAATGAAGCCTTAAATACGGAAATGGCGATCGCCCTTAATCCAGACTTAGTGGTAGGTTTTGGAATCAACAATGAGAACAAGGCCTATGAAACCATTCAAAGGGCAGGTATACCTGTTGTTTACAATGGGGAGTGGACAGAAGAAACGCCGCTGGGCAAAGCGGAGTGGATCAAATTTTTTGGGCCATTTTTTCAACAGGAAGCAAAGGCAGATTCCATCTTCTCAAGCATTGCAAAGAGTTATAACGAAACCAAACTTCTGGCGCAAAAAGCTAAAGAGCGACCTACTGTATTGAGCGGAGCACTTTATAAGGATATCTGGTATCTGCCCGGTGGTAAGAGTTGGGGGGCGCAATTTATGGCGGATGCCAACACTGATTACCTCTGGAAGGAATCTCAAGAGACCGGAAGCCTCTCCCTGAGTTTGGAGAGTGTGCTGGAAAAAGGACATAATGCTGATTATTGGATATCCCCCTCCCAGTTTACAAATTATAAAGAGATGGAAGCAAGTAACCGACATTACTCGCAATTTTCCCCTTTTAAAAATAAAAAGATATATACCTATGCCAATACCAAAGGAGCTACGGAAGGGATGCTTTATTTTGAATTGGCACCCAACAGGCCAGATCTGGTTCTAAAAGATCTGATCCATATTTTTCATCCGGAACTACTTCCCAATCATAACCCAGTTTTCTTTAAACCCTTGGATTAAGTGCCGCGCTCAAAATCATATGGTCTATATTTCGTACTGCTTATTGCAGTATTGTTAGCCTGTTTTTTGGTGAATATTAGCTTGGGATCGGTTTCCATTCCCTTTAAGGAGGTAGTCAATGCTATTTTAGGAAATGCAACCGAAAGAGGTTCTTGGGCCTATATAATTTGGGACTATAGAATTCCAAAAGCTCTGACGGCTATTCTTGTAGGTAGCGGACTTGCATTGAGCGGCTTACTTATGCAAACCTTATTCCGGAACCCTTTAGCCGGACCTTTTGTCCTTGGGATAAGCTCTGGCGCTAGTTTGGGTGCTGCCATACTAATTATGGGAGCCTCGCTGTTCAATGGTGTAGTTGCCTTTGGTATGGTAAACGATATCTCTCTGGCCCTAGCGTCTAGTATAGGTAGTTTTGTAGTGCTCTTAGCCGTTATGGTAGTTGCTACTAGGGTAAAGGACACCATGGCGCTACTTATTATAGGTCTTATGTTCGGAAGTCTTACCGCGGCTCTGGTCAGTGTGCTCTCTTACTTTTCCACGGCCGAAAAATTACAACAATACATTTATTGGTCTTTTGGGAGTTTGGGCAATCTTTCTTGGCAGCAATTATTAATACTATTTTCGCTTACAGCTGTCGGACTGGCCATAAGCATTCTTTCCATAAAGCCCCTAAACTCCCTGCTATTGGGCGAGAACTATGCAAAAAGCATGGGGGTAAATATTAAACGATCCCGTTATTCCATTATTTTGGCTACCGGACTCCTAGCCGGTGGAGCAACCGCTTTTGCAGGTCCAATAGCATTTATTGGTTTGGCCGTACCCCATTTAACGCGACAAATTTTTAATACTACTGACCATAAGATCTTGCTCCCCGCCGTATTGGTCTATGGTGCCATATTAATGCTGATATGCGACACTATTGCTCAATGGCCCTCTTCGGAAAATGTACTGCCCATTAATGCCATTACCTCCATTATAGGTGCCCCAGTAGTGATTTGGTTATTAGTCAGGAAACGAAAAATGGTGTTTTAATAGGCAGTTGTAACCAATAGGTTGTATACGAACTGTAAGTCTAGTTTATTTAATAGTCCTGTAACCTTCCATCAGAACACAGGCACCTTTAAAATGATGTCAAGATAAACCATTACTGAGTTTTGGATATTATCTAGATGTTTAGGGGGTTGTCTAAAGCCAGCACCTTAGTTGTAGCAATACCACGGTTTATAAGCCGTGGCCATCAAAAGTTTTTACGCCAAGTGATTCAGGGAAGGCAAAATGCACTAAAATGCACAGTTTACAGTATTTTTGAAACCAATTAAATAACTTAGCCCCAAAATCAATAGTCATCAGCAGCACCCAGGAACATACCGCATTAACAATCAGAAATCTCAGTATCGGATATACCGCTAAAAAGCAGTACAATGTGGTGGCCGATAATATTAATTTTTCTGTAGAAAAAGGAGAATTGGTGGCAATCATAGGGGTGAATGGAATTGGGAAATCCACTTTATTAAGGACCCTGGGAAATGTCCAATCCAAAATTTCCGGTAGCATTCTATTAAACAACCACCCTTTGGAAAAGCTTTCCAACCTAGCTCTAGCCACCGAAATTAGCGTGGTATTGACTGAACCGATAGCCTCCAAAAACTTAACGGTCATAGAACTGGTTAGCCTCGGTAGACAACCTTATACCAATTGGATCGGTACACTAAGCGAAAAGGATAAACAGAAAATAAAATCTGCCATGGAGATGGTAGATCTCACCCAATTGCAACACAAAAAATGTTATGAGTTAAGCGACGGACAACTTCAAAAAGTAATGATCGCTAGGGCCTTATCACAGGACACATCTATAATTTTAATGGACGAGCCCACCTCTCATTTGGATCTATATCACAAAGTACAAATCCTGAAATTACTGCAAAACATTGCCCATAAGACCAAAAAGACCATACTATTTACTACTCATGAAATTGAAATCGCCATACAACTGTGTGATAAAATACTTATTTTAGAACACGGTAAGAGCAGTTTTGGGGAACCTTGCGAATTGATTATCAACAAAAATTTCGACAATCTCTTTCCTTCGGATACCATAACGTTCGATGGCTCTACAGGGGCTTTTAGAGTGAATAAATAAAATATAACTTTATATTTTTCCAGATCCCAAGGAGAGTTGAATTGAACAATCCCAAGTGTATCCGTAGGGGAATCTTTAAATTAAATCCATACCTAATCTAAACCTAATCTATTATCTTTACCTAAAGATCTATTATAAATGAGCGAACTTCTTGTAACTGTTGTCATTGCCCTTGTTTGTTTGGGAGTAGGCTACTTTTTAGGGAATTATATCCAAGGGTTAAAGACAAAATCCGAACAGAGTGCGCTGTTGGAACGCGAACAACAATTACGCTATAATATTGCTGCCTTGGAACAGCACTTGGAGAAGGCAGTAACCGATAAAAATGAGCTCCACATAGCTACAGAATCTGACAAGAGTCAACTGCGATTGGAAAAGGAAAATTTGGGAAACCAGATTACACGGTATCAGGCCGATATGGAAAATCTTCAAGCAAAAAACAGGGAACAGAAGGAAGAAGTAGAGAAACTACAGGAAAAGTTCACCAAAGAGTTCGAAAACCTAGCCAATAAGATTCTAGATGAAAAGAGCATTAAGTTTACCGAGCAGAACCGGGAAAATATCAAGCACATTCTAACCCCTTTACAGGAGAAAATAATACTGTTCGAGAAAAAGGTAGAAGACAGCCAAAAGGAAAGTGTGGGGATGCATTCTGCTCTTAAAGAGCAATTGGCCAACTTGCAGATCCAGAACCTAAAAATCACCCAAGAGGCAGAAAACCTGACAAAAGCCTTAAAAGGGGATAGCAAAATGCAAGGTAATTGGGGCGAATTGGTATTGGAACGTGTATTGGAAAAATCGGGGCTGGAAAAAGATCGGGAATATTCCGTACAACAAAGCTTTACCCGACAGGATGGCACTAGGGTATTACCAGATGTAATCATCAATTTGCCCGATGGAAAAAAAATGATCGTGGATTCCAAGGTGTCCCTCACCGATTACGAACGCTATGTAAATGCTGAAGACGAGTTAAAGGACAAATTCCTAAAAGACCATGTCAATTCGCTCCGTAGACATGTAGACCAGCTTTCCGCTAAAAAGTATGAGGACCTTTATGAAATGGAAAGTCCCGATTTTGTTTTGATGTTTGTCCCTATAGAGCCCGCTTTCGCCATCGCTATTAATCACGACAACGCCTTATACAACAAGGCATTTGAACAAAATATTATTATCGTAACCCCTTCTACCCTCTTGGCCACGCTGCGCACTATAGACAGCATGTGGAATAACGAAAAACAACAGCGTAACGCCATTGAAATCGCTAGACAAGCTGGAGCTTTGTACGATAAGTTTGAAGGCTTCGTTGGGGATTTAATGAAGGTTGGAAAAAAAATGGACGAGGCCAAGACCGAGTATAAAGGTGCCATGAATAAATTGACAGAGGGAAGGGGAAATATTGTCAGCAGTATAGAAAAGTTAAAAAAAATGGGGGCTAAAGCAAAAAAATCCATTCCCGAAACCATATTAAAAAGAGCCGTTGAGCATGACGAAGATGAAGATATTGACCATGATAGGGCCGGGGTATTACCCCTGCGTTAATTCAATTAAAATAATAGTATGAAATGAGCATGACCGTTAAAAACAATAAATATCTAAAGATGAAAAAAGCATTGGGCTTAATTGTATTGTCTCTTATTTTAATCATTACATCTTACTTTCTCTTTGTTTACTATGTACCATACAGCAAAGGGATTCGCACTGGCGAACTAATTAAAATAAGCAACAAGGGCGTTCTTGTTAAAACTTGGGAAGGAGAAATTAGTCAAGGGATGTCCGGGGCACAAATATTTTCATTTTCAGTTACCGACCGTGAGGCCATAGATAAACTAAAAAAATACCAGGGATCCTATGTAAGACTTACTTATATAGAGCGATATCGCACTTTTTTCTGGCTTGGAGACACTAAGTATTTTGTTACTGAAGTAGCAAAAGATAAGTCGCCACATTAAAATTATTTAGACCTTAAAAATTAGTCCTTTGTTGAATTTATAGATTAAAATTATAACCATGCAAAAATTTAAATCCGCCAAGGAATCCCAAGTTTCCATCACCCAATTAATGCTCCCTTCTCATTCCAATTTTGGAGGCAAGGTTCATGGGGGTCATATCCTAAATCTTATGGATCAAATTGCATTTGCCTGTGCCTCAAAACATTCCCGAACTTATTGTGTTACTGCTTCGGTTAACAAGGTGGACTTTTTAAATCCCATTGAGGTGGGCGAATTGGTTACCCTAAAGGCATCGGTAAATTATACGGGGCGTACCTCTATGGTGGTAGGTGTACGTGTAGAATCGGAAAATATTAGATCTGGGGAAAAGAAACACTGTAACTCTTCTTATTTCACCATGGTGGCAAAGGATTCAGAAGGCAAGAGCCTGGCCGTCCCAGGATTGGTCATAGAAGAAGAGCAAGGAGTTAGACGTTTTACCCGTAGTTTGGAAAGAAAAAACCAATCAATGTCCAGATCCACTAAATTTGATGAGACCCAGATCCTAATTGATGAGACCCAGTTTAAATTTCAGGACCATTTAGGGGAACTGGACAAAGAAAATGTTGAGATAATCCTTAAATGATTCCAGCAGCGGCATCGGCATCCAAAAACCAGATCAGGTTATCAGATGTAGGAGCTACCAAAGAAGCAGGATAAGCCTCATGCCCGGCTTCCTTTTCTATAATGGTCTTTACTTTTTCCGCTTTGCTTTCCCCAGTTACTAGGAAAGCTACAGTCTTGGCATTGTTTATTATTTTTCCGGTTACAGTAATCCTTCGTTGGCCTGAATCTGGATGAATGGCCACCTCGCAATTCGCTGTGGAATCCCAAAGTCCAATTTCATGGGGAAATATGGAAGCTGTATGGCCGTCATCCCCCATCCCAAGAATAACTAGATCAAATTGTGGAAGGCTTAGCTCTTTTGGTAAATTATCATCCAATACCTTAGCATATCTAACAGCTTCGGATTCTGGTTCTGCCTCCCCAAATACACGATGAATATTTTCTTTCGGAATGGTTATTTTTGATAATAAATGATCCACAGTCATTTTGTAGTTGCTCTCAGAATCTGATGGGGCAACACAACGTTCGTCTCCCCAATATAAATGCACCTTGGACCAATCTGTACCCTTAGCATTTTCAGACATATAATCGAAAACCCCTTTTGGAGTACTCCCTCCGGAAAGGGCCACATGGAAAATAGTGCTTTTATTAATCTCTTCTTCCAAATACTCGGAAAATCTTTTGGCAACTTCCGCTTTGGACGGATCTACATTAATTTTCATTTCTACTTTTCTTTAACTGATGTTTAAAGGTCCAAACACACTGGGACCTTTCTACTTATATATTATTTATCTAAAAATATAAAGATACTGCTATCCTTAAACCTTTCAATATTATCGAATCAGACAGAAGCCAGGGTCGTCCGCTAAGTTCTCACCTGGGTTACGCCACCTAAGATTTCCCTCTAAAAGATCGTCCGAATTTGTAGGCCCCCATACACCGGCAGAATAGCCATAAATGTTTACATCGGGAGTGTTCTCCCAATAATCCAAAATAGGATCTACAAATTCCCATGCCGCTTCCACCTCATCCGCACGTGCGTAAAGAGTTGCATCTCCTTGCATGGCATCCAAAAGGAGTCGCTCATAAGCTTCCATTACATTGTTCTCCGCTAAATTGGAATAGTAAAAATCTAAATTGGCACGTTCTACCTTAAAGCCTTGTCCTGGAACTTTTACCCCAAATTTAATAAGAATACCCTCATCTGGTTGAATCCTAATTATCAACTGATTATCCTTATTCTTTAAATCGGAATTCTTAAATACCTGATGGTGGGGCGATTTAAAATGAATAACTACTTCAGTGACCTTAGTAGGCATCCTTTTGGCTGTACGCACATAAAACGGTACATCTTTCCACCGCCAGTTATCCACAAAAAATTTAATGGCCGCATAGGTCTCTGTTTTGGAATTGGGATCTACACCTTCTTCTTCCCTGTACCCCTTTACTTTTTCACCGTCTATTACCGATGAAAGGTACTGAGCTCTTACCGTATTTTTAAATAGGGTTTCCTCATCGCGCATTATCCGCAATGATTTAAGGGCTTTCACCTTTTCGTTCCTTATCTCCAAAGCACTGGCATCTATGGGTGGCTCCATAACGATTAAGGAGACAATCTGTAATAAATGGTTTTGGAACATATCGCGTAGAGCGCCCGACTTATCGTAATAGCCTCCTCTTTTTTCCACGCCCCCCGCTTCGGCATTGGTGATTTCGACATGGTTGATATAATTCCTGTTCCAAAGTGGCTCAAAAATACTGTTGGAAAAACGAGTCACCAATAGATTTTGTACCGTCTCCTTCCCCAAATAATGATCAATCCTATAAATTTGTGTTTCGTTAAAATAACTCTGAAGACCCTTGTTTAGATTTTTGGCAGTTTCCAAATTATATCCAAAGGGCTTTTCTACAATGATCCGTTTCCAACCCTTGTTTTCATTATTCAGGCCTTGTTCAGAAAGATTTTTGGCGATGACTTCATAAAGGCTTGGTGGGGTAGATAAATAAAAGATATAGTTCCCACCAGTCTCATATTTATTATTTAAATCTGATATCCTAGTAGCTAATTTACTGTATTCCAGACTGTAATCATCCCCTAAATCCTCATAAAAGAACTTGTCAGAAAAGGTGTTTATTACCTCCTCGGTATCGCCCTTTACCTTATCCGTTAAATACGAACTTTCCAGAACCACTTTCTTTCTAAATTCTCCATCTGTTAAATTGCTCCTACTAACTCCCAACACTACAAAATTTTCTGGAAGTTGATTTGCCTTGTACAAATTGTATAATGAGGGTACCAATTTCCTTGCAGTAAGATCACCGGAAGCCCCAAAAATAACAAGCATTTGATTTGCTGTTTTACTCATCTTATAAATATTGGAATAATAGTACAATTTGTTGGTTTTTGGAACAAAGGTTTCAAAAACCCATAAAATGACTATTTTTGATTTTTGTTATAGGCTGCGAAGATAAAACTAATTTAGCTTATACATTTATAAACACGGACACTTAACAAAAGTTACTTTATTTTGTTAGGAATTTTAAAGCATAATTATGGAAAATACATATGATTTTGGATTGATTGGACTTGGCGTTATGGGGCGGAATTTTATTTTAAATGTCGCCGATAATAACTTTTCTGCAATGGGTTACGATCTGGATGTTGAAAAGGTAAGCGCTCTTATAGAGGAAGGGCAGGATGCTAAAAAGGTAAATGCAACCTCTGATATACAGAACTTTGTAAATTCTTTGTCCCAACCCAGAAAAATTATGCTTCTGGTACCGGCAGGAAAGATAGTGGATTCGGTAATAGAGAGCTTATTACCACATTTAGATAAAAACGACCTTATTATAGACGGTGGAAACTCATTTTTCACCGATACCGATCGCAGGGAAGCCTATTTACAGGAAAAAGGCATCCACTTTTTTGGATCAGGGGTATCCGGTGGGGCAAAAGGTGCAAGGCGAGGTCCAAGTATAATGCCTGGAGGCAACAAAGAGGCCTACAAAGAAGTACAACCCATTTTCGAAGCCGTATCGGCTAAATTTAAGGGTGAGCCTTGTGTGGCCTACTTGGGTCCTAAATCGGCAGGAAACTACGTTAAAATGGTGCACAACGGCATAGAATACGGCCTAATGCAGCTTACTTCAGAGATTTATGATCTATTGAAAAAAGCCGGAAATTACAGCAATGACGAGCTCCATACCCTATTTGATAGTTGGAATAAAGGCCGACTACAATCTTTCCTAATAGAAATTTCCGCAGAAATCTTCAAAAAAGACGACGATCAGGGAACTGGTAGGTTAATCGATAAAATCTTGGATAAGGCCAAGCAAAAAGGAACGGGAAAATGGACTTCACAAAATGCGATGGACCTTGGAATTCCGATTCCCAGCATCGATATAGCGGTGAGTATGCGTGAGATTTCAGCGCTGAAGGAAGAACGTGTTCTGGCAGATAAATTATACAATAGGCCACAACCGGCAATAATGGACAAGGATGAATTAGCAAAATGGGCCGAGGAGGCACTTTACTTTGCGTTTATCACTACCTACGCCCAAGGGCTTCATCAATTGTCAGATGCCTCTACCGAATATGGCTACGAATTGGATCTTTCCGTAATTGCCAAAATTTGGAGGGCAGGATGTATTATCCGCGCCGGTTTATTAGAAGATATATCAAAAGCGTATACCGAGGATAAAGAATTGGCTAACCTTTTACTATCGCCAAGTTTTGTTCCCAAAGTGCAGTCCTCCGTTAAAGGAGCTAGAAGTTTGGTAGCCTACGGTGCTAAGAACGGTATTCCATTACCGGGCCTTTCCAATTCCCTTACCTATTTTGACGCCTATACCTCAGAGAGATTGCCACTAAACCTAATTCAGGCACAACGCGATCATTTTGGATCTCATACTTACGAACGTACAGATATGGAAGGAATCTTTCATACCGAATGGGAATAGCACAAGCGCTATTCACCATTCTTTATAAATCCAGCTATTTTGGCTATATTTAATTTCCCTTAAATATAGCCAATCATGAGCGGAGCCGGACACGTAGCGGACATGAACAATAGATTGAATCGCAATCGCGCTTTAAAACCATCCAATCGCACCCGGTTCAAAGAAAATAATCGTGATACTATTATTTCCGATTCCGAGCCTATTGCCTCAAAACTGACTTTTAAGAAAGTTTCAGAAATAGAACTAAAGGAAATTAAAAATAAAATTAGGAATAGGGCCAGAAAAGAGCACAATAGAAAAACGTATATTCTAATTGGAATTATTTTAGCCCTATTACTATTTACCATCCTCCTCGTCACCTAAGACCTTCACCACTGAGATATTACTAGCGCACTAATACGGCTTCATATCCTCTGTTAAAGACGCCCTTACCCACGCCGACCTACAACCGTGGATTGGTTATAGGTATTCCTATTTTGTCACCATAAAGTAGGCTGTAATTCACCCAAAATAACGTCAATAATTAAGATATCTTTATTTTACCGTAATTTTACCGACTAAACAGTTACTATTATGAATCCATCGGCCTCAGGTTGGATAGATAAATTTGGGCATTTGGCTAAGAATAACAATACCTATTGTTCTTCCTTTGAAACCATGTACATCCAATTAAAAAAAACAGGTTTTGTTTATGGAATCAACTTAAATATCCCTGATTTTATAGTTATTGAACATCCGCTGTCTGAAGATGAAAAGGCCAAGATCAACCTATTAGCAGGTCTTTATTACACGCATAAATTTATAACTGGTGACACCAATTTTGAAGCATTTGTAAAATGTCTTCTAAATTTCTACCAGGGATTGGACATCAGCAAGATCTCTTTTATCAACAAGATTTTAATGGGGAGGAAGACTTCTGCAAAATTGGAAGCACTGATAAACTCTAGAATCTATTTGGAGGACAATCTAATAAGCAAGACCTTTAATAGTATAATTACCAATTCCCTGCTATTTATAGATGTACTTACTTTTAAACGTCATTTGGAAGGAGAACAAGACTTAAGGAAAATTGCCCAAAGACTTGAGCATATCACCATCAACATAACTTACCACACTTTAAATTCTAAGGAGAAAAGCAGGAATGATGAGAAGTTGGCGCAACTTTTTGCCTCGTCCCTGACCTTTATTGATAGTCAGGAAAAACATTTTGATGGCTCTTACAGAAATGACTTATTGAACCAATTTGACACATGCGAAAACCAGTACTTTTTAGATGTGGCCTGTCTAACTGTATGGGAAGATTACTCCTTAAATTACACCGAATCCGAATTTATTTTTGGCATTGGAAAGGACCTAGGTTTCGCAAAAATGGACATCTCAAAATCGATATTTGACGTCACTGAATTCTTTAAATTGAACGCCACAAAAATACCCCATTTAAGGGACCAAAATATGGCCGTTCAATTTTATGAAAGCATGGCTAAAATTGTCAATAAATTAATCCTAAGAAACAGCAAAAGACTACAAAAAGAATTGTCTGAAAGTAAAGAGTTGGTAACGCTCTTATCTAAGTCCACTGTAAAGGATTTAAGTCCGGAGGAGAAGAAAAAGGTACAGGATCAATTATTGGATATATTTAAAAGCATTCCCTCTTTAGCCATTTTTATTCTTCCTGGGGGTGCAGTATTATTGCCAATTTTCATAAAATTGATTCCTAAATTACTACCTTCCTCCTTTGATGAAAACAGGGTGGACTAAGTACTCAAAAATCCACTAAAACGGCAGTATAAGGAAAATCTATTGTGCCTTAATTTTGAATTTAAACATTTTAAAACCAATGTTTAACATACCCTTATTCTAACCAAAGCTTAAAGTCTCTAACCCGTTCCCTACTTACGATTACCTCTTGCTCATTATACCTGTTCAACTTAATCTGTAGCCTAGAATTGGTGTAGGAGATAATGTCTTTAATATGATTTACATTGATATAGAATTTTCTACTTACCCTAAAAAAAGTTTCGGGCTGAAGTTCCGGTTCCAAGTTTTCCAAAGTCACATCCAACAAGTAGTTTCTACCATCAGTGGTCGCCGCATAGGTACCTTTGTTCTCGCTATAAAAACATTCTATCTCATCTGCATATATGATTTTTAGGTGTTGCCCAACACTCACCGTAAACCGCTTTTTGTACTCCCTTTCCAAGGGGTTCAGAAGCAGCTTTTTTATGTCCTCAAATTCAAGAGAAATCTTCTGTTTTTCTGGGCTAAAAGATCGGTACTTTTTAACCGCTCTTTCCAGCTCCTCTTCATCAATTGGTTTCAACAAATAATCAATACTGTTCAACTTAAATGCCTGTAGTGCATATTCGTCAAAAGCGGTGGTAAAGATTACGGAACTTTTTATTTCCACCGTATCAAAAATCTCAAAGGAGAGTCCGTCTGAAAGTTGAATATCCAAAAAAATAAGGTCGGGATGTTCGTTCTCCCGAAACCATAAAATAGATTCCTCAACAGAATGCAGCATGGTAGCAACAGAAACCTCCAAGTTGGCTAGTAAACGCCCCAATCTTCTTGCGGCTGGTTTTTCATCCTCTATTATTATTACCTTCATTGGTTTGGTTAAAGGGATTCGTTATGGTTTTAAAAAGGAAGAAGTCCCTACTCTTCCATATATTTTTTAATTTGTCTTTCTTCCCACTTCCTTAAAAATACAGGTTTCCTCCCAAAGACGTATAGCCCATGAATGAAAAGACCTATTCCCCAAAATAAAGGGGTAAATACTATGTTCCAATCCATCCAATTCCTAAACCCAACTTCCAAAACTTGATAATTTTCGAGATTTAAAAACCTATAGGCCACATATAACAATATCAATCCAAGGTTAATGGACAGGTATACAAAAAGGTGACTATAAAACCCTTTAATTGCTGCTACGTGCTTCTTGGCCCTTTCCAATTTTGAACCATTCTTCTGAACCTCTTTCATTACTTATATTTTTCAGATTCCTTTCTATCCTCCTCCATAAATTTCTTTATTTGTCGGTCTTCCCATTCCTTGGTAAAAAAAGGATTGTAGTTAAAGGTTTTGGATGCATGAAAAACAACCCCGACACCCCAAAATATCCAAACTGCAAAAGTCCCAAAATCCCAAAACGCTTCCCATAACGTTTCCCCGTCTTGAAGGTTTCCTACTATCTTATGAATAGAAATAAATAGATTAATCACGATAAATATGACCAGATGGACATAAAATCCCTTTAATTCCTCTATCCTCTTTTTTGCCCTTTTCTTTTTAATATCGGTACGATTTTCCATTGCATAAAAATTTATTGACCCAAGAATTATTTCCAATGTTCCCTTTGATCCTCTTGCTCTAAGAACTCCTTAATCTTACGTTGTTCCCAATTTTTTCCAAACAAGGCATTATATCCGAAAATCTTAAACCCCTTAAAGACCAAGCTGATCCCTAGTCCAAAGACTACCCATAAAAACCATGGGGAACGCCATTCGTTGACGTAATAGTTTATACCTGCTACAAGGGCAATAGTAAAAAGTGAAGAAAACAAACTGTTATAAAACTTCTTTATTTCCACCACTCTTGCCTTGGCCCTAAAGTATTTACTTTCTTTTTCTGAATGATCCATGCTAATAGTTTTTGTTAGAACAAATTTCGATGGAATTCCCAATATATATAAATATTAAGTTCCGAACTGTAACGAAGGTGTACTGAACTGTAACGTCTGTTTTTAGCCCCAATGTTTCTATCCAATTAAAGCAGATGAAATTCTTAAAAATCATCATCTTCCATTAATTTTCTCATGGTTCGCTCTTCCCACCCCTTACCAAGGATTGGGGTGCGGCCATAGGCATCCAGCCCGTGCATAACCACGCCAAAACCCCATCCCAGCGCAGGAAATATCGCCCAAGGAAAAGAAGTAGTATTATAATTCATGACAGCCAGAATTGGCATTACCACTATATAGGCAACTATATTTCCATAGAAACTTTTAAGAGCCTCCACCCTTTCCTTCGCCTTTTTATATCGCTTATCCTCTATGAAGAGCTCTTGTGTTTCCAAATTATTCAATTTCTGAGTCAGCATAGGTAGCTTTACCGTAAACTCTGAATTTTGCTTTTGGATGAGCACTTCTCTTTTGGACAATATTTGGTACCGTTGTTGAATATTCATGAGTCCCACCCCACTACTTTTTTTAACCACCTGCTTTTCTTGATGGTTATTGCTAACACATAGCATCCCATCTTCTTCGTACACCCTGATCCGTAAAGGTCTAGCAGCAGTAACTATATTGTGTTTTACTGCATTTTCCAATAATAGCTGTAACGATAGGGGTACAATTTTGGCCTCCGGTTTACTACTATGTTCAGGAATATGAAAAACAATACTCTCTTCAAACCTCATCTTCAACAACTTAATGTAGGTCCTAGCAAATGAGAGCTCTTCATCTACGGTTACCAAGTCCTTATTTTTCTGTTCCAATACATACCGGTACACCTTAGAAAGTGACGTCGTGAATTTTTGGGCCTGAATAGGGTCTTCCTCTATTAAACTGGTAAGGACGTTCAGACTATTAAATAAAAAGTGTGGATCTAATTGGTTCTTTAACGCATCAAATTTGGCTGATGCAGTCCCGGCAATGATCTTTTGCTCCTTTACCTTATTTTCCTGCCTATACTTAAAATGCCAAGCCACATAAAAGATAATGGATATCATTAAAGCAATAAGCATGGAAATCTTGTAATACCCCACTTTTTCCCCGCGTAAAAAATCGACCAAGGGCATACTTTCCAAGCCTACCCTTAGCATTAACCTAGCCAGAAATATCCCAATTAGGGATAGCACAATATTACCCGTTATCCCGATTAGTAAGGGTTTCTTAGACAGAATTTTATTCTTATGCTTAACGATAAGATACTGTATCCAATAGGCATTTAACAGGTATAAGGTAACTGAGTAAATGAGATTACTATAGTATTCTTGCACGGCACCATCATAAGAAAATCCATCATCAAATCTGCCCATAAAAAAGAAAATGGCCAGAAAAATGAAATAAATAAGGGTTCCAATAAGTACTGCATTCCTAATATGTTTTATAAATCGATTCATTAAAATTATTGTTTGCGGGTAAGGAAGGCTTCAGTCATTATCCCTTTTCCATTTAAAAAGGAAGTTAATTCAGGTTTAAAGTTAGTAAAAAGTTCTAATGAGACACCATTAGTATGGGTGTTGGATTGCGGATAATGGGAGGTAGAAGTACAATCACCTATCTCTAAATCCGACTTCAAAATCTCTTTGGTGATTGTATCACCTCCTCCTATCCGCCCTCTTTTGATGCCCTGTATGCCTAAATCTTGATTGGCCACTGACTGATTGATAATCATGGCGATAATAATTAGTATGATTTTATGCATGTATACCTTAATTTATAGGTTCTAGCACAAATATTGTCTTTATCAATATCACTCTAAATTAAGTTGCCCCCAACTGTAACTATTGGTGGATGAATTGAAGAAGATTTGATTTTTAAAAGGTGTAGGAAGTGAAATATGTCAAAAATATAAAAGAATATGGGCATTGTAGAGAATTAAAGTCCATAATCCTAGAAGAAAGTTGGACATTAAAATGAGAAACTTTTTACCCATAAAAAAGAGGACGCACCCCTACGTCCTCTTTAAAAAGTTAAAAAATAGATTCATTTGAACCCTATTTTTTAGTCTTACTTATGAATGATAAAATTACTTGTTAAAATTGTGTTCTATGTGCTTATTTACAAAAAAAAATGACTTAAACGGCGAAAAGTCATTTACACACTCCTAAATATTGACCCTGATATGTTTTTTAACGATACATTCCCCACAGTACACTAATAATTAAATGGATACTAAAACATCTGCCACAGGAATATGGGGCTCCAATTTAATAATAATGCCTAGAAATCGAGAAAAAGTAAAATTTTTTAAATAAATAGTTGCTTTAATTAAATTAATTTTGCGATATGGTAAGAAAGATTCAGCTTAGGACTACATTATTGGAGGCGTCAGTAGAAGATATCCTAAAGAAAAAAGCAGCAAAATATTTAGGGATCCCAATGGAGAATATCACCGTGGTAAAGGTTCTTCGAAAATCGATTGATGCCAGGAAATCTACCATTTATTTTAATTATAAGGTCGAGGTTTATATAAACCAAGCTGTCCCTGACACACCAAATTACACCTTCGATTACAAGGATGTTTCCAAAGCGAAAAAAATTCACATCATTGGCTTTGGCCCTGCGGGGATGTATGCCGCATTACGCTGTATAGAGCTAGGTTATAGACCAATAGTTCTGGAGCGGGGAAAAAATGTGAGAGATCGCAGGCGCGATTTAAAAGCTATTAACCGGGACCATATTGTAAATGAAGATTCTAATTATTGCTTTGGCGAGGGGGGTGCAGGCACCTATTCGGATGGAAAACTTTACACCAGAAGCCTTAAACGTGGGGATGTTCGACGGATATTCGAGAACTTAGTCTATCATGGCGCTACGGAACAGATCCTTATTGATGCCCACCCTCATATAGGAACCAACAAGCTACCCAAACTAGTAGAGAACGTAAGGGAAACCATTATAAAATTTGGCGGAGAGATACACTTTGAAACTAGGGTAGTAGATTTTATGATCACGGACCACAAATTAAATGGCTTACGGTTAAAAGATGGGACTGAAATGGCAGTAGACCGTGTTATTTTGGCTACGGGACACTCGGCCAGGGATATATATTACCTTTTAAACGACAAAAAAATAGCACTTCAAGCAAAATCTTTTGCTATGGGCGTACGGGTAGAACATCCTCAACATATCATAGATAGCATTCAATACCATTGCTCTGGAGATCGGAACCCTTTGCTACCGGCCGCCACCTATAGTTTGGTAGAACAGGTGAAAGATAGGGGCGTTTACTCCTTTTGCATGTGCCCTGGCGGATTTATCGTACCAGCGGCAACAGCTCCTGGGGAAGTAGTCGTTAATGGCATGTCGCCTTCCAAGAGAAACAATCTATTTGCTAATTCGGGTATTGTGGTAGAAATCGATGTAGATGTGGACATTCACAAATACGAACGTTTTGGACCTTTAAAAGGATTGGAATATCAAAAGAATTTAGAACGATTGGCCTTTACATCTGGAGGTCGGAGTCAGGCTGCACCCGCCCAGCGTTTAACGGATTTTGTGGAAGGAAAATTATCGGCCGACCTAAATCCAACCTCCTACCAGCCAGGTTTAACCTCAGCACCCTTACATTCTTTATTACCAAAATTAATAGGTAGCAGATTGCGATCAGGATTTTTGGCATTTGGGGAAAAAATGAAAGGGTATTACACTGAGGAAGCCAATATAGTAGGTGTGGAAAGCAGAACTTCCTCTCCCGTGAACATACCGAGAAAAGACAACTTGGAACATCCTGAGATTCAAGGACTTTTTCCTTGTGGAGAAGGTGGTGGTTATGCAGGCGGCATTGTTTCGGCAGCTATGGACGGGGAACGTTGTGCTGAGGCGGCTGTGGTGGGACTATAAGGGGGTAAAATAAATAATAAATCTATAATCCAAACAAATCCACTACCTTTGCCCCTTATTTTACATACTACATGACATTCAAAGACTTAGGTATTATAGAGCCAATCCTAAAAGCCCTTGAGGCTGAAGGCTATACAAATCCCACTCCAATTCAAGAACAATCCATTCCCATATTATTAAAAGGTAAGGACTTGTTGGGCTGTGCACAAACGGGTACCGGTAAAACGGCGGCCTTTTCAATTCCAATCATTCAACAACTTGTTCTAGATAAGGACGCCAATCTGCAACAACGCAAAATTAGAACCTTGGTAGTGACCCCTACTCGGGAATTAGCCATACAAATCGGGGAAAATTTTGCCTCCTATTCCCGATTTACGGGAATTAGAAGCACTGTTATTTTTGGCGGTATTAAACAAGCGAGACAAACGGAAGCCCTAAGAAAAGGGGTCGATGTTCTAATTGCAACTCCAGGAAGATTGCTCGATCTTATGAACCAGGGTTTTATTTCCTTACGAGATGTAAAATATGCGGTACTGGACGAGGCAGACCAAATGTTGGATATGGGTTTTATACACGATATAAAAAAGATAATTGCCAAACTTCCGGATAACCGTCAATCGCTTTTCTTTTCGGCAACAATGCCCAAAGCTATCGTGGAATTGTCACGGAAATTATTGGGTGATTTTGAACAAGTCACCATCAAGCCTCAGCAAGCCACGGCAGAAAAGGTAGAACAAGCCTTATATTTTGTCTCTAAAAAAAATAAACCGGATCTATTGATCCACCTGTTGGAAAAGGACCCCAACGATTCTGCATTGGTTTTTTCGAGAACCAAGCACGGTGCCAATAAAATTGTAAAGCAATTGGCAAAAGCCGATATCAAGGCAGATGCAATTCATGGTAACAAATCCCAAAATGCAAGGCAAAAAGCCTTGGGTGATTTTAAGGACGGGGAACTAAAGGTACTTGTTGCAACGGATATAGCTGCTAGAGGTATAGATGTAGAGGAACTATCCTTGGTTATCAATTATGACCTTCCCAACGTGCCCGAAACCTACGTCCACCGTATTGGAAGGACCGGAAGGGCCAGTGCCAGTGGAGTCGCAATTTCTTTTTGCGATGCCGAAGAAAGACCCTACCTAAAAGATATCCAGAAGTTGATCAACCAACAAGTGCCGGTTATTAAAGACCATCCTTTTGTAGATGATGGTGTTGAAGAGGTGCCTTTACAACCAGAAAAAAGACATCACAACAATAAGCAGCAACAAAGGACTGGACATTCCAACCCGCGGGGAGGTAGAAATAACAACCGGGGCAAAAATAACAGCAGTAGACCCAAAAGGGATTAAGATATCCTAACATAAATTACAAATAAAAACCGGGCTAAGAAATTATCCCGGTTTTTTTGTGGATATTAGTCTCAATCCTCACTACCGATCTAAACGAATAGCAATACTTGAATCGATTCTTTTCATGATTAATGAATAATTTTTAGTTGGTTATTGAAAAATTGAAGATATTTAATGCCAACAAAATTGTTTTAGTCCATTCTTAAAAATGTATGTTATGATAAATGTTATTTCTAAAGTGCTATTAGGTTTCGCACTAGTTGTAATCCCAATTTCCCTATCCTCTCAAACCACCAATTTAATCAGTTATAATATTAAGTACGACAATACTGGGGATACGATTAACAATTGGAACGACCGTAAGGAATCTATGGTACAATTAATACAACACTACAATGGGGATATCGTGGGAATCCAAGAAGGCTTACATCGACAGGTGACCTATTTAGATACAGCACTTCCGGGATATGCGTATGTTGGCGTTGGCCGGGATGATGGTAAAGAAAAGGGAGAATATACCGCCATTCTATACAACACCAATAAATTCAAAGTACTAAAAACGAATACCTTCTGGCTTTCGGAAACACCCGAAAAGGTTTCTGTGGGCTGGGATGCCTCTATGGAACGAATTTGCACTTATGCCCTATTTGAGAACTTAGAGACCAAAAAACAATTTTATGTCTTTAATACCCATTTTGATCATCGCGGAATGCAGGCTAGGGTAAATTCGGCACAACTCATTTATAAAAAAATAAATGAAATAAATAGCTCCGAGCTGCCTGTGGTCCTTATGGGCGATTTAAATTTAACGCCCGACACCGAGCCTATTCAATATCTTAAAAAGAACCTGACGGATGGAATGGATATTTCAAAGAATCCATTTTATGGCCCCATAGGCACCTTTAGTGGGTTTAATCAGGATAGGATGTTAACGGACCGAATAGATTATATCTTTGTAAAGGATATAGAGATACTCTCCTATACGCATATTGATGATAGGATGGGGAACAACAAGCATATATCTGACCATTTGCCTGTTTTGGTTACGTTCGCCGATTAATATTCGTAACTTAATATAAGCCGTACCTAAAGTGACATCTTATGTATACCCCATTAGATTACAGGAACACAAACCTAAGTGAGGTTAAGGAATTCATGAGGCAAAACAGTTTTGGAATCCTAGTAAACCAAACTGAAGGCCGACCATGGGCTACCCATATTCCGCTGGAATTGGATGTGGATACAGATGGGAGCGATCTCTTGGTAGGACATGTCTCCAAAGCAAATCCTCAATGGAAATACTTTAGGGAGCAAGAAGAGGTTTTGGCCATTTTTAACGGACCTCATAGCTACATTTCTTCTTCTTGGTATAAGGAAGAGGAAGTCCCCACTTGGAACTATATTGCTGTACATGTGTACGGCACCATAGAAATATTGAATGAGGAGGCCCTTCTAAGATCCCTTCACAAGCTTGTTGATAAATATGAAACGGTAGCATCTCAGCCTGTTTCAATTCATGATCTATCCGAAAAAACCATGCAACAAATTAATGGTATTGTAGGGTTTCAAATCCGAATTTCGGAGGTACAGGCTACCTATAAATTATCACAGACACGCCCCGAAGACCATCCACAAATTATCTCGGAACTCAACAAAAACAAGAACAGCGGATCCAAGGAAATTGCCCAAATGATGAAAAATAATATTTGTCCTCGATAACTAACTTACATTTACCGTAAAAAACAACCACATATAAATGGCCGATATTGATCACGAAAAAAAATTAGCTGCCCTGGAAGCTGTAAAATATGTAAAATCGGGAATGAAGGTCGGATTGGGGACCGGTAGCACTGCTAACTTAATGATCCAGGAACTAGGAAGGCAGATTGCAGAAGGATTAAGAATTACGGGGATACCCAGCTCAGAAAAGACTCGGAAACTCGCAATAGACCTAGGCATACCCTTAATATCTTTAGAAAAAGCGGACCGTATAGACCTCACTATAGATGGTACGGATGAGTTTGACCCTTATATGCAACTCATCAAAGGTGGTGGCGGGGCTTTGTTACGTGAAAAGATTTTAGCCTACAATTCCGACCTCGTTATTATTATCGCAGATTCCCAGAAACAGGTAAAAAGGTTGGGCACTTTTAAACTACCAGTAGAAACAATTCCATTCGCCACTTATAAAATAGAAATACTCCTTAATAAAATGGGGCTTCAGCCTAAATTAAGACAAAAGGATGGCGAGCATTTTATCACCGATGAGGGCAATTATATTTTAGATCTCAACATTAAAACGATCACAAATATTCCCTTGTTAGAAACAACCCTTAAACAAATCCCAGGCATTGTAGAAACAGGGCTATTTCTGGATATAGCAGATTTTATTATTGTTGGGAAAGGAAAATCTACCCTTACTTTAAAAAAATAAGCAAGGTTTAATGTTCCGCTATAAACCCGTGGTAATTAAAAAATTGTCAGCCCAATATAGGGTAAGCGAATTGCACTAAAGCACATAGCCTAAACTATTGTATTATTGAGACCAACGAAGGAAATTCCTTAACGGACTTTTCGGATTAAATTGGCCATGTACACGTATTTCATGTCCCTTAATGCAATACCGTCCTCCATTGCTTTGGTAGAGCTTGGCGTTGCGCCTTCCATCCAATTAATATTTTGGTTTAAGGCCTGCGTATAGTCCTTAAACATACTTACTGTCATATGTGATGCGTAAGTATCACTACCTATTGGACTAATAAACCGAATTAGCCCCCAATTGGCTTTTCCACCAGCATCGACTACTTTCTGATGGATAGGTTGAAAAATTTCCATTTCCGCTCTTTCATAAGAATTGTAGTTGTCCAAACCCACCTTCATCATATCTATTTGGGCTACGGTACCTAATGGCATATCGAATTCCCCTTTGGTAGCAGAAATTTGTTCTGTATATATCCTTACCGCCAGATTCCTAGTTGAGGAGGAGTGATGTAACTGTTTATTTAGATCGGCCTCTGACCTATCTGGATAGGCAGCCTTAACCCTGTCCATTAAATGTTCCCAGCTGCTACCATCCATCATCTTTACGGGATCGTTGTAAAGTGCTACAGTAAGGTATTGAAATCCTTGCTGTTCTCCCCCAGGACTTAGGAGCCAAAGGTCCCATCCCATAATATCTCCAGCATTCACTCGCTCTTGGTGAATTTTCTCCCAAAATTCTTCCGTTGCGCTGTATTCCACTTCCTGTTCATTGTCCACCTGCATAAATTCAAATACCAGGTATAATTTTTCTTGGGCAATAGCCATATTGCCAACCATTACTACTGCGAAAAAAATTAGAAAAGTTTTCATAATTATAGGGGTTATTGATTAATGTAATTTTGTGGAATTATGAAGCTACCTTAAAATCATAGTTCATATTAAATTTCAAAACATATTAATTAATAAATCCCAAATTATACAAGTAAAAAGGACGAAGGAAAGCTTTTTTTGTCCGTAGATATACTAAAAATTACCAAAGTAATTAAATAGTATGTAGGTGTTTCAAGAGGTGTTCTTTAAAGGTTTTACTTAGAGGGATAACCTTCCTTTTTATTTCCAAATGATGTTCACCAACAACATCCAACTTGGATATATTTACCATATAGGACCGGTGCACCCTTATAAACTTGTGATTTTTAAGTTCGTTTTCCAAAACTTTTAAAGTGGTACTGATGAGGTAACTGCCATTTGAGGTTATTAAATTGCTGTAATTTCTATCAGCTTCTATATAGGAAATATCATCTAGTAACAATTTCATCATTTTTCCATTATGTCGTACAAAAATTCGGTCGTCCATTACCTGTATGTGTTGTTGTTCGTCACCTATAGTATCATTATTAGTATTCATTATTTGTTGTGCTACCAAAGCTATAGTACGTTGCAGATCAAGATTACTAAAGGGTTTGGAAATAAATGCATACGGATGTGTGGCCTTGGCTCTCGCAAAAGTGGGTTCATCAGAATTCGCCGTTAGGTAAATAATGGGAATATTATGAGTCTCCTGTATTTTAGACGCGGCCGTTATCCCATCAAGATCTCCCTTCAAGTTAATATCCAATAAAATAATATCGGGCTTGTTAGCTTTCGCATGTAAAATAGCCTCTTCACCTCTGGTTACCAATCCGGTAACTTCGTATCCTAAATTGGATAGTTGCAACGAAATATTCGCTGCAATAATCATATCGTCCTCTACAATTAAAATTCGTGTTTTTTGATCCATATCTATGCTGCTTTATGGTGTTGAAACTCGAAGGAAATAGAGATTCCATCACTATTTTTCAAAACCATCTTACCATCCAATTGCTGTGTCAGTAACTTCACCAACTTGGTACCGAACCCTGTGCCTATAACTTCACTTTCCTCTGTGAATCCCACCCCATTGTCAGTTACCTTGAGTTCCAATAGGGATTCGGTTTCCACAAGTTCAATAGTAATTGTCCCTTCAGAATTATCGGGAAAGGCATATTTTAAGGAATTGGTGATCAACTCATTCACTATTAAACCAATTGGAGTGGCAATATCTACGTTTAATTCAATTTCCTTCATTTTATAAACCATGGAAATCCTATTGCTGGCACCATAAGAATCCAAAACATAACTCCCAAGATTCATAAAATAGGTCCTCATTTCTATGGAGGTGAGGGTTTTGCCATGATATAAGTTTTGGTGTATCATACTCATGCTCTGAATCCTATTTTGTATCTGACACATGGTGTCCTTGATCTTTATATCGTTGATCTGGGCTGTTTGAAGTGACAATAAACTAGATACCACTTCCAAATTATTCTTTACTCTATGGTGTATTTCTTTGATCAGAAATTCCTTCTCCTCATTTTGATACTGTAGCAGTACATTCTTTCTTCGATTATTTTTAATAGCAACGAACCCCAGCACCAATAAAAACAACAACAACCCTATAATTATGGAGGTAAGAATTTGCTTGGTATATTGTTTCTTTATTTTGGTCTGCTGTAAAAGGATGGTATTTTCCTTCTGCGCCACATCAAATTCCGTTTGCAACAATGCGATACGCTGATCCGATTCCGCAGTAAAGACTTTCTTCTTTAGTTTATCGTATTCTGAAAATGCCTTATAGGCCTCCATATAATTGTGATTCCCTGCCAAGGCCTTGCCTAAGGTTTCATAAGCCTGACTTAAATAGTAGTCGTCCCCAAAGTTTTCGGTAGCCACTTCAATGGACTTTTGAAGGCTTACAATTGCGCTACTATATTTGCCCTGCAAATTTTGTAATTTCCCTACGGAAAGGTGAGCTCTCATCAACAGAAAGGTATTTTCCAGCAAGTTGGCATATTTGATTGCTCTTTTTCCTGCCTTTTCTGCGGCCTCGTAGTTATTTTGGTAGCAATACAATTCTACTAGAGAGATATAAATATCGCTTAAATTATTATAGAACCCGTATCGTTCCCCTATAGATTTGGCGTGGTCATAATATTTAAGTGCATTCTCATACTCGTTTAAATTCATATAATTATTACCTACTACATAGAGCGTAAAATCATAATCCAGGTCGTTGATGCCACGTTCCTCAAAGATTTTAGTAGCTTTTAGTCCATATTCCAGTCCTTTTTCAAATTTAGACTGCTTCCAAAAAATATTACTAAGATCACTATAGGCAAGAGCAATGGCCTTTTTATCCTTGTTTAAATTGCCCAACCTCAAGGATTCCAACGCATAATCCGCTGCTCTGTCTAGCTGCCCCCTACGCTCAAAAACATATCCTAATTGAGTGTTTAAAAATGCCAAATCACGATTCAGCACCTTGGTTTTGGCATCTTCCAATACGATCTGTGCGCTATCCAATTTCTCCATTCGCAGTAAAATAGCCCCCTGAGTAATCTGAAATCGGCCGTTCCAAAGGGTATTTTCCTTAAGCGAAGTCAGCTGCAGCCCCTCTTGGGTATACTGCAAGGCTTTTTTCAAATTCCGGGTATGCCAATAATAGGAGAGGTCGTTCAGAATTGAAAATTGTAAAGTATCATTATTTGTCACCTTTTTATAGGTATCCCCTAAAATGGACAAATAGGATTCTCCAAAATTATCAGTTTCTACAAAAATTCTTTTGTAGGGTTCATTTTTATTAAATTCCGGTAACTGTCCAGACAAGGCTATGCTGAACATTAGATATGAAAAAATAGTAATATAGACTGGTCTTCCCATTTCAGTACCTTATTATTAGGTCTTAAGAAGTCGGGATTTTAAATATACGTTTTTTTTTTCTTAACTCTTCGATAAATAATATCATCCATTCGGACATCAATAGCGTCTTTTCGTCCAAATTTGATTGTTTAAGAGCTTTGCATCCAATTAATTAGTGGTATAACAAGGTTTAAAGATCCAGAATGGAATGGCAAACAATACCAATTACTATTATGTTCCTCCTTTTTATTTCATGTAAAAACGAGACAAAATCCTTAGACATAGACCTCCATAAGGATAACAAATGGACTATGGGAGTTAAAGAGCAAACCGGGGTTCAAACCTTCGTGGACAATTATTTAAATACCATAAACGATACTCTATTAAATGGGAAAATTACAAAAAACTATACACGGAATATGAACGGAATACCCGTTGCAACCAACAAAATTGAACTAAACGCCAAAATGAATCTATATGCCATAGGCTTCCCAAATTATACCATTGACAAAACGTATACAGAAATATGTGGCAATCGGGCCTTTATCCAATGGGAGTTTTCGGGCACCAATACAGGGCTTTTCGCAGAAGTTACAGCCACTGGTAAAAAGGTACATATAACTGGATTCTCACAACTCTATTTTAATAAGGAAGGCGAACTGTACCAAGAGGATATTTTTTTTAATGAATTGGATTTTTTGCAACAATTGGGTTATTCCCTATCCCCTCCTAATTTAAAATAGCCCTTTAAATAAATATTTCCCTAGTAAATTAATTATTATAAACCAACATATTAATACCATGAGAACACTAAGAAAAGTATTGATTATCGCATTCCTTTTAGTACAAGGATCTATTTTATTACACGCTCAGGCAGAAAAGAACCAAGCCTTTTACATTCACGAGGATCAGGTAAAACCATCAATGATCCAAGAATATGAAACGGTTTCCAAAGATTTTATGGAAGCCTGTAAAAAACACAATATTCAAGATTTAAGTTGGCAAGTGGCCTCTACTTCAACTGGTCGTTATTTCAATATATCACCCATAGAAAATATGGCTGAACTGGATAAGAATGTCATGGCTCCCTTAGCAGAAAAAATGGGAGATGAAGCATTTAAGGACATGTTTAAACGCTTTAACCAATGTTATGACAAACATGGGGACTACATTATTTACCTCAACAACGAACTTACTTATATGCCAGAAGGAATCAGTATCACAACTGAGGGTCAAAACTTTCGTAAATGGCATTTTTTGAACGTAACTCCGAACAACATTCAGAACCTTAAGGGCAAGCTTAAAGAGCTAAAGGCCCTATACGCAAAAAAAGGATCCAAGGAATACTATCGTATTTACCACAACGGATTTGGCACTATGGGCGATTATTACCTAGCGGTGGTCTCTGCGATAGATGCAGAGGATTATGCGAAAAAATCCAAAGAAAATGAAGCCTTGCTAGGTGAAGAAGGCAAAAAATTATTTCAGGAATTATTTGAATACGTCAATAAATATGAAACTGAGTCTGGTGGCATGCATCCAGAACTGGCATATGCACCAGAAAAATAATTCAAGGTCATGAAAAAGTTTATTTTTATTAGTTTAGCTCTAATCCTTAGTAGTTCCTGCGAAAAACAAGAAAAGCGCTACAGCCAACAGTCATCGGAAATTGAAACTGTAAAATCATTAGTCACGAATTACAATAATAAGACTTACGATACCAGTATATATGCAGACACCTCAAAGACCCGCTACAATTCTGTGGAAAAATCCTTGTCGGCCTCCGAAACAATGGCATACCACCAGGCTAATGACGCCAATTATGTTTCACGTGGTTTTTTGGATAAGGATCAGGAATTTGAAATGGTCGTTACAGATGATGGGGAAACCTGGGTTAATTGCTGGTTGGACTGGAAAGGAATCTTAAAGGAAGATAACCAAGAAGTAACCATTCCCATACATTTAACCTATCAATTTAAAGATGGCAAAATTGTTAGGGAGGTTGGTATCTGGGATGGTTCACCAGTACTTCTAGCCCTTCAAGAAATTGAGGCTAACAAGGAAATGTCTGCCGATGAAAAAGTCATTAAAACCACTATTGAAAATATAGTCAATGTCTGGAATACCAAGGATAAGGAATTAATGAATTCAAGTCTGAGTCGCAATATCCTCAGAACGGACAACGGTACTACTATTGCAAAAAAAACATCGGAGTACGAGGATTTCATAGAATTATATCACGCCGCATTTCCGGACTTTAAAGTGAAAATCAACAAAATGGTCATCGATGGAAACAAGGCCTTCCTAAATTGGACTTGTACAGGCACCAACAAAGGAGAATTTATGGGAAACCCTCCTACCAATAAAAAGATTGAAACCCATGGCTTTAGTATCTGGAGTTTTGACAAGGAAGGAAAAGGGGAGCAAGAGGATGCGTTTTATGACAATCTAGTGGTTTATCAACAGCTTGGATATTCTATGCCAGTCCCTAATTAACAGCATGAAATGAGCATAACCGAAAATTTATGATAAATAATGTAAACCTGACTGCCGTCAGGCAAGTCTACATACCTGTACTGGAGTTTACCAGCCGGAGGCAGGCGCAGTCGAAATAAAAACGTTAAAAGACATTAAATAGGCACCTATGAATACCAAACCTAACAGTGTAATCTGTCCTATTAATTTTGGGGGAAACTTAGGGTAGCTTCCTGTTAGGTTTTTTTTATAAAAAGGTAAGAATGATAAAGATGGAAAGGCATTCTAGAGCCATGAAATTTCAAAAATACGAGCCAAAAGTCAATGGTACTAGCAATAATAAATAGGTTATTATCTAAAAAAAAAGACGATGAAAAAAGCAATTATAATGCTGTTACTGATTCCAGTTATGGCAATCTCACAAAATAATGAAGGTTATGCTGTTTTAGAAAATGGAATGCTCACACCAGATCCAGCAAAAATTACAGAATTTGAATCGGGATTGGCTGCGCATAACAAGACCTACCATGGGGAGGGTCTTTATGGCGCTAGGGTATATTGGATCGCCAACGGAAAAAATACCGGTAGTTATATGTGGGTAATGGGGCCTTTACCATGGGGGGAAATGGATAAAAGACCTGCCCAAAAGGAACACGATACGGATTGGAAGAAGAACGTTTTGCCCTTTGTTTTACCACAAGGTGAACAAACCTATTGGAAATTCCACCCAGACCTATCCAATTTCCCAAAGGATGTTACCCTTAAAAATTTATTAATAGATGTATACGACATAAAAAGATTTAAAGACAATGAGATGCTCGAAATCCTAAAAAAAATACATAAGACCATGGTAGAGAAATTTCCAGAGGAAACTTTTGGCATGTACACTAACGAGCTCCCAAGTATGACTGATGGCAAGGATTTGGCTTATGTTTCATTTTTTGAGAAATCGGCTTGGATGGGGATAGATGGCAAATTTTCTGAAAAATACAATGAGGTACATGGCGCGGGGAGCTTTGAGAAATTCCTTGAAGACTGGGAAGATATAACACTAGGGAAATATTCTTCTGAAATTTGGATATACCGCGAGGACCTAAGCGGATTAAAAGGTGAAATTAAGGCCATGGCCCGTCAATAATCCTATTTGAATTAGCTATCATTTACTTCTTTACGGACCTTAGCCGATAAGCCCAGGAATTTTTCCTGGGTTTATCATTTTCCCGAAACAATAAGCTTTAATTCTAAATTATTCTCAAGGAATGCGCAGGAATAGGACTAAAAAATAATAATTTACCTTTTTATATATTATTAAATATGAGTACCTTAAAGGTAAATTAACAATAAATACAAAAATCATGGCTACAGTTAAATCCTTAAACAAATGGGCCAATGCACACTCTTATTACCCCTTGGATTTGGTACGCATTGCCCTGGGAATTTTTCTCTTTATAAAAGGGATAGATTTTATGTCGAACCACCAACTTATGGCAGAAATGATCCAACCTTTTCAAAGCATGCCAGGAGGGATGATTATAATGCACTACGTGGCACCCGCACATTTTTTAGGTGGTTTTTTGTTAGTGATCGGATTATTGACTAGGTGGGTAGTTATAGCACAAATGCCTATCATCATCGGGGCCATATTAGTCAATTTCCTAGGTGAAATGAATGTCAGCAACCTAATTCTGGCCACTATCGTTTTAATTCTTTTGGTTTTCTTTTTAATCTATGGTTCAGGCAAACATTCTGCGGACTATTATCTAAAAATGCAGAAATAAAACGTTCGTCTCGTATAGTAATCTAAGGTATCTCATAATAAAACATTAACATATTTGAGTGGATAATAATCTAAGACCCAAAAGTAATTTTCTATCTAGTATTGAACGTATTATCCTCAAGATACTATTCATTCCTTTGTCTGCCCTATTGCTGTTGAACGGTTGTGAGCGTAAGAAAAGCAACCCCAATCACACAGATGACAACCCAATCCCGGAACCCACAACAGTAGCTTTTACGGTAATAGGCGACGTGCCCTATTCCGAGGACCAACGAACAGGGTTGTTGAAATTAATCCACACACATAATATAAGAAATCCCTCGGATTTTGTAGTACATGTTGGAGACATAAAACCTGGTGCCGTTCCTTGTGAAGAATTTATTTATAAGGATGTGGATAGTATTCTAAGAATTTTTAAGGCTCCTACATTTATAGTTTTGGGTGATAATGAGTACAATGATTGTGATGATCCAGCGCAGGGAATGGAATATTGGAATAAGTGTTTCTTACATTTTAATGAAAACTGGACTTTTGAACCCATTATATCATATCAGAAGGAACGAAATGAAAATTTTAGCTGGGTTATGGAAAAGGTCCTTTTTCTTGGCATTAATCTGGTTGGAAGCTCAGTTCATGACTCCACAGAGTGGCAAACTAGATTGACCGATAATGGGAATTGGATAAAAAAGCAAATGAAGGAACAAAAAGATAAGGTTTCTGCGGCCGTAATTTTCGGTCATGCCAACATTGTTGAAACGGAACCCGATAGATTTCGAGTATTTACAGATGCGTTTAGGGCCGCCTCCAAAAGCTTTAATCAACCTGTGCTTTTTGTGCAAGGCGACGGTCACCTTTGGATTCAAAACAAGCCCTGGCCAGAAAAAAATATTAGCCGACTTCAGATTGACGGTGGATCCAAGGCCGTTAAAATTACGGTGGATACCCGTTTGGAGAATCCATTTTTATTTGACAGGAGGTTTTTGGAATAATAAACGCCATGAAAACCACCTATAATTTAGTCGAATATAGTATTTCCTATTAAAATCCAATATCCAGTCAAAGCAGTTATCCCTATTGATTAATTTCTTCCATACAGACCACATTATACGTTTAAACATAATAGGTGTTATAGATAGTTTTCATAATTTTATACGTTTAAATAATACTGTATGACAATTACACAATTGCAATATGTTCTTGCCGTTGCCGAGCACCAAAATTTTACGCTTGCAGCAGAAAAATGTTTTGTGACCCAGCCAACTTTAAGTATGCAGGTTCAAAAGTTAGAGGATGAATTGGATATTTTAATTTTCGATAGAGGTAAAAAACCGATCGCCATAACTGAGGTGGGATCAAAAATTGTGGCACAAGCCAAAAATATTGTCAATGAAGCCAATCGGATAAAGGATATAGTAGACCAAGAAAAAGGGTTTATTGGAGGGGAATTTACGCTTGGGATTATCCCCACGGTCATGCCTACCCTCCTACCTATGTTTTTAAAGACTTTTATTACCAAGTATCCCAAGGTAAATTTAATTATAAAGGAGAAAAGTACGGAAAACTTGATCCGCAATTTACAAGACGGACATTTAGATGCTGCCATAGCGGCTACTCCTTTGGAAATAGAATATATCAAGGAACGGCCTTTATATTACGAACCCTTCGTAGGTTACATACCTCCAGGCCACAGACTGGGAACGGCTACCCAATTAATTCCTGAGGATTTGGATATTAATGATGTATTGTTGTTGCGGGACGGTCACTGTTTTAGGGATAACATATTAAATTTATGCAATGCCTCCAAAAATTTTAAGGACGAACATTTTCAATTACAGAGCGGTAGTTTTGAGACACTCATAAACTTATCTAATGAAGGTTTGGGGATGACACTCCTTCCGTTTTTGAATACCTTAGAATTAGACGAAAGAAAGAAAGAAAATCTAAAAAGTTTTCAAAGTCCCTCTCCCGCAAGAGAGGTAAGCCTAATTTATCACAAAAGCGAACTCAAGATTCAAATTACTAACGCCCTATACGATGTAATATCAAGTGTAGTGCGTGGTGCTATAGCATTTCAAGATGTAAAGATTATCAGTCCATTAAACAAAAAGTTCTAAAAAATAATCAAGTAGCATTTAACTGGTGCAGGTATTGATAATAATTTACTATCCAAAAATAGGTGGATAAGAGGGGTCAAAATCACATCAAAAAATCCATCTTTAAAATTTAGAATTTCACTTTAAACGATGGCCGATAGTCACGAATAGTATATTTAATAGAATTATGCGCGCTAAAACTGGCTCAGAAAGGCGTTACATATAAGATGTCCTTTTCCTACCCCGATGCAAGCATCGGAAAATAAAAATCTCATGACATAACCATCAGAAATCTTTAGTCTGAATTAAAATTAAATTGTCTAAAAAAAAGCCCTCTTTTATAGGGGGCTTTAGATCATGACTTTAAATAAATTAGACTTTGACTTAATTCTGGTTTGTCAAAAATATAACGTTGTAACCAGAGTTTTAATTCTTCTATTTCACATGGTAGTAATCTTGTCACTGCTTTTTTTAATTCCTTACAAAATAACTTTGCGTCAAAACTAACCTTTTGCAGAACGGTTTTGGTATACTCTAACATAGCTCTTGCCATATTTCAAAATATTTATTTAGGTTGTTACAACTAATATAACCAATTAAGCCATATATTATTACTTTCCAATCGTTAAATAATAGATAATTTGATGTTAAAGTAAGCTAAATCCTATTTTTAACTACGATTTTAGTCTCATATTCTTGTTTTTAAAATTGGCACCTAAGTTTCCGAGTTTTGTTGTTACCAGCACTGGTCACCATTAGATTTAAAACATTGTATATCAACAAATTGAACAATAACCTATTATCCCTTAGTTTTTCCATTTAAAACAACACTCTATGTATGGAATGCAGTATCAGCCCTACAGTATTATAGGCGAATGCTAAAGATTCCATCGTTTTAAGGTTCGTTAAGGATTGTACTACTATTACACTTTTCAACAACACTCTTTAAGACTACCAAATGGAAATATTGTAAACACCAGTATAACACTAATCGGAGCAGACTCCCATTAAATTCCAAACCGAAGTGCTAAAGAAAACTGGGCACATTGGACAATAATATTTCCTAAGGGGATATTTAATTACCTATTCGTAAAACCCTAGTCTTAAGTGATATGAACAATATCTTTACCAAAAAGTGCCACCGAAACAAGGAAGTTCATGTAAATTATTATTTTAAATTTCCGAGAACCTTATTGATCAATTAGCTTAGTTGCATCTACGTGCTTGTTAAATTTCTCTAATAAGATTTTTAATTTTGGCACAATATAATTTTGGCAGAATGGCTTTCCCCTATCATTAAAGTAATAGTTATGAAACATGGGATCCGAACTCTTGAAGGTTACAAATGGCAGGATTTGGGTGATCAATTTTCCTTCAAAATTCGACTGAAAACGATGTAGGGCGCTTTTCGCTCTTTCGGAGTCCAACACAGTAAATGTATACACAGCGGACCTATATTTATTGCGCATGCTATGGCCCGAAGTGGAATTATGGGTATGTAAATGAATTAAAATTAAATCCGTCAAATCTATTAGCTGCTTGTTATAATGCACCACCACTGCTTCTGAAAAGGAAATGGCCTCTCCTTCAGATGCCACAAAACCCTGAGCTACACTTGTAACTCCTTTTAAAGCCAGGAACACCGCTTCCGTACACCAATGACATCCTCCACCAAAAGCAATTTTATCCGTATTTACCATAAAATATTGGTCGTAGTATCAAGAGGAAAATAACGCATTTATTTTGGCGTATTGAAGCAATAATATGGTTTTGGCATCTTTAATAGTACCAGTGGCAACCATTTCCAAAGCCTTTTCAAAAGTCATCTCCATCACCTCTATATTTTCGGTCTCATCGTTGGCTCCTCCCCCTTCTCCTACTTTCATTTTCGCTTCATAAGAGCCTATAAAAAAATGAAGGATTTCCGTAACGGATCCTGGGGACATATAAGATTCAAAGACCTTCTCTACCTTATCTAATTTATAACCGGTTTCTTCCTCCGCCTCTTTCTTTATACATGTTTCCGGAGCATCACCATCCAATAGTCCTGCACAAACTTCGATCATCATTCCATCTTCATTGCCATTTATATACGTTGGCATTCTAAATTGTTTGGTAAGGATAACGGTTCCCTGGCTTCTGTTGTACAATAGTATTGCGGCACCATTACCCCTGTTGTAGGCTTCTCTCGACTGTTTTTCCCAAGTACCGTCCTCCTTTTTGTATTCAAAGGTGATTTTGTTCAGCGTATACCAATTATCGGAAAGAATTTCCCTTGTAATATTTCTTACATTCTTGTTTTTCAACTCTTATTATTAATGATCAGCTGTTAAGTTAAGCTAAAATTATTACATAATCTTATACGGAATTTCAGCTTAAACCGAACACTAGCTATAAAATATATGATACTATTAATGAATACCTTTTTAAACCGTTACAGCCTTGTTTAAATACCTTCTAAAAGGAAGCATTTCCCTATATACTGAAATCACTTTTTCCTTAAAGTTGAGCTCAAAAATGTCATCTTGACTAAGGGGATGCGTTACGGCAAAAGTCTTGTTTCTTAGAAGATCTATATGGGGATGCTCATTGGAAAATCCTTTCGGAGCTTTTATAAGTCGGTGGTCCACTACCAGATCCCCAAAAGCTTTTTTAAAGCTGGTTTTGTTCAAAATTCTTTGTAATTCCTCTCCATCATAATCTATAGCATCCCTTATACTGCGTAATGTTTTGGCGTCTGGTCTCCAGATTCCACCAGCAAGCATGGACTGCCCTAAACCAATCTCTATATAAAAATCCCCTGAGTTGGGAGCCTTGTCCAAACCAGCACCAAAATGATCCTTATAAATAGGTTTGTTGGGATGGAACATTAAATTGTTATTAATTCGATTTATTCCTTTCTTACCAGGAGTTGGATAATAGTCATTGTCTAGGCTTGCTAAAGCTTGGTCCATTTCATTCAACCATTGGATGTATTGGTCCCTGACCTCTTGGTACCATTTTCGATTTTTATCCATCCATTCCTTCGAATTGTTCTGATTGAGTTCTGTTAGAAATTGGAAGAGGTTATTAAAATTCATAATTATAATAAAGCTTACTAAATTTTTAATTGATTATGGATACTATTACCCCAATGAGATGAACATGTTCTAATTGGCCTTTTTAGAAAAAACTTCATCTTATTCAACGTAGCTCGACTAAAAACGATTATCACCACCTAAAAGATCTCCAAAGCCCCCTAAAACACTACCTTCTCCTTTATCTTTCCCTCCTCTAGGAATCGATGCCAATACCCGTCCTGCAAGTCGACTAAAAGGTAACGACTGAATATAAACGGTGCCAGGCCCCCTAAGAGTGGCATAGAAAAGCCCTTCTCCTCCAAAAACGGTGTTTTTAATACCTCCCACAAATTCAATATCGTAATCCACATCTTGGGTAAACCCAATTATACATCCGGTGTCCACTTTTAAGATTTCTCCTACTGAAAGGTTTTTTTTCGCCGTTGTACCACCTGCATGGACAAAAGCCAAACCATCGCCTTCCAGTTTTTGCATAATAAAACCCTCTCCCCCAAAAAGCCCTCGTCCCAATTTCTTAGAAAATTCGATTCCAACTGAGACCCCTTTTGCAGCACATAAAAAGGCATCTTTCTGGCAAATAAATTTTCCGCGAAATTCTGTTAAGTCAATCGGAATTATTTTCCCTGGATAGGGAGAAGCAAAACTCACCTGTTTCTTACCCTGTCCTATATTAAGAAAAACGGTCATAAACAAGCTTTCTCCAGTTAGCAACCGTTTTCCAGCAGAGAACAGTTTTCCCAAAACTCCGGTATCCTGATTGGAACCATCACCAAAAATAGTATCCATTTTAATATCGGAATCCATCATCATAAAACTGCCCGCTTCGGCTACTACTGCTTCTTGGGGATCTAGCTCAATTTCCACATATTGCATTTCTTCTCCGTGAATCTGATAGTCTATTTCGTGTGCATTCATTTTGTTTAGGTTTTAAGGTTGTGTTGTTAATGAGTGATACGCTACTACAAATTAATATTTAATGTGCTCTATTCTTCAATATATGATATCACGTAATTAAAATCCAATAATTTTGGATATAGGTAGCAAAAAAGGGCGATTTGTTACATGGTGATTTAAGAAAAAAGATAAAAAGGAGTGAACAGTAGCCAGTAGCCAGTAGCCAGTAGCCAGTAGCCAGTAGCCAGTAGCCAGTAGCCAGTAGCCAAAATAAATTATTTTTACATTAATTCATTGGTAAATTAACCCATTTTTACATTATAAAATCAACTTTTTACCTTGATGGTCCATTCAAAATTAAAGGTAGACACCACAATTCCCTCCTCATTAACTCCTACAGATTTCATCCAAACAGTTTGTCCTTCCCCTGTGGCCAAGGTGTTTTTTATAGCCTCTTTAATTAGCTTACCATCCGTACAGGTAAAGGTGATCTTTCCTATCGCCTTCTTGGAGAAATTAGCGTTGTTGTTGGCTACCAACATAGAGATTTTCCGCTCACTTTTTCTAATTTGTTCCATGACCATTGCTCCGGTTGCCAATTCCGCTGCCATTCCTTGAACGGCCCAAAAAATAGATTTAAAGGGGTTTTGGTTAACCCATCTATGCCTAACGCTAACTACTGCCTTTTCTTCATCAATATACCTTAAACGCACTCCAGTCCACCATGCGGCGGGTAGTTTAAAAAAGCAGAATGCATTAACTTTACGAGTCTTAGATGCCATGGTCATGTATTTATTTTGAGCTAAAGTATATAAAATTGGCGAACTATTAAATGTTAATTTAAAGTTAAATCATAGTACTTGGCTTTGCATAGTACCTTCTTTTAGATATATATTTGCATAAGAAACTATTATGCCATGACCAAGACCCTTAGCAAACACCAAAAAAATTTATCGGCAATTATCCATGCTGCTACTTTCTCTAAATACGTTATACCCTTTGGTAATTTTATTGTGCCATTAATCCTTTGGACAGCGTATAGGAATGACCACCAGTTTATAGACCAGAACGGCAAACAGGTACTGAACTTTCAAATTAGCTTGTTGCTGTACTCATTTGTCATTGGAATATTAACGGTGCCATTTTTCCTTGGCTTTTTGCCAAACATTTTTCACCATGGCCTATTTAACTTAAACCATATAAACGAGTTTAACGGCCTAAACTTTAATTTCAGTGTAGATCAATTTAAATTTCTTTGGCCCTTAGGAATTGCTGGGTTTGCCCTAGTGGGACTTTTTATAGTAAACATTGTCTATACCATATTGGGGACAATACGAACTAGTGAAGGGATAAATTTTAAATATCCAATTACCATCAATTTTATAAAATAAATACAGAAAAAAGTGCTCATCACACTAACACCAGAGTTTATTCATCAATCAAATCAATCCCCCCGAAATTTTCGGGGGTTATGGCCCAACAGGCGCCAAGCTGAAACCAAACAGCGGAAAAAACGAACAGTTAAATTATTATAATCATGAAATTATGAATGTTGAAAACACAAAAGCACAAATGCGGAAGGGCGTTTTGGAATACTGTATTCTTTCTATCTTGGATGGAAAGGACAAATACACCTCTGAAATCCTAGACACCTTAAAAGACGCTAAAATGCTAGTGGTAGAGGGTACTATTTACCCCTTACTAACAAGACTAAAAAATGCGGGACTTCTCAATTATCGCTGGGAAGAATCCACCTCTGGTCCCCCAAGAAAATATTATACGCTAACAGAAACAGGAAAACTATTTCTTAAAGAACTAGATACTACCTGGGAAGAATTAAGAAATGCGACAAACCTCGTAACCAAATCAAAAATTAGCTAAAAATGAACAAGACAATAAATATAAATCTGGCCAATTTATTCTTTCATATAGATGAAGAAGCCTATTCTAAATTACAACGTTATTTAGAGGCCATAAAACGCTCCTTCGCCAATACCAGTGGTAGTGATGAAATTATAGCGGATATAGAGGCTAGGATCGCCGAATTATTCCATGAAAAAATGGAAAATGAGCGGCAGGTAATTACCCAAAAGGAAGTAGACGAGGTAATAGGTATCATGGGACAGCCCGAAGACTATATGGTGGACGAGGATATTTTTGAGGACCAACCCAAAAGTGCCCAAAAAGCCAGTAAGGTGAAAAAATTATTCCGGGATATAGACAACAAATATATTGGAGGTGTTTCCTCCGGTCTGGGCCATTATTTTGGTATCGATGCACTCTGGGTTCGTTTGCTATGGATCTTGTTGACCATATTTAGTTGGGGTGGTTTTATCTTTATATATGCACTGTTGTGGATCCTGATCCCTGAAGCCGTTACCACCGCCCAAAAACTGGATATGAGAGGGGAAACTGTCAATATCAGTAACATTGAAAAAAAAGTAAAGGAAGGGTTTGACGACGTAGCCGAAAAAGTTAAAAATGTGGATTATGAAAAAGTAGGCAACCGTGTAAAAAGCGGAAGTAAGAGTTTTTTTAATACCATTGCAGATATCATCATGTTTGTTTTTAAGGTCATTGGGAAATTCATTGGGATTATCTTAATCATAACCGGAGCTGCAGGAATCGTCTCCCTTTTTATAGGACTTTTTACCGTAGGTATCCTAGACATCATCCATATCCCAGGGATAGAATATTATTACCTAGTAAATTCTACCAATACGCCCGTCTGGTTAGCTTCCCTACTTGCCTTCTTTGCCATTGCCATCCCATTTTTCTTTTTATTATACCTAGGGTTGAAAATTTTAGTCAACAACCTTAAATCTATCGGAAATATCGCCAAATTTAGTTTGTTGGGCCTCTGGTTGATCTCTATTATCTTACTATCCGTTTTTGGAATACGCCAGGCTGCTGCCCATGCCTATTCTGGTAATGTAACTGTAGAGAAGGTATTGTCCTTTCAGAAACCCGACCAGCTGATAAAGATTAATTTAAAATCTTCGAACTGGGAAGAAAACGGAAATAACATAGGTATTAATGGTATTATTCTGGATTACACTGAAAATGGCGAAGAGGTATTGGTTTTTGATGATCTTCGACTTTATATAAAAAAGTCCAAAGATTCCCTTGCACATATAGAGATTCGAAAAAGTGCTAATGGCAGCTCCTTTAAAAATGCAACGGAAACAGCCGACAAGGTCAATTATTCATACATTATAAAGGATAACACATTACTATTGGATGATTTTCTGACGACTGCCAAAGAGAACAAATACAGAGATCAAGAGGTAAGAATCAACCTAGCGATACCTATGGGAACAAAAGTGCAATTTGAAAATTTTCCTAAGCGATGTTGGATGTTGCGAACCAATAATAACCAGGATATGGACGGATGCGAAATAACGAACTACCTATGGACCATGAGTAAAAATGGGGAGTTGCTATGTCAGGATTGCCCTGAGTCCGAGTCCAGTTCAAAGAAGGATAGTGGTAAAGGAAAAATAATAATTAATGAGGATGGCGTGGATATCTCTATAAAAGATGGCGAAGATTCCTTTAAAATGAAGATAGGAAAGCAGGGGGTCCAGATCAATACCAATGAAAACAAGGAACGTAACGTTACAGCTGATACAGTTCAGTAGTAGTTCGCTACAATTCGGTAACCACATGGAACCCAATTCAAATAAAAAATTATAATTTTAAGTAGTAGAACAATTAACATATTCAGTTAATCAGATCCAAGTCCTTTTCTTTTAAAGATAAGTGGTATTGGCTCACAACAACAACCATCATGACAACATTAGCAAGAATAACGATTGCCTTAATCCTTGCCCTTCTATTTTCTTCCTGCGGTTTCGATATTAATTTTGGTAACGGTAAAAAAGGAAACGGAAATATAGAGGAGGATCAGCGTACAGTTAGCGGGGACTTTTCCGGCGTATCGGCTTCCGAAGGCCTAGACGTGTATATTACTCAAGGTACAGATTATGAAATTCTAGTAGAAGCCGATGAAAACGTTATTGATTTAATCGCGACCGAGTTAAAAAATGGAGTTTTACAAATCCATACCATTAAAAACATTGGTAGGGCGACCAAAAAGATTTATGTCACCTTGCCTGAGATCACCGTTTTAAAAACTTCAAGTGGGGCAGACCTAATTGCAAAAAGCGCTGTTCGGGCAGAAACTATTCAATTAAATGCCAGTAGTGGTTCTGAATTACAAATAGACGATCTTAACGCGGATAAAGTAAGTGCAAATACCAGTAGTGGGGCAGATTTAAAAATAGCTGGTCAGGCAACTACCTTTTATAGTAATGCCAGCAGCGGTTCAGCCATAAAGGCTTCCGATTTAACTACTGCTGTTTGTCGGGCCAACGCCAGTAGTGGCGCTCGTATTACCGTTAATGTTACCGAATCCCTGTCTGCAGATGCTAGTAGTGGGGCAGATATTCAATATACTGGAAATGCGAAGGTAGAAGGAAAAAGATCGAGTTCTGGAAGCGTTAGGCAATTATAATAGCCCACGGTAAGTAATAAATTAACAGCCTACCCAAACGGTGAGAACCCATTGAAATTTCAATGGGTTCTCACATTATATACATCTTCTTTCTTTATATTCGTTTTTAAAATCATGCTATGAAATTAAACATCAGAAAGTATATACTCCCTTTAAAACACACCTTTAGTATTTCTAGGGAATCCCGCGATTTTCAAGACTCTATGATCATAAGCTTAGAGTTAGATGGAAAAATCGGCTACGGGGAAGCTACTGCTAATCCGTACTACAAGGTTACTTTTGAAACCATGAGGTCCGAGATTGAGAATATTAGATTGGAGATAGAGCAGTTCAACCTAAAGAATCCAGAAGCTTTCCACGCTTTTTTAGTCACTAAAAATTTAAGCAATTTTGCCGTTTGCGCTTTAGATTTGGCCGCCAACGATCTCTATGGCAAACTCTTAAAAAAACCCTTATACCAAATTTGGGACACTGACAATAGCACTTATCCCATTACCAACTACACCATTGGTTTGGGGACCATTGAAAAAATGGTGGCCAAGATGCAAGAGACCCCTTGGCCCATCTACAAAATAAAACTGGGCACCCAAAACGATGTTGAAATAGTGCGCGAATTACGCAAACATACCGATGCTATTTTTAGGGTAGATGCCAATTGTGCCTGGACCGCAGATGAAACTATTGCTTACGCCCCACAATTAAAGGAATTGGGAGTGGAATTTATTGAGCAGCCCCTGAAAGCCGAAGATTGGGAGGGCATGAAAAAAGTAATACAGCACAGTGTATTGCCCACCATTGCAGATGAAAGTTGTATAGTGGAGGCCGATGTAGAAAAATGCAATACTCATTTTCACGGTGTCAACATAAAATTGACCAAATGCGGCGGATTAACCCCCGCTAGACGTATGATATCTAATGCCAAAGCTATGGGGTTAAAGGTCATGGTAGGCTGTATGACCGAATCTACTGTAGGTATATCAGCCATTGCCCAGCTTATTCCACAATTGGATTTCGTGGATATGGACGGGGCCATGCTTTTAAAAGAGGATATTGCTGATGGAGTGATCATCTCCAAAAACGGAAAGGTAATCTTCCCTAGCTTAGGTGGAAGCGGAATAACATTGCATTAATGAGTTATTATATAGATCATTTCCCCAGTAGGGAAATAGAATTAAAGGGTGATAAATACCTGTATTTTGGCGGAACTTCCTATTTAGGATTACAGACTGACAAGGCCTTTCAGCAGGTCTATATCAACAACATCCTGAAATACGGGACCAACTACGGTGCCTCAAGAAAAGCCAACCTTAAACTCTCTGTTTATGAAGAAGTAGAAAACCTACTGACCCACTGGGTAGGTAGTGAAAGCAGCGCTACGGTTTCGTCCGGGTATCTGGCGGGACAGCTGGTAAGGCAAACCATGGATTGTGAGGAGCACAAATTATTTTATGCCCCCAATACCCATTCCGCATTATATGTAATGCAGCACGGAACCCGTTTAAAACCGTATATATCCTTTACCGCCTTGGACATCGCCATTAGGGATCATCTGGAAACAAATAAAAACAAAACTCCGGTAGTGTTCTTGGATGCTATAGATTTTTCTGGGTATAACTATCCAGATTTTAAAGGCTTAAAAAAGTTACCGCTTAAAGAAATCATTTTGGTGGTAGACGATTCCCACGGAATAGGAGTTATTGGCGACAATGGTAATGGGATATTTAAGAGCCTACAACAATTAAAACCAAAGGAGCTACTAGTCTGTTGTTCCTTGGGGAAAGGTTTTGGGATCCAGGCAGGTGCTATTTTTGGCTCCAAAAAACGTATTACACAATTAACGGATACTGCATTTTTTGGTGGAGCAAGTCCGGCGGCCCCCGCAGCAATGGCGTCCTTGATGGACGGGAAAGAAATATATTCAATAAAAAGGGCCGTCTTAAAACATAATATAGCCCTCTTTATCGCCAACATTAAAAATTTAGAAAGATTTAAGTGGATGGAAGGACATCCCGCCTTCAGTTTTGCCGATGCAAACCTCACCAATTACCTAGAACAACATAAAATATTGGTGACCAGTTTTAAATACCCGGATGAGGACGCTGCCCTAATGAGTAGGATTGTCATCAGTGCCCAGCATACTAAAGAGGACATATTTTCTATAACAGAACTCCTAAATTCACATCAACAACAATAACATCCTAAATTTAATAATCTTATATTTTATTAACGTTTTAATTGACTAAGTCCTTTTTATTTTGTAACTTTTTAGTGATAAATTTATTTAATGCATCACCCTAAACCAGCACCATTATGAAAAAATTACTTGGATTGGTTTTCTTGATGTTAATTTTAGTAGCAGGTACTGAACTTACATCTCCAAAACTACAAAGCAATAACACCCTCGAAGGTACTTGGGAACTAATCGGATTTAACAATTACGACGGCGCAGGGGGTGTAAAATCCTTACCTGCAACGGATGGTTATCGGCAAATTAAAATGTACTACAATGGAAAAGTAATGTGGACAAGGTATGTCCCTACAGATTCCATTGAATGGTTCGGCTATGGTTCCTATACTGCTACGGATAGTACGCTTACAGAACGACTGGAATATATGTCTTCCTCTATGCGCAAAATTGCGAATAAGAATATGGAATGGACAATGGAACTAGTCTTTGATGGGAACACTTACAGCCAAATTTTTATTGATGAAGAGGGCAATCGAATTAACTCGGAGAATTATAAACGCATAGACTGATTTACTTCTTCAATAGATTTTTGATTAAAAAATTATTGAAACCCACTATCTCTGAGAATAGTCAAAAAAACTTCAAAAAAAACCCATAAAAATAGAAGGCCCGATTGCGTTATTGCTATCGGGCCTTTATTTAATTGTAATTAGGAGCCTTGTGAAATTCCACTGAAAATAATTCGCGAAAAGAATTTAAATTCGTTCTTAAAGCATTAAATATACCTTCAATTATGAAGAAACTTCTTCAGGCGATTCAATAGTCGCCAAGTAACGTTCTGCGTCCAGTGCTGCCATACAACCTGTTCCCGCAGCAGTTACTGCCTGTCTATATTCCTTGTCCTGAACATCTCCACTAGCAAAAACACCAGGTTTACTAGTTTTAGTAGATTTCCCTTTGGTTATTAAATAACCGGTATCGTCCATTTCCAATTGTCCCTTAAAAATATCCGTATTAGGTTTATGCCCAATAGCTATAAATAAACCGGTAATGGCAATATCCTCTTTTTCACCAGTAAGGTTGTTCACCATACGCAAGCCTTCCACTACCTGGTCTCCCAGTACTGTATCTACTTCCGTATTGTAACGAATCTCTATATTATCTAAGCTATTTACCCTATGCTGCATCGCTTTGGAGGCGCGCATATGATCCTTTCTTATTAACATAGTAACTTTGCTACAAATATTAGCCAAGTAAGAAGCCTCTTCCGCAGCGGTATCTCCTGCTCCAACAATGGCAACTTCCTGTCCTTTATAAAAGAAACCGTCACATACGGCACATGCAGAAACACCGCCTCCGCGAAGCTTTTGTTCGCTAGGGATTCCTAAATATTTAGCAGTTGCTCCAGTGGAAATAATTACGGTTTCCGCTTCAATAACCTTGTCATCATCAATGGTCACTTTGTGTATCCCACCAATCTCATCACTAAAATCAACCGCGGTAGCCATTCCTATTCGGACATCGGTCCCAAATCTCTCAGCCTGTTTTTGCAAGTCGATCATCATGGTTGGGCCATCTACCCCATCTGGGTAGCCGGGGAAATTATCAACCTCGGTAGTAGTTGTCAATTGTCCTCCAGGCTCCATTCCTGTATAAACCACGGGTTTTAAATCGGCTCTTGCCGCATATATTGCCGCTGTATAGCCAGCAGGTCCTGATCCTATAATCAACGTCTTTAATCGCTCTACTTTTTCTGCCATAATCAAAATCTTCATTACTTATTATAAAACAAAAGTAGGATTTTAACCAAAAACCACGACTCTAAAGTTATAAAAAGTTATTATAAGGGCAGTTGCTAAAACTATAGTGAAACAATCTCCTCAAATTTCTGCAATCCCTTTGGCATAATATAAGCTACAAGGTCTCAATGAAGTTGAGCGAAAATCCTTGTTGTTATAAGGATATGGAGCTATTTCATAAGATGGTGTGGCAACACTAAAAAAGGAATAGTGGTATGAAATCCAATTTGGTTTATCACAGGCTTTAGAAAAAGATTCTCCAAAAAACTATGTTTGTTCTTTACCATCACCAGAAAGTTGGACTTGAATTTTGCTTGTAAATTATTTATAGCCTCTATAATGCCCTGATCGGGTACCTCGTGGAAATTGTGTTCAACCCCGCCTAGCAAACCCGACAATTTTGCTTTGTTTTCTTTCTGAAACGAGCTTAGTTCCAGATTATTGGAAATATGCATTACATCCACAATAGCACTGTGAAGTTTTGCCATAAACAGCAATTCTTTTACAAGGGAACTACTGTATTCAATTTCATAATCTGTAGGGAACAGAATTTTTTTTGGAGAATTATATTCAAAACTAAAAGGAACTGCCAAAATTGGACATTTGGCCCTTTTTATGGCATGCACCGTATTACTACCTAAAAATATCTCCTTTGCCCCTGTTGCCCCTTGGGTTCCCATAATTATTAAATCGATTTGCTTCTCCACCACCATATCATCCATCGCCTCCATAAAAATGCTAAAGGCACTATGGGTTTCAAATTGATGTTTCGGATTCTTAAAATCCGCCAATAATCTTTGATTAAGCTTGTTTAACATTTCCTCGGAATCTAGGCGATAAATATCGCCGAGCCCAACTTGGCCAGGACTGTGCAATAAATACTCGGATTGATAGATCGCTGGCGTATAGGTATGCAATAAGTGAAAGGTACATTCCTCATTGGCTAACAATTGTACCGCATAGGAAACGGCCCCATATGCGTTATCGGAAAAATCGGTAGGTATTAGAACTTTTTTCATGAATTTCAATTTAAATGTGGTTCAACAGCGCTAGTTAAGATGAATAATAGGATAAGATATATAAACCTGTACGAAAACCATCAATAAAATGGATTTCCCATGATTAAAAACGGAGAAAAAATTAGCTTCTACCTTTCGTCCCCGTATAAATAAATCTAAGATTTATAGTATTAAAAATCCTGTATATCCTATTTCGTATTTTCGCATTACGTCTTAAGCCCGATAAGGGCTGAAACTATATCCCGAACAATGGTAAATGTCACCGAATTCAGTGACTGCCCACCCCTCTACTCTAAGTTAGATGTGCATTTCCATAGACGTATATTTAAATAATTATCTTAAATTTAAACAAATAACTTGGGCCGAAACATGATTAAAATCAGCTGGAAGTTTTATTTCCAATAGTATTTTTATAGGATAGGTTTATCGAGTCATTTTAAAAAAAAACAGACAATGAAAAGTAGTTTTAATGAGATTATAAATTCTGACACTCCCGTTCTAATCGATTTTTTTGCGACCTGGTGTGGACCATGTAAAATGCTGGGGCCAATTTTAGAGTCGGTCAAGAAAGAATTGGGAGATACGGTTAAAATAGTGAAGATAGATGTGGACACCAATGCGCCCTTGGCAGCTAAATATCAGGTACGCGGGGTACCTACCATGATTTTATTTAAAAATGGAAAGCAGGTTTGGAGGGAATCCGGCGTTTTACAGCAGCAAGAAATTGTATCGGTAATTCGCACACATTCCTAAACCTTATTTTCATTATTTCTGTGATGATGAACAAGTGGAGACCCTAAAACTTTTTACAAATACATAAAACAAAATACAGGTGAAGTTCATTGATTATTATAAAATTCTGGGGTTGGATAAGAATGCGGACCAGAACGACATCAAGAAAGCGTATCGCAAATTGGCCAGAAAATTACATCCGGACATCAATCCGAACGACAAGGAAGCCGAGCATAAATTTAAAGATATAAATGAGGCTAATGAGGTGTTGAGCGACCCAGAAAAACGTAAAAAGTACGATAAATATGGTAAGGATTGGCAACATGCCGAGGAATTTGAAAATGCCCAAAGATCAGGTCGCGCTTCATCAAGACATGGCAGGCAGGCTCATTCACAAGATTTTGAGGGAGGCGATTTCTCAGATTTCTTCGAATCCATGTTTGGCGGTGCTGGGGGGTTCCAAAACGCAAGAAGCACTAGGTTTAGAGGGCAAGATTATAATGCCGAATTAAAACTGCATTTGCGCGATGTTTATAAAACCCATAAGCAAACCCTTACCGTAAATGGAAAAAAAATACGGATTACGGTTCCTGCTGGAATTGAAAATGGACAGACCATTAAAATTAACGGTCATGGGGGACCAGGACAACAAGGGGGACCGAACGGGGATCTGTATATCACATTTTCCATTTTAAACGACACCCGTTTTAAGCGTGATGGAAATCACCTCTATTCTACCGTAGACCTAGATTTGTATATTTCTCTGCTGGGAGGTGAAATAACGGTAGATACCTTTGATGGACAGGTAAAATTAACTGTAAAACCGGAAACCCAAAACGGAACCAAGGTAAAGCTTAAGGGGAAAGGATTTCCCGTGTATAAGAAAGAAGGGACTTATGGTGATTTGTTCATCACCTATAAGCTAATCACCCCAACCCATTTAACAGAGAAGGAAAAAGCCCTTTTTAAAGAGCTAGTAGATTTAAGAAAATAAAACAAACCCTATGAACCAGGATAAGTATATCGCTATAGAAGATTTTTGTACTTCCCATAATATTGCATCCGAATTTGTGTCGCGACTTTATGATATGGGTCTTGTAGATGTTGTTTTCCAGGAAGACCTACAGTATTTACCTATTCAACAATTGCCCAAGGCAGAGAAAATAGTCCGACTTTATTTGGATTTGGAGATTAATTTGGAAGGCATTGGGGTCATTACAGATTTATTGGATCGTATACAAACCATGCAAAATGAGATTACTGCATTACACAACAAGCTTAGGCGCTATGAGTGATCTACATGATAATGAAAGGCCAAGGCAGCCGGACCCAATATGGCGTGGGAACTAGGTGCCGTGGATATGTTGACCTTTATGCTACCCCGATACGCTATAAAAAGGTTTTTTTCCATACTGGCAATGGTGGGCTTTAGCAAAAGATCACCCGCTTTCCCCAGACCGCCTGTCAATATAAATGCTTCAGGATCTAAATGTGCTGCCGTATCCGCCATTTTACTTCCCAATACTTCACCGGTCAATTGAAATGCTTTTAGTGCTATAGGGTCGCCATTATGGGCGGCATCGGCAATCATTACTCCCGTTAGATCATCAAAACTAATCTGTTTAAGAGTAGACTCCTCCCTCATTTCGGAAATTAATTCAAAAACGGTACGCTTTAAGCCGGTTACCGAAGCATAATTCTCCAAACAACCTGTTAAACCACAATTGCATTTACGTCCATGAGGATCCACATTTACGTGCCCAATTTCTCCCGCCATTCCGTTCTCCCCGGTCAGTAATTCCCCATTGATAATAATACCGCTACCCAAGCCGGTCCCTAAAGTAAGCACCACAAAATTTTTCATTCCCCTTGCCATCCCAAAGGTCATTTCCCCCAAAGCTGCGGCGTTGGCATCATTTGCAATGGTCGTTGGCAAGTTGCACATATCCTCAATGGATTTAGCCAAGGGCACCCTAGTTCCCCAATTAAAATTAGGAGGGTCTTCCATCTGTCCTGTATGCATATTGGCATTAGGGGCCCCTACCCCAGCTGCAACAACATCTATACCTTTCCCATGGGTACTCAACAACTGCCGGAGCTCTATTCCTAACTTGGACAAGAAATCCTTATAGGGTAGCTTAGCACCCGTATCATATACTTTTGCGCCAAGGATATCGCCTTTCGCATTAACCAATCCCAATTTGGTAAAGGTACCGCCCACGTCTATTGCCAAAACCCATTTTTCCATACGTCCGTAATTTAAAAGGTAAGGTACAAAGCAATACAAGATTCCAGCAATAACCAATGATAATTGTCAGTAGTACCGGTACTAAAAAGAGAAAAGATAAGGATTAGTGAGCAGTAGCCAGTAGTCTAATTAACACATTGCTAATTTTCACATTAACTCATTGGCAAAGTATCAAATCAACTTATATTTCATGAGAGATATACGTCCCTGAACTGGGACGTACTTCAAAGGCTTCCAGACTAATTCCAAAAGCATCTTTATACGCCTTAGTAGCTTCCTTTATATACTGATCAACAGCATCTTTGTGAACGATATTTAGCACACACCCTCCAAATCCGCCACCTACTTGCCTAGCACCCAGCACCGTGTCGTATTCTTTAGAGAAGTCCACCAAAAAATCCGATTCAGGGCAACTGACTTCATATAGTTCGCTAATTCCCGTATGGGCTTGGTATAAAAGTTCCCCGAAAAGCTTCAGATTATTATCTTGTAATGCTTTAGCAGCGGACAATACGCGATCGTTTTCACTTATAATAAAAGAACATCTATTATATATGGTCTGGGACATCTCTGCTCCACATTGTTCCAACATCGATCTTGTAGCGTCCCTAAGCGACATCACTTCTGGAAATTTTTGTTGCACTATTTGCACCCCTTCCTCACATTCTATTTTTCTAGTATTGTACTCACTCGATGCCAAGTTATGGGACACCTTGGTATTGAGCATAATCATTTTATAAGGGGCAATGGAAATAGGAATTTGGGTGTGTTCCAAAGATTTGCAATCCAAGAGGAGCACATGGCCCTTTTGACTCATTACAGAGGCAAATTGATCCATTATCCCACATTGAGTTCCCACAAAAGTATGTTCCGCCAATTGTGATAAGCGTATAATATCCATTTTGGAAAGACCAAGGTCAAATAATTTATTCAACCCAAATGCCAGGCCGCATTCCAGAGCTGCAGAGGAACTCAATCCAGATCCAATGGGCAGTTTACTTTCTATAATACAATCAAAACCACGTAATTTATCAGTCCTTTTTAATAGTTCGTTTAAAACTCCCAATATATAATTCTCCCATTCCACTTCACTCTTGCTTATTCGATCTAACCTTAGGTCGAACCCAATAGTATACCCCAAGCTATAGATATGGCACTGGTTTAAGGAGTTGTTCTTTCGAAATCTAAAGGTGACTCGTTTTTCGATCGCCGTGGGCAAAACATATCCGAAATTATAATCTGTATGCTCCCCTATTAAATTGATTCTTCCTGGGGATTCTACAATAAGTTCTGGTAAAAAATTCTCTAAAAAGGACATATGAAAATCGGTTAATGACTCAAAAATAGCAATAATCCTGTAATAAACGTATATAATACGCTTATAATGTAAGGTTGAAAAAAAGAGAAAAGAGAGTTAGCAGTGGGGCGTAAGCAGTAATCCGTTAGTAGTAATCAGTGACCAGTAGCCGAAGAAGTTCAAATTAACGTATAGTTTCATTTTGAGATTACCAAAATTCGATTGACGCCCCTTGTACGAATAACCGATTTCGACTACGCTCAATCTCCAACAATACGGTGGCCGATTTACCTGTCGATAGGCATGGGCGGTGGAAGCCATATTTCCAAATCAGCACATCTTCAAATCAACCAATTAATTCATTTTTACATTGGTACATTGGCACATTATTCCGCAACCATATCTACTGTTGCCACGGTCCTAAAGCCCAGGTGTTCCAAAGCCGAATCCAAACTAGAGGCCATTCTTGAAGACACCCTATAACTAGCACAATAGGAGGCGTTACACAAAAAAGACCCACCCTTCATTACTTTTTCTTTGGCATAGGGCATATTGGGATTGTAGGGAGTTTTTGCCCCGGTAGGATTTATTCCAATAGTATTTTGTTGGGCAATGTCCTTATAATAGTTGGTATTGTACCAGTCGCTGGTCCATTCCCATACATTCCCTGCCATATCGTACAGTCCAAAATCGTTAGGAGGGTAGGATTTCACCCGTGCCCTCGTTTCAAATCCGTCTGCCATACTATTGTTCACAGGAAATTCGCCTTCCCAAGTATTTGCCATTTGCGAAAGGACGGTATCGTTATCACCCCAAAAATAAATGCTCCCTTCTTTTTTACCACGTGCTGCCCTTTCCCATTCCGCTTCGGTAGGCAAGCGTCGTCCAGCCCATTCACAGTAAGCTTGAGTATCTTCATAAGCTACCTGTACTACAGGTTCATTTTCCCTTCCTTTAATTGAACTTCCCGGACCGTTGGGCTGTTTCCAATTGGCACCAATGGTCCAATGCCACCATTGTGAGAAATCGTACAAATTGGGTACAGAGCTCTTTGTCTTTTTAAATGTAAGTGCTCCAGGTTGCAAAATAGAATCGTGGGGTTTTGGTGTGCCTTCAGGCACTTGATGCTTCATTTCCTCCCAATCTATTGCTCTTTCCGCCACGGTTACATACCCGGTTTCCTCAACAAATTTTGCAAATTGGGCATTGGTCACCTCCGTTATATCCATAAAAAAACCATCGAGCCCAACCTTGTGTGAAGGTTTCTCATGGTGCATGGCAGTCTCGTCTTGCGGAACAGCTCCTTGGGTAAATTCTCCACCGGGAATCCAAACCATACCTTTTGGCGTTTTTACTTCTTCGGGTTGCGCTATCAACAGTTCCACTTTATCTCCTATAGTGGGAGTGTTCTCTACCATTACCGAGCTTTTCTCCTCCTTTGGTGTTGCATTCTTATTGTTTTCCTTGCATTGTACCATGGTTGCAAGCACTAGAAAAACACCTATTAATTTTATATTCTGCATTACACTATTTTTTACAAAGATTAAATTTAAAATCATATGAACAAGTAGATTCTATTACTATTCCCTTTTCACAACCCATTACCACCACCTAGTAAAGACTTACTGTTGGCACTCCAAAGAACAGAAGGAACCAAAATTAAAAACAATAAATTCCCGCCGGATAAGCGTCGAAATTTGGTCTAACGTTTGTGCTACTTATCGTTATAATTATACTGGATTATAAAGTTACTCTTGGTATATGAATTCCATTTTATAGTCACTTCCCGCCACTTTCATAATGGTACTATACACGTATTCGCAAACCTTTTTTTGCCCTTTAAAATTAATTAGGTCCACTGTATCTTCAGGAGTGTGGTATTGTGGATGTCCACCAGTATGGATCCCGAGTACTGAAATGTTTTTCTCATAAAATGAAACATGATCAGACCCACCAACCGATCCAGCATGTACAATTGGCGATAGGTTTAAAGGCGGCCCCAGCTCTTTCATTAATTCTACACCGTTAGGAAAAGTACCTGCCCCACCCATATAAACATGATTTTCGCCATTTAACCTACCCACCATATCCATGTTGATCATTAATTTGATCTGGGATAAGGGCACCACTGAATTCTCCACAAAATACCTACTTCCCAACAATCCTTGCTCTTCGGCCCCAAAGGCTACTAAAAGCACAGAGCGTTTTAATGCTGATTTATTTGCCATTAGTTTTTCCGCAATTTCCAATAAGGCTGAAGTTCCGCTGGCATTATCGTCTGCTCCGTGATGAATGGCAATTTTATCGGATTTGGAGGAAGGCCCTCCACCAGTTCCCAAGTGATCGTAATGTGCCCCTAACACCACATATTCCTTTTTTAATTCGGGATCGTTCCCCTCAATTAGGCCAATTACGTTCCAAGTCTTCACCTCTTTTTTTGGTATTGCCCCCTTTTTCACTCGAAGTTTAGCGGTGAAAGTTTGTTTATAGGACTCATTGAAAGATGAGACGCCCGCTTTCTTAAAATCCTTTATAATATAGGATACAATTTTTCTATTGATTTTTCCACCAGGATAGCGACCCGAGTTTTTATTGGACGTTAAAAAAACAATATGATCTTTAAGTTCCTTTTCTGTGATTTCTTCTTGAGCGATTAAAAAATTCACTCCTAGACCAATAAGCAACAAGGTGATATAAAATCTCCTCCGGTAAAACTCCTTATACATAAAGCACTCTTTTTTAAGTAGGTAAAATTACCATTATTTCCCATTCTGTAAGAATAGAGAGGAAAGAAAAGAGTTGGCAGTGGCCAGTAGCCAATTTAGTCGAAAAGTTCAAAGTCTAAGGTCTATGATTGCATTTAGTGTTTTCCCAGTTACCAAATTGACTCATTTCCAAATTATCAAATTGCTATATTAACCAATTGATATATTGATTCATTGATCCATTGTTACATTTCCACATTACTTCATTGATACATTTTCATATTAACTAATTTCCAAATCATCAAATTAATTTATGAATCCTTCCTTTAGACCGGGAATTTTAAACTTATCGATTTCGGGTTCGGTATGTTCGCTATCTATGATTTTGGCAGCTTTCGCAATAACTTCAGGATGTTGGTCAGCTATATTCAGGGTCTCCCCAATATCTGTCTTAAGGTTATATAGTTCTAAAGTTGGCTCACTTTTAGGATCCTTTAGGCCTGTCCGAACCACTTTATAATCCCCCATACGTATGGCCAGTTGTCCTCCATATTCTGGGAATTCCCAATATAGGAAGTCGTGCTGATTCTGTTTGTTGTCGGAAAATAAGGTAGGCATAAAACTAATTCCGTCTGTATGTGCAGGTTTTTCATACCCCGCAATATCGGCTAGGGTAGCCATCACATCATAGTGCACGGAAATATGGTCTGTAGTGGTACCCGGTTTTATATGTCCGGGCCAAGTAGCGATCATAGGCACTCGAATGCCTCCTTCATATACAAACCCCTTGCCCTTACCGCGTTCACTTTTAAAAGGCTTGGCACTATTGAACCATGGAGAATCTGACCCTCCATTAAAGGTAGGCCCGTTATCCGAAGTAAAAACTATTAAGGTATTGTCGTAGATACCTTCTGACTTTAACTGTGCCACAAGCTTCCCAATATTTTCATCCAAATAGGATATCATAGCGGCATAGCCAGCATGCGGATTTTGATGGGGGAAATATCCCTTCTCCCCTAAATAGGGTTCTTCCTTTCCAAATTTGTTTATGTAATAATCTACCCAATTTTTAGGGGCCTGAATTGCCGCATGGGGAATTGGTGTTGCCCAATACACAAAAAAGGGGTTTTCGGTATTCCTATCTACAAAACCACTCAGCTCTTTGAACATGAGGTCTGGGGCATATTCATTTAAAGTATAAGCAGCGTAACTATTGGGATCATTAATATCTGCCCCTTGTAGCAACTTCGTATTGGGAGCAATGGTATCGTTGTTTAAATGCACCCGATTTTCATTCTTGTACAAGTGCAAGGGGTAGTAGGTATGTGCCTGTCTTTGACAATTATATCCAAAAAAGTAATCGAATCCCATTTTTGTTGGAATGGAATTGGTATGTGGGGCACCAAGTCCCCATTTACCAAAAATAGCGGTCGTATAGCCTACTTCCTTTAATTTCTGGGCTATGGTAACGGTACTATCGGGCATAGGACGTTGACCTTCTAAAGTAGAGTCTTTGGCCATGGCGGTATAGCTCCCCACCTGTCCCCTATCTCCCCATTCGTCGTTGCCCCTTATATAAGCCTTCCCAGAATGAGTCCCGGTGAGCAGCATATATCGTGCAGGTGCACATACCGGGGCACTGGTATAATGTTGGGTAAACAACATTCCCTCCTTTGCCAAGGCATCTATATTTGGGGTTTCTATTTTTTCTTGACCATAGGCCCCAATTTCAGCATATCCAAGGTCATCGGCCAGAATATAAATGATATTTGGTCTAGCTGCGTTGGTTACCACCTCCTTATTTTCATTGTGTTCCTTACAAGAAAAAAGTACAAGGAAAATTAAAATTATAAAAATTGACTTACGCATAATTATATAGTTTCTTGTTTAGTCCGCTTAAAAAGCTCAGGTTGTTCAGTATTCAGTTTTCGGTTGGCAATTTTCAGTAGCCAGTTTAGTCGAAAAGTTCAAAGTCTAATGTCAAAGGCCTATGATTTCATTTAGTATTTTCCCAGTTACCAAATTAATTCATTGGTAAATTTGCAAATCAATCCATTGGTACATTGGTACATCATAATTTTTCAAGGGATGAAAAATCAATTTTTGGAGGAGTTCCATTGGCGGTTCTTTCGTGAAAGGTATCTACCGTGGTCATTTCATCAAAAAATCCACAGTTTTTCATAAAGAAGGCATTCCCCTTGGCCCCACCGGCATAATCATCCCTAGACCCTTTTCTTGCCGTTGCATCTGCTGTAAATTTAGCTTCTGTTAGCTCATGCCAATCCCCATTGGTATCCAATATCCATTGATTGCCATAGACTGCCATTCTGGATACGGGTCCCATTTCTGTTCTGAAATTTTCCAAGAAAGAGTGTGGTCTTTTTAGATAAGTGCTTGTATGAGGTCTTCTAAAACTGGCAATTAAATTCCATTCCGAGGTTTCCGTATCGTAAAAATATGCAGTATAGTCGGTGGAATTATTTTCGGAGGGTTCCCCTTTCAATAAAAATCGATACGTATTTCCTGCTTTCCAATTAAACACCTTATAACTTTGTCCGCCGGAACCTTCGTTGCCAAATTCGCCAGTGGTAACTCCCTCTCCTTTCCCAAGCATAATAATTTTATACTCATCGGGGATACTTTTTGGATCTTGTGTTTCATAGGGACTCCATACGGAGAATAAGATTCTTCTTTCCGTGGGAGAATTTACCTGCATTCCAAAATAGCCTTCTCCAAATCCATTAGCCATATAATAAGATCCAATAATATCTTCGTTTTCGGGAACGGTTATTTCGTTATAGAACCAGAGGATATCCTTCTCTTGAGGGGGCGTATAGGTAAGGTGTACAGAGGGCCCTCTTCGTCCCCAATAAAAATCTTCCTTCACATAGGTAAATTCGCCTTCCGTTGCCGCACCGCCAACAAGAAAATCGGTAACCATTGCGAAACTTTCGCCCGATTTCTCTATGCCTTCAATTTCCACAAAATGGTATCCAGGTTCCTTTATCCTAAACCTTCCAACTTCAACCGTTTCAAAATCGGCGTTAGAAACTTCAATAGTTTTAGAGTCTTCTCCCACAGTAATTTTTAGCGTCGAAGTTCCAGAAGGAACTTTTAAGTTTAAACCAACATTTAAATCTCCGGTTTCTTCTGTCTTAAAGTAGGTCCTTATTATATCATCCGAATTTTGCCAGTTACGTATTCCAGCCTCAGATATGAGCTTATGATTTTGCTCCAAATTACGTACTACCCAACTATTCCCTCCTGGTTTTATAGCAACAGGGAGTTCCAAGGGCTTAGTGGTTATTTCTTGATGCTCCATATTCTTTGGCAAGGAGTTACAGGAAGAACCCAAAATAAATATCGCTCCAATTACAACGGAGACAAGCTGCTTATTAGTCATCCAATAATAAATGGCACTCTTTCTCGGGCTGAAGGTCATCATCTTAAACATAAATTGTATCTGTTAATTATAAAGTATGGATAGTTGCGTGTTTACACATGGTTGTACCATTGCATATTTACTTTTCAAAACTAGCTAATCCAACTCCAAAAACATAGCAAAAGTTCTATTAAAACCGACTTTTTCCTTAGGTTTTGTCCTCCGCCCAAATACCAAATACGCAGCCAAATTATATGGAGAGAGCCTAGTAGAGGTGGTAATCGATTAAATGGATGCACTATATCTCCCTTGAAAAAATTATTTAGTGATAAGATCGGTCGGATTTATTAAGTCCGATTTACCCCTATATTTCCCGGGGGTTACCCCATGTTCCTTTTTAAATGCTTTAGAGAAATACTTAGGATCGTTAAACCCTACCAAAAAAGCAGTTTCAGATACCGAGTAGTTACATTCGGCAAGTAAAATAGCTGCTTTTTTTAAGCGCATGGTCCGCACAAAATCTACTATTTTTTTACCGGTTAAACTCTGAAATTTTCTGTAAATGGCAGAATAGCTCATATTTAGACTAGCGGAAAGGTCATCTAATTTAAAATCAGGATTACTAATTTCTTCTTCTATCAGGGCCACCAGTTTTTCCAAAAATATTGCATCCTGCGATATAGTAGGCCCATCTTTAGGCGTACTTATTAGATCGTTCTTATACTTAAGGACCAAGCGATCGTTTTTAGTGACAATATTATTCACTTTCAGGATCAATTCGTTAATCTTAAAAGGTTTCCCAATAAACTCTATAGCTCCTGCACGTAGTCCCATCAACTTGCTCTGGTGCGTCTTTTTCGCCGTCAACATTATAATTGGGATATGGGCGGTTGCCTCATTTTTCTGTAGGTTGGCACTCATTTCTATACCATCCATTTTTGACATCATCACATCTGTGATAATAATATTCGGCTGATTTTCCATGGCCAATTGCAACCCTTCTTCCCCGTTTTCAGCCAATAGTACATTGTAATACCCCAAAAATATATCGCGTAAGGAAATCTGCAATTCGAAATTATCCTCTACGATCAATAGCGTTTTAGTCAATTTCTTAGAATGTTCTTGTGGTTTAGGAATACTAAAGTCTATATTTTCTTTGTCAATGGGATATTCTAATATTGACTCATGCTCTATAGATTGTGATGCAATAATCTCTCCTTCTTTTATGGGTAAGTAGATAGAGAAGCAGGCCCCTTTATCGATTTCAGATGTAACATCGATCTTCCCCTCATGGAGATCAACGAGTTCTTTGGTCAATGCCAAACCAATACCGGTCCCTAGGCTCTCCTTTCCGGAATTGGCCTGATAGAATAATTGAAAAATATTATCCAATTCACTCTTTGGGATTCCAGGGCCTGAATCGGTAACGCTTATTTTAATCATTCTATTCTCTTCTTCCACCTCAACCTCAAACAAAACGGCCCCTTCTTTGGGCGTAAATTTAAACGCGTTAGATAAAAGGTTAAATACAATATGCTCCAATTTATCCCTGTCATACCACATCACCAGATCTTCTTTGGGATAGTTACATTTAAAACTGATTCCCTTAAATTTTGCCTGTTCGTTAAAAGCATTTGCTATTTCTCTTAAATGGCCTATTATATTTACCTGAGTAGGACGGAGCACCAACTTATCCAATTCTTTATCCCGTAAGGAGGTGAGTTCAAAAACAATGCGCGACAATCTTTTAGCATTGTTAGAAATTAACCGGAGTCGCTGCTGCAACAATTCATTGCCATTTTTCATGGCACGTGCCATCATATCTTCTAGCGGAATTAAAATCAAGGTTAATGGCGTTTGGATCTCGTGCGACATTTTAGCAAAGAAGTTCATTTTTAGGGCGTATATTTCCTTTTCATGATGGTGCTGTAATTTCTCCGCTTGCATCTTATTTCTAATTCGGGCCCACAGAAATATACCATATAGTAGCCCACACCCTAAAATAAAGTAAAATAAATGCGCCCATCCAGTATTCCAAAAAGGTTCTGAAATGCGGATGGCAACAGATTTTTGCTCGATATCCCATTTTCCGGTCTTGGTACCCGCCCGTACCTCGAAAATATAATCTCCGGGTGGAATGTTAGTATAGGTTGCCAAGCGTTCATTCCCAGCAAAAATCCACGAATCGTTAAAGCCCTTCAGTCGATACCCGTAATTATAATTGGAAAAAAGAATATTATCGATGGCTAAAAACCGTAAGGAAAAGGAGGATTGATCGTATTTCAAATTCAATTGCTCTATTTTCTCCAGACCATCCTGTAGTTGTTCAGGAACTACTGCAATGGCAGGTTGGTTCAAAATCTCCATACCTTCTATAACCAATTCTGCAGAAAATTCTTCTTTCCGGATCAGTTCCGGTTTAAAATAGTTAACACCATTTAAGCCCCCAAAATAGAAATACCCGTCACTCCCCTTATGTGCGCTCCGTTGCATAAAAAAATCACTCTGAAGGCCGTCTCTCTCTTGGTATACCTTAACAATAGAGTCTGCTATATTGTAATGCCATAGCCCAGTAGTAGACCCCAACCATATATTATCTTGATCTTTTTGCAGTATCGATTTAAAAACGGGGGCCTTTGGACTGTTATCAAAACCATTATTCGCAGAAGTTTGCAACTTCACCAACTGAATTTGTTCTCTGTCAATATTAAATTTAGCCAATCGTCCATTAACCGATATCATCCAAATAGTTTCATCCCCAACACTTGCCATTGCCAAAATATCATTATTTTTATTGGTCAATTCTTGCTCGTTTAAGTTCGTATATCGCCTAAAGCTAGACCTAGAAAAATCTGTTTTGTTTTCATTAAACTTAAACAAGCCACCACCATTTGTAGCCACCCAAATATTTTGACTTGTATCTTCCACAATACTTTGGGATATATTCCCCACTAGTCCATTAGAGTTATTTCCAAACTCAGCCAAGAGCGTATTACTATCCAAAAAGACAAATAACCCTTGATCGGTTGTTACCCACATTCTATTTTGGGAATCACGGAATATAAAACGGACATCTTGCACACTATGTCCATTTGCATCAACCAACACCTTTTTCTGGAAGCTATTTCGCCTGCTATTATAAATGTGAAGTCCATTTTGATACGTACCCACCCAAATATTACTATCCTTATCTTCGTTAATAGAATGGATATAGAATCCCTTATGAAGCAATGTGTTCTCGAAAAATTTATTACTAGACCCAAATTCGGGTATCTTGGACAGCCCCTCTCCATCCGTACCTATCCAAAGGGTTCCGTCATTTGCTTTATAAGACGACAATATTCTTGTTGGTTTTAAACTGACCGTTCCAGGATGATAATTTATGTGGTTGTCCGACTTCCTAAGTACATTTATATCTCCATAATTGGTTAGCACCCACAAATTGTTCCTTAGGTCTTCATTTATATGGATTACCGTATTGGTACTTAAAGAAAACATGTTTAGGTCATTATGCCTATATATTCTCACTGCTCCAGATATGGGGTCTACCCTATATAGCCCATTACCGTCTGTACCCAACCATACAAAACCATCCACGTCACAATACATGGCACTGAACAGCTCATTAATTTGGCCCTTTGGCTGGATTTTAAAAAGCGTATTCTGCACAAAGGCTTCCTTATCAAAATCATAAACTAAAATCCCCAAGCTAACATAAGAGGATCCTACCCACAACCGATCTTGCTTATCTAAGAGCAACAAGGTATTGTCGGATAAGGAGTAATCATACGGGAAATTCAATATATTCTTGGTTTTATCCTGTAAGTCATACAAATATATGGGCCCCTTATAAGTGCTTAGGATCAACTGCTTAGATTGTCTAACTACCATAGAGCTTATCCCATACCTACCATGTCCTGTAATTGGTATGCTGGTTATACTATCCATCTTTCTTTGGGCATGGTCATAAGAATAGACTACTCCCGTTTTCGTAGCCATCCAAATTTTATCACCATCGGGAGATACTTCCTCTATAGAATAATTCTTTGCAAATCCTTGTATATGTTGATCAAGGGGTGAAAATGTCCCATTCTTTTGCAAGAAAGAAAGGTCTCCGTTAAGGGAAAGTGCCCAAATTACGCCGAGACCGTCCCTAAAAACAGATTTCACTTCATCGGAGGAAACCGCGTTGTTAAAAATGCGGTCTCTGGGGATAAATTCAAAATTATAACCATCGTATTTGGATATTCCGGAGGCATGGGCCAACCAGATATACCCCATATCATCTTGAACCGAATGGGTGACCTTAACACTTTGGTTGTTTATATTAAATGGTAGTCTTACGAAATTGGAAGGGTTTTGCGAAAAAAGAAACACTCCGCACATATGCATTATCAGCACAATAAGACGCCTTTTCCATACTACTGATTCCAATTTGGTGTGCATCATAAACTTTTCTTAATATAAGCATTTCTATTCTTATAAATTTCCCTAATAAACAAACATCTGACAGGGGGTAAATTCAGCAAAAAGGGGGAATAATTTTACAGAACGCCAAAAGATCCCAAAAACCACCCCTAGAAAGCGAAAATAAGCCACTTTACTATTTAACACAATATTAATATTTGTAAAACACAAATCAGTTGAATACTTATTAGGGAACTATGAATCAGAGAAGAGACTTTATTAAAAAAACGGCAATTACCTCTGCTGGCCTCGCCATCCTGCCTAATCTATCCTTAGGGAATACTAGTAGGAAAGCAGCCCAAAAATTAAGGGTAGGTGTCATCGGGGTAGGCCTAAGAGGCACCAATCATTTGGAGAACCTTTTAAAAAGAGATGATGTATTGGTTACCGCTATTTGCGATATAGACCAGACTAGAATTGATCTAGCACAGCAACACATTGAAAAAGCTGGACATAAGAAGGTGAAAGCTTTTGGGAAGAACGACTTGGATTACAAGAACCTCTTGGCTTTAGCAGAAGTAGATGCCGTTGTTATAGCAACCCCATGGTTATGGCATACTAAAATGGCCGTAGACAGTATGAAGGCAGGTAAATATACCGGTTTGGAAGTCTCTGCCGCCAATACTCTAGAGGAGTGTTGGGATCTGGTAAATACCCATGAAGCAACCGGGAGCCATTTAATGTTACTGGAGAATGTAAACTACAGAAGGGATGTCTTGGCCGTATTAAATATGGTGAAGCAAAATGTGTTTGGGGAATTGTTGCATTTCACCTGTGGGTATCAGCACGATTTAAGGGGTGTAAAATTCAACGATGGGAAAACCGCCTATGGTAAGGGAGCCGAATTTGGCAAAGAGGGAATTTCAGAATCCGCATGGCGTACCCAACATTCCTTACTTAGGAATGCAGATGTATATCCCACCCATGGCTTGGGACCTATAGCTGTTATGGCCGATGTAAACAGGGGCAACAGATTACTTTCCCTAACCTCACACGCAACCAAAGGTGTAGGATTGAACAAATATATTGTGGAGACTGGAGGGAAAGACCATCCCAATGCCAAATTAAAATTTAAGCAAGGTGATATCATTACCTCCACCATTGAGACTGCTAATGGGGAGACCATTATTGTTACCCATAATGTTAACAATCCCCACCCCTATTCATTAGGGTTTAAGGTACAGGGCGCACAGGGATTGACCGATTTTGATGCCCACACCCAAAGGATTCATATAGAAGGAGTCACAAAAGGACAAGGCTGGGAGGATATGGACACCTGGTTTGAGAAGTACGATCATCCGTTATGGAAGAAATTTGGTGATGGCGCTACCGAAGCCGGTCATGGAGGAATAGATTTCTTTGTTATAAATGCCTTTGTAGAATCTGCCAAGGAAAATATTGCCCCACCGATGGATGCATACGATGCAGCAGCATGGAGCGCAGTAACTCCCCTATCTGAACTCTCTATAGAGAATAATGGGGAGCCTCAAGATTTTCCAGATTTCACCAGAGGGAACTGGATCAAGAGAAAACCGTATAACTGGATCAAGGATACCTATTAAGTCTCTGTGAGAAAAATTGTTGAGTGTCGTTAACGCTCGTTCTTAAATGCCCATTTCCGCTCCCAAGACTAAATTTTAAACAATATAAAGAGCATACCTAAATAAATTAATAACCCTATTAAAATTGACCAAATATTAAGCTAAAAACAAACTAATTTTATGAAACAAAGAACAATTTTTTATAAAAAGAGCCCCCATTTGGTCTCTATAAAAAAACGAGGGAGGTATGATCTTGTACTTGCCTCCTTAATAACCGCCTTATTATTATTACCCATTAATAATGCCTACAGTTCAGTTGCGGAAGCGAAAGATGATTTTGACCTTACTCAACAGTTAAGAACTATAAAAGGAACTATTACCGACGAAAATGGAAGTATCCTTTTTGGAGTAAACGTAGTAGTTCTAGGCTCTACAAGAGGAGTTCAATCCAATTTTGATGGAGAGTACGAAATTAAAGCCAATGAAGGCGATATTTTAGAATTCTCCTATATTGGGATGCAGTCTAAAAGAATCACTATTGCTGATCAGGAAGTAATAGACATAGTAATGGCCGAAGATGCCGAAGCCCTAGATGAAGTTGTCCTTGTAAGTTTTGGTAAGCAAAAGAAGGCCAGTGTAATTTCGTCCATTTCTACCGTAAAGCCGGCAGATTTAAAAATACCTTCCAGTAACTTAACTACCGCTTTGGCTGGTAATGTTGCGGGGGTAATTGCCTACCAAAGATCTGGAGAACCGGGTGCAGATAACGCCCAATTCTTTATTAGGGGGGTTACTTCTTTTGGTTATGGAAATAGTCCTCTAATCCTTATAGATGGTGTAGAATTAACCACTCAGGATTTAGCGCGCTTACAGCCAGATGATATTGCTTCTTTCTCCATCATGAAGGATGCAACGGCCACCTCTTTATATGGTGCCCGTGGTGCCAACGGTGTTATTTACGTAACTACCAAGGAAGGTGTTGAAGGTCCTGCGAGAATTAGCGCAAGATATGAGACCACCATGTCTCAAGCCACCCAAAACATAGATTTTGCAGATCCCATTACCTATATGAGGATGCACAATGAGGCTATAAAAACTAGGGACCCATTGGGTATATCCAAATACTCCCTAGAAAAAATAGATAAAACAATTGCTGGGGTGGACCCTATCCTTTATCCAAGTACAGATTGGCAAAAGGAATTATTTAAGGACTATACCATTAACAAACGCTTTAATTTCAGTATTAATGGTGGTGGTAAAGTAGCCAAATACTATGTTTCATTAGCAGCTAGCCAAGATAATGGTGTTTTAGATGTGCCAAAAGTGAGCAATTTTAATAGCAATATAGATTATAAGCAATTTCAGTTACGGTCCAATACAAATATAGGCCTTACGGAAACCACCAAATTAAAATTGAGCTTTATTGGGAATTATGATGATTATTCAGGTCCTCTGGATTCTGGACAAGACATTTATGGGAAAGTAATGAGAAGTAACCCAGTCCTATTTAGGCCTTTTTATGAAAAAGATGAAACCAATTCCTATATAAACCATATTCTTTTTGGGAATTATGATAATGGGAACTACCTGAACCCTTATGCCGATATGGTTAAGGGCTACAAAGAGTCAGGTTCTTCCAAAATTATCTCCCAAATTGAATTGGAGCAAGACCTAAGTGCAGTTGTTGATGGTTTAATGGGGAAAGTAGTGGTAAATGCCAATAGGGAATCCGGAAATGGTGTAAATAGGTCCTATAGACCATATTTCTACGAGCCAAGAATTAATCCGGTAACCGATAAGATGATTTTAACCCCATTAAATGAGGAGTTTGGTACGGAATATTTGGATTATGTAGAAACAGGAAAGTTTGTACATTCTTCCTCTTACCTAGAGTCTTCTTTAACGTATAACAAAAACATCAACGATTTGTACGATGTTTCCGGGATGCTTGTATATACTATGAACAACAGAAGGATTTCCGGTGCTGGAAACCTTCAGGAGTCCCTACCTTATAGGAATATGGGATTGGCAGGACGTTTTACGCTCTCTAGTCGCGATAAATACTTTGGGGAGTTCACCTTTGGATACAATGGATCTGAACGTTTTCACAAAAAGGAACGTTGGGGTTATTTCCCGTCTTTAGCTGCTGGCTGGATCGTGTCTAACGAAGATTTCTTTGAAGAGTATAAAGATAAAGTCAACTTGTTGAAATTTAAGGTCACTTATGGTTTAGTGGGTAATGATCAGATTGGAAGTGCTGCCGATAGATTTTTCTATTTATCACAAGTAAACTTAAACGATTCTCGTTACGGGTTTGTTTCCGGTACTGATTTTGACAATTACTCTACTGGGGTTTCCATACAAAGATATCCCAATGAAAATATCACTTGGGAAACGGCAGAGAAATTTAACCTAGGAATTGAAGTTGGACTCTTCAATAAATTTACGCTAGAAGCCGATTATTTTACCGAGCATAGGTCCAATATTTTGGCCAACCGTATCATAACCGCCAGTATGGGATTGGAGAGCAGTGTTAAAGCCAATATTGGTGAAGCTAAAAGTAGTGGTATTGATGGTTCATTGGTGTACAATAATAGTTTTAGCAGCGGATTTTGGTTGCAGGCAAGGGCTAACTTTACCTATTCTACTAATGAGATCACAAAAATGGAGGAGCCTGATTATACGGACACCCCATGGCTTTCACGTGTAGGACAACCTATTAACCAACAATGGGGTTATGTAGCTGAACGTTTGTTTGTTGATCAAGATGAAGTAAACAATTCTCCCGTACAATCTTTTGGTGAGTATGCTGGAGGTGATATTAAGTATAAGGATATTAATGGCGACGGAAGGATTTCTGGATTAGACAGGGTGCCTATTGGAAACCCAACTTCACCAGAAATCGTTTACGGATTTGGGGCATCTGCAGGTTATAAAGGTTTTGACCTTTCTGTTTTCTTTCAAGGTATAGGAAACGAATCCTTCTGGATCAACCCATACAACACAGCACCCTTTGTGGATATTTTCCCTGGTGGAAATGCAAACAATCAGTTGCTTCAAGTTTGGGCAGACAGTTATTGGTCTGAAGACAATAGAGATATATATGCCAAGTGGCCTAGATTGTCTACCTCTAACATAGGAAATAATACCCAGACCAGTACTTGGTTTATGCAAGACGGTACCTTCCTAAGATTAAAGTCTTTGGAAATAGGTTATACCCTTCCGGACAAATTACTGAATAAAATGAAAATGAGCCAAGTTAGAATTTATATGACGGGTAATAATTTATTATCCTTCAGCCAATTTAAACTTTGGGATCCAGAAATGGGTGGAAATGGTTTAGGGTATCCCATCCAAAGAGTTATTAATGCAGGTATTCAAATATCATTATAAAAAAAACAATCATGAGAAATAATAAGTCTTTATTAATTTTCTTTTTCGTCACCTTGTTAACATCGTGCGATAAAGATTATTTGGACATCGTTCCAGATAACCTGGCAACTGTAGATCTAGCCTTTTCTAACCGATACAACGCAGAAAAATACTTGGCTACCTGTTATAGCTATTTGCCAAATGAAAGCGGTATAAATCAAAATCCGGCATTAAATTCGGGAGATGAAATTTGGTATCCAGATACCCAAAGGAACTCTAATGGCCCCACTGTGGCCCAAGGTTTCCAAAACATTAGCAACCCAAGATTTGATTATTGGGTCGGTAGTTGGGGTGGTAAATCTTTATATATCGCGATTAGAAATTGTAATATATTTTTAGAGAATGTAGAAAGTGTACCTGGAGTGGATCAATTTGTAAAAACCAAATGGACGGCAGAGGTGAATTTTCTAAAAGCGTATTACCATTTCTATTTGCTACGGATGTACGGGCCCATCGTGATTAACGACGAGGCAATATCCGTATCTGCTTCTACTGAAGATACAAGAGTAAATAGGAATACCTTGGAAGAATCTTTTGAGTATGTTATTGCTACTATGGATAAGGCCATTACCGGTCTTCCCGAGACCCTACAATTTGAAGATGAGGAAATGGGACGTATAACCAAGCCTATTGCTGCGGCAATAAAGGCAAGGATTTTAATGGAGTATGCAAGCCCCCTGTTCAACGGGAATCCTGTTTATAACAGTGTTAAAAATGCAGAAGGCAAACAAATGTTCCCTACTAGCTTTGATGCCTCTAAATGGCAAAGAGCCGCAGATGCAACTAAAGTGGCCATTGATTTGGCAGAAAGTGTTGGGATTTCGCTTTTTCAAAAAGAAGATTATTTAGATCCTTTGGAACAGAACGACACCACCTTGCTAAAATCTGCCCTAAGAAGCAGGGTTACAGAAAGATGGAACAAAGAAATAATTTGGGGATCTACTGAATTTAGTTCGTTCCTACAATTTTCAGCAATGCCTAGATTGTATCCATATACTACCAATCCAGTGGCTTCAAACCATGCTCCTACTTTGAGGATTGCTGAAATGTATTATACCGAAAATGGCGTGCCTATTGAGGAAGATGTGAACTATGACTATACCAATAGATATAAGACCAAACAAGCATCTGGTAAGGACCGCTTTTATATTGAGCCAGGACAGAAAACAGCTGTTTTAAACTTTAATAGGGAAACCAGATTCTATGCAGATCTTTCATTTGACAGAGGTGTTTGGTTTGGCAACGGAAGGGAATTGGATACTGACCCATGGTATATACGGGCAAGAAGAGGAGAGTTTGCTTCTATTTTTGAGATTAACAACCATTCCGTTACCGGTTATTGGCCCAAGAAATTGGTTAGCATGAAAACTACCGTAAAAAGCGGTACCGATTTTAGTGCTTACAGATACGCTTTCCCTATAATACGTTTGGCAGATCTTTACTTATATTATGCTGAAGCATTAAACGAGGTAAAAGGAGCGCCAGACAATGAGGTATACAGGTATATAGACCTAGTAAGAGAAAGAGCTGGCTTGAACGGAGTAGTGAGTAGTTGGGCGCAATTTTCCAAAGATCCTAGTAAACCAACAACCAAAGAAGGGATGAGAGATATTATTCGGCGCGAACGAATGATCGAAATGTCATTTGAAGGGAATAGGTATTGGGATCTTAGAAGATGGAAATTATTGGAGCAGTATATGAACAAACCTATCAGAGGCTGGAGTGTTTTGGTAAATGACCTAGACGATTATTATACGGTTAGGGTATTACATAATCCCACTTTTAATCAAAAAGATTATTTGTGGCCCATTAAGGAGGAAGAATTGATCAATAACCCCAACCTTCAGCAAAATCCAGGATGGTAATCCCTAATTTTCTAATTGCATAAATTATGAAATCGGACATATTCCATTTAGATACTGAACAAGATGTTAGATATACTGTCCCGAAAAATATTAGGACCTCTAACGACAAAAACATTAAAATATAAACAAATGAAAAAAATAGTTAGCCTTATATTGATCAGCTTCTTTGTTATGGCTGGTTGCGAAGAAGATTACGAACATTTACCCACGGCCAAAGATAGCGTTGCGCCCAAGCAGATAGAGAATTTACAGTACGAACCCATACATGGTGGATTTAATATATCCTATGATATTCCTTCAGACAAGGATGTTCTCTATGTAAAAGCCACCTATGTTAACACTAAAGGGGAAACTTCAGAAGTAAGGGCATCAGCCTACAATAACAAGCTTCAAATTTTAGGGTTTGGGGATACTTCCGAAAGAACCATAGATGTTTATGTAGTGGACCGGTCCGAAAACGTGTCCAAGCCTGTCACCTTTAAAGCGCAACCATTAGAATCACCTGTAAACGTCATTAAAGAATCAATGGACATTTCGGCAGATTTTGGGGGAGCCAAATTTCATTGGATCAATGAGTTGAAAACACCTATTTCAATATTGTTGTTCACAGCTGATAATAAAGGGGTATGGAAAGAAGTTCAGACGGTGTACACTTCCCAATCGGAAACCAGTACCGCTATTAGAGGGTTTGAATCGGTTCCTACGAAGTTTGCCGCACTAATCAGGGATAGGTATGACAATACTACCGATACCATCTACCCGGGGACAACCGATAAAATGTTAACGCCCCTATTTGAAGAACGCTTGGACAAAACTAAGTTCAAAAAAATTGTTCTTGCCGATGATACTAATTGGGATGCATGGGAAGGCGATTATTACCATTTCTTTGATGATAAATTGGAAACCATTGTACATACCCAAGGAGATCATCCGTTTCCTCAAATTTATACTATAGACCTAGGCGTTACGGTAAAATTAAGCAGGTTTATTGTACACCAACGTTACACCCCACAAACCCATTTTGGTTTCACCCATGGTAATCCTAAGAAATATACACTTTATGGTGCCAAGGAATTACCGGCAGACAGTGGTGGTTTTGAAGGCTGGATCAAATTAAAGGAATGTGAGTCCGTTAAGCCTTCAGGTTTACCTATAGGTCAAAATAGCGATGAAGATATTGCGCAGCTAGACTTAGGGGATGAATATACTTTTGAACTGGAAGTACCAGAGCTAAGATATTTTAGGATGGCCGTAGAAGACACATGGGATGGTGCAGGTTATATTAATGCATCCCAAATTACCTTCTGGGGAAATATCACTAACTAATAGGAAAAATAAAATGAAATGAGTCATAAGAGTTTATCATTTCGATCCAATAAGTATTGTTAAGAAATGATAAACATGACGAATTTCACCCGCCTGAATGACGTAGTCGGGCAGGTCTGAGTAAAACAATCAAATACATATAAACAGATGAAAACAATATATAATACATTTAAATTGTTTCTCCTTTTGGTTTCCGGGGCATTTATATCTTGCCAGGACATGAACGAGGTTCATGAAGAATATATCAAGGACGGGGAAATTATATATACTAACAAGGTAGATTCGTTGTCTACTTTTGGAGGGAAAAACCGAGTAAAGATAAAAGGGTACATCACAGGGGCCTTTAACGTTAATGAGATAGTAGTAACATGGCAAGATGGTGAGGGCCAACAAATCTTTCCCTATAACAAATCTACTCAGGACACGGACTCACTAGCCCTTATAGTTACCGAATTAGAAGAAAATAGCTATGAATTTAAAGTGACTAGTAGGGATGCAGATGGTAATCTTTCCGTAGCCAACATAGCATTTGGTACTGCTTACGGAGAAAGGTACCGCTCCAATTTAGAAGCAAGGACAATTAACCACCTTTCTTTTGATGGTTCAAACATGGAGGTCCTAATGGGGCTTGGCACCGAGCTTCAAAGAGGAACAGAGGTGAAATATACTAACACCGATAATGAAGAAATAATTACTACAGTGGTGAGGGAGGAAAATAATGTGCTTTTAGAGAATGTTTCTATTAACAGCCCAATAGCCTACCGCACGTTTTATGTACCTACAGCAGCTAATGAAGGCATTGAATCTACAATTGATGAATTTGAGTCAGACTGGGAAACTCTGGTAGTGCCTAGTTTTGGAAATGTACTTAATAGCGTAGTATTTAACCCAGTTCTAGGTGGTTTGGAGATGGAATGGTCTAATCCAGATGGTGCGGTCTTAGTTTATACTATAACATATACGGTTAATGGCGTAATAAAAACCCAAACGATCAACTCTTCAGATGTTAACGGGGAAGCCATTGTATCTGGAATGGATGAGGGAGAACAGATTATAAACGTTAGCGTTGCCGATGCTTATGGAAACTCCTTTGGACCAAAAGACTTTACGGTAACCCCAATACCAGCTCAGCTTTTGGACAAGAGTGCGTGGACAATATTTGATTTCTCATCAGAGGAAGCCGGTGGCGAAGGCCTAGTTAATGGTTATGCTACTGCAGCTATTGATGGTGATGTAAATACATTTTGGCATACACAATGGGGAGGCGCCTCTCCACCATTCCCACATCATTTTTCTGTGGACATGGGAGCCGAAAAAACGATTGCAAGTTTTGAGACCTTTAGAAGACAAGGAAACGGCAACGGACAAACGAAAATTAAGTTTTTAATAAGTACCGATGGAGAGACTTGGACAGATCTAGGGGAGTTTAGTGTGGATTCCAAAACTAATGATGGGCAGGTATCTGCTATCAAATCTGCACCAACAGCCAGATATTTTAGATATGTGGCAGTGGAAGGCCCTACCAATTTCGCCTACTTGGGTGAGGTAAATGTGTATGGCTTAGAATAATTAATACCATTTATTAAGAATGGGGAGTGATTTAGGTCTCTCCCCATTTTTTTATAAAAAATTACATTCTGTTCTCCATATAAAACCATGGAAACTAAACTTTACCATAGGGCGCTTACCTTGTCTAAATCTAGGCATGAAGCTTGAGTCTTAATTATAGGAGTTCAAATAAAAATCGATTATCAATGAAAAACATATTTACTTTATTTCTACTTGTTTCATTATCACTACCATTAACGGCACAGATAAAAGAAACCCACATTCCCGTCTCCAACACCCTAGTTGGGATCTGGAAACAGACTGGTATAACCAATCCCAAAACCGGAAAAATAATGGAAGTTCAAACCGGTAATTATAAGGTACTCAATGCAGATGGCACCTATTATACTTTTATAACATGGGGAACTGGAAATCCAACAAACGACACCACAATCGCACAATATGGTACTTATGAAATTACTTCTGAAAACCTTATGGCCGAGCAAATCATAGAACATACCATGAATCCTAAATTGAATGGAAAAAACAGTACTATCAAATTTGAATTGATTAACAGTAAAACATTATTGATGTCATGGAGTCCTAATGATATTGATTGGATAGATGAAAAGTGGACACGCTTACCATTGTCATTATAAATACAGAAATTTAAAACAACCAACATTTCCTGAAATTTTTATAACCATTATTTATCATGGAAAAACAACAATCCTTTAACATGAATGTGCCTTTTATAGAAGGATATGATGTGCTTTTTGTGAAATTAGTACTCACTATCATCCTATTTTGTACCCTCCTTTCAATCTTGAATTTTTTGCGAGACAAATTCATCAATAAAACAACTGAACCTAAAAAGCAAGATTTCACCACACTTTTAATCGTCATGAATAAATTGTTTTTCATAGGCGGATTCGGTTTTGTGATCGCTAATATTATCAGTGTAATCTTTTCCCAAATGAGACGGAATTCAAATTTACCTAACCTTAGAGTGGGGGGAGAATGGGACTACCTTATATTTGGTATCATCCTAATATTTATCGGAATAGCATTTAAAACGAGTAGAAAGGTGCTAAAAAAGGAAAGTGTACTAGAAATAGAAGTTGAAACCCCTAAGACAGCAATAAAGGGATAGATAATTCCTTGTAAATCAAAAAAACATCGCACACAGTTTAGAGCCTTGCTGGGTAACAGCAATTGCATCCATAGTTTAAGGAACTACAATTCTAGCAATTTTAAAGTGGTTGCTTCCTCTTAAGGGAGCAATTCCTGTGCTAAAATACCAAACTTTCCCTGCGATTTCATTACAATGAACTTCCAAATCATACACCGACCTCATTACACTACAATACGGATGTACATTTTTTCAAATTTAAAACCAAAATAAAATGCAAACCAAACTATTCTTTTTACTACTAACAGTATTCCTTATTTCCATTGGTTGCTCAGATAAGAGCGACCCAATAGTTGAACCGGAAACAGATAATTCTGCTTCTCTAAAAGACCCTGATTATTATGCACCCACTAGTGCAAGTGCTATCGATAAAGATGACTTGATATCTGCGAATACAGCATCATCTAGCGAACATCAAAATGGATCAGATATAGAAAAGACACTTGATGGAGATAAAAAAACTATCTATCACAGTAGATGGGGAAACCAAACCAAATACCCCGTTGATCTGATCTATAATTTTGAAGAAAAGAACAAACAGATTGATTATTTTGTGCTTTACCCAAGAAGTGATAGTAATAACGGAATAATCCTAGAGGTAACGGTTTATACTAAAGCTCAAGGAGAAAGTGAATTCAAAAAATTTAAGGATTTTGTATTTAAGAGTGGAAACACACCAAAGATCATAACATTTCCTGAAGGTTTTGAAAACCCAGGAGCTATTAAATTATCAGTTACCAAAGGAGTTAATGACTTTGTGAGCTTAGCTGAAATAGAGTTTTACAAAAGAAATACTTCTTTAGAAGCTAGTCTTAGCGTTTTTAATGACAAGGCTTGTACTGAGTTAAAATCGGGCATCACTAAAGACGATATTATGGCGATTGAGAATAAATTTGTTCAAAACATGGCGCTTGCTATTTACAATAAGGTTTATGATAAATTCAGAATAGGCAACTTTAAAAGTTATCCTTATCCCGGAATTATTGCTAGCACAAACAAAACAAGCACCTATGGTATTTATGATAATGTTACTGGTATTTACGTTAGACGGGGTACGGAAATGGTAGTTTTTATGGATGACTTTGAAGGAGAAATATCCTTACGTGTTGTTAACCATAATGAAGGCTTTGGCGGTATAGATTATGTAATGCAACCTGGGGTTAATCGTTTTAAAGTGGATACGGAAGGACTTGCTTATTTAATGTATCAAGATGAAAATGAATACGAAGTAAAGGCCAACTTTGCCACAGGTAAAATCAACGGTTATTTTGATATTGCCCAACATACAAATGATGATTGGAAAGAATTAATTACGAATGCAGAGTATAGCTTTTTTGATGTGTTAGGCGAATTTGCACACTTAACATTTACTACGGACGATCTTCGTCAACATACTCCCGATATTACAGAACTCATTGGTCTTTATGATGATATAGTTGATTTAGAACAAGACTTTTTAGGCCTATACAAATACGATAGAGCCAATAAGACGCGTATGTATTTTAGAACCAATACGCATCAGGATATGTATATGTATGCAACTTCGTATAGAACTGAGTATCATAAAGGAACCATGCCAGCACTTTGTAACCCCAGTACATTAAAAGCGTCACCTTGGGGACCTGCACATGAGGTAGGGCATGTAAATCAAACAAGACCTGGATTAAGATGGTTGGGAATGACCGAAGTTTCCAATAACATTTATAGCCTTTATGTACAGACCACCTGGGGAAATGATGCCAGAATTGATGCAGAGCAGCTTAATCCATACAACAATCGTTATGAAAAGGCTTTTACAGAAATTATAGCTGATAATCTTGCTCATGGTGAGCATGGCGATGTGTTTTGTAAACTAGTACCATTTTGGCAATTACAACTATATTTTTCAAATGTATTAGGTAACGAAGATTTTTATAAAGACGTACATGAAAGAATTAGAGTAAGCGACAATCCATCTTCTCATGGGGCTGCACAAGTTGAGTTTGCTAAAATTTGTTCTGATATTGCAGAAACAGATTTAACAGCGTTCTTTACCGCTTGGGGCTTTCTTAAAGCAGTAAATGCTGATCTAGATGATTATGGTCAAGGAACCATTACCGTAACACAGTCTATGGTAGATGAAGCCATATCCTATATCCAATCTAAAGGCTATCCAGAACCTGAGATGAAATTGCAATTTTTACATGAACAAAATTTACATATTTTTAAAAACAAAGGAGCTCTTAGTGTTGGAAAAGCATATGTATCTAATAAAAAGATTACTATTTCTGGAACAAATAACGCTGCAGTTTATCAACAAGAGCGAGGGGGTGCTGTTATACATATATCACCTAGAGATGCCTTTACCGTTACCTCTTTTAGCCCTACCGACAAAATATTTGCAGTTGGCTATGATGGCGAACGAAAAGAAATTTCAGTACAGTAACTATCAAGTAAAAAATTTAATTAGTTGAAGAACTAAACCATTTATCCTTTTGAGATAGTTAGAAAAGCCTTTACGTATTAAATACGTAGCGGCTTTTTATTTTATCAGGCCCTAGTATAGTACTGCTTGGACAGTAGTATGCTGCGATTAAACAAAAAAATCCCAAGTCCTCTTAAACAGTAAGATTACTTGGGATTTTTAATTTATAAATTAGTCCAAACTATATTACAACCGTCTTTCCTGGTGTTGGAATAGTATAGGTTCCATCTGCATTTGGCTGTACTGGAGCTGGGGAATCCCAGGTAAGATCATCCGGAGCCAAATCTATGTTAGACCCCATAGCCTCTTCCAGTTTAATGATTTTCCCAGAGTAGGTGGCCATACGACCTATAATTGCGCTCATAGTACTCTTGGCACCATTTTCCGCATCACTAATTACCCCATTGTTTCTAATGGATTGAAAAAGTTTTACATGTTCTACCTGATATGGATTAGGATCGTCCTTGCCCCTATGGGTAAATACTTCTCCTCCATCGTAGTCTTTAACAAAAGTATTGTCGCCATACGTCTCAATAGTACCCTTAGTACCTTGGAACATCTCGGCTACCTTACTCATTGTTTCAGGATGATGACGACATTGACTGGCAATTACCGCACCACTAGGATAGGTATATTCCACAAAGTGATGGTCAAATATTTCCCCATGGTCTTTTCCAGTACGGACCTGTCTACCTCCCATCCCTTGGGCGGAAATTGGGTACTCTCCAATAAACCAATTGGCCACATCTATATTATGAATATGTTGTTCCAAAATATGGTCCCCGCATAACCAGTTGAAATAGTACCAATTACGCATCTGGTATTCCAATTCGGACTGTCCAGGCTGTCTCTCCCGAACCCATACACCTCCACTGTTCCAATATACCTGTCCAGAAACTATTTTTCCGATCTTATTTTCCTTTATTTGCTGAAGTCCAGCCAAATAGTTGTCTTGGTAATGCCTTTGCAGCCCTACTACTACATTTAACTTCTTGTCCTTAGCTATTTTTGCTGCTGCCAATACCTTGCGTACCCCGGGCGCATCTGTTGCTACCGGTTTTTCCATAAACACGTGTTTCCCGGCATTTACGGCAAATTCAAAATGTTGAGGCCTAAATCCTGGAGGAGTGGCCAAGATAACCACATCGGCCAGCGCCATTGCTTTTTCCGCTCCGTCAAAGCCTACAAACTGATTTTTCTTGGGAACATTTACTCTTTTGGTACCGTCAAATGCCTTTTTCACGTTCATTAAACTTCCCTCTAACCTATCTTCAAATGCATCTGCCATGGCTACTAATTCCGTGTTTGGATCAGCATTTAAAGCCTGAATTACAGCACCAGTACCTCGACCACCGCAACCCACCAAGGCTATTTTCAACATTTTATCGTTGGCACCATTTACCATGGCGTTCATTTGCATGGCAGGCAAGATCATAGCCCCTGTAACCAAAGCGCTACTCTTACAAAAATCCCTTCTGCTATTTTTCGTGTTAGCAGTAGGTTCTTTAGAATTATTATCAATTTTCATCTATTAAGGTTTATTTATTTAACACCTAATATACCCAGAATGATTTTTACTAAGACCATGAAGGCATAATACAAGCAGTTAAGGTAGGTATTAATTGGGAAACGTACAATTTACATTTAAATTTTATTCACCCCCTATTAGCCCTTGTTGGAAATCAGATCTTTTTACGCATTTCACTTCTTTACAGATGATCAAATACAATACCCTAGGCAATGATATTTTTGTGTAAGACCCGAGAATACCAACTAATAAATACAAGCCAACACAGTGGATAATTTCCGACATATTCAAGTGCCACATAAATTTTAGGTTTCTATATTGTTAAACTAATAGTATCTTTGATTCCTGAAATTAGAGACCTAGAAAGCTTCTATTACAGGGGAATACCTTTTTATATAGAGAGAAAACATAGATGGCAAAGAAAAAGATTATTGAAGAAGAAAAACGCTTAGAGGAAAACCTGATCAATTCTAAAGATTGGCATAAATGGGGACCTTATTTAAGTGAGCGTCAATGGGGCACCGTGAGGGAAGACTATAGTCCAAATGGAGATGCATGGAATTATTTTTCACATGATAGCTCTCGTAGTAGAACTTATCGATGGGGAGAGGATGGTATTGCAGGAATTTCGGACAGATATTGCAATATTTGCTTTGGAGTGGCGCTATGGAATGGAAAGGACAGTATCCTTAAAGAACGCCTTTTTGGACTGACAGGTCCGCAGGGGAACCATGGGGAAGATGTAAAGGAACTCTACTACTATTTAGAGAGTACGCCATCCCATTCCTATATGAAACACCTCTATAAGTATCCACAAAATGAATTTCCCTACAAAGAATTGGTAGAGGAAAACGGTAAACGAGGGAAACAAGATCTGGAATACGAAATTTTGGATACCGGTATCTTTGACAATAACGAATATTTTGATGTTTTTACGGAATACGCCAAGGCCGATACCCAAGATATACTGATAAAAATAACTGTCAGTAACAGAAGTTCAAAACCAGCCCCACTCTATTTATTGCCCACCTTATGGATACGCAATTTTTGGAGTTTTGTTGGAATGCCTGAAAAACCCAGTATAAAAAAACAACTTCACAAGGGAATTCCCTATGTATCCATAGACCACATCTACGTTGGCAAATACAATATGTATTTTGAGGAGCCTTCCCAATTGCTCTTTACCGAGAACGAGACCAACATGGAAAAAATCTATGTTCAGGCCAATGATCACCCCTATAAAAAGGATCTTTTTCACGATATGGTAATCAATGGGGATTTTTCTAAAACGAAAAAGAAACAGGAGGGCACCAAATTTTCGCCCATGTATAAAATGCAGTTGGAGGCAGGGGAAACCAAAACAATTAAAGTAAGACTTACCAACGGCACCTTGGAAACCCCTTTTGACGATGAATTCGATTCGGTTTTCGCCAAAAGGATAGCGGAATCTCAAGAGTTTTTGGAAGCAACTTTTCCAAATTCGGACAAAGAAGCCTTGGAACTCCAAAAACAGGCCGTAGCAGGACTACTTTGGTCTAAACAATACTACAATTACGAGGTAGAGAAATGGCTTCAGGGCGATTTTAAAGAATTTCCTCCATCCCCAAATCGATTAAACGGTAGGAACAACCAGTGGAAAACACTTAGGATCCACGATATACTTGCCATGCCAGACAAATGGGAATATCCTTGGTTTGCAGCCTGGGACACTGCATTTCACTGTGTTTCCCTTGCACTGGTAGATTCCAATTTTGCCAAAGACCAATTGCTTTTATTTACCAAGGAATGGTATATGTCCCCTAGTGGTCAAATTCCCGCATACGAATGGAATTTTAGCGATGTTAACCCCCCGGTACAGGCTTGGGCCTCCCTACAGGTATTCCAAATTGAAAAAAAGAAGACAGGAAAAGGCGACGTTGAATTTTTAAAAAGGATGTTCAACAAATTGGCCCTGAACTTTACCTGGTGGGTGAACCGGGTAGATAGGGATGAGAAAAATGTTTTTGAGGGCGGGTTTTTAGGCCTCGATAATATTGGAGTTTTTGACAGAAGCAACGGGGTGCCCGGAGGTGGTGTCTTAGAACAGGTAGACGGCACATCTTGGATGGCACTATACTGTCTTAATATGTTGGAAATGGCCTTGGAAATATCCTTGGAAGACAAGTCCTTCGAAGATATGGCCATGAAATATTTTGGACACTTTGTATTTATAGCAGAAGCCTTGAATACTATAAAAGAAGGATATAAAGGCTCATGGGACCAAAACGACGGATTTTTCTATGACAACCTAATATTACCCACTGGAGAATCGTTCCACATAAAGGTAAGGTCTATATCTGGACTACTCTCCTTAGCGGCGGTATTGAATATTAAAAAAGAATATTTAGAAAAGCTTCCGCGCTTCTGTAAAAGTATGGAGTGGTTCCGAAAACACCGGATAGAAAACTCCAAATACCAAGTAATGGAGGAGTACACTAGAGGGGAAGATGTGCTGTTGTCACTAGTGCCCAAAGCACGATTAAACATATTGATGAGCAGTGTTTTAAATGAGAAAGAATTTTTGTCCCCATACGGTATACGATCCTTGTCCAAAGTACATGAAAAACCGTATAACATCTCTATAAAAGGGACCAATTATAGTATTAACTACGAACCTGCAGAATCTTCAACACGACTCTTTGGAGGCAATTCTAATTGGCGTGGGCCCATTTGGATGCCAATGAATTATTTATTTATAGATTCATTACGGGAATATCATAGTTATTTCGGCGATAAACTTAAGTTTAATTTCCCAACAGGAAACGATAACAACCTTAATTTAAGAGATATAAGTGACCAGATAGGAAAGCGGTTGATCCAAATATTCGAAAAGGATTCTGAGGGCAATCGTCCTATTCATAAATTACACCAAGAGAAGTACCAAGACCCACATTTTAAGGAATTGATCCTTTTTTATGAATACTTTGATGGGAATAATGGCAGGGGAGCCGGTGCCTCTCACCAAACAGGGTGGACTGCCTTGGTTGCTAATTTATTAAAAGATATAGATTAATATTAGATGTACACGCCACTTAAAACCAACTTTTTAAGTGGCGTTATTTTTAATATACACGACCTATAAGCACTGCTGTAAACCATAAATAACGCTATATCATCACCAAGAAAGAGTGCATTAATGAATATTTTTAATGGTTAATGCTCATCGTTATTTTTTGATAGGCCCAACAGAGCCCTAAGAAATATGGGGCGGTAAGAATTGAATAGATTAAAGAGAAAAGAAACTCTTGCGTACGGCATGGAAACCCAAGGCGCTTACCTTGCGCTCAATATCGCTTATTTGCACAACTTTGGAGGTGTGGACTCTAAATTCTTTTGGAAAACCATCATTAAAGAGCACTTCCTTTATGCCTTCTATCTTCATCAATTGCTGTTTAATCATGTCCAAATCCTTTTTCTCCTTGGCATCCGTTCCAAAGATTTTACCATGATTTCCAGGAATTACATTTTCTGATACAAAGCTCATACTGTATATGGTTTATTAATACTGGTTTGGACTTGGGGTGGTTTATACCATCCTTCTTTATGGAAAAATAACTTCATAGACCACCTCTATATAAATATACAAAATTAGGAAATACCTTTTACCGTGTATTTTATAGAATTACACTAATGGAGTCGGAAGTAATTATCCATAAACACAGATAGACCAGTAATAGCCCATTAAGCGGAGGTATTTACCCTAATCCAAAGGGCCAGAGCAGGGCTACAATTTGAAAAGGTTATTGGCTTCGGTCAAACAATCATCCTAACCTCTCCCAATTCCTGAATCTTATAGGGAAACTTATTACTAGGAGAACCAATAAACATAAAATTAGTGGGAATGTCCCATCGCTTGGAAAACTCTTTTATTTTGGCGGGACCAAACACCCCATCCTCCACAATGAATTGAATATCGATCTCTGGATAGGCCCTATTTAATACATCTATATCCTGCTTTAATCGGATAGGGATGGTATCATTTTTATCCAATACAGCAACAATTTTCAAGTTTCTGGTAGGTTCGTTCTGGGTAATATAAAGCATAACCTTGTTCAGGGTGGCTACATTGTCATTTTTGGTAAAAAAAACAAATTGTTGTTTTCTTATCGAGGTCAATACCCTTTGGGTATGTTGGTGCAGCTTTTTAAATAAGGGGCCCCTATCGGGGAAAATATAGGTTAAGACTACTAAAATAATTTTAAAGATAGCGGTCCGGTATAACATAAAGAACACTACCACTAGCGTAGGGATCAGGTACTCCGTAAAAATCGCCAAATAATAGGGGTTTAAGATAATATTCCCAAGCAATGCTGCAATTACTGCAAGTATAGCCACTAGAAGTCCTAGCCAGCTAGCCCTTTCGGGACGTGGTAATTTTGCACGATTTATCTTTAGCATCAAATTTCCGATTCCGAAAAGGATCATAACAGACAAAAAGGCAATGGTATAAACCCCTGCCAATTTTGCGAGGTTTCCTTTAGTTACCAATAAGATGGATATACATAACAAAAAGAACATAATATGGATCATATAAGGACTCTTCCTTTTATTCTTCTTCAAGAGAAATTTGGGTAAAATACGGTCCAACGCCATACGTTCCATCAATCCACCTACCCCTACAAAAGAAGTAAGCACAGCGCCACTTAACACCAGCGCCGCATCTATGCCAATAAGCAGCGATAGCCAATTGCCACCCGACACACCCCCTAAATAGGATAACAATGCATCTTGATTGGAGTTGATATCAGTCATTGGGACAATGGCCAAGGCCAAAAAAGCAATCAACGGATTAAAAACGGTTACTACCACCCACATATTCCGCAAAGTTTTAGGAAATACCCCATCTTGTTGTTCCTCTACATAGTTAGCGGAACTCTCAAAACCGCTTATCCCAAGCATGGCTGCAGAAAATCCTAAAAACAACGCATTTAAAATACTTCCTTTTATGGGGCTTCTAAAGTTTAACAGAAGGATGTCTAATCCATTTTCCACAAAAAAAACGATACAGAAAGTACATAAGAGGGTTAATGAAAAGAGGTGAAAAATAAAAATGACTACAGCTACTTTTGAAGATTCACTGATCCCTATAATAACCAGTCCCATAAAGACTGCTAAGAGACCTATAGTTACGGGGACTACTGGAAAAACATCCCATATACTATAGGCATATTTTACCGCCTCGCTGGCAGATATGACCGCGGTGGCCATGTAGGATAACACGGTTAACGAAGCGGCCAATGAGGCTGTAGATTTTTTGGTGGTATTCAATAAGGCGTTATAGGCTCCCCCATTTAATGGGAGCGCACCTACTACTTCTCCATAAATCCTCCGAAATAGAAATAAAACCCCTGCCACCATCAAAAGGGATATCCAGGCATATTGTCCTGCATAGACAATGGCCAAAGCGGAAACATACAAACAGGAAGAGCTTATATCATTGCCGCAAATTGCGGTAGCTTCAAGTTCATTGAGTTTTTTCTTCATCTACAAACCGATTACAGAAAAGAATTCCTACTTAAAGGTACGGGTAAATCAATGACATAAAGGTTATTAGAGCTTAAAAATGCATTACATTTAAAGTATAAAACATCTGATCACGAAATGAGTATGACCAAAAATTGGTCGCAAATACAAATGAAGGTATGCGAACCTAACTGTCGTTAGGCAAGTTTACCTACCTGTACTGGAGTTTACCTGCCGAAGGCAGTCGAAGTATGACCGTTAAAGAACAATATATAGCTACCTATGAAAACATTTATAAGCGGAATTTCAGAAAAAGAATATCCCATCAGCGAGCTGATTCCCGCAAAGACTATTAGAAAGTCTATTTTTATTTTAATGCAAAAGGAGCACCCTAAACTAACTTATAAAAGTTGTATTTCCGTATCCGAACTTAATCAATACCGACAAAAATACCTCTCGGAATACCTTGTTCGAGAAGTTGGTGAACTAAGCACTTTAGAAGAAGACGTGCTACAAACCATCCACAATGAAAAAACCATTTCCACCAAAAGGGACGGATTGGATGATTGGGAAAATTACTCCTATGGACAACGTTTGGCCGATAAGGTAGCCACCTTTGGAGGGAGTTGGAAATTTATTATCCTCTTCGGAATTTTCATATTTATTTGGATGTTGATCAATATAATATTCTTATTCAACAAGGGATTTGACCCCTACCCCTTTATCCTATTAAATTTAATCTTGTCCTGTTTAGCTGCCCTACAGGCCCCGGTTATTATGATGAGCCAAAACAGACAAGAGGAAAAAGACAGGGAACGGGCAAAACAAGATTATATGATCAACCTAAAATCGGAGTTGGAGATCCGAGTGCTTCATGAAAAAATAGACCACCTAATCATTCATCAACAGGAAGAATTATTAACCATCCAGCAAATTCAAATAGAAATGATGAATGATATTATGGTTCAAATTAAAGGGCATCAGAAACTATAAGTGCTGTTATCCGCTTAATTTAATTTTTCGGTATCTTTAAAGCTAAAGACCCAACGTTTCATTTCTTTTAGGTAATCGTATTTAAATACTAAAAAATAACCATCTTCTAAATCAACTGCAAGGAAGTTAAAACCACAATAGTATGGACCAAAACATATTTAACATTAATCGGAGACATTTTTTAAAAGGGACCACAGCTGCCATGGTGCTCTCTTCTTTTGGCGCCTATGGCTTTGAATTGATGCACCGAGCAAAGCCGTGGCGTGTTGGTCTTATTGGAACTGGCTGGTATGGAAAGAGCGATCTTTTTAGATTGATGCAGGTGACCCAGGTAGAGGTAATTTCCATTTGCGATGTAGACCGAAAATTACTCACCGAAGCCGCTACCCTAATCAGTCAAAGGCAGCAATCGCGCAAAACGCCAAGAATGTATGGGGATTACCGAAACATGCTCGCGGAAAAAGATCTGGATATTGTAATCATTGGTACTCCGGACCATTGGCATGCCCTACAGACCATAGAAGCCCTGAAATCTGGCGCCCATGTTTATGTGCAAAAACCTATAAGTACCGATATTGTAGAAGGTGAAGCCATGGTTGCCGCAGCACGTAAATACAATAAAATTGTACAGGTGGGCACCCAGCGAAAAAGTACGCCCCACCTAATAGACGCCAAGAAAAACATAGTAGATGCAGGCCTTTTGGGCAAAGTGTCCCATGTAGAGATGTGCTGCTATTACCATATGAGAGCCAATGACAACCCTCCCATACAATCTATCCCCGAGTATTTGGATTATGAAATGTGGACCGGCCCAGCCCCTCTAAGACCTTATGACGGCCTTCCCCATACAAGGTGGTGGCGCACATTTATGGAATATGGAAATGGTATTATGGGCGATATGTGTGTACATATGCTAGATACCGTGCGCTGGATGCTAGCGTTGGATTGGCCAAAACAAATAAGCTCTACCGGCGGTATCTACGTGCAAAAGGAGGGGAAATCTAACATTGCCGATACCCAAACCGCTATCTTCGAGTTTGAAGAACTAAATTGCGTTTGGCAGCACCGATCCTGGGGCACCCCTGCAGATCCAGAGTATCCATGGTCCTTTAAATTATATGGCGAGAAGGGTACCCTTATGGGCAGTACTATGAAGTACGATTTTATTCCCCATGGCGAAGGAAAAAAAATACATATGGATGTAGTCTACGAAAAGGAGAAATATCCTGAAGATCTTACGGAAAAGGGCATAGAATTAAATGCGGCTCCTGCTACTAGGGGGCATATGTTGGATTTCTTGACGGCTATAGACCAAAACACCTTGCCCATTGCTGATATCCGTGAAGGCCATATCTCTACCGCCAGCTGTATTTTGGCCAACCTTTCCATGGCCACCGGCCGCCCGTTAATCTATGATCCCCATAAAATTATAGTGGTGAACGATCAGGAAGCGACCGCTCTTTTACAACGGGAGTACCGAGCACCTTGGAAACATCCGCATCCCAAGGATTTTTTATAAGTGAATATTTTCTGCTAGAAGGTCACATAACACGCGTTCTAATAATAGTTTTATTCTGGGCGTTCCCCTATTGGGTGGAAACGGTACCTAGCTTAACCTTATTATCCAAGTAATTTAAACACTTATAGTAGTTCTAGGTACTACATTCATTTCATCGCAACTGCATCCAGATCATAGGCTGCGAGTACTTTATACTTCCTATAAAATTATATGACCAGTCCTCCATCCACGCTTAGGGTGGTCCCATTAATAAAACTGGCTTCTTCGGACGATAAAAAAACATAGGCATTGGCAATGTCCTCAGGTTTACCCAAACGCCCAAGCGGAGTTTTGCCCTCTAGATCGGCAATTAGCTTTTTGGGAATGGTCTCTACCATTTCGGTAGCAATAAATCCGGGGGCAACGGCATTTACATTGATCCCCTTTCTACCCAATTCCCTAGCCCATTCCTTAGTAAGTCCAATAACTCCCGCTTTTGTTGCCACATAATTGCTCTGTCCAAAATTTCCGTACAGTCCTACAACGGAAGAAGCGTTAACAATCTTTCCACTTCCCTTTTCCACCATATGTCCAGAAATTACCTGAGTACAATTAAATACCCCAGTAAGGTTAACATCCAAAACAGACTGCCATTGGTCTTGGGTCATTTTCATTAAGGTAGCATCTCTAGTAATCCCAGCATTATTGATTAGAATATCTATGGCACCATATTCCTCCATAATTTGAGCAGCGGCCTTTTCTACCTCGGTGATTTTTATGGTGTCGACTTTATTAAATTTTAAGTTTCTGCCCTTATTTTCCTCCAACAACCTATTTCCTGCCTCGGTGTTGATATCCCAACAGAAAACTATGGCACCTTCGTCCAAAAATTTGTTCACCGTTACTTTCCCAATTCCATTTGCACCTCCAGTAATCACGGCCACTTTACCCTTTAATCTATTCATCTTTTAAGTTTTACCTCAAATCTATTGTTTATTTGTTGAGTGAGCTTAAGAAAAATAAAATATGAACTATACCCTTTTGTATAAAATAAAAATCTTCAAATCCCCTTAAATCTAATGGAGTCCTTTCATTCTAAAAAAGTGCCTATCCAACAGGGGTATGGTCTCACCGAGGCATGTCTAAATCTAATTTCCCTGCACCAACATGATGCGCATAGAAAGCAACCCTTCACAGGCAAGCCTAACTTTTAGGTGTAAATACGAATATGCCCGAGTCACACCCAAAATGGTGAGAATGTAGCATCGCCTTCCTGGTATCGGACTCAGAGCAGTAAAACAAAACGGCTTGAACTTCCATAAAGAAATTCAAGCCGATATCGTTTTATAAAAAAGTACTGCTTTTTCTAATTCTATCTATTCAAAAGTAATCTCAAGGTTATTTTATTGAGAAGTAGTATTTAAAACCGCCTTTACAATAGCTGAAATAGGGAAGATTTGCTCACCATAAACGTAATTGGCTTTTGATACTTGGCCAATCTAGTAGTACCGGAATTCTATCCCATTTGTAATTCCAAATCGAAATTAATGGTAATGGAATCGTGGACCACAATAAGACCTAGTGCTTTTTTAGGGGCTTTGAGCTTAAAGTCGCCCAAACTTAATTTTAATGCACCTGAAACACAACTAGGTTTGTTATCCGCTATGGCGACTGGAATTCTATAAGAATTTTTGATGCCTGCAATTTTTATTTCTACCACAGCCGTTAATGCCGAAGCGTTTAATATGTCTCCTATAATCTCTTTGAGTTTTAATTCTATCTGTGGATATTCCTCAGATTCTAAAAGATCGTGGAAGTCTCTATTTATACCTCTGTTACCACAGTCAAAACCAAAGTTGTTCAATACTAAAGTAGCTTTTTGGAAAATATATTTCTCACCAATTTTTTCGAAATGGACAGGGATAGGTTCCTTTAATCTATCGGTGTCAAAATCACAGCTAAAGGTATTGATATTGGTAGTCCCAGATATCATTAACCTACTTTCCGGTGCAATGGTAATTACCGAATGGTTTACTGGAGAATCTTTGAAATTAAAAGCAAGTAGTAATAAAATTGTAGTGAAGCCCAATACCTTTTTCATTATCTGTGTTTAGGAAGTTGTTCATCTGCTTTTTAAAGTTTGCCCGAGCATTATCCTACTCTTGTGCCCGGGCAAACTATAATAAAAACTATGTCTTTGGGTTAGACCCAATACTATTTAGAAACTAATAACCGCTTCTAGCATCAATCCTTTAAATTCTCCTTCATTTAGGATACTAGCAGTTGGGAAATCATTGTATTGTTGATTTACATATTCTAGTTTGGCAAGAATATTTTTCGTCATAAACCATCCAGCTCCTAATTGGAATCTTGAGATATCGATTTCATCCCCACTCATTTCCTCTGAATTTACCACATTATATCTGCCTCCCAAAAATAAATTTTCATCTTGGCCAAATCTGTAGATCAATTCACCAGCGTATTGCGTTGCTGTTCTGTTGGAGGTTTCTGTATTCGCTTTTCCGCTAGTATGCTCAAAAGTTCCGAAAAATTCCAATCCTCTGTATTTAACAAATGGGTTGATCATAACCGCTGTTACTTGGTTTTTCATGTTAGGATTATATCTTCCTGACCTGAAATTACCACTAGTAGAAGCGTTTTCATCCTCCATCACGAAATAGTACCTAGATCCCGCACGGTCTGCGCTATACAAGTAAGAAGTTTGCACATACCCAGTAGTGTATAGAGATCCAGTGATCCGATATCTTAAATCTTCACTGGTTTGCTTGTCGTATCCCAATTTCGCCATGAAAGAGGCACCACCAGTTGTCCCGTCGCTCTTATTCACAGCCTGATTTAATTTACCATTGGCAACTCCCAACATGCTTATAAAACCATTTTTACGGAAGTACACTTCCCCTCCTACCTCTGTAGTAAAGGCATCCATAATTAAGTTTCCTACAAATGGATTGTACATGGCCTGAGCATTATCTGTTCTTCTAAAATGAGCATCCCCATAGTTATTCTCCATATGCCCTACCTTAATAGTAACGTATTGCATAACGTTTTCCATAAACCCTTCATGGATAAAATCTAGTTTATCTATTTGGAAATACCCTCCCTTAACATATGGTTCAGGATGGTGTCTTGAGGACAAATAAGTTCTCAAGTGCATTCTTACCCCATCAAACAAAGCAACATCCAAATCTAGGTTGGCAGTTGCCAAATTAAAATTATAACCTATACTCTTTAGGGCTACAGCACCAGAATTACTATGGTCTACGGCCTGATATTGTAGGGTGGACGATCCCCCTATTCTTACTTTTACCCCATCGAATGTGGAGACGGAATCCTTTGGTGCCTCAAATACATTAATTCCACTTTTATCGGGTTGTCTGAAATTATCCAGTTTACGATCCTGTGCATTTAAACCGAATCCGGCTAAAACTACTACTGCACAAACGGCATTTTTAATTATTGATGTCATACTTCTATATTTAATTGATTATAATTCTATTTAGTTAAAACGGTATTAAATTTTATGGTGATGTCATCACCGGTGGTAATAGTTCCCAATAGCGCTTTAGGCGGGTCAATTTTGAAATCTGTCATTTTTATTTTCTTTGCTCCAACAAGAGTAACCTTATTGCTTGCTACTGTCATATCAAGATCCAGTGAAGTAGCTCTCTTTACACCGGCAATGGTCAGATCTCCTAATACCTTTACCTTAAATTTGCCGCTACCGTTTGGTTTCACTTCTTTTACTTCGGATAGTTGGAAGAGAATCTTTTTATGGCTCTTCGTATTCAATGCCTTGTAGGTGTTTTTGTCCATTGCAGACTTACCACTTTTTAAGCTTTCGGTAATTATCTCTAGACTTAAGTGGTCCAATTCCCCGGTCTCTGCATTTTTAAGTATCAAGACTCCTGCCTGGTTTTCAGCGACAATTTCCCAATCGTGTATGCTGGAAGTACCGAGTACTAGTAAGGACGATTCCCCATTTACCAATTGGTACTTTTGTGCTGTAAGGCTGTTGCCAAACAGTAAAAACATAAATAAAACCCCTGTTACGATTCTGCTTAAATTGAATCTCATCATAATAGTATTCTTTAGTATTATGATGCAAATTACAGGCTTAAAAACCCCTTAAAGAATGACATATATCATCTTTAAAACAATAAGATGCATGGTCACTTCCTAATGGTGTTATAAGATTTTTGGATGTTTAATTTAAAACGCTGTACCTCAGCAGACTTATAGGTGTGGCTCTTAAAAGGAAAGGAATTTGTCTCTTTTTATTTTTTTTAACAAAAGATTTTAATTCAACTATTCCGTAGGAACGTTAAATATGGCATATAGAAATAGCTTTGAAAATCTTAAAAATATGTACTGATAATTGATAACGTACAAAAGAAAGGCATGGAAAGGGATAGAAAGCGTAAGTCAAGGTCTAGCTGACTAGACACAAATCCTTACGCCTTCACTTCGCTCCTATCCCAATACTGATTTTATTTCTTTTAATTCGGACTCAGAAAATTTTATGTTTTTCAAGGCCTCCAAATTATCGAGCAATTGCTCTTTCTTACTTACCCCTACTAGAACCGTAGAAATTCGTTCATCTTTTAACAACCAGGCGATGGCCATTTGGGCAAGACTCTGTCCCCTATTTTTTGCGATATTGTTCAGAGCACCTACCTTCTTCAAAAGTTCAGGCGTAATTTGGGATTCCTTTAAATATCGTCCGTCTTTAGTTGCGCGACTGTCCTTTGGAATGCCGTTTAGATATTTATTGGTGAGTATCCCTTGTTCTAGGGGAGAAAATGCAATAGCCCCCATTCCTTGTTTTTCCAATTCCCCCAACAATCCATCTTCTACCCAACGGTCCAGCATATTATATCTCGGTTGATGGATCAAAAGAGGGGTCCCTAGATCTTTCATTATTTTAGCTGCTCTGGCAGTCAGATCTGCCGGGTATTGTGAAATGCCCGCATAAAGTGCCTTTCCCTTTTGCACCAAATGGTGCAACGCACCCATAGTCTCCTCTAAGGGTGTGTCTGGATCGGGTCTGTGATGGTAAAAAATATCCACATAATCCAGCCCCATACGTTTAAGACTCTGATCTAAGGAGGCTACCAGATATTTACGGGAACCAAAATTTCCATAAGGCCCAGGCCACATATCCCAGCCAGCTTTACTGGAAATCAAAAGTTCATCGCGATAGGGCTGAAAATCTTCCTTAAAAATCCGACCAAAATTTTCTTCGGCAGCCCCGTATGGGGGACCGTAGTTATTGGCCAGATCAAAATGGGTAATCCCATTATCAAAAGCACAGCGCAGTAAACTACGTCCTGTTTCCAAATCATTGGTATGACCAAAATTATGCCATAATCCCAAGGAGATAAGGGGCAATAGTATGCCGCTATTACCACAACGGCGGTATTGCATTGTGTTGTATCGTGTATCATCGGCCTTATAAGGCCTAGGACCAAAAGAATCTTTTACTTTCATTATATCTATTACATTAAAATTCAGCAGTAGGCTATTGTGCTTTACAATATCCTATGAGATCCCTAAGATAAAAAAACTTTAATGGGAATGGCAATTTGTTGATGGGGTAGATTTTGGATTTTTAAACGATAAGTGGAACAATACGATAGTTGCCTTTGATAATTCTATAAATCCACACGCATTGAATGCCATAGCATCAGTGTTGGAAGAAATTTGAAATTCGGGAATAGATTTAAAAGGCATTTAAAGGCGGAACCTTATAGTCTTCTACCTCCCATTGGGCACATTTTGCCCCAGCTTGATAGGCACTTTCCAAAAAATTTAAAACCTCATTTCTTGGATCCTTGCTATTTATAATATCCCCAAATTTTAACATGGCCATTGGACTTCCATTGGCATCCATCCAAAAAGCACTTTTTGGTTTTAGGGGTTCTTTTTTCAATTTCGGTGGCGCTGGAAAAGTATAGGAATAGTACGCAGGTTCGGGCATATTATCATCACCGGCCCAGAACCCAAAACTAATTACTTCATGTGAATAAGCATCTTTTTCCAGTATCCTTGCATTGACATCCATAGGCGGTGCCAATTTACCAGAAAATCTGGTGACTGTAAGATCCATGTGATGCCAATAAATATGTACTGGACAGGTCTTACCATAAAATAAGCCACTAAACTCTTTTAGTACGCCATCATTCCAAAGCATCATCTGCCAAAAGGTGTGTATGGATGCCCAATCATAATGATGGAATTCAGAAATTTCATCAAAAGGTTTCTCGACGCCCATATCCAATGGTTTATTTATGAACTTGGGCGTTACCCCCCATCCCTTTAAAATTGCCATGGAATCAGTATAAAATTGACCTACGGAGTAGCCGTCTTGCAGAAGAATCTCCCGATATTCCCCTTTACTATTTTTAAATTGGACCATTTTTTTATGAACATTAAGGGTGATTTCAAAGGTATTTAACCCGTCATTCATCGGGATAGGATGTGTAGAAAACCCCGCTATTGAAACATACTCGGTAACATACCACCAATGGTTTTTTCTTGGCATGATGGCGAGTCTTATTTTTCCAATTATTTGCAAAATTAAATGTATGGTAATCCTGGTGTCTTTCCAGGAATTGTATGGAAGATACGGTAAGGTCATAATTAGGAATATTAGATTAGTATCGTAATCGACTACCTCAGGGAGACAGTCAGGGTGGGGAAACACAAAACTTTAACACTACCCCTAAGATAAGAAATACCTAATAACCAACTTGTTAAACTCCAGTATATTATATAATAAACCTCATTTTATAAGTACAAACGCGACTAACAATTTAATTTCCAGTTATGGACAACGAATCATTTCTACAGCATTTCACTTTAAAAAGCTCAAAGACTTAACTATTTAATTCGTACAAAAGTCTTTTTTTGAAGAAGACATAACGGTAATTTGATGCATCACGTAATGACCCCATAAATAGAGGTCTTAAAAACTTAGAATTCCGAAAAACATCGATTACTTTAAGGAGGATTTATAGTGCTTCCTTATTTTTTCCTCTAGTTTTTCGTCCCAAAGTCGGGTTAATAATTCCTTAGCCATATTGTCATAATAAATAGCTTTTGCTTCGTCTCCCATAAGTTTATAAACTTCGGACAGTTTATAAATGGCCGGGATATACATGGTGTTGATACGCAAACAGGCAGTAAATTCCCGTATTGCCCCTTTATGTTCTCCCTTGTCGGCCAATTTAACACCCTTTTTAAAATGGGTTTCTATTTCCTTTACCTCATTATAAAACCGTAAATGCAGAATGTCTTTAGATTTTGTAGTGATAAAAGAACAGGGAAGTTCTCGGGTAACCTTATTGGTAACACTCCCCATTAATACGCGCTTTAAACCAGAACGCCCGGTGGTCCCCATTATAAGCAAGTCATGGTTGTGCTTTTTAATCATATTCAATATAGTCATAGGAACATTTCCTGCATAAATGTCTACCACGTAGTCTATACCAGCAAAATCAAAATCTTTTAAAAAGTCCCCCATTTCCTTTTCCAACTGCTGCATCCTACGTGTGTTTTCCTCTTCCAAGTCATCTAACTGATACCTTGGCGAAAGGTTAAGTACAGGTTCTACAACACCCAAAACCCTAAGGGTTGCGTTAAAATCCCCTGCTAAGGAAATGGCGTTATTGAGTGCGCCTCTAGCTGGCTCCGAAAAATCTACTGGGCAAATTATATTGCTGATTTTCGACTCCGTTTTGGTGGTAGCTACCCATACTGGGATATGCGAGTATCGCATAAGCTTTTCGGCATTATTGCCAAGTTTATGACCTTTGTCTTTTAATCTATATCCAGATCCTGCAACGATTAAATTAACGTCTTGTTTAGTGGCTACTTTTAGAATATTTTCTATTAGCTTGCCGTGCTTAATAATTGGATCCTTAGTGATTATCCGTTCCTTTTTCAGGGTGTCATTTATCTTGTTCAAGGACTCTAATACACTGTCTAACAGCATCTTTCTCATACTGATACTCCCACTTCCAGCTTCTTCCGAGAGGACATGTACAATAATAATCTCAGAATTATAAACATGGGCAATTTTAATTGCCGTGTTCAATTGTTCACTGTAATCGCCATTGATGTCGATTGGTACCAGAATTTTTTCGAGCTGCTTCATGTTTTCTCTTTTGAAAGGATAAAACCAAAATTAACAAATGATTATATTAAAGCTAAGATATTCATAAAATATCTTTATAAACTAGATTAATATCATGAAATATGTGCTTTTTTGGGTTTATTATGGCCAGTTTATCCAGACCAAACGCTTGTAAAAATATTGTGAGAATAAACATCGCATATAGATACTACGTAGAACCAACGCTTATGTTTTTAACCAACAAAAAAACAATTGATCCATCCATGAGTTTAATGTCTCTATCACCAAGAGCGTTTTAGCTTTATAATTATGTAGTATTTAGTGCCTATTAAGCTGATTAACCTCCAAATTATCAAGTATAAAGTCCTGACTTACCGACGCTACCGAAAGCGTCTCGAATGGTGCATTGGGAAAGAAAATTTCCGTCATCACCGTCGACCCATCGTCATAAAACAACTCTATGGAGGTCTTATCTAAAAGTAGGGTCCCAGTCAGTTGTTTACTACTGGAAATCCGTTCCGCAGTACTCCTCTTATTAGAGAAAGTTGTGGAAAATCCTGTTTTGCCGGATTTACTACGGTCGAGGAAATAAGTATTGTTGGTCCCATCGTAACCAAAGGATAACTCGTCCCCTACTTTGTTGGAAAGTTTAAAGGTGAAACTATCCTTTTTTAGTTCTGAAATGGTAAAGTTGATCGCAGCGCGTGAAAGATCAACCTTCTCAACCTTGATGAGAGCTGTTTCTCCATCGACCTGAATATTTTCTTTCTTATACTTACCCACTTTATATGCATCAATTTCATCTACTGGATGAGAAGCTAATCTGTAAGATTTGTCATCTTTGAACATTTTTATTTCTCTGGCCACGGTCATGGCACTACGCCAGGTTTCGGTAGGGACTTTATTGGCATATTCCCAATTGGACATCCAGCCCATATAAAATTTTCCTCCGTCCTTAGAGGTGACATTAGAAAAGCTGACCCCTGCATAATTGTCCTTCCCAAAATCAAGCCAATGGTTCTGTCCCTTATTCAGGACAGCTTCAAATTCCGTATCCATGATAAATTTTGTGCCATCAAAATCACCAATGAAATATTGCGTGGCACTACCCCCGTTAGGTCCGCCAGGATTAATACTTACAAGGAGCACCCATTTGGTTTCCTCAGAACCCTCTACTGGAATGGGAAAAAGATCTGGGCATTCCCAGACACCTCCGTGTGTTCCTAGCTCCCTATCCCAATCTCCGCCAAAATCCGATAACAGCTCCCAGCTTTTTAAATCTTTGGACCCATAGAACATCACTTTATCATTGGCAGCCAGGACCATAATCCATTTTTTTTGTTCCTTGTTCCAAGAAACCTTGGGATCCCTAAAATTTCTAATTCCCGGGTTCTCTATAACCGGATTACCTGAATATTTGGTCCAAGTAAGTCCTTCGTCTAAGGAATAGGCAATGGCCTGGGATTCCACATCTATTCCTTTGGCCTTTTTAATATCCGTATTATGATAGGTAAACATGGCAATGATGGGCACTTTCCCTCCTATGCCAAAGCCAGAGGTATTTTCCAGATCCACCACCGCACTTCCAGAAAAAATATATCCCTTTTCGTCCGGATAAAGTGCAATAGGTTGCTCCTTCCACGCTACCATATCGGTACTTATGGCGTGACCCCAATGCATGGGCCCCCATTTATTACCGTCTGGATAATGCTGATAATATAAATGGTAATATCCATTGTAATAGAACATTCCATTCGGATCATTCATCCAACCTACCTTTGGCGTAAAATGAAAATTTGGACGATACATTTCCGCTTCCGTATCCAACGCATTCTCACTATGGACCGCGGGGTCTTTATCCTCCTTCTTCCCTTGATCTTTACAAGCTAAAACTAGGCAAAGTGCTGCAAGAACTAGCACAAATTTTAAGTGATGATTTTTCATGTTTTAAAAGATTGAGCTTAAAATTTAACTTATTCATCTTTTTTAAGCAGTACTACTTTCCCCGTATTAGACCCCTTGGAGCTACTCAGGGATTTACTAAGGACTTCCAATGAAATCCCCTTCGTTTCGGGCATAAAAAATGCCACAAATAGCAGTTGTAAAACCATCATAAAAGCAAAGATGGCAAATACGGTTCCTGCACCTATTGCAGTAAATAATACAGGAATAAGGGAAGGAATAACAGCCGCCAGGATCCAGTGAACGGAACTACCAAAAGATTGCCCTGAACCTCGTAAGTGGTTCGGGAAAATTTCGGATATAAATACCCAAATGACAGTGCCCTGTCCTACCGCATGTGCAGCAATGAATAGGAAGAGGAATATAGCTACGGACATCCCCTCCCAATCTAAGTAAAAGGCACATGACACTAAGGTGAGTGATACTATATATCCGAAGGAACCGATATACATTAATTGCTTTCGTCCCAGCCTATCGATAAGAAAAATGCCCAAGAGCGTAAAAAGAAGATTGATAACCCCGATTCCTATACTGCTCAATAAGGCAGTACTTTCTCCAAGACCTGCCTCTCCTAAAATTCTAGGGGCATAGTATAAAAAGGCATTGATACCCGAGGCTTGATTAAAAAAGGCCATACAAAAGGCAAGGATCAATGGGAACCGGTATTTCTTCATAAAAATGTTCTCCCCCGGAACCTTATTCTCGTTTTCCTGATTTATTTCCAACATCAGTTTTTCCACATCCTGACCTGGATGTATCACTTGAAGTACCTTTCTTGCTTCTGTGGTACGCAACTTGGTCAGAAGCCACCTGGGACTCTGGGGAACGGTCAAGACAAATAGGGTATAAATCACAGCAGGAATGGCCTCTACCCCAAGCATCCATCGCCAGGCATTTTCACCAATACCACTTAATAGGTAATTGGATAAGAAGGCTACTAATATCCCGAAGACGATATTAAACTGATACAAGCCTACCAATTTTCCCCTATCCTTTGCGGGGGCTATTTCAGAAATATAAGCAGGAGCGGCAATCGTGGAAGCACCCACACCCAAGCCTCCCAAAAACCTAAAGATTGCAAAGGTGGTAGGGTCATTTGCCAAAGCCGAACCCAAGGCGGATACGGTATAAAAAACACCTATCCAAAACAAGGTTTTCTTTCTACCCAACCTATTCGTAGGTATTCCGCCGAATAATGCACCTACCACGGTCCCCCATAAGGCCATGGCCATTACTACGGAACCATGGAACACATCCGAAGATCCCCATAGGAGTTGCAATTTTTTATCGGCTCCGGATATCACTACCGTGTCAAACCCAAATAAAAATCCCGCTAAAGCTGCCGTAATAGACCACACCAAAATTTTCTTCATATCCCTGTTTTTTTAAGTATAAAAGCTATAGTAATACACATTAACAGGAAGTTATTTCTCCCTTTTTATCATCGGTTGTGATTTCGCTAATCCTTTTTCATAAATAGATAACACCTATAATAATCAATGTTTTAAGGAGAAGTATTTGACCAATATTACTAATACCAGTTACCTAAGGTAAGTAAAAAGATTAAAAAAGATATATGGTAATCAGCGCAATAGATAAAAAACCTAAAAGTGATTATATATAGCCGCCCGGACGAATACCATGTTTGACAGTAAAGAAGGAGGACGAGTAATTTTGGGATATAAAGTTGCCTACAACTGCATGGTATTATTTAAAGATTATCTCCACTCGTCATTGCTCATAGCTTGGAAACTTTATCCGAAATCCCTACTTTTCCATTGCCTGAATACAGGAGAAATTAACAGAAGGAATAAAATCGATATCCTTAAAAAGAACCTTCTTATTGGCCATCAGCTTCCAAAAGAGGAACTCACTAGAGATTAGTAGCGCTTCCAAATATTTAACTCGGATATAAAAGCCATTACTTCAGGTCTAATTCTTAGATCCCCCCATTGTTCTAGTTTCTTATTTTCTCATAATCAGTAACTAATTCTTGAAGTTTATCTAAATTGGATTTGGCTAAATTTTCCTTTTGACCTGGATCTTTTTCCAGATTATACAGTTGATATTCCTCGGAATTGCCCAACTCAATTTTCACCTGCTTGTTTATTACCGCTCCCTTATACGGTGGAATCATAGCCCAATTACCCTTTCTAAAAGCCGTTCTTGTAGTAGCTTCCAAAACCAGTTCCTCTCGTCCCTTATTGGACTTGCCCAAGAATTCATCCAAAAGATTTATACTATCTTCTCCTTTTACCTCACTCCCCACCAAGGCAGCCAAGGAGGTCAGCAAGTCTAACTGACATACCATGGCGTTAGATTTACTAGGGGTTATGGTACCCTTCCAATACGTGATAAATGGAACCTTGGTACCCGCATCGTATAAACTGTATTTCCCACCTCGTAAAATACCTGAAGGGGTATGATTACCTAGTTTTTCTTCGGAGTCGTCGTAGTAACCATCGTTGACTACAGGACCATTATCACTAGAGAAGACGATTAATGTATTTTCAAGAATGCCTTCCTCCTTCAAGGTTTTCATGAATTCACCTATGATCCAGTCGGCCTCCAAAATAACATCCCCTCTTGGACCCATTCCGGTTTTTCCTGCAAATCGCGGATGCGGTGTACGTGGCACATGTGGCTGTTGCAAGGCGTAATAAAGAAAGAAAGGTGCACTTTTTTGCTCTTTTACATACTGTTGGGCCTTGGCCAGAAAATGATCGGCCATATCAATATCGCTCCATTTGGCAGCCTCCCCTCCTTTCATAAACCCTATTCTAGGGATACCGTTCACTATGCTGTTATTATGACCGTGATGCCATTTCATAGTAGTTAATTCAGGGTTTTCTAAGCCGGTTGGTTCGCCTTCAAAGTTTTTGTGATAACTTACTTCAATAGGGTCATCTGGGTCTAACCCATCTACAAGACCGTCTGCAATGTACACCGTTGGTACCCTATCCTGGGTTGCAGCCATAATATAGGAATAATCAAAACCAACTTCATTTGGTCCAGGTGATACCCTTTCATTCCAATTTACATTTCCACTCCCAAGTCCCAAATGCCATTTACCCACAATACCAGTGGCATAACCTTCTCCTTGCAACATTTTAGGCACAGTCATTTGAGCCGTATCAATTATCAGAGGTGCGGTACCCGGTAATATTCTGGCATCCTTGTTGCGCCAGGGATACCTACCCGTTAATATTCCATACCTACTCGGGGTGCAAGTGGCGGAAGTAGCATAGCCATTGGTAAATTGAATTCCTCCCTTAGCCAAGGCATCCATATTAGGAGTACTGATCTCCGTTGCACCGTAAGCACTTAAATCACCGTACCCCAAATCGTCCATATAAATAAATATAATATTGGGTTTTTTGGGATTCGCCTCCGTAACCATTACCTTTTCTACTTTTGTTTTACATCCCAGAAAAAGCAATGCAAAGATTAGAGTCAGGAGTAAGCTTCTTGTAATAATTCTCATTTCTTAAATTTATTTCATTTATTAAAATGTAGGCGTTATCGTCCGTTGATGGTAATAATTTAATATTTAAATCTAACTATTCCATTTTTTTAAATCCATGAGTTCGTAAAGAATCTTAATATTATAACCTTTTGTCGACTTCGACAAAAGGTTATATGGATTTCATAAAAAAATACAATCACAAATTATTAAGATCTTAATTCTCCGCTGATTCCTATAAAACCGAACAGGATCAATTTAACAAGATACAAAAGCGGTATATATATTTTCATAAAAGAATGTATTTGTTTTTAATATTTTCTCTTGAATAGTGTTTTAAAAAAAATAAAAGTTGCCCAATAGCTCCTTCTTTCTTTGATTCCCTAGCTCAACATACAACGTCCTCCCTATTCAATTAGCTCCTTTTCCGGATAAAATATATTGTAGAACAGCGCCACAAATTCAGCGATCTGTTCCTTGATAGCCTTCTAGTGGAAAGGGAATCGAGTTTCGCAGTTACATTCTTTTGCTCTTAATTAATTTGCTCTGTCCCTAAAGATAAGTTGGTGATACTCTTCTCTATCCCCACAAAAGTTCTGTAAGACAAAGACCAACCAACTTCTTGCATAACCTCTTTATTTAAGATAAAAGTAAGGAAGGCTATTCGTATTTTAAAAACTTGGTTATCCTTCTATTTTTCCGACGATCGTTTTCATAAGTATATGGAGCGATTGGCTCCACTTCCGCTTTAGATAGAACAGTTATTCTATCCTCAGCAATTCCCTTAGAAATCAAATAATCTGCTGCCGACTTTGCACGAAGAAGACCTAATAGATGATTATCCCATGGACTTCCAATAGCGCACGTATGTCCTATTATTTCTATAGTAGCATCAGGCTGTCGCTGCAGTATATCAGACACCTCATCCAAATTTCCCCTTTGCGAGTTATTGAGCGACGTATTACTTATTGTCCCAAAGATCAATTCTTTTTCAATAATCCCTTTCTCTTCCTCTGTAATTAATTTTTCATTTTCCACAGGTAAAACAGTTTCATCCTGTGCTATGATCGAAGACTCACTTTTTTGATCCCCTTTGGAAGTTTCTAGGATCAATTCTTCAGTATCCTTCATCTCCATTTCCTGTTTTGTTGCCTTTAACCTTATGGACTTTCCAAAAGCTAATTTCAACTGAACACCTAGATTAAATGGTTTTCATACAGAGCTCACTCCTTCTGTACCTATGGCACTATTGGGTCTTCCCTTCCAAACTGGTAGTATGATAACTCACCAATGAGGATTTTTCATTTTTACGCATATCGGATAAACCGTAGACGGCATAAATTCCACTATATAATTTAAACCGATCAGAGATATCAAAAGCAATACCTGTTTCGGCTATTAAAGCAGTTCCAATTTTCAATAGATTGTCGGTTTCGTAAGACCAGTTTTGAAGTTGCCCCATTCCATGTTCTGGAAAATCGTCTATTTCAATATTCATATCTGGGTAATAAGCACTTAACCGCAGATTGTCTGATGAAACCTTACTCTTGCTTGCTATAGGTACAAAAACTTGAATCCCCCCAGAAATATACCATGAGGTTTTGGTTGGTCCCGCCATTCCTTTCCTTAGCACCTATGGGGGCCCTACCTCTTAATTCGGGAAACGCAAATGTAGTTCGGCCATCACCACCATAGGTAGTTCCGAATAGAGAATAAAGGGCTTGGTTTTGATTTATAGGTAAAAGTTGTCCGTGGCAAAAAGCCCAACCACGTGGCGGAAAATTACCGCCAAACATTCTAATTTCACCTAAAAATGGATCTTGGGCCTTTACTAAAGAAGTGATACAGAAAAACAGGATAAATACAAAAGCAGTAATCTTTTTATTCATATTGGTTGGTTGGCAAAAAAATAGTTCTGCACTTCCCATAATTAATTGAAGTGCAAGTGCTTAACTATTTTAAGAGACGCCAAAAATATATTTTTAATTTTAAAAACCTAGTGAAAAACTAGGAAAGGTATTTTTAGTCGGTGTAATTCTAGTATTAGCACAACACCATATCTTCCTATTGGTACCGCCTAACTAAAGGGATGATATTTGCAATTATTCTAAAGGAAAGATGATTTGGTTGCATCCTTAATTCCCCTTCATAATCCTTGTTTCTGACGTAAATTCAACATCCCCAAGATAGGGTCCAGGAATGGGAGCGTAATCTAAGTTTTGTTTCACCCCTTGTTCTGTTGAGAAGTAAATAGTAACTACAAGCATTTTAAATCTGCGAAAAAAAGGTTCTAAATTGACCTTTTCTACCGCATTTGCTTCCTTCTCCAATCTATTGAGATAATCCTGTTTTTCCGATTCGTTAAGCTCAAGGAAATTATTACCTGTAAAAGCCTTACAATTCTCATCAAACTCATCCAGTCCTTTTAAAAAACTATTCTTATACGCATCTTCAAATACTTCATTAAGCATTAGATCCAAATATAGATTCACCTTTACATCGGAGGCACTAGGTGTTTCCGTTCTAGGAAGAATGGAATCTGCAATAGCAGTTACCAATTTGTCCTGTTCCTTACTAAATACATAAAGATTAGCACTAGAAACCTCACTTTTACAACTTAGGAATCCTGTAAAAATAGAGGGGGCCAAATAAACAGATTTCAAAATCCATGATATTTTTATAACCGCTTCCCTTCTTTCCATAATCTTATAATTGTTTCATTATTATAGCTGTCCTAATGCGCTATAAACCTAGATTTCCCATTAAATTGTCATTAAAATATATTGTCTTTCATTTGTTTTACTGCATAATCGCAAGCCCTTGCGGTTAAAGCCATATAAGTAAGGGATGGACTCATATAACTAGAAGAGCTCATACAGGAACCATCGGTCACGAAAAGATTTGGAATGTCATGGCTCTGGTTATATGCATTAAGGAATGAAGTTTTAGGATCCCGTCCCATTCTAGCAGTTCCCATTTCATGTACAGAATCTCCTTGAATACTAGGTCCTTCGCTGACTTTAACCTCTTTAAGTCCCGCCACTTCCAATACCTCCTTCGCCTGTTCTTTCATATCCTCGCGCATTTTCATTTCATTATCACCAAATTCTGCTGATATTCTTATTAAAGGAAGTCCCCATTGATCGGTTAATTCTTGGTCTAATTCCACCTTATTCTCATAGTACGGCAAACATTCCCCATACGCTAAAAGAGACATCTTCCATGGTCCAGGAATGGCCAAAGAATTTTTAAAATCCACTCCAACCCCATCCTTATCTGGATTTACACCCACTCTATGGGCCGATCCCCACATACCATATCCCCTTAGAAAATCCATTTTATTACCGTCTACGTTTCTAAATCTCGGAAGTGCTACCGAGGTAGGCCTATTTCCTTTGTATATACTATCCAAATGGCCTTCAAGGGTTCCCGAAGAAGAAATGTTCTTATGATGATCCATTAAATAATGCCCCAAAACTCCACTTGAATTCCCCAAACCATTGGGAAAACTTTCCGATTTGGAATTTAGTAAGAGTCCCGTAGAAGCTATGGTAGATGCACATAGGAATACGACTCTGGCAAAATATTCGGTTACTTCTTTGGTACTCCCATCCATGACACGAACGCCAGAAACACGATTATTACTTTCGTTATAAATTAAGGAAATAACGATAGAATTAGATTTCAATGTCATTTTACCCGTATCCTGAGCTGCAGGAAGGGTAGAACTATTACTACTAAAATAGGCGCCGAAGGGACATCCAGTGTGACACATATTACGGGTCATACATTGCGACCTCCCCTTAAACTGACCAGGTTTTACTTGGGTAAGGTGCGCAGCCCTATTCGGTATTAGTTTACGGGTCTTATAATGCGATTCTAGCCTTTGCTTTATTACCTTTTCAGCCCGATTCATCTCAAAAGGAGGAAGGAATTGCCCATCTGGAAAATGATGAATATTTTCCTTTGACCCGCAGACCCCTATAAAACGTTCCACATAATCATACCAAGGTTCTAAATCCTTATATCTTATTGGCCAGTCCACTCCCATCCCGTCTTTTAGGTTGGCCTCAAAATCAAGATCACTAAAACGATAGGCACCCCGTCCCCAAATTAAGGAGCGCCCACCTGTTTGATATCCTCTAAACCATCTATAAGGTTTATCTTCAGGATGTGTATAGGGATGCTCAAGATCATTTACAAAAAAGGGCTTACTCGCGGTATTAAAATTGTACTTCTTACTCTGGATATGGTAGGCCTTTTTGTCCTCAAGTGAAACCGCTCCAAAGTTTTTAAAGTCCCATGGGGCCTTATACGTATTTGTATAACCTTCAGGATGTTGAACTTCCTTCCCCCTTTCCAAAACAAGGGTTCCAAGCCCTTTTTCCGTTAACTCCTTAGCGGCCCATCCTCCGGTAATGCCAGACCCAATAACAATAGCATCGTATGTATTATTCTTCATAAAGTTATTAAGTGATTTTTAGATTCACTTACCCATTTCAGGCAACAAACACTAGCTAGCCCACCTTTGTAGTAGATTGGCAAAAAGCGGTCTTCCCAACGTCTTAAAACTCTCCCAATGACACTAAAGACTAGGAAAAGAGTTTTTCCCATCCTGGCTCGTAATCTCTACTCCAGTATTTCATTGCTTCATTATTACTCAATATATGTCCATTTTCGGGGTCAATGTTCAACGTACTGCCAGAACGCAAGGCGATGTTGCCCAATTGAACTAACAAGGTGCTTTGATGTCCTCCAATAATATCTGAATTTAAGGGAGTCCCTTTTCGGATGGCATCAAATAAATTTTGAATATGCAGCACATCCAAATCCTGCGATGGATTTGATAAATTTCCTGTGCCTATCTTCCGGCTTCCGCTGACTTCTTTTATCAGTTTGTTCTTTAAATCATAAATTTTATAGGAATTGCCCCCTTCAATTACCATAGAGCCATCTTCTCCATAAAAAATCACCCCTACGCCTGCTCCCTCAACAGAGCGTCCGTTACAACTACGCCCTTCCCATGACATTAAGGTATTATTGGAGAACTCCAGATTTATAACCTGTGTATCCGGTGTCTCCCAATCATCTTCGTAACGGTACCTACCACCATTAGAACTTACCTTGGTTGGATAGTCCACACCCAGTCCCCACCTTGCCAAATCTACGAAGTGAGTGCCATTGTTCAATGCTTCACCAGTACCCCAGTTCCAAAACCAATGCCAATTATAATGAACAATATTATCTTTAAAGGCCTCCCTAGGAGCGGGACCTTGCCATAAATCATAATTTAACCAGGAAGGTACTTCGGTAATCTTTCCGGTCCCTATTGAGGGTCTATTATTAGAATACCAGGTTTTAGCAAAATACGGACGGCCAATAATTCCATTTTTTAATTCCCCGATAGCTGTAATAACATTTGGCCATGAACGGCGCTGATTTCCCATCTGGACCACCCTATTATACCTTTTTGCAGCTGCCACTGCCAGTTCCCCTTCATGAGGATTATGGCTCGCCGGCTTTTCCAAATAAACATGTTTCCCTGCCTTGCACGCCATAATAGCAGCTGGTGCATGCCAGTGATCTGGTGCCGCAACAATTAAAATATCTACATCCTTATCATCTAAGGCCTTCCTGAAATCCGTGGCATGTTTGGGTTTTTTGCCCTGGATTTTGGCTATGCTATTGATGAATTTTTCGGACGCTCTAGAATCCACATCACAGGAGTACAAAACTTCACAATTCGGCTGCAATGCAAAGTTGGAACCTACGGCATGACCCCTACTGTTTACCCCCATACTGGCCACCTTAAGACGTTCGTTCGCCCCTATAATATTACTATAACTCTTGGCACTGAACCCTGGCAGTATACCTCCAATTGTGACTGCAGATGCACCTATCGCCGTTTTTTTAATAAATGACCTTCTTTTGTTTTCCATGTGATTCTTTTTTAATATTTGATGTTCAAAATTATTTGATACTTCTAACCCTTGTCATTTTTAAAATACCTGTTTATTTATTTTGGGTGATGAGCACCATACTTTAAAAAATATTCTAAAAACAGATATATATGTTCGTTGGATTCCTGGTTTGGAGAATGCTCTGGCCTATTGGTCATACCTACACGATGCTCATACCCCAATAGCTTATTAACTGCAATGGTATGATTTAGGGCTTTCCATCGATCTACCGGGTCTTCGGCTCCCCCAGAAACCAAAAATGGTCTTGGCGCCATAAGGGCATGTAGTTCCGTTAGGTCATAACCCTCCTTTATTAATTTTGGATACAATCCCCTTGCCGGATTTTCCTTTGTAATTAGTCCTCGTTTCCGCCATGGTTTGGGGTGATATCCCAAATACCATGGCTCCCAATAATTCACAGATTCCCGTGACTCATCAAAGACAATACCAGGATCCGACCAGACTGATGCAGCAAACTTTTCATATAAACTAGCTCCGAACATTGCCCATTTACCTCCAAATGAATGCCCCACAATACCAATCCGAGCGGAATCTACCTTCTCCACTTTGGATAGTACCTCCCACGCATTCGCGGCCGCGTATCCAAGCATGGATAATGGCTGGACCTGTGCATTGTTAATATTAGGGTAGTATAATGAGAAGGTTTTATTTTTAGTAGCTTCTGTAGTCCCTATCGATAAGGTAACAAACCCCCGCTTAGCCAATTGATAGGCAAAATCGCGATACGGTTTATCAGAATAACCTATGGCAGTTTCTGGCTCATAAAAAACAGTGATGACCGCCGGTTTTTGTCCTTCCCCATCAGGAACCAACAGGTATCCTTCTGTCTGCTCTCCGGGTTGCCAATAAAACCGCACCCTATGCTGCATAAAATTTTCGCGCCTTACCGTATCCAAGATTTCAAGCTTCTGATTTGTGATAACTTCTGGCCAATGCCCCATCATTTCTTGCCACCTTTGCCGAATCTCCTTTTTCCTTTTCTGCCAATCCTTAGGTGTCCTAACCTTTTTTCCATTATAAAATTTCAACGGCGATCGGTATTGGCCATAATCTTCAGAAAAAACCTCGGGCACAGAGAAATCTGAGGCTATTATATCCCATACCCTTGCAGCACCTGATTCCAATTTCGATTTTTCCTGGTTTTGCGCCATTCCACTATTGAATAATAGTATCGACAAAAGCAATAATTTAATTCTAATCCCCATGGTTCATTATAAATATAGGTAGACTGTATAATCCAAAACACGCTACACAAAATCGGACATCAACAAAGTCCTACTTTATTCGTTTTGGGTTGTTACCTTTTCTGTAGCTGCATTTCTGCTTTACGCATCATTTCCTCCAACACAACCGGCTTCCCTCTCCTTAGCTTGCTTTCGTCTGCCGCTGCCATAAAGGCGAAAATCTCCAAGGTTTCTGTACGACTGACTGGCACTACACCAGTCTTGAAAAAATTAATAATCTCTACGATCAACGGATCATATCCATCCAAGATCTTAACCTTTTCCGCTACTCCCTTGCTTCCGTGGACCACTCCTCCAAATGAAGCTTTCCCACCTTCGGGAGTTGCAGTAAAAACCCCTATCCTACCATCGCTCCAAACTCCTGTAACCACAGTGGAGCTGGGGGTGTCAAATCTTGTCACCTCTTTACAACCCGTTCCCATTAAAGTGAAAAGTGCCTCAATGCCATGAATTCCATAATATGCCATATCCAGATGCCCTAGCTGCTTTCCTGCAGGGCCATAGGTATGGGCTCCCAAAACCTCACCAATAGCTTCATTACCTTTAATTATAGCTACGGATTCTGGAGCAAATCTAGTACTGGAAGCCGAAAACATAGGTGCATTATATTTTTTTGAAGCTTCAAAAAGTGCTACAGCCCCTTCCAAAGAGTTTGAAAGTGGTTTATCAACAAACATTCGCTTACCCGATTTTAACACTGGCAATGCTTCTTCAAGATGCCTTCTTCCATCGACAGATTCCAACAAAATAAAATCTACCTTAGTTAAAAGCTCTTCAATAGAAGTGACTATTTCGACCCCCATAGCCCTAATTTCCTCAGTAAACTTATCCAACCGATCTATGCTAGCTGGCATATCGGCACTTCCTTTAGTGGGATAAGCAGCAACAACGGAAAACCCTTTAAACTCAGCTCTTTCGGCATCATTGATGGACTTAGTAAAAGCAGTGACATGTGAAGTATCCAATCCAATGATCCCTATCCTTCCCTTTGAGGTACTTTTACTATTGGCGTACAGTGAAATGTTACCGGCGAGACCTAACCCTATTCCGGCCAATGTTGTTGATTTAATAAAATTACGGCGATTATTTCCCATTAGTTTTTAATTATTGATTTACATATTTACAGATTGTATCTAATACTTCCAAGGTTTATTATAATATTTAGATGATAATTAATTATAACCAGGGTTTTGACTAAATTCCGACTCGATATTTAAATCGATTTCACTTTGAGGTATTGGAAACAAATTATTATAATCTTGAATATTAGCCCCTGGCAACATAGGATTATCATGATATTTTCTGGTTCTTTCTATCAACTTGTTTGTACGCATAAGGGTCAAAATTCTCCATTCCTCAAAATAGAGTTCACGTATCCGTTCATCTAAAATATAATCGACATCTACATCTGCTGGTAAAACAGGAATTGCGTTTGCACGACCCCTGACTTCATTAATATCTTTGGCCGCTGCAATTTGATCGTTATTATTACACAAATGCGCTTCCGCCCTTAAAAGATAGGTTTCCGCTAAGCGCATGGCGTAGAAATCAGTAGAAACAGCACCACCGCCACCTCGGTTAGGATCGGCAATTGTGGCCTGCACTATTGGTTCCCAGCCTTTCATGAAAAATGGATATATGTAATTGGTAGTGTCTTTCAATAGATTTCTGGAGCCTGGTGCGTAATCAGAAAGATCAATTTTCTTACCATGGTATTCGGACTCCGGATTTTCGTAATAGAAATTCCGCTTTATATTATGTTCAGCATTTCGTATATCGTTATCCCAATTCCCTTTCCAAACGTCGTAAAACACCAAGTTAGTCCCTCGTGTCCGAGCCACCTGTCTGCCTAATGTATCGGAGAAAGTTTTGATAAATGCTGGTTTGCCATCCGGAGCGGCACCCAAACTAAAAATACGAGGACCATAGATTCCAGACCAATAATGGTCGGAGCCTCCCAGTTCTAGTTTTGGCTCAAATTGGATTGTCCAAATCGCCTCTGTATTTAAAGGCGGGTTTTGGTTCCCATATCGGAAAAGATCCCAATAAACATCTCCAGACCCCAACACATCATTTTGTGCTCCAAATCGTTCTGTCATTAATCCATATCCTAATTTCTCAATTACCGTTGTTGCTGCATTAATGGCTAGATCACATTTGTTCTGAGAAAGGTATACTTCTGTCAACAGGTGATACGCTGCACCCTGGGTTAAACGTCCGGGTAAAGCTTCATGCCCACGGGCAGGTAAATTTTTAGCTGCAAAGGTCAGATCTACTTCCATCTGTTTGTACACCTCCTGTTTGGGTGTCCTTATGAAATCAACTTTCGCTTCTTCTATGACCTCTGTGATAAGAGGCACATCGCCCCATAGAATAACTGCAAGACGATATGCCCAGGCCCTAAAAAACATAGCCTCAGCTAATAATGAATTCTTTTGAGCATCGTTTTTCCACAAGTCTCCATCAACTTCATTTATTGCCCTAATGAGAACATTGGCAGACTGAATGTTTCTGTAGGCACTGTTCCACCAATCTCTAATTTCTGGTGACTGTGGTGTAACACTAGTTTCATAATTTGTTAAAAACCGCTGCCCCCCCGGAGTTTCCCCGTCATAGCCCACATCGGTACCATTACCATGTAATGTATGTGCCTGATTAGCTAATCTAAACCAATTATCCCGAATGTCCGAATACATGCCTATAAGCCCAGATTCTATACCTTCGGGCGTTTTGTAGGCATTTTCAGGTGTTAAAAAATCCAATGGCTCTTCCTTTAAAAACTCTTCTTCACTACAAGAGAGAAAAAAGGCAAACAAAATGAATGCTACGGCCAATGCTCTACTGCTAACCAAAACCTTTAAGATATCTATATTTCTCATTACAAATTATTTATTTTCTTATTGAATTCCATTCTCTTTAATAACTTAACCTAAGTCCCATACTAATATTCCTTATCATTAAGGAGTACCCACTTTCAGGGTCATATCCCTCCCAATTGGTCCATGTGTACAAATTTTGCCCACTCAAGTAGATTTGAAAATCTTGTGCCTTAAGGGTGTCTAAAATATTCTGGTTAAACTTATATCCTAAAGAGATGTCCTGTAATCTCACAAAGCTTCTATCCTGATAATTTCCAGAGGATACACTTGGATAATTATATACTGCTGGGGCATCATTAACTCCATTATCAGGTGTCCAATTTTGTCTAATTGCAGGTTGATTGGCCCTTTGCGCATAATCAAAACTGGATGTGGCTTCTAGCAAGTACTTAAGATCTCCAATATAATACCCATCCCCCCCTTGAACGGAATTAATAAGGAAGGACAGGGATAGGTTTTTGTATGCTAAGCTATTATTGATACTGAACCTATATTTAGGCTCCGTATTCCCAACAATGGTCCTATCGTCCGCAGTTATTCTATTATCACCATTCAGATCTGCCAATTTAAATTGACCAGGATAAAAGTTGTCGAGTGTTTCTCCATCATACAGCTCTTCCTCAGACCATACACCACCTGTTCGTTTATAGTCGTATATAGCTCCAATAGGCTCGCCAATAAACCAACTGTTGCCTACATCGTCCCTACCATCTCCATAGAGTTCAATAATTTCATTTCGATTTAACGAAAACACCAATCTACTTTCCCACCGCAATGGGCCATCCAAATTTACGGTCGATACTTCAGCTTCAATTCCTTTATTAGCAATCTCCCCTATATTAGCCCATACGCTTTTATACCCTGTGGCACCTGGCAATGATCTATTCACCAACACATTTTTTGTATCCGCCTTATAAACATCGATGGATCCTGAAATCCTGTTATTTGCAAATGAATAATCCAAACCAACATTTGTGGATAAAGTGGTTTCCCAACTTAATCCGGCATTCCCCATAGAAGTCGGAAGCGTACCAATGGCTGACCCTGAACCAAACGCATAATATCTAGCACTTAACCTCGATAAACTGGAGTACGCCCCAATCCCTTGGTTACCATTTTCACCATGAGAGACTCTCACTTTTAAGGTATTAAGCCAGTCCGATGTGCTTTTCATAAATACTTCTTCCGTAACATTCCAAGCTGCGGAAAGCGCAAAGAAGTCTACAAACTTATTCTTTTTCCCAAATCCTGAATAACCATCCCTACGGTAGGTACCCGTAAGTAGGTAACGACTGTCGAACCCATAATTTATTCTAGCCATATAACCTACAACACTTTCCTCCCATGCACCAGAACCAACAGTATATTGCTCTGCCAATCCCATATCATTAAATCCAAGAATTTCGCTCGTAAACCTATTGGCATCCATAACAGATCCATTCCAAGCGGTATGGTCTCTGGTATAAACCAATGTCATGTCTATATTGTGCATTTGAGCAACACTCTTCCGGTAGTTAAAAATATGATTGTATGTCCAGTTTGTCCGTTCATTATTTTCGATTTTCCCGCGACCATTTACAGCGGAAGCTTCCTCTACCGTACTTGGATAAAAAGTTCTATTTCTTTGGCTTGTTGTATTGCTGGAGTAATTAAAATCATAATTTAACCCCTCAACACCAGGTACCTCCACCTTCATATAAGCGGTAACGAATAAATTTTTTCGAATATCATCATTTTCAACATATTCATAACGCAGCGGATGTGCCATTAAAAATTCCTGATTAAATCGGCTTGGATATATCCCATTTTCATCAAATTTACTAGCCAAGGGGCTAGCATTTAAAGCGGACCCCATAGGAGCTGCCAATCCTGAATGATCTTGGTAGGAATACGACATATTCACCCCTACGGTAACCCAATCAACCAAGTCCCCCTCTACTTTACTATTTAAAGTATTTCTTTTAAATTGATCTCCTATTAAAACACCCTTTTGGTCTGTTGACGACCCAGAAACATAATAAGAAAAGCCATCACCAGCCCCTGAAATACTTAGATTGTAATTAGATATTGGTGCCGTTCTAGTAACCTCATCAATCCAATTAATTTCATTTCCCGCAACATAATTAGCCCTTTCATCATCTGATTTTAAAACATTGAGAACACTTTGTTCCTGATAACCAGGATGAACCGGCCTTCCGGCCTGATCACTTGGCCCCGATGGATTTTTCCCATACCAACTATACAAACTCTGAAAGTAATTATAATCGACTAACCTTTTCGCATATTGCTCACCATTCATATATTTCACTGGGTTATTTGCGTACCCTTGCAAACCACTATTAGCACTGAAGTTTATCTTAGGACCTTCCCCCCTCTTTCCTTTTTTCGTAGTAACAAGCACTACCCCGTTTGCAGATCTAGAACCATAAACAGCTGCAGCACTAGCACCCTTCAAAATATCAACCTTTTCGATATCTGATACATTTATACTAGACATAGTTCCATTATAGATAATACCATCCAATACAATTAAAGGCCCATTACTCGCGGACAAAGAAGTTTTTCCTCTAATGGTAAAACTAGGCTCACTTCCCGCCATAGAACCTCCGTCCACATTTAGGCCTGCCGTTTGTCCCCGCATCGCCTGCATGACATTTGTATTTGCCGAAGGTGGCATGGCATCAACATTAACACTTGTAATAGCACCAGTAAGATCCTTCCTTTTTTGAGTACCATATCCTACCACCACCACTTCATCTAATTTCTCCGCATCTTCATCCAAAACAACATTTATAATTTCTTGACCCTTTACAACCACCTCTTGCTTAACATAGCCTATATATGATATTAAAAGGACAGCATCCTTTTCAGAAACCATTAATGAGAAATTCCCATCAAAATCTGTCATGGTACCATTTGAAGTACCCTTTTCCACAATAGTCGCACCAGGTAATGGCACCCCAGCCTTATCGAGTATCCTACCTGTTACATCCCAACCTTGAACAACACCCAGTCTTTTAATTTCACTAGCATTAGGCGTCCTAGTATTCACCATTTCAACGGGGGCCGTATCACTGAAGGCCTTCATTGAATTATTACACTCACCATTTACTGGAAATAGAAATGCCACAGCCGCCATACCACTCCCTAAAATTAATTTTAATTTTTCCATATAATTATCTTATTTATATTGGTTATTCATATTGGTTATACGTTACTTATCGAAACTAACAGATTTCCGCACAATCTACCGAAACCCTTCTACGTCAACTTAAGTTAATAATGTGTAGGTACACATTATTAAAAAAAATAAAAAAATAGCAACGTTTGCTTTTCTTATCATTTACTGGATTCCCTTACACTTATACCTTCTAACACCCTATATATAGTATACTTTCAAAACGTTTATATTTAAGGGCAATCAAATATCGAATCTCGAAATTAAGTAAATATTTTTAAAAAACAAGAAAATTATGAAAAATGTGTGGCTACACAAATATATAGTACAGAAACATATAACACCAAATATTAGCATGATAATATTGAAATATTCGATATTAAATTCATTTATATAATATAAATTTTATACATTTGTGTGCGCACACATAAGCAGCTATTGCGCTGCTCTATTTTTTACAACAATGGGTAAAGTGAAAAAAACAACTATTCAGGACCTCGCCGATTATGCAAATGTTTCTATAGGAACCGTTGACAGGGTGATACACAAAAGAGGGAAAGTCTCCGCGGTAAAACAAAAAAAAGTCGAGGAGGCGATCAAAAATCTCAATTTCAACCCCAATCTTTTGGCCAGAACCCTAGCCCTGGGACAACAGTTCAATATATGCAGTCTTCTTCCCAGAGCGAGCAACCCAAATAGCTATTGGAGCCTTCCCAAGCGAGGCATAGAAGAAGCAATTGTTGATTACAGAGATTTTGGCATCGCCTGTCATTCTATTGAATACAATCTTTTTGACGAATCGAGTTTTGTAGAAAGTGCAGATGCTTTACTCGCTATGAATCCCAATGGCGTAATACTAGCCCCTCTTTTTGAAAAAGAGAGCCTATTGTTTATTAAAAAGCTCGACGCCAAAAAAATCCCTTACATCTTTATCGATGCAATTATCCCAAACCAAAACAATCTTTCTTATATAGGACCCGACCTTAACGGAAGTGGCCATGTGGCAGGCAAGCTTATGAGCTCCATATTGAACAGTTCCGATGACATTCTTATATTGAATTTTGTAAAAGGTCTGGAAAACAGCCATATTAATATCATTGAAAAAGGATTTCGCGAATTTTTCCATTCTTTGAAAGAAACAGGAAAAGGAAAGATAAATACCATTACGGTACCCTCTATCGAAGAAGTGGATATTACACGGGAACTCACAAAATACTACATTAAGAACCCGGGAACTAAAGGGGTTTTCGTCACCAATTCCAGAGCCCATATCATAGCAAAATATCACACCATGCACGAACTTTCAATTAAAGTAGTAGGGTTTGACATGCTGCAGGAAAATATCCGCGAAATGAAGAATGGGAATATCGATTTTCTTATATCCCAAAGGCCAATTTCGCAAGGAACGATGGCCGTTAAGGCACTTTTCGAGTATTTTGTACACAAGAAATCTCTTGTAAAAATACAGCACCTACCACTAGATATTATTATAAAAGAAAATATAGATTATTATATAAAGTTTCAGGAACCTGTTGTTGTCGATCAACCCAATACTATGAAAAATCCAGATTAAAAGTTAAATCTAACATATAAAGAGCATTACAAAAAACACAGAGTCTAGCATCAAAAATTAGTGCGTAATACCATAGAATCAGCAGTGCTCTAACATTAGGAAAAGAATCTTAACAAAGCAATGCGAGAGGTAAAAGGATGAAATAATAAAAAATGAAAATGAAAAAGTTACTCATAGGAGTTATACTACCCACTTTGCTTATTATAAGCTGCAAGTCAAAGCAAGAAGAAAAAAACTCCCAACAGAAAGAAAGCGCAATCAATACATTAACTACCGCAGAAACAAACGAAGGATGGATACTACTTTTCGACGGTAAAACCTTTAATGGATGGCGAAGTCTAGGTCGGGATATGGTCCAGAAGGAACATTGGAAGATCGAAGACGGTGCGATACGGAAACTGAACTCTGGCGAGGTTCCATCCCTTGCCGATGGACAACCAATGGAAGGTGGAGATCTAATGACCGAAGATTCTTTTGACAACTTTGAATTATATTTTGAATGGAAAATATCCAATCAAGGAAATACCGGCCTAAAGTATAATGTATCAGAGGAAATGTCACAAAAATACGATTCCAAATATTCTGCTTTGGGATTTGAATATCAATTACTCGACGACAAGGATAGCACCTATGCCGGGAAGTTAAAACCCTCACAATACACCGGTGGTCTGTACGATTTGGTCATTCCAAAAAATACCAGAATCAAACCTGTGGGAGAATATAATTCAAGCAAAATTTCCATTAATGGCAATCATGTTGAACATTGGTTAAATGGGGACCTTGTATTAACCTATGAATTGGGTTCCCCGCATTTGGACTCTTTGTTCCAAGCCAGTAAATATAGGGACATTCCTCAATTTTTAGAAAAACGAAAAGGACATATAGTCCTGCAAAACCATAAGGACGATGCTTGGTTCAGAAATATCAAGATTAGAAAAACCCCAGCAAAGGAATAATATACACCACTTACCAAATAAGAACCACTTAAGGGGTTACGGTACTGTTTGGAGGCCAGGCTGCAACTTACAACATTTAGTATTCTTAGTGCTGTGTAAGCTCTTAAGCTTGTCGAATAAAGTAGAAATATTGTTAAAAAAGTGACTAAAAAATTTGTATATGAAGACTGATCTAACTATTGAAAACATCTCAATATCCATTTATGAAAACCCTGACGAAATGGGAGGTGCCGCAGCGAATTTTGTAGAGAGTAAGCTGAAAGAGGCGATTGCCTTAAAAGGGTATGCCAATCTTATTTTGGCGACCGGAGCTTCCCAGTTTACATTTTTAAAGGATTTGAAGAACAAGGAGATCGACTGGCAAAAAATAACGGTCTTTCACTTGGATGAATACAGGGGGATTTCTAACACGCACCCTGCCAGTTTCCGAAAATATCTAAAGGAAAGAATTCTGGATGAAGTGGAACCAAAAAAAGTGTATTTCTTAAACGGGGATGCGGTAGATATTGAACAAGAGATACAACAATATGCCATTGAGCTGAAAAAACATCCTATAGACATTGCCTGTATCGGCATTGGTGAGAACGGCCACATTGCCTTTAACGATCCACCAGTGGCTGATTTTAACGATCCTGAATGGGTAAAACTGGTAACACTAGACGAAGCATGTAAAAACCAGCAAATTGGAGAAGGATGGTTCCCTACCATGGACGATGTTCCAAAACAGGCTTTAACGGTGACCATTCCGGCAATATTAAGCTGTAAAACAATTAGCTGTGTAGTTCCCGACCAAAGAAAGGCCCAAGCAGTGTACAATACCCTTTATAATCCAATAAGTACTGAATGCCCTGCTACAATTTTAAGAAAACATCCCGATACAAGAATGTTCCTTGACAAGGGTTCTGCAGCGAAGCTATAATAGATTTATTCGTTTTGTGCACCGTTTATTGGGTATGAAGACCGTTACGGCCGAAATAAGCTATATGGAAATAACACAAAACAGTCATTCAACGCATTAATACTGAACAAATAATTACTAATAAAATTATGGATAGAAAAAAACTCGGATTTGGAATCATAGGAACAGGTGCTATTGCATCACACCACGCCAAGAGTATTCAAGAACTTGAAGACTGTAAATTAATAGCGGTCTGCAGTTCTACTCCGGAAAGGGCAAAAGTAGCCTCCGAAAAATTTGGGGTACCTGCCTATTCAAATTTAGAAGAGTTTTTGCTCAGGGACGACTTAGATATTATTTCTGTTTGTACCGAGAGCGGCAGGCATATGGAACCCATACTAGCGGCGGCTATGGCAGGGAAGCATGTGATTGTAGAAAAACCTTTAGAGGTGACAGTAGAACGGGCCAGCCGTATTATAGCGGTATGCCGTGCGCAAAACGTGAAACTGGGGGTCATTTTTCAAAATCGATTCAATCCAGCCTATTTACGGCTGAAACAAGCAGTCCATCAGGGTGCTTTGGGGAAATTAATTTTGGGAAATGCGTACATCAAATGGTATCGGGATGAAGCCTATTATAAAACTAGCGACTGGAAAGGGACTCTCACGGGGGACGGCGGGGCAGCCTTAATAAACCAAGGCATCCATACCATTGATCTGTTACTAGATATCATGGGAGATGTGGAGAGCGTTTTTGGCAAAGTAAAGACCATGGTGCACGATATAGAGGGGGAAGATATTGGAATTGCCATGTTAGATTTTAAAAATGGCGCTATGGGGACCATTGAAGGAGGCACATCATTATATCCTGGCTATAAGGACCGTTTGGAAATATTTGGTGAAAACGGAAGTATTATCTATGAGGGGGGTGAAATAGTTAGCTGGAATTTAAAAGGTTGTGAAGCAACAACAAAAAAGACTGATGAAATATCTTCTAGTGGCGCATCAGACCCCATGTCTGTAGATTATCGTTTGCACTTGGCTCAACTAAAAGAAATGGTTCTGGCAGTTCGCAATGATCGAGACCCCGAAGTAAATGGAGAAAGCGCCCTTAAATCCTTGGAACTGATTTCGGCCATTTATAAATCTTCCAAGGAAAAACAAATAATCGAATTAAAATAACAACCAAATTTAAAACTGTCCTTACAGAACCAATAATCAAACAACTATGGAATTAAACTATATCGATTTTTTAGTCATTGGCATCTTTTTTTTATCAATGATTCTCATAGGTGTATATGCCTATTTTAAAAACAAGAGTTCAGAGGATTTTTTTGTTGCTGGCGGCCACTTACCTTGGTGGTTATCTGGTATTTCCCATCATGTTTCAGGATATAGTGGCGCTGTTTTTGTGGCTTATGCAGCCCTTGCCTATACGTATGGATTTTCGCTTTATATCTGGTGGGCATTTACAATTGGAACGGCAATAATAGCGACCGCTAAAATTTTCCCCGTCTATTGGGTACGTTTGCGGAAAAAATTTAAAATACAATCCCCATTGGAATATTTAGCTATACGCTATAATGTTTTTACCCAACAGCTGATAGCCTGGGTAGGTGTAACGCTAAAACTTTTTGATGTTGGTGCCAAGTGGGCAGCCATTGCCATACTGCTTAACGTAACTACAGGAATTTCCTTTACTCATGGAATATTGATATCGGGCGGTGTTTCATTGATATATATAACTATTGGTGGACTTTGGGCCGTAATTTTGACCGATCTAGCTCAATTCTTGGTACAACTGGTAGCTGGGATTACCATGTTTGTTGTGGTATTGAACCGATTTGAAGGCTGGGACTCAATTTTTGGTATATGGGATCAACTCCCTTCTGAAAACAGTCAATTATTCAACGATCCCTATACTGTAGGCTTCGCCTTGGTCTTTCTCTTTATTAACTTCCTGAGTTATAACGGGGGAAGCTGGCCACTTGCCACAAGGTACATTTCATCTAACACCGAAGGTGAAGCTTCAAAAGCGGCCTATCTCTCGGGGATTCTCTATTTAATATGGCCCTTGATCCTATTTTTCCCTATGTGGGCAGCCCCCCTTATTCTACCTGAGATGGAGGACCCTTCTGAATCCTATGGCCTTTTAATACAAAACCTTTTGCCCAATGGACTGATCGGTCTGGTCATTGCTTCTTTGTTTGCTAATACCATGTCCATGACCTCGTCTGATGTAAATACTATTTCTGCCGTTATCACACGGGATATACTTCCAGTAGTGTCTGGTAAATTTAAAAACAAAGGGACTTCATTGTTTACCGCTAGGATAACTACCTTTGTTTTTACCACACTTACCATTATAATCGCGTTTCAATATGAATATTTTGGAGGGGTATTAGGACTTATTGTTACTTGGTTTGGTGCCCTTTTGGGGCCTATTGCGGTACCGCTCTTGTTTGGATTGATACCTATGTTCAGAAACTGTGGCCCAATAGCTGCTATTTCCTCAGTTTTAGCAGGATTAACCGCCTTCAGCATAACCAAAATAATACCTATGGATAGTATGGCCTTGGAAGTAGGCATGCCGGTAATTGTCAGTATGTTAGTCTATTGTATACTTGGATGGATCTTAAAGGAACCTATTTCCAACGAAGTAAAAGATTTAGAGACAGCAATAGCGGATATATAAATAAACTATGCAAAAACTCGTAATACACAACGGAAAAATTATTACTCCCTTTAGAATAATTCCCAAGGGAACCATTGAAATTTTTGGAAACAAAATCACTGCAATATACGAAGGCGAAGTCAAAAAGGTAGACAATGCCATCGTAATTGATGCCAAAGATCGGTATATCTCACCTGGCTTTATTGATATCCATGTTCATGGTGGTGGTGGACACGATTTTATGGATGGAGAGGTAACGGGTTTTCTGAAAATTGCCGAATTGCATGCCAAGTATGGTACAACGGCTATGTTACCAACCACCTTAACAGGGAGTAAGGACGATTTACTAAACACCTTGGAGATTTACGAACAGGCCAATAACATCAATAACAACGGTGCTGAATTTTTAGGACTACACTTAGAAGGACCGTATTTCGCCATGAGCCAAAGAGGCGCACAGGACCCCAGATATATCCGGGATCCAAATCCAGTTGAATACCAGGAAATTCTGCAAAGATCCAAACATATAGTACGTTGGAGTGCCGCACCGGAACTAAAGGGCGCTATGGAATTTGGGCGTTATCTTCGCGAAAATAAGGTTCTGGCATCCATTGCCCATACGGATGCTATTTACGAAGAGGTGGTAGATGCCGTAGAAAACGGCTTTTCATTGTCGACTCACCTCTATTCCGGCATGTCTGGAGTAAGCCGAAAAAATGCCTTCCGATTTGCAGGCGTAATAGAAAGTTCCTTATTGATGGACGAATTGGACGTGGAAATAATTGCTGATGGAATCCACCTTCCCTCCCCCCTACTAAAATTGATTTACAAAGTAAAGGGTCCTCATAAAATAGCACTGATAACAGATGCCATGCGCGCTGCAGGATGTTCACCAGGAGAAAGTGTTCTTGGACATAAAGACCATGGATTAAAGGTTATTGTAGAAGATGGCGTAGCAAAACTACCAGATCGCACTGCCTTTGCTGGAAGTGTTGCTACCGCTGACCGCCTAGTTAGAAATATGATAAGAATGGCGGATGTATCGCTGCTAGATGCCATAATGATGATGACTACTACCCCGGCACGTATTATGGGCATCGATCATAAAAAGGGAAGCTTATCTGTTGGAAAAGACGCCGACATTGTTATTTTTGATCAAAATATAGAAATTCAGGAAACCATCGTTGGAGGAAAACGAGTATACAGCCGGAATTAAGAATAATAAATGTCGGATTATCAAGTATTTTAAATAAACCTTATCCGTAGTGATTTTGGTTCAAAAAAAAGACTTTTACTTTTTCATAAACTTGATACAAACAAAAAATCCGATCACAAATGTGATCGGATTTTTTTTTGGTCGGGGTGGCAGGATTCGAACCTGCGACCTCCTGCTCCCAAAGCAGGCGCGATAACCGGGCTACGCTACACCCCGAAATGGTTATCTATAAAACGTTTTGCTCCTCGATTCTTTATTCTTTGCTCCAAAACTACGGCTTCGGATCGTGATAATACCTCAATTTGCAAAACTAATTCCCAAGGAATTCCACTCTTTGTTGAGGGAACAATTCCTAAGTTATGTCTTTTCAATCTTTTTTCAATATCTGCAGTCTGACCTACATAATATCTTGAACGTTTCTCGCTATATAAAATATAAACGACCATAGTTACTTTTGCTAGGGTGGTCACGCTTAGAGCGTGACGACCTCCTGCTCCCAAAACAGGCGCGATAACCGGGCTAGACCTGCCACGCGTTTGGCGTGGTACACCTCGAAATGGTTATCTATAAAACGTTTTGCTCCTCGATTCTTTATTCTTTGCTCCAAAACTACGGCTTCGGATCGTGATAATACCTCAATTTGCAAAACTAATTCCCAAGGAATTCCACTCTTTGTTAAGGGAACAATTCCTAAGTTATGTCTTTTCAATCTTTTTTCAATATCTGCAGTCTGACCTACATAATATCTTGAACGTTTCTCGCTATATAAAATATAAACGACCATAGTTATTTTTGCTAGGGTGGTCACGCTTAGAGCGTGACGACCTCCTGCTCCCAAAGCAGGCGCGATAACCGGGCTAGACCTGCCACGCATTTGGCGTGGTACACCCCGAAAAAAAATAATTTTTTTCAGACTGCAAATATATAATAATCTTGCCAAATAAAAACTGATTGACCATAAATAAGAAATTAAAATACTAAGTCCCCCAATTTACATAAGATTACATGGGTTAATCGCTTTATCTATAAAGTGTAAAATGCCCCATAAACCGTTGTTTATCCTGATCATTGGCATTTACCTCATACCAATAATCCCCTGTAGGCAATTCCTTGCCTTCATAGGTTCCATCCCAACCGGATACCTGGTCTAGCAGTGCCACTACCCTTCCGTAGCGGTCATAGATCTTCACCTCAATATTTGGAAAGAAATCCCTATTTCCCGGGAACCACTTGTCGTTCTTATTATCCCCGTTTGGAGTAAAGAAATTCGGAATATCCAACTTTCCAGTAAATTTAAAGGGAATAGAGATGGTTGCCTCGCAACCCATTTGATCTACTACTCTTACAGTAACATTGGTATCTTGATTGGATAAAAACACATTTACCACTCCATAGGAATCCCCTTGGAAAAAGTATTCATAGCCTCCAAAACCACCAGAAGCCAAGGCGGTTAGCGCGTTGGGGCCAGTTTTTATCGCCGTCAAAGTCAAAGGCTCATAGGCATTAACTACAAAGTCAACAGATGTTGCACATCCATTTTCATGGTAGATATAAACAGTATGATCACCCACAGGCAAATCTCCAAAACGAGTCTGGTTATTAGCCATTGTAATATCATCTATATCCAAGGAAAACAGCAATCGTGGAAGCAGACTAGCATCGTCCATCCTAATGTTTACGGTACTGTTTGGGAATATCCCCTCACAACCATACGCTACTATTGCTTCCGAAGTTAAATCGACCCCTATTCGAATTGGTACACTAATATCTGTTTCACAACCCATAGAGTCGCGGATAAACACCACATAAGTCTCCCCACCTATAAGATTATCTAAGAATAGCGAATTGTTTCTCACAAAAACCTCATCACCCACGGAATTGGGTCCTATTAGTTTTGTCTCAAAGTATTCTGTACCATTAAGGACATCCAAGAATGGGGTACCTCCATTAACACTCAATTGTGCTGAGCCATCCGAAGCGTTTATACAGGTTTCGGGGGTGGTTACAACTGTAGTAGTTAGCTCATCTGGTTCTAAAATCGTTAAGGTTCTTTTCTCATTACATCCTTTTTCATCCTGTATCAATATTTCATAGTTTCCAGGTGCAAGGTCCGTAAAAGTAAATGCATTGGGATTTACAGGATCACTGAAAAATTTATTGAAATCTGGCGTAATGGCAAACTGAATCAACCCTTCCCCACCTAAAGTCACTTCTATTGCGATGGATCCATTTATCAATCCACTACATGTAACCGGATTGGAAGCTGTGTTAAACTCAATTGGAGCCGGTCTGATGATTTCCATTGGTCCTTTTATATCCCCACAATTTAGGCCACTTGTAACCCCAATATAATAATCTGTGCCTTCTGGTAGCGCTTCAAAAGTACCATCATTTTGCGCGGGCCTAAAAATAGTTGACGTAGCATTTGGAGAAAAAGGATCACCCGGATTTCCCACATATAGGGTGTATAAATAATTACCAACCCCACCAGCAGCAAATGATTCTATCCTACCATCTAATTCCGAGGCACAGGAAATATCATCCGGTAAATTGGGAACCAGTTCTACTTGTTCTGCATCCACAAGACTTATCCCCTGTGACCGAACACTCTTACAAACATTAAGGCCTAATAGATCTTTCTTACGAATATCATATTGATAAAATCCTGGCCCAACATTAATCAATTCAAAACTACCTATCATTTCTACATAAGGATCGGATGGTGTTGCATTATAAGCTCTATATTCATATACAAAACCTACTTCAGGATTCTCCACACTAAGCCTTATTTGGCCAAAGCCCCCGCAGCCCGGAGCCTGTACCTGTACTAATCTAGGTTGGATGGGTGCCGGCGGATTTACATAATAAGGTTGTGTTACACCAATACAGTCATAACTTGAGGAAACTTCAATAGCATACCAGCCCCCGCTGATAAATCCTCCCGTTGTACTTTCAAATGTTGGTGAATCTTGAAGCCCACTTCTAGACAACTCGTCGGTTATATCATCGCTACCTAAATAGATCAACTGAAATTTATAGCCTGCTCCGAAAACACCGCCCGAAGCGCCTGCCGTTGCGGTTGAAGCATCTCCTGTTGTGGGGTCAAAAGCCTCCAAAACCGCGTTGTTCCCACCAGGACACACCAAACCTTTCGGCTCCCTTATACCAGCTATTATGGGATCAATAGGACTTAACAATATGTCATAGCTAGCTGCACACCCCTCCATATCCCTTATGGAGACCCTATAATTACCACTAGAGCGATTATCGAACTCATTATTAACGCTAAAAGCCTCAATTTCCACAAAGTTATTGCTCCCCAATGGGCTTTCTACAGAAAGGGAGTACTCATAAGGTGCAATATCCCAACCGCCTATTCCTGTGGCCTCTATCTTGCCGGTATTATCGTTACAACTAACGTTCCCTATTTCTATAGCGCTAATGGATAAAGTCCCATTTGGTGTTCTGATCGTTGCTACACTGCTATTTCCAGAGCAATAGGGAACATCATCTGAACTGATGACTACATAAAAGTTACCTCCCGGCAGACCGGTAATTCTCTCTGGATTATCACTGCTATTAAAATTTCCTGTCATAAGAGAGGTTGAAGCGGTTAAATCATCACTTCTGTATACGTTGTAGGTATAATCCCCTAAATAATTGGTTACCTCTATAGCCAACTCACCATCATTTGCTCCAAAACAAGTTATAGGTTTGGCTTCGCTAATCACCACAACGGGTACCTCAGGATTATTTACCGTATGTTTCGGCATAGGATAGGTGCATTTACCTATATTATCCGTAACCTCAAAGAGATAATCTCCAGCGGCAGGTAGATCTATCAGCGCAAAACTATTTCCTATAATCGTCACTGGTGCTACGGGAATCACTGAGTTAATGGTCACAGTAAAGTTGTTAGTTCCCACCACATCTATCCTAACTTTCTCAGGATCAATGCAATTAAGCACGCTTAGCACTGATAAGTTGGGAATTACATTCGTTGGAGGGTTAATGGTGGGCAAGTCAACGAATGCCCTACACCCGTTACCATCAATCGCATAGACTGTAATATTCTGCGGTGTACCGTTATCTATTATTTCAAAAGTATTTGCCGTCTGGTAATTATTAAATCCAGTTATACTATACTGGTAACCAGAACCCAGGGTTCCAGCGTCTACCACATTGACAGTAATAATAGTAGAACTATATCTATTTACTCCTACTTCACAAGCAAAATCTGGCGCACTGGCAGATATAGTAAAGTCTAGAGGTGCCACAATTTCAATTAATTCCGACAAACCTTCACAATTCCTTGCAGAAACCACCTCTACTTCATAACGACCAGGAGATAGGCTACCAAAGGAACCTGAGCTATTATTGATTATAAGTACCCTAGTATCAAAATTAACCAAACGGTAATCCATAGGACTATCTACATCACTTCCAGCACTAAGTGTAATATCAATACTTCCATCGTTAACGCCAAAACAGGAAACATCCTGCTTAATAACACCGGAGACATCTGGAGTAACAGGGTTTTGCAAAATTATTACAACCGTATCCTGACAAAAGGTTTCGGTATCTACTATATGTATACTATAATTTCCAGTGGCGATTCCTGTAAATACCCCTGCTGATCTATCACCTACTATAGGAGCTCCTATATTCCCTCCACCATCATTTTTTAATTGATAACTAAAGTTGCCGCTACCCCCTACTACCTGAGTAGTTATTGTTCCATCTGCTATTAAACAATTGGGCATTGTAGTGAAACCACCTCTTACAGATATAAATTCATATACATCTGCAATCGCTTGACTGCTACAACCATTCGCATCAACCACATCAACAGTATAAGCTCCTGGGCTATTTACATAAAAAGTAGCCTCATATACAGCTCCATTTAGCACTCCTATTTGGGTACTTCCCCCCAAAGTAAACCTAGGTGTATCCACACTATTTGGTATAGAAACATAAATCTCAAATGAGGTAGCTGTAACCACACATTGATTTACTACACTTATTGTCGGTGGTGGTAATACTGGATTCAAATCAATTAAGGTGGCAATATCAAAAGAAGTACAGCCACTAGCATCCCTTACGTAAACATCATAGTTCCCTGCAGGCCCAGTGAAGGTTGTCACAGTAGAAAAAGTAGCTGTTGGATCAAATCCCGTAGGACCAAATGCAAACTCATAAGGACCACCTGAACCACCTGAGCCAACTACCGTAAATTGTCCATCTGCATTACAATTTGCAGGCTCTTCAATCAAAATATCAATGTCAGGAAGGTTTTGATTAATAGTAATTAATGCTCCATCGCTACAACTATCTGTTTGATTGGTAACAATTACCTGATAATTGCCAGGTAAGGTTCCAAATGTATTCACATAAGAAATACTGGTTACATTTGTCGGATTATCAGTACTATGTAATGTACCATCATCCACATTGTAAATCTCAATCAATAAATCATCACCTGAATTGAAGCCAGTAATGGTGAACTCTATTTGTCCGTTTCGGGTTGCATCGCAAAAACCCGCAGTAGAAGTAGCAGTAACATCCAAAGGCAAAGGACCATCTATAGGATCAATAACTTCAATATAAGAACAGCCAGTAGCCACGTCCAACACCTCTACAGTATAACTTACACCATACTGCAGGTTATTGAATGTATGCCTTCTTGGTGGGCTATTTACAGGAACAAAACTACTTATTGGATTTGTCACCAACCGTATTTCAAAACCTAAGGTTCCGTCTCCTCCATTAATTTCGACTGTATTCGTAAATCCGCCAATAGCACAAACTGGTGCAGTTACCGAGTCAGGAACAATATCTAAATCTGAATCATCAACGACAACAACATCTTCATCTCTACATCCACTGGCATCCAAAGTTACTACTGTGTAAAGGCCTGGGATTACGTTATTAAAAGTTTCAGTAGTACTTGATGTTGGACCAATTCTGTCTAGTTCAACACCAAATTGGTTTTCCAATATATATATAAAATCCGGAGCACCCCCTGTTACTGCAGTCACATCGATTGACCCTTCAACCGTCCCCGAATTACAGGTTGCCAAATTTGCATTGACAGTTGCATCAGGAGCAGGCCCAGCATTTGGAATCGTCAAATTTTGTAAAATAGTCATACACCCTCTGTCATCCCTAACAATAAATGTATAGGTTTGTCCTGCATTTAAATTGGAATATACTGATTGTGATGAGAATGTACCTCCCTCAAAACTTACTTCGTACGGTGCTACCCCGCTAGTGCCATCTGGACTGATTATTGCCCTACCGCTATCCGTTTCGCCACATGTAGGAGGAAAAACTGAAAAACTTGCGGGCGCAATATTTTCAGGCGGACTTAATACCAAAGGATTGGAATCGGCAATACATCCCTCATTATCGGTAACTCTAAAAACATAAGTACCGGGATTTGATGTATCAAATAAAAAATTATTGGAAACCAATGCTTGTGAAGCTCCATAGGTTACTCCGTCATCTGAACTAACCTCATACTGCTTAGGTCCGGTTCCTGTGCGGTATCCCCCGGAAACACGGACACGTATCTGCCCGGGATTAATGCCACAAGGTATCTCGCTTTCTATACTCGTAGTCACCCTCAGTATAGGATTAACGGTAACATTTATACTGTGCCTACAACTATTGTCATCAATCACCTCAATCGTATGATTTCCTTGAGGTACTCCAGTAAACAAAGGACTGGGCTGCCAAGATGTTAGTCCGATGATACGATATAGATGACTGGATATGGGTGCAGTCCCTGCAGTTGAATTCACCGCTAAAACAGCACCAGTCCCTGGAACATAACAAAAATCCGAGGCTCCAGCATCCAAAGTAATGGTTGGAGCACTTATAGGAGTAAGGTTAAAATTGAAAACTTCTGTACATCCCTCAGAATCGGTAAGGGTCAATGTATAAGCTCCCGCTTGAGTCAGGTTTCCGAACGTTCTACTTGATGTTGGACCATTCGCTGGTCCCGTAGGAGGTGTCAATGTATACTTATGATCACCCCATCCACCGGAAGAATTGGCCACTACCCTACCTCTATTGCTATTAGCACAGCTCATAGCGGTAACCGTAGCCGTTAATGATAACGCAGATGAAGGCTCCAAAATACTGATAGAATTTGTATCCGTACAACCTGTATCAACGTCGGTTACCGTAATTATATAAGTACCCATACCAGATGGGGACAACACCACCTCATCTCCACTTTGTGGCGCACTTTCGGGTCCGCCGTTAATATTATAGGTATAGTTGTTGTAAAAACCGTCTATAAAAAAGGCACCTGTACCGTCACTAGCTCCGATACAAACCTGTGTATCCCCGCCCAACTTTACCCGCACCCGAATAGAACTAATTGTTGTAGGGGTAAAACTATTGGTATAGGAACAACCATTTACATCGGTTACTCTAAATTGATATGCCGTTGCAGTATTCAATCCTGTAAATACAGCATCAGTCCCATTGTCAATTGTAGGACCTGGACCAATAACCTCATATTTGGCAATGAGGTAATTACTGGTAACCGCTAATTCCACGTCTACGGTTCCCGCAGAACAGTTTACATTACTTTGGGCAAAAGCAATTGCTGTTGGGGGATCAATATTATGAATGGTTATCGGAGTCAATTCCAAACGACACCCACCACTATCCCTTATTATTGGGGTATAGGTTCCGGGAGCCAAATTATTGTAGACTGTTTGTGTACTAAAGTTGGCGGGGGCATCCCCAGATATACTAAAGACATAACCACTTCCAGAACCTCCCGTAAAGGGACCCTGAAACTCAATTTCTCCCCCATTGGTCCCTCCCATGCCATCACAGGTCCTATCTGAGATTTTTACGGCATTTCCAGATATAACCCCGGTGGTAGCAACATTTACGGAATTAGGTAAGTCCAAAATACAGTCGAAACCACCTTGTTGGTATCGTACTTGGATGGTATTATAGCTGCCCGCTGGAACGGTAATCATTGGATTGGTAGTCCAGGATTCACTTGGGCTCGCCCTAAAAAACAAATTATACCCCTTTGCATCTACTACATTAAAATTCAGTTTGGCACCTCCATTGGTGCACGTACCATCTATTCCACTAACTGTAATATGGGGGGGAGTTAATTCCTCTACACTGGCAGAAGCGGTAATGGTACATCCATTACTATCGGTAATTAAAAAATCATAAGATCCTGGGCTAGTAACGGTATAGACGGTATTATCGGAATATGGGCTACTGGAAGGCCCCGTACCATTTACTCTAAATGTATATGGCGCCGTCCCTCCCGAAGTTCTAACCGCAATACCCACACTGGCAACGCTACAACCAAAACTATTATTGACCTCGGTAGATGCATCCAGGGCAACAATTCCTTCCCCTATTACAATGGGATTACCATTGACATCCAAATCTTGGGATGGAGGAGCAATTCCTAAAGCAGCATCTCCCATACATTGCTGTGTTTCTACCCTTACGCTATACCTGCCAAAACCCACAGCACTAAAAACATAATTGTTAGCAGGTATAAAAGAGGTGAATTCCTGTGGTGTCCCATTAACGTCCAACAACGTATACCTATATGACCCAGGAACATTATGGACCGCCACTGAAATGCTTCCGGTATCCCCACTGCATTGTGCATCTATAAAAGTAAGATCAATATCGATATCCCTTTGTTCGATTTCTATGGTATCATATAAATATTCACAGGTGTTTTGGGTGTTTTTCAACCTTGCCTTTACCACATAGGTCCCGGGCATCAAATTGTCGAAAATAGGCCCTTGCCATGATCCAAAACCACTTCCATTGTCTATACTGTACTCATAGGAACTGGGAAGATTAGTGATTTGAATCCTTCCAGGAACACTACAAATAAAATTTCTTTTTACAAATGTTTGGGTTATGGTATTTTTCTTAACATTAAAGTAGTAATATGGACCAGTACCATTAACCCTAACCCTATACCCTGCCCCAGTTGAAGAATTAATGATGCTAGCATCGATGTTAAATGTATTGCTATTACTAATGGTTTCCCAACAACTAAGACTGGTATTGGCACATTCATCATCTACATTAAAAACACAGCCGACTGTTGGTTTATACTGTTGCCAATCGTAACTACTGTAAGAACTCTGTAACGCCACAAGTCGATCATCAAAATCACCACATAGGGTATAACTTGCCATCATACTACCATCATTGTTACAAACATCATAACCATCCGCATTGATGATAATAGAGGGACCCATCATTGCAGGAACCAAACTTAGTTCCTCTAAACCATCCCTTCCGTTATTTAGGGAAGTCAATGCTGTCTCAGAATGAATTTTAAATTCTTTACTGGAATCAACAATTTTTAATGCAGTCGAAATATCTGCAGCTAATTTATAGATTATTGATTTTGCTACTGCAGAGGTACAGACTATTGATAGCATTATCAACAAAGAGGCATACAGGAGGTGCCGTGGTTTTTGTGGAAGCATAGGTTAAGTAGGTTTTTAAAATATATTTGGATTTGGGATCAAATTATATTTTCAGGTAATGTTTTATACTTATATTTTATAATTATCTTTATGATTTAAGGCAAAATATTAATAATTTAACGTTGAATTATGAAAAATAGTATTTCTCTACTGCTCTTAGCGTTCATAAGCCTAACTTATTCCTGCGCTCAACAACCTGAAAATGAAGTAAATACCCCAATCGAAATCACCTTCACCCCCCAACTTATTATCAGTGAAATACAGATTCCGTGGGGAATGGCGTTTTTGCCTGATGGCAGTATGTTGATTACCGAAAAATCTGGGAATCTAATCCATTTTAAAGATGGCAGTAAAACAATTATCAATAACTCCCCCACCGTCTATAATAGAGGTCAGGGCGGTTTGTTAGACGTTGCAATAGACCCAGATTACCAAAACAATGGTTGGATTTATATCTCCTACGCTTCTGAAGAAGGAGAAGAAAAAGGCGGGCATACCGCCATTATGCGTGCAAAACTGAATGGAAATAGTTTAACCGATAACGAGGTACTTTACAAAGCAAGCCCAAACACAACAAAAGGGCATCATTTTGGTTCGCGGATCGAATTTGACAATAACGGATATTTATATTTTTCCATTGGGGAACGTGGGGATCGAGATGTTAACCCCCAGGACATTACCAGGGATGGAGGAAAGATTTATCGAATAAATACCGATGGAAGCATTCCATCAGACAATCCTTTTGTGGACACCCCAGAGGCTAAAACCGCCATTTACAGTTACGGTCACCGAAACCCACAAGGAATGATCAAAAATCCCAATACAGGGGAAATTTGGATAAATGAGCACGGACCACAGGGTGGGGACGAGATTAATATAGTGGAAAAAGGAAAAAATTACGGCTGGCCGGTTATCACCTACGGGATAAACTATAGTGGAACACCAATCACCGACAAGACCGAAATGGAAGGAATGGAACAACCAATTTATTATTGGGTACCCTCCATTGCTCCAAGTGGAATGGCTTTTGTAACCAGTGATAAATACCCTAACTGGAAAGGAAGCCTATTAGTAGGTTCCTTGAAATTTCAATATTTGGAACGATTGGAACTAAAAAACAATAAGGTGGTGAACCGGGTAAAACTTATGACCGACCTTGGGAGGGTGCGCGATGTTAGACAGGCACCCGACGGATTTATCTATGTGGCAGTAGAAGGAAAAGGAATCTATAAATTGGTCCCAAAAGAATAATACATCTTTTTTCCTTTCTACTATATTCTTTTAACCAATAGCGGTACATATAGGACCATAAAGATTTTCCCGTGGGAAATTTTCATTTTAATTGAATGCAATCTCCACCAACACAGTAAGAAGGTTATAGACGTTGTATTCTCCTATAAATGCTCCTCTAAATGATAAAAAAAGTAAATTCAAAGCCTATAAACACTCAATAAGCACTTATGAAGTTGGTAGTTTTGATCTATATTTCCACCATAATTTCACTATCCGTTTTTCTTTTTCAGGACAAAGAACTGGAGGAAAGTATTAAAAGAGGCGCAGATATTTACTCTGATTTTTGTGTTACCTGTCATTTGCCAAATGGACAAGGAGTGAAAAAAACTTTCCCGCCTTTGGCCAAATCCGATTATTTATTGCAGAAAAGGGAGGAAAGTATCCGGGGTATAAAATTTGGCCAACAGGGAGAAATTGTGGTCAATGGAATTACCTATAATAATACGATGCCCACCATGGGACTGGACGATGGGGAGATAGCAGATGTAATGAATTACATCCTAAATTCATGGGGCAATAAGAGCAAAGCCCTTGTTACCCCTGAAGAGGTATCTAAAATCGTAAAAAAATAAGCTTATCCTTTTTGGGCATCGATTACCTTCTTTACGGAACCGTATCTTTTCAATAAAATTTCTGCCTCTTTATACTCCAATTTTAGTTCTTCTACCAAATAACGGGTGCCACGGTCTACCAACTTAATATTGCTAAGTTGCATATTCACCATCTTATTACCCTTTACCCTCCCAACTTTGATCATTAAGGCAGTGGAAATCATATTAAGGACCAGCTTCTGCGACGTTCCACTTTTCATCCTTGTACTTCCCGTAAGAAATTCTGGTCCTACATTCACTGCAATAGGAATCTCTACTGCTTCTGCCAAGGGAGAACCTGGATTGTTGGTAATACATGCGGTTAACAAGCCATAGGCAGCGGCATCCTTTACCCCACCAATTACATAAGGAGTTGTACCGGAAGCAGCTATCCCCACTACAGTGTCATTTTTGGTGACCTTATAAACCTCTAGATCCTTCCATGCTTGCGAGGCATCATCCTCTGCATTTTCAACAGCCTGTCTAATAGCAATATCGCCTCCAGCGATCAATCCTATTACCCGATCATGGGGCAAACCGAAGGTAGGCGGAATCTCAGAGGCATCCAAAATACCAAGTCGACCACTGGTTCCTGCCCCTATATAAAATAACCTACCACCTTCGTTAAACCTTTCCGTCAAGGCATCTACCAATTTGGTGATGGCCGGTATCTCCTTTTCTACCGCCTCTGCTATTCTTTTATCTTCCTCATTAATACTTTTGAGGATCGTAACCGTATCCATTAATTCCAAATCTGAATAATCGGATGGCATTTCGGTAATTCTATTGTAATCTGACATGCTTAATAGTATTGTATTGTTAAATATAAAATATTGTTATCCATTGGCCATATAAATTTCACTCACAAAAATAACAGAAACATGTCACTTAAAATTCGATACATTTATAGCTCAAAATAAATTTAAAATTACAGAAGCAAGGTAATAAGTCCGCAATTAGAAGAAATTCTTAATCATATTTTTAATTATCATGTATCACGTTAAGTGGGTTCTAAAATTTTTACAAAATATTGAATCCTTTATTCTGATAAAAATCTAATAGGGAATTTTGTGGATTTAATTCAGTAATCAACGTATCAACATCATCTATATCGCATATTTTATAACGTTGTATGGTGTTTAATTTCTCTGATATAACCGGAACCACTACCCTTCTAGAAGCCTTGATCATGGCCTTCTTCAACTGAACTATCTCCCAGTCAAATTCCGTTAGGCCATGGGTAAGATCAATTGAATGAGATCCCAGAAAACAAAGATCCACGGAGATTTCGGATAGCATATTAATAGCACTTCCTCCAATTGTTATCTGGGCATCCTTTGATATTTGTCCTCCTATAAAAATAATCTCAACATTGGGCTTGGTCAACAATTGATTAGCCACTGGCAAACTAGGTGTAAAACAAGTCAACTTTAAATTAACAGGCAACAATCTAGCTAATTCCATATTAGTGGTTCCACCGGTAAACAAAATTACTTGCCCATCCCTTAATAAGGTAATTGCCTTCTCTGCTATCCCAGATTTCTTGTCCTTGGAATAAATTTCATTAACCTGAAAATGATAATTATGGAAACCCAAGGAAATTGCTCCCCCGTGAACTTTTTGCAGTTTCTTATCGCGGTGTAATTCCTTAATATCCCTCCTTACAGTATCCACAGACACATTTACGAGGTCCGCCATATCAGGCAACAACACCCTGTTGTGCCTCCTAACTTCATTCAAAATTATTTGCTGTCGCTCGGCTTTTAACATAACTATAACACTTACAGCAAAGATAAACAATTAACAATGTCATTGCATAAAATTGAAGACAAATTGAAAAATAACTGCATAAAACTGCAGAGAATGCAATTATTTGCCTATTTTTGAAAAGGAAAAGCACTATTTTCTTTTAAAATGGCAAATAATTGCAACTCCTCTAAGTGAACAAGACCAGTGACACTAGTCATTAATTAACCAAAAATTAACAATTCACTATGACTTTTAAACATTCCTATTTTCCAGTCCTGCGTAATGAGGACACTTTCTATTACCGACTAAAAACTAACTTAATTTAAACTAACACAGATTATGGAAAAACGATTTCAAAAATCATTTTTGTTCCTGGCACTCCTATGCTCCATCCAATTATGGGGACAGACAAAAACAGTAACCGGTGAGATTCACGACTCTGAAGGGGTTCCTATCCCAGGAGCAGGAGTCTATGTGAAAAACTCTACCAACGGAACTACTTCCGATTTTGACGGAAATTTTACCCTGCAAGTACCTGAGAGCAATAACACGGTACTTGTATTTTCTTCCTTAGGATTTCTTAAACAAGAAGTTACCATAGGCAGCAAAACCAACTTCTCGATTATCTTTCAAACCAATGTAGAAGGTTTGGACGAGGTTGTTGTAGTAGGTTATGGAAGTCAGAAAAAAAGAAATGTTACCGGAGCGGTAACTGCAGTAAACACGGACGTATTGACTTCAAGACCCATTACGGATGTAGCTAGAGGATTACAGGGTGCTACCCCCGGCCTAACTATTACTTCGCCCAGTGGACAGATTGGGGAGAACCCTACTATTAAACTTAGGGGGTCTGTTGGCACCTTAGGTACTGGTGGCGGGGCACAACCTTTAATTCTTGTAGACAACGTGGAAATTCCAAACCTACAGTCTATAAACCCAGAGGATATTGAAGAAATATCGGTCTTAAAAGATGCTGCCTCTACTTCTATATATGGAGCACGTGGAGCATGGGGAGTTATTTTAATCACCACCAAAAAAGGAAAGAAGAATAGGGCTCCCTCTGTAAATTACTCCAATAACTTTTCGTGGGCAACACCAACGGTTACCCCTCAAGTAGCGCCTGCTGCGGATGGTGCTGAAATGGCCTTTGCTGCCGTTAACAGGAGAATACCGTCCCTACAATCTTATGGGGTGGTAGGAATGCGAATAGACCAACTGGCCATCGAAAAAATGAGGGATTGGGACCAGCAGTATGCAGGACAGGACCTAGGAATGGATATGGTTGAAGGAAGGGATTATGAAGTAAGGGATGGCAACCTATTTTTCTATAGATCATGGGATCCTAGAAAGCTATTTGTCAAAAAATGGGCACCTCAGCAAAAACAGGATTTTTCTCTTACAGGCGGTGGTGAAAACACTACCTACTATCTTGGACTTGGTTATTTAAATCAAGGTGGGGTTTATAAAACAAATCCGGATAAATACGAACGATACAACCTAAACCTTAACATTAATTCTACTGTAACGGATTGGTTGGATATCAGGGCAAAGGTGCTGCATAATAATTCTTCGCAAACGGAACCGTTTAAATTTGGATCCAATACCTACGATGCGTGGTACTATACTACAAGATGGCCAGCATTCTACCCATATGGAACTGTAGATGGAAAACCTTTCAGAAACCATATCTCAGAAGTGGAACAAGCTAAAATGAACGAAAATAATTATAGCCTCTCACGTATTAATTTAGGGACCACCATAACTCCAATTAAAGATTTAGCAATTAACTTTGATTTTACACATGATAGGGTTGAAGAACACGAAAAACAAGTGGGCGGTACTTTGTCTGCCTATAATTTCTGGGCTCAGGGAGCAGACTTCTCCTATGTCCCTTACAGTAGCTCTGCCTATGACCGTGTACAATACAACTCTCAGTGGAGTAGAAGAAATACGGCAAAGGCCTATCTTGTCTATGAAAAAGATCTCGGTGATCACGAATTTAAATTCACCTTTGGAGGGGATATGGAAAAATTTGATTCATGGTACCATTACTCACAAAGAAGGGATCTTTTAAATCCAGACCAAGGAGAGTTGGCACTTGCAACTGGAGATCAGTTTGTTGGTGGCGATAGGAACAAATGGAATACATTAGGTTTCTTTGGCAGGGTAAACTATGCCTATAAAAACAAATTGTTGTTGGAAGTAAATGCCAGGTATGATGGTTCCTCTAGGTTATCATCTGATAATAAATGGGGTTATTTCCCTTCGGCATCCGCAGGTTACATCCTAACTGAAGAGAGCTTTATGGAGGCGTTGGACCCAACTCTTACGTTCCTAAAACTTAGAGCCTCTTATGGTTCTGTAGGAAATCAGAACACCTATTTATCCAGTATATACCGAATTATGTCCTCTAGTTCTTCCGGATGGCTTATTAACGGAGGTAATCAAGTGACTACTGGAACTCCTGGTGCATTGCCTTCCTCTTTGACTTGGGAAACAGTGACCACCTTGGACTTTGGTTTGGACGCTAAATTTTTCAATAACAAATTGGGGATGACCTTTGATTGGTACGAAAGAACCGTTAGTGACATGCACAGTTCAGGGGTAACCCTTCCAAGCAGCTTTGGAACATCCTCACCAAGACGTAACTTTGGTGAACTACAGACCAAAGGTTGGGAGTTGAGCTTGGATTACAAACATCAGTTTAGCAATGACCTTCGAATAAATGCATTGGTTACCTTGACAGATTTCAAAGAAAAATTGACGAAATTCTCCAACACAACCGAAAGTATATACTCCAATTATGAAGGCAGAAACTTAGGAGAGATCTGGGGATACGAAACGGATAGGTTTTTTACCGAAGACGACTTTAACACCGACGGCACTTATGCCAGTGGCGTACCCAACCAAGATATTTTTGAAACAAATTCTTGGTTTAAATATGGACCTGGAGATGTTAAGTTCAAGGATCTTAACGGAGATGGCGTAATAGATTATGGCACCAACACAGTAGGCGATTCGGGTGATATGAAGGTAATTGGTAATTCTACCCCTAGATACCAATACGGAATCCAATTGGGAGCAGATTTTAAAGGGATAGACCTTAGCTTATTTATGCAGGGAGTTGGAAAACGTGACTTCTGGGCCAACGGTCCTGTATTTATCCCCGGATATAGATATGGGGAAGGTTGGTACGAGCACCAACTTAACCATTGGACTCCTGAGAATACAAATGCTTACTACCCTAGACCTAACGACCAAGGCCAAAGCAACAGCAGGATGAACTTTTTACCACAAACCAAATATTTACTTAACATGTCTTACCTACGTATGAAGAATATTACGCTAGGATACTCCTTTCCAAAATCTGTGTTAAACAAGTTAAAAGTAGATCGACTGAGATTGTACCTAAGTGGAGAGAATTTATTTGAATTTAGTGGAATACAAATTCCAGTAGATCCTGAAGTAGACTATACCAACGCAGGCACCAATGACACCTCAACATTCGGAAGGGTCTATCCATTTAGAAGATCATATTCTTTTGGACTACAATTATCTCTATAAATTTTAACATAAATAAAATATGAAGACAATACATAAAATAGCACTACTTTTCCTTTGCCTTATTGCATTTGTAGGGTGTGAAGATGACTTATTGGACGTGCCCCCACAAGATATGTTGGTGGACGAGACCTTCTGGACCAGCGAAGGCAATGTAAAAACCTTTGCCTTTGGTTTCTACACTGGATATTTTAAAGGCTACGGTTCTGGGTATACCTGGGGAAATTACTTTTCCGGACAATCCCTAAACGATGATTTTGCACCTACCAATCCACCAAGATTTGCATTGCAAGTACCTACTTCAGGTGGGGGATGGGGCTTTGGTTGGGTAAGAAAATCCAATATCTTTATCAATCGGGTACAAACTGTTCCCATGGAACAAGAAGCTATAGACCACTGGACCGGAATAGGAAGGTTTTTCAGGGCTATGGAATATCATGACCTCGTTGCCAGATTTGGAGATGTACCTTACTTTGACCAGGAGTTGTCTGAAGAAGATAACGATCAATTATATAAAACAAGGGATGATCGTACGTTTGTAATGGATAAGGTGTTGGAAGACCTAACATTTGCAGCTGCCAATGTTAGGGCATCCGTAGACAATGATGGACTTGAAGTTAATAAAGATGTAGTACTTGCCTTCATGTCGCGCATCATGCTATACGAGGGTACTTGGCAGAAATATCACGAAAATAACAGCGCTAAGGCCTCTGAATATTTGGAAGCAGCAAAATGGGCTGCCGATCAAATCGTAAACACAGGAAATTACTCCCTTGCCAACTATAGGGAGGTATTTAATTCGCTAAGTCTTTCCTCAAATCCAGAGGTTATCCTTTACAGAGAATATGAGCCAGGTCTTATTACCCATGCCCTGAACAGCTATAATAATAAGGAACCCCAAACAGGAATTTCCAGAAATGCCATTGAATCATATCTTGCGAAAGATGGATTGCCAATTTCCCTTTCCACCTTGTACCAAGGAGATCAAGGTATTGATAAGGTAATGGCCGATAGGGACGGTAGAATTTATGAGACCTTTGTATCAACAGAGCTAAGGATCAACGGCGTAGCGCCTAACCATTCCACAACTGGAATTGCGTCACATAAGTTTTTAAATGAAAGCATAAAGGACGATCCCATAGGAAGCTCTAATTTAAATCCAACGGATGCCCCAATTATAAGATACGGGGAAGTATTGCTAAATTACATTGAAGCGGTAGCGGAATTGGCCACTTTAGGAGGAGCCGGAGTATCGCAAGGCGATCTGGACAAATCCATCAATGTATTGAGAGACCGCGTAGGTGTTGATCTGCCACATTTGGAAGTGGCTGGAGAGTTGCCTGCTGTAGGTGGCATAGCTTATGACGATCCCAATAGAGATCCAGAAGTACCTGCCCTCCTTTGGGAAATACGTAGGGAAAGAAGAGTAGAATTGATGATGGAAGGATATAGATTGGACGATCTTAAACGCTGGAAGAAATTGGGTTATGTGGATATGTTAGCTAATCCCGATATTAACCAAGGAGCTTGGATCAAGAAGTCCGATTATCCTGATAGTGAACTGAATGATATCTCGTTAACGGACGGTGAAGAAGGATACATTATTCCTGCTTCTGCAACCGCATCTCTCCGAGTACTGGATAATGAACGAGTATATCTTAGCCCAATCCCATTAGATCAAATTACACTTTACCAAGATCAAGGGGTAACTTTGGAACAAAACCCCGGATGGGAATAACATTTGTTGTTATTTTTTTTTCTAAAGTACTTCAGAGCAAGGCTCTGAAGTACTTTTTTTTTAATATTGTAAGGTATTCAAATATTAAAAGACCTCCATTTCTAAATTCAATTTTTTAATCCAATGAAAAATAGCCCCCTTTACCTATTCTTAATAGGGATTTTTATATTCCTCTTTATCGGATGTGCTTCCTCCAAAACCTCAACCTACCTAGGCAAGAAACCTATCGCAACGACCAGCACCAATAAAAAAGCCGTAAAATGGGATCCAAAAACACCCTATAATATAGAGGAGTTCCGAGCCGCATGGGTGGCCACTGTCGCTAACATCAACTGGCCCAGTTCCCCAGGACTTCCTGTCGACGAACAACAAAAGGAAGCCCTAAAACTGTTAGACTTCTTAGAGGAACACAATTTTAATGCAGTTATATTTCAGGTCCGCCCGCAGGCAGATGCCCTTTATAAAAGCAATCTAGAACCCTGGTCCTATTACCTAACCGGAAAACAAGGCAGTGCACCGGAAACAGATTATGACCCCTTGCAGTTTTGGATTCAGGCGGCACACGAAAGAGGTTTGGAGTTGCATGCATGGCTTAATCCTTATCGTGCGCATCATACTGCAGGCGGAGAAATTAGCGATAAATCCATCATAAAAACCAATCCTGAATTAGTGGTCGGACTGGAAAATGGAATGTATTGGATGGATCCATCCTTAAAAGGAACCCAAGATCATTCCCTAGCTGTGGTAATGGATATTGTAAATCGGTATGAGGTAGATGGGATACATTTCGACGATTACTTTTACCCCTATGACTCTTATAATAATGGGAAAGATTTCCCAGATGACGTTAGCTGGCAAGCATACTTAGACTCTGACGGTAAATTATCCCGATCGGATTGGAGACGCAACAGTGTAAATACCTTTATAAAAAACGTATATACCGAGATAAAAGAATCCAAACCTCACGTAAAATTCGGCTTAAGCCCCTTTGGTATATGGAGACCAGGCTACCCGGAATCCGTGGTGGGCTTAGATCAATTCGACAAACTTTATGCAGATGCCAAACTATGGCTAAACGAAGGTTGGGTAGATTACTACACCCCACAACTGTATTGGAAAGTCAATAAAAAGGGCCAAAGTTTTCCAGAGCTTTTGGGGTGGTGGCAAAGCGAAAATACCAAGCAACTTCACCTATGGCCGGGCATGAGCGTAGACCAAGGTGGGGATGAAAAAAATGCGGACGAAGTAATTAATCAGATTATGATTACCCGCGGTATGGTACCCAAAAGCAAAGGTGCCGTACATTGGAGCATTGCCCCATTAATTAAATACGATAGTTTGGCATTGGCCATAAAACAAGGCCCTTATAGCAATAAAACTTTGGTTCCTCCCTCCCCATGGCTCAACAATTCACCCCTTGCACCACCAAGCCTACAAATAGAAAAGGAGCAGGAATCTATTACGTTATCATGGAGCCATTTAGAGGAATTTAAAGTTTTTAGATGGGTATTATATTACCAACACCAGGGCAAAAGATGGGAACATATCATCGCAAACCAAGGAACTAAATCCATCAGCATTCCATTTGCCCAAGAAAATGGTAAATTCCCCATTATTAAAGTCGGCCTAACAGCAGTGGATAGAACAGGCAACCAAAGTGAATTTTTTGAATTGAATATCGATTAAAACTAAGTACCTATGAGCCCATTGATTGTTTTTGGAGTTATTGCAGCATATTTTGGAATGCTTATGGCCATTAGTTATTTCACCTCCAAAAAATCGGATAATAACACATTCTTTACTGGTAACAAAGCGTCGCCCTGGTATTTAGTGGCATATGGGATGGTTGGCGCTTCCCTTTCTGGGGTCACTTTTATTTCCGTCCCTGGAGAGGTAGGCAACACTGCCTGGACCTACCTTCAGTTTGTAATGGGTAATATGGTAGGTTATGCCATTATTGCCTTTGTACTTATCCCGCTATTTTATAAGCTGAACTTAATTTCCATCTATGAATATCTAAAAGACCGCTTCGGGATAAAATCGTACCGAACAGGAGCAACCTTATTCATTATTTCCCAGACCATTGGCGCTTCCTTCCGCCTCTTTCTCGCTGCCTTGGTCCTACAAATTGCCTTTTTTAATGCCTTTGGAATCCCATTTTGGGTAACAGTATTTATTACTATTTTATTGATTTGGCTATACACCTATAAAGCAGGCATCAGGACCATTGTATATACAGACACCTTGCAAACCACCTTTCTATTGGCTGCCGTCATCATTAGTATTGTGGTGATTTTACAGCATTTAGATTTAAAACTGGGAGACCTTTATGGAGTGGTGGCCTCCAATCCGATGTCTAAAATTTTTGAATGGGATTGGTTATCCAATCGCAATTTCTATAAAACATTTTTAGCTGGGGTTTTTATCACCATTGCCATGAATGGTTTGGATCAGAACGTGATGCAAAAAAACTTAACATGTAAGAATATTAAAGATGCTCAGAAAAATATTTTATGGTTTTCAGTGACGTTCTTCCTATCTACCATGTTGTTCCTGATTCTTGGAGTCCTTATTTACGAATATGCGGTTAGCCATAATATTGCTATCCCAGAACGTACGGACGACCTTTACCCCTTATTGGCCCTGAATTATTTTGGCGTTCTGGCAGGAATAGTATTCCTTATTGGAATAGTGGCCGCTGCCTTTTCCAGTGCCGATTCTGCGTTAACTGCCCTTACCACATCTTTTTGCGTAGATATTCTGGATATTAGAAAAAAACAAAGCTCTCAAAAGAACATTAGACAATATGTACATATAGGATTTACTTTTTTAATGTTTGCGGTGATTGTAATCTTCAACGCCTTTAACGACAGTAGTGTGGTAAGTGCGGTTTTTAAAGTTGCCGGATTTACCTACGGCCCCTTGTTAGGCCTATTTGCCTTCGGACTCTTGTTCAAACAAAAGATCCACGACAAGTTGGTGCCGCTAATCTGTATCCTATCGCCTATATTATCGATTATTCTGGACCAAAATTCAGAAACCTGGTTTAATGGGTTCCGTTTTGGATTTGAAATTTTGTTAGTGAATGCTGCGTTTACCATGATCGGACTTTGGATGTTGTCCAAAAGAAAAAAGACAACCTTAGTAACAGATTCATAAACTTACTAGCTCCACTGGCATACATTTCCTAACTGGAGATAAAATTATTAGGGGATTGAGATTTCACCTTACTCCTTTAACCGAAACATATAATACCCCCCACCCTTGTCCCAACTACAAAAGACAAGGGTTTTTTCATCTGGGGACACACCCAAACCCCTGGGTTCCGCTCCATCTAAATCGGGAAGTTCCAAGGTCCATACCTGTTTTTTATTCGCATCCCTATAATGAAAGGTAGAGGGTGAAATTCCACTAGACCTGGTAGCCACATAAAACGTATTGTTCCTAGTTACCCGTAAGGCACTGCTACCACCATACGTACTAGTAATGGATTCTTCTTGCTGATAATTGTATCCATCGGTGCTTCCGTACACTTGTATTCTAGCCATTCCGGGATCGGGGAAATACAAGGTCGCACCATCTGGACTCATATCGAACGTACGCGCCAAAATCCTATCTTTTAGTGCTAAGGTCCTTACCAAATCAAATTTGGTAGTATCTTCTGTATTTTGCTTCAGTACATAGTTGGGGTCATCGGCAAAAAGGGACATAGCATAAATCTCGCCACCCTTGTTGACCCTCGGAGCCGTTATGGCACGCTCCCCTTTTGGCACCTCCCATATTGCTATACCTTTACCAGTATTGGCATCAATTTTAATGAGTCGCCTATTAATTCCCGCCAAAATATTACCATCTAAATCTACCCCTACCCCATTCACTGGGCTAAGTTGATAATCGGTTCCACTGATCGTAACATCTTGCAAAGGTGAAAAAGTTGCGGGTTCTCCTTCCGCAGTTCTTATCACAAAACCCTTGTTATAATCAGCCAACCAAAGTTTATTACTACCATCCCAAACGGCACCATATCCCCCTGCAGAAGGAACAATTCTATTGACAAACTCATAATTCGGGGCCACTATTTCCGCAAAATCTTCCAAAGGCTCGTCTGATTTAATTAGGTTGAGCACTTCTGTTTTTGAAGCGGCGGTGTGACTCCCGTCAGAGGAGAGGACCCGATGGTAAAAAACTTTAGCTTTCCCTTCTTCTAATCCCGACAAGAGCTTGTACCACGTATTCTCCGTAGTTTTAAATAAGACTTCCCTGCCCGTTTTCTGTTGCCATATGAGGTTCTTAAAGTCGGGATCTTCCGCTAATTGATAGGTGTAGGATACAAAATCCCCGTCCTTATCCAAAGAAGGTTGCCATTCTACCTCATATATAGTTTCAAGATTTCTTATCCCATAGGTGTTTTTGGATAGGTGTGATAGTATTTCCGAGGCTTCCGGTGAACTATTGCCAACCGGGTATAACTGAGTTCTATATTCCTGATCCTCCCATAACACCAAAATGTTCAGACCACCCACAGCAAGGGATTCTTTTAGATCTCGGCTCAATATCATTTCTCCCTTAAAGGCTAGTTGCCCCCTTTTTTTCCGGACTACTTTTAAAACTTCTATAGCTTTACCCGCTTCGGTATTTCTCCCTAGCCCCAAACTTACGGAAGCATCCTTGGAAAAAGATCCATTGAGAAGCACCAATTTGCCCTCCAGGAATAAGGTGTTCCCACGGATTTCTGCAAACACTTTTCCATTACCTAAGATTGTATTGCCTGCAATATTCCCGTTAACCGACATCAAATTTCCTTCGGCTCGGGTAAAATCCGTATTTATATCGCGACGTATAATATGGCCATTAACGCCGTACATGGAGGAAGGAAATTGAGATGTTTCCAGGATTTCCATTTTGGCAGCATCCCTTTCTTTAATGGTGTAGGTCGTATATTCTAATCGATCACCATCTTCAAAAAGGTCTATAATGGTTATCGTATTTTCCGGGGGGCGGTTTTCCCCCAACCACGCCCTAGCACCAGACCCTGCCACTCCCGCATTCAGCAATTCTAACTTCCCCTTCTTTGCAGGATAGTAGGAATGTTGGTGTCCACTGATATAGGTATGTACCTTATAATCCTCCAACAATTGCTGCAACTTTTGTGGGTTTTCCAAAAGATTGCCTCTTGAATCCCTGCCTTGGGCCACCCCGTACAATGGCATATGCCCCATTACAAACCGCAATTTCGCATTTCTTGCTTCCGGAGTCTTAAACTGCTTTTCCAACCAATCTAGGTTTTCCTTACTTATTACCGAAGAAGAAGCTTCCCAAGAAACAAAGAACACCTCATCTTTTACAAACGTGTAATAATGGGGAAAATGCGATCGATCTACAAAATTCAGTCTGGTCCTATCTATATTTTTCTCCCAAAATTTCCTCGTCGCCTCGTGTTCAATGGGGTAAGATCGTGGTCCATCATGATTTCCTACGGTAAAGGCAAAAGGAACCTGCGCTTTGTCCAAGGGATTCATAATATGCTTGTTAAAACCCTCCCACATTTTTTTAAGTTGAAGTGTATCTGAAACTCCCATCCCCGCTACCATATCACCTCCGCATACTACGAGGTCTGGCTTCCATATTCTTGGGATGCGCTGTAAGATACTATCTACCTGCCATTCGTAATCTGCCGCGCCCAAGCCCGAATTCAGATCGCTGATCACTGCAATCCGCATTTGCCCCCTTTCCGGTAGCTCTGGGGAGTTTTTCAAGGATACCAGTCGAATGGCATCCGTGGTAAACCTACCTTCTCCCCCACCAATTATCTCAATAAAATCTCCGGGACCTAAATGAAACGACCCCAATACCTCCCATTTCCCAGGTTGATGAACGGATTGCTGATTTACGGAAAGGGTATCAATACCTGAGGCACTATGTACTACATAATTAACCTTATCCGAATGCGCTTTATCAACAATATACCATACCCCAAGTTGGTACTTGTTTCGCCTAATACCTTCTAACTGATAAACGGCCTTATTAATAGTATTTACTGTACCACTTCGAGCTGGCGTTTGTCCGTAATAATTGCTGTCCTTGCTATTTTTCCAGATTCCAATCTCGGAATAGGACGGGCTTTCGGTATCCAGAATGGTTACCTCCCCATGTATGCTGGGTACCTTCTCTGAGAGCACCAGTGCCCCAGCATTTTTTCGCAAACTATTTCTATTTCCCCCAGTGATATCGGTTGGTATGTTTACCACCTCCTTGCCCGCTACCATGGCCGAAGATCCACCTCCATCCAAGTTTAGGGCTTCTTGGGCCCCGATTCCTTGCATAAGCTGAGCCAATTCTTCTAAGGTAACCCCTACACTGGCCACTTGGCGCCCATCTACAACCATCATCAATAAGGTATGTTTATCCACATAACCAATGGCGCTTCTGGGATGCCTTATTAAAAAACTCTTACCAAAACCTTCTTCCTCCGCTGTCACCTGTAACGCCCCGTTCTTTATCAGAACGGGACCGCCGCCAACGGCTTGTTCGGGCTTCCATTTCACTCCTTTGGTTGTGGTACTTGGTTTTTCGTATTTCCAAATGGCAGCTCCTTCTTGGGAACCTGTGGACCAAACTATTTCTGGCACTCCGTTTACCATTCCAAAAGCTCCTCTAGCCCTGTCCCCAGTAGGGCCAGGAGCTATTGTTCTTCCATCTTTCACTATGAGACTCACAGCGCTGTTAGCTGCAAAATATCCACCGTTCATTGCCAAAATACCTCGACTTTTCTCATTGGTTTCCAACGTAGTCTCTCGTATAGTATTACTCCCTATAGATCTAAGGTCTAGATTAGGATCCCGCAAATCTACTTTTGCATATACCGCCCTAATGGGCTTACCATCTGCCAAGGTTCCTGCTGCATCAAAAATCTGGACCGAATTTGGCAATACAATATTTAAGTCTTCCCTCTCCTTCCAATCCAAGATAAGTTCTTGGGAGAATAAAGGGAAAGAATAGAGCAGCGAAAAAACAAAGAAAAGATAGATGAAAACATTTATCTCCCTACTGAAAAGGGAATTTGATTTGCCAAATAAATTGGAATTCATAAATATAAAAATAGCGTTAATAGTGTTTAAAAATCGATGATGTTCTTAAAAACATTTAAAGCCTAAATATAGCGTTACCCCTATTTAGAACCAAAAATTAATCCGTTAATACCTTTAAAAACAAACCTCCCCCTACAACAAGGGGCAAACAGGAAATTAATATAAAATAAATGGCGCGTAAGACATTCTTAATTTATTGAAAAAAGCCTTACTTTTAAAGATTTCAACCTATATAATCAACAACTTAAAACTAGTGTCGGATTAAGCCAAAACTGGACCGAAACTTTTAAAAAACCTTTAATTAATGGAAAAAACTATTGCACCGCAAAGGTATTACGCCTTGGACATTTTACGTGGTATGACCATTGCCTTAATGATCATGGTAAACAACCCTGGAAGCTGGTCCACCATCTATGCACCCTTTAAACATGCTGCCTGGCATGGTTTTACCCCTACAGATTGGGTATTTCCCTCCTTTCTATTCGTAGTGGGAACCGCCATGAGTTTTAGTTTAAGAAAATATGAGACCCTTGGGAACAGTTTATTTCTAAAAAAGGTATTTAAACGGGCAGCTGCCATATTTTTAATCGGACTCCTGTTGAACGCATTTCCTTTTGTATATCGTGCCGACGGGGAAATTGTCCTTAAAAATCTTGCCAACATCCGAATAATGGGAGTGTTGCAACGTATCGCCCTCTGCTACCTTTTTGCGGCCTTGATCATTCATTATTTAAAACTAAAAAAATCTGTAATTGTAGGCGTTTTGATCCTACTGGCCTATTGGGCTATTATGTACTTTTTTGGATCATCTCCCCTTCCCTTCAGTTTGGAAAATAACGCGGCCTTAAAATTTGACAGCCTAATTTTCAGACCAGAAAATATCTATAAAGGCTTTGGTATTGTCTTTGACCCAGAAGGGCTGCTGAGTACCCTGACAGCCACCGTAAACGTAATTGCGGGATATGCAGCTGGCATGTTTGTACAGAAATCGGGCAAAAATCTTAAAACCGTAATAAAACTTATAGCCTCCGGGTTGGGACTTATTGCTTTAGCCCTTATTTGGGATGTTTATTTCCCCATTAACAAACCTATTTGGACAAGTTCATTTGTGTTGTACAGTACGGGATGGACCTTAATGGTGCTCGCTGTTTTAATCTATATCATAGAATTGCTGAACCTTAAAAAATGGGCCTATTTCTTTGAAGCATTTGGCAAAAATCCGTTGTTCATCTATGTGGTATCGGGTCTGGTCGCAAAACTTTTGGCCTTGATCCATATCAATGCAGTCCCCCTACAATCATGGCTGTACAAAAATCTATATTTAAGCTGGTTAAATGACCTAAATGCATCCTTAGCATTTGCCATAAGTTTTATAGCAGTAATGTGGATTTTAGGTTATGTTCTCGACAAAAAAAGAATATATATTAAAGTATAATAATTACCCTCAATATGTTTTTAAACAAAATATCCCTATTTATAGCTTTCAACCTGTTCGTTACAATTGCTATTGCTCAGGAAAACACAGCAAAAACACCTGAATTCCTACAATACACCCAAAGTACATGGGTAGACTCCATAATGGAATCGCTAACCCCCCAAGAGCGTATAGGACAACTGATATGGGTGGCTGCTTACTCTAACCGGGGACCAGAACACCGAACGGAAATCCTGAATACTATAAAAAAATGGAATGTTGGGGGATTGGTTTTTTTTCAAGGGGACCCCCTAAGTCAAGTCACATTGATGAACGAGTACCAAAATGCGGCCAAAGTGCCGCTGATGGGAGCTATTGATGCCGAATGGGGCCTAGGCATGCGATTGGACAGCACCATAAGTTTTCCCTTTCAAATGGCTTTGGGAGCCATACAAAATGATGAATTGATCTATGAAATGGGAAAGGAAATGGCCCATCAGATCAAAAAAGTGGGATTACACCTCAACTTTGCCCCGGTTGCTGATGTAAACAACAACCCCGATAATCCGGTAATCAGCTACCGATCTTTTGGAGAAGATAAATATAACGTGACAAAAAAAAGCATCGCCTATATGCAAGGCATGCAAGATGAGGGCTTGCTCACTACAGCTAAACATTTTCCCGGCCATGGGGATACCAGTACAGATTCCCATTTTGATCTCCCACAAATAAACCACTCCTTGGAGCGATTGAACGACTTGGAACTATATCCCTTTAAGGAACTTATAAATGCCGGTATCAATGGCATTATGGTAGCCCATTTAAATATTCCCGCCTTGGATCCTTCAGGCAAGCCCTCCACACTTTCCAAGGCAATTATTACCGACTTATTAAAAGGACAATTGGGCTTTAAAGGCCTAGTTATATCGGATGCCATGGATATGAAGGGGGTAACCAAGGGCAACGCACCCGGAGTAGTAGATAAAGAAGCCGTTTTGGCGGGCAATGATGTTCTAGAAGTTGTACCCGATGTAGCCAAGGCCGTTGCCGAAATCAAAATGGCCATAGATCAGGGCATCCTCTCCCAAAAAACAGTGGATGCCAGGGTACGCAAGATCCTTGCTGCCAAACAATGGGCAAAACTGAACGAGTACAAACCTCAACCCCTTACCAACCTCCTACAGGACATTAACAATCCACAAGCCCTGCTATTGGAACGGAAATTAACGGAAGCGTCCTTGACCGTATTAAAAAATGAGGGTAACATCATCCCATTAAAAAGTTTAGACACGCTTAAGATCATGTCCATTTCTATTGGTGCGGATAGTAAGACCAAATTTCAAAAAACACTTGATCTATATACAAAAATAACTCATTTCACCCTACCAATGGAGGCTTCCCTAAAGGAAATTGAAGCGATTAAGAAAGAACTCCCCCAATACAATTTGGTGATAATTGGTGTACATGATGACACTCCCAGACCAAGAAATACCATTAAATTCTCGGAGGCCGTACAGACCTTTATTCAGACCCTCCCTTTTGAAAAAACCCTAATTTCCTATTTTAAAAATCCGTATTCCATAGACAAACTGGAAAATTTGGAAAACGCCAAAGGCCTAATTGCTGCCTACCAAGATGGTAATTCTGCACAAGATTTGGCTGCACAATTAATATTTGGTGGTGTTGGGGCAAATGGCAAGCTCCCCATCGGAATCGGAAAAAAATTTAAGGCTGGGGACGGACTTACCATTAAAGGCGGAATTCGGTTTAAATACACCCTGCCCGAAGATGCCGGGATGGATTCCAAGACCCTGTTTAAGGGGGTAGATTCTCTGATGAACCAGGTTATCCATGCAAATGGAATCCCAGGGGGACAGTTATTGGTCGCGAAAAACGGAAAGGTTGTGTTGCACAAAGCCTATGGTCGACAAAAATACAACGACACCACAAAAGTGACCCTTGAGGATATCTATGACCTAGCATCGGTTACTAAAATATCCTCTGCTCTTCCCGCGGTTATGAAATTGTACGATGAAGGAAAGTTTGACCTCAACAAAGGAATCGCCGATTATCTGGATTATTTTAAAAACTCCAATAAGGCAGACGCAAATTTTAAGGAGATCTTGGCCCATCAGGCCCAATTTAACCCCTATATCACTTATTGGAAAAATACCTTGAGAAAAAATGGTAGCTACAAATGGAGTACCATCAAAAAGGATTCTTCAGCACGTTTTCCCATCAAGATCACCTCTAATATGTGGCTGCATCGCAACTATCGGAAAAAAGTATTCAAAGCGATTAAAAAATCGCCCCTCTTGGAGAAAAAGGAATACAAATACTCCGGCCTGCTCTTTATGTTATTGCCCACCATTATAGAAGAAATTACACAAGAAAATTTTGTGGAGTATGTGGACCAGAATTTTTATGACAAACTGGGTGCGGGTAGACTGACCTATAATCCAGATAAAAAATTTGACAAAAAACACATAGTCCCCACCGAACACGATTTCATCTTTAGACATCTTCCGGTTCACGGTACCGTCCACGATGAAGGTGCCGCTATCATGGGCGGGGTTTCCGCAAATGCAGGCCTGTTCTCTAATGCCAACGACTTGGCCAAATTAATGCAGATGTACCTGAACATGGGCACCTATGGAGGGGAGGAATTTATTAAGGAAAGTACATTAAAAGAATTCACCAAAACACAGTTCCCTGAGAATAATAACCATCGTGGGTTGGGATTTGACAAACCCTATTTAAAATATATAGGCGAAAATAGCAATACCGCAAAGGATGCCAGTAGCGAAAGCTTTGGGCATACTGGGTTTACCGGAATCATGGTCTGGATGGACCCTAAAGAAGAACTCTTGTACCTGTTTTTATCTAACCGCGTACTGCCTACTAGGGCGAATACAACACTGTATAAACTAAATACCCGGACTAACATTCAACAGCTGTTGTACAATGCCATCAAATAATTCAATAACCAAAAAGGGATGAAAACAGTTAAAGTTTTGGGATTAATGTCTGGCACCTCTCTAGACGGTCTAGACCTCGCCTATTGCCATATTTGGAAAACACCAACTGGATGGGATTTCGACCTAAAAGAAACCCTGAGTATCCCCTATTCCACAACCTTAAAGGAGAAACTTAAAAATGCTATTTTTCTTCCCGCCGAGGAACTCTTACAATTTCATAATTCCTATGGCACCTGGCTAGGAAAACAATCCAAGGAATTTATAGATGCCCATAATCTGGAAGTCGATTTTATAGGTAGCCACGGACATACCACCCACCACCAACCCCAAAAAGGATTCACCTTTCAGATAGGTTCTGGTCAACATCTCGCCAATGAGAGCGGTACCAAGGTCATTTGTGATTTTCGCACCAACGATGTGGCATTGGGTGGACAAGGAGCTCCCTTAGTCCCAATTGGAGACCGACTCTTCTTTGGTCAGTACGACTTTTGCCTTAATCTAGGGGGAATAAGTAACATTTCCTTCGAACGTGAGGGTGAGCGTTTTGCCTATGATATTGGTTTGGCAAATATGATCCTCAACCATATCACCCAAAAAACTAATCTCGACTATGACAAGGATGGTGCTATAGCAAGAACAGGAAGTGTTAACCAACAAATGTTGGAAACATTGAACCATTTGGAATTTTACAAATTACCTTTTCCAAAATCCATTGGTTTTGAATGGTTTGTAGAGAAAGTAATCCCTATTGTAGATGCTACCCAAGATAGTATGAAAAACCTGTTACATACCTGTATACATCACATCTGTGACCAGATTTCTACTCAGGTAGAATTGCAAAAAAATAAAACAAATAACACTCTATTTGTTACGGGGGGAGGAGCACTAAATGGATTTCTAATGGAGACATTACAAGAAAAACTGACCGACAAAACCAGGGTCATACAACCCTCTAAAACCTTGGTAGAGTTTAAGGAGGCCTTGGTGTTTGCACTAATGGCGGCATTGCGCCAAGAAGTTGCCAACAATTGTTTACGTTCGGTTACCGGAGCAAAACGTGACAGTTCAGGTGGAGTAATCTTCTTTCCTGCCTAAAGAAAGAAACCGACCACAGAAAATTCATTATGACATATATTAATTCAAATTCATATATTAGAAACCTGAAAAAAATAAGGGAATCAAATAACCCTAAATTGGACTAAAATGGAAGACAAACAAAAAAAAGCCACCGCGTATTGGAAGGAAAATGTACGCTATCTCTTTATACTGCTTTCCATTTGGTTTCTAGTCTCCTTTGGTGCGGGGATTCTTTTTAAGGATGCCCTTAACACCATTAAGATCGGAGGTTTTAAATTAGGATTTTGGTTTGCTCAGCAAGGATCTATTTATGTATTTGTTATTCTAATCTTCGTCTACATCCGCCTAATGAACAAATTGGACAAAAAATACGGCTACAACGAGTAAAAAAAACCTACCCCAACCCTAAAACCACCATTTATGAGCGTTCAAACATGGACCTACCTTCTTGTCGGAATTACCTTTGCCCTTTATATCGGAATTGCTATTTGGTCTCGTGCCGGCTCTACCAAAGAATTTTATGTAGCCGGAGGTGGAGTATCTCCTTGGGCAAACGGAATGGCCACTGCGGCCGACTGGATGTCCGCGGCCTCTTTTATATCCATGGCAGGTATTATAGCCTTTGCGGGATATGACGGTTCGGTATACCTTATGGGATGGACCGGAGGTTACGTACTGTTGGCCTTACTCCTAGCCCCTTACCTTAGAAAATTTGGGAAATTTACGGTTCCCGATTTTATAGGAGATCGCTATTATTCCAATACTGCAAGAATGGTGGCCGTTTTTTGCGCCTTAATCGTATCGTTCACCTATGTTGCCGGTCAAATGCGTGGCGTTGGCGTGGTATTTTCAAGATTTTTACAGGTAGATATCAATACTGGGGTAATCATAGGAATGGTAATCGTATTGTTTTACGCCGTTTTAGGTGGTATGAAAGGGATAACCTATACCCAAGTCGCACAATATTGTGTACTCATATTTGCATTTATGGTCCCCGCAATATTTATTTCCTTTCAAATGACAGGAAACCCGATCCCACAATTGGGAATGGGAGCCACTTTTAACGATGGATCGGGCACCTTTCTATTAGATCGATTAAACGGCCTTTCTACGGAGTTGGGTTTTGATGAATATACCGACGGATCTAAATCTGTTATCGATGTTTTTGCCATTACCTTGGCATTAATGGTAGGTACTGCGGGACTCCCCCATGTTATTGTCCGGTTCTTTACCGTAAAAAGAGTTAAGGATGCCCGTAAATCGGCGGGGATTGCATTATTACTCATTGCCATTCTATATACCACCGCTCCCGCTATTTCGGTTTTTTCGAAAATCAATTTAATAGATACGGTAAGCAATCGCACCTATAGCGAAATGCCCCTATGGTTTAAGAATTGGGAAGATACCGGCCTCTTGGGCTTTGATGATAAAAATCAGGATGGAATTATTCAGTACCTGGCAGATCCAAATCTAAACGAGCTTACTGTGGACAATGATATTATGGTCTTGGCCAATCCAGAGATCGCCAATCTCCCGGCCTGGGTAATCGCCCTAGTAGCTGCAGGTGGACTAGCAGCAGCGCTTTCTACCGCAGCGGGACTACTATTGGTAATATCCGCTTCAGTCTCCCATGACCTTATCAAAAAGATATTAATGCCCAATATCTCCGAAAAAGGAGAGTTATGGACGGCACGTGCTGCTGCAACGATGGCCGTAGTAGTTGCCGGGTATTTTGGCATTAACCCACCAGGCTTTGTCGCCGCGGTAGTAGCCCTGGCCTTCGGCTTGGCTGCTGCTTCATTTTTTCCCGCAATAGTTCTCGGTATATTTTACAAAAAAATGAACAAGGAAGGAGCCATCGGTGGTATGGTCGTAGGGATTGGCCTAATGTTATTTTATATGGCCAAATTTAAACTAGGATGGCTGGGTGAAATCCCGGACAAATCTGAATGGTGGTTTGGAATATCACCAGAAGGGTTTGGTACCGTGGCAATGATTGTTAACTTTATAGTGGCGCTTACCATTAATAGGTTTACACCAGAACCTCCAACTCGAGTTCAGGAAATCGTAGAACACATTAGGATCCCCAGCGGTGCAGGAGATCCTGTAGATCATTGAAAATAGAGATTTAACGCCGATTTTTGGATTGGGAAAGGAAAAAGGCTTTTCAATTTCCATAGTATTTATCCCAAAATATTGTGGAATTGTAAAATCGTTTCCTGAAACTATCCGAATTAGGATGATTTGTATAAATTTATAAAAATTTAAAAATAGCATGAGTAATTATCACATTAAACATTTGGAGGAATACTATCAGGTGTATCGAAAATCTGTTCGGGAACCTGAAAATTTTTGGGGAGAAGTTGCAGAGGAACATTTTTTATGGCGTAAAAAATGGGATAAAGTCCTGAGCTGGAATTTTAAGACCCCAGAAATTAAATGGTTTGAAGGTGCTCAACTAAATATTACCGAAAACTGTATAGATAGGCACTTATTAAATAGAGGTGATAAAACAGCCATCCTTTTTGAACCCAACAATCCCGATGAGGAGGCAGAACATATTACCTATAAGCAATTGCATTCGAGGGTCTGTAAAATGGCCAATGTCCTAAAAGATCAAGGTATAAAAAAAGGGGATAGGGTATGTATCTACTTACCTATGATTCCCGAACTATCCATAGCCTTACTAGCCTGTGCCCGTATTGGGGCGATCCACTCCGTAGTCTTTGCAGGTTTTTCCGCAACAGCACTATCGTCTAGGATAAATGATAGCGATTGTAAGCTTGTTATTACATCGGATGGCTCTTACCGCGGTACCAAATCCATAGACCTAAAAGGTATTGTAGATGAGGGACTAAAAGACTGTCCAGGAGTAAAATCAGTACTGCTAGTTAAACGCACCCATGCTGAAATTAATTTTCATGAAGGACGTGATCAGTGGTTACAACCTTTAATGGACAAAGCCGACTCAAACTGTGCTCCAGAGATTATGGATGCAGAAGATCCTTTGTTCATCCTATATACTTCAGGTTCCACAGGCAACCCTAAGGGAATGGTACATACCACTGGAGGATATATGGTATATACCGCATATACCTTTAAAAATGTATTTCAATATACCGAAAATGATGTATTCTGGTGTACAGCAGATATAGGCTGGATTACTGGACATAGCTATATCGTATACGGACCTCTTGCCAATGGGGCCACCTCCCTTATGTTCGAGGGAGTACCCAATTACCCAGATTATAGTCGATTTTGGCAGATTGTGGAGAAGCATAAGGTAAATCAATTTTATACCGCACCCACCGCTATTAGAGCGCTTGCAAAACAAAATATCTCCTTTACCGAAAAACACGACCTTACCTCACTTAAGGTATTGGGATCTGTTGGGGAACCTATTAACGAGGAGGCATGGCACTGGTATAACGACGTTATTGGGAAAAAGAAAAGCCCTATAGTGGACACTTGGTGGCAAACGGAAACTGGAGGCATTATGATTACCCCCATACCTTTTGTAACTCCTACAAAACCTACCTTTGCTACACTACCATTTATCGGGATCCAGCCCGCTATCATGGATGCCAATGGACAAGAAGTTACTGGGAACCAAGTAGATGGACGCCTGTGTATAAAATTCCCATGGCCAGGAATGGCCAGAACCATTTGGCGTAACCATCAGCGCTACAAAGAAACCTATTTCTCTACCTACCCCGAATACTATTTCACTGGTGATGGGGCCTTTAGAGATGAGGTAGGCTACTACAGAATTACCGGGCGTGTAGATGATGTCATTATCGTTTCGGGCCATAATTTGGGAACCGCACCCATAGAAGACTCGATAAACGAACATCCAGCAGTTTCAGAATCGGCTGTTGTTGGTGTTCCACACGATATTAAAGGGAGTGCCCTTTATGGCTTTGTTACCCTAAAAGAGACCGGAGAATCCCGTATTCACGATAACCTAAGGAAAGAGATCAATCAAATGATTACGGAACACATTGGCCCAATAGCGAAGCTAGACAAGATCCAATTCACCAATGGATTGCCAAAAACACGTTCTGGTAAAATCATGAGACGTATCCTCAGGAAAATCGCCTGTAGGGATATGGAAAATCTAGGTGATACCAGTACCCTTCTAAACCCAGAAGTGGTAGATGACATTAAAAAGAATGTACTTTAAATCATAAATTCGGGGCATTGCCACTTTATAAAAAATAAAGTGGCACCTGCTTTCCGCTATATCTTTTTTATAGCCATAAAAAAGGATGCCGCTGCAATCAGTAATGCAATGTTCCAACACCCAATGGTTTGGTTCTACCTAAAAACTAGGGTTCAATAAAGCACCGATTCTTCAGCATAAATCCGTTATAATCCGCATCCAAAAAAGGATCAATTCCCCCTTCAATAGGACTTATCTTCTAGGTAACTTTTTATTTTTTATAGCGTTAAAACCAAAATCCTATTTTCGAAAATCGAACCAATAAAATCTTAGATCCACTCCGAAAAATAGATTTAGTTCTGATTCGATAAAACATCAATATATTAGAAGAAAGGAGTATAGAGAATGAACAATAATTTTAAACCATTCACTCATTTTCTAATTGACTCATTTCCAAATTAAAACAAGTTGCCAGCTTCCAATAGCCAAATCTAACCCATTGCTACGTTTTGACATTAATTCATTGATAAATGAGCACATTTTCAAATTGACTCAATTCCAAATTTTTTTTACTCTTTTCCTTTTAACGTAAGTTTTCGGAGCAAATTCAACCTTAAGCCGGAAGTAAAACCATGCTTCTTCGCACAGCTAGAAGGATAAAGAACGACAGACCACCACAGAGCGAAAATCCGATAAACAGTGGAAGCGTGGTCCCCACCATAAAACTACCGATGTATGTAGCAATCGGAATGGCGATCATAGTAGATACAAACCCTGTAATGGCAGCTCCAATTCCCGCCATATGCCCAATGGGTTCCATGGCAATGGCCCTTAGGTTTCCAAACAAAAAGCCTAAAGTAAAAAACTGCAAAGCAAGGAAGGTGATCAATACCCACAAAGGGGGGTTACCAGTATTCCAAAACAAACTAATATAGGTTAGTGAAACAGCACAAAACAGACCAAGAGAGATAAAAGAAAGCTTTCTCATGCCCAATTTTACTACCAAGGTCCCGTTTAACAAAGTAGATATTCCAACAGATATTGCCAATCCCGCAAAGATGTAAGGAAAGTCATCCGCCAAGCCATACTGGTTCTCGAAAATCTGCTGAGCAGCACTTAAATACACCATAAATGCACCGGTAATTAATCCTGAGATAATAGTAAATGCTACGGTCTCCTTATACCCTAAAAGTGCCTTAAGTCCCTTTAAATAAACATGCCTAGAGAATTTGATGGTATACTCTGGTTTCAAGGTTTCTGGTTGCCGCTTCCAGAACCACAGTCCAATTATAAAAGTTGCTACCAATTGCACGTAAAAAATAGACTCCCATCCAAATCGGTCCAAAAAGAATTTCCCCATAGCTGGGGCAACAATGGGCACCAAAATAAAGAAAGCGGTAACAAAGGACATAATTTTGGCCATATAGTCGCCTTTGTAAGAATCCCGTATCATGGAGATACTAATGGTTCTCGCGGCCGAAAGACCAACTCCCTGTAATATCCGCCCTACCAACATCCACTCCAAGCTGGGGGCAAAAACACAAATTAGGCTTGCCACACTAAAAAGCGCGAAACCAAAATAGACAATAGGCTTACGTCCAAAACTATCGGACAAGGGTCCCAAAATCAACTGTCCTATTCCAAGGCCCAAGAAGATCATGGTAATCAACTTTTGATTCTCAGTAGGATCATGGCTACCTAGGGTATCCCCAATGGTTGCCATAGCCGGTAACAAGGCGTCTATGGCCAATGCTACGATTGACATTAAAGACGCCATTATGGCTACAAATTCGAATTGTGGTCGCTTCTGAGAATTTTGCATCCGGCAAAAGTAGTCATATCCAGCACTATAGGAAATAAAGGACTTTAAAATAACAAAATGATAACAGTTGGAAAGTCGCTCTAGATATAATGAAAGCACCTCAATGCGCAATTATCCCTACCCAAGGGATTTAACTCTATATGCTGTTCTTTAAACAAAGTGTAAGAGCAGGTCTTATAATGCAAATAAGTGGTTGATAAAGTGCATTCTTCCCCGCACATATAACAAAAGCTTTGCTATATGGACCTACAAATAACGGCACAAATTTTAGGTGAAAAGTAAATGGGATATTTAGAATGTTCTCCGCCTCACCCCCTTGGGTTGTAAAGAGGGATTAATTACAATTTCAAAATCGACGACTCCCAACACCAACTCTTCCTCGGTAATGACTTCCACTTTCCAAGTTCCTGGTTTCACATTATTCTTATAGGTGTATCCGCGATATCCCCCATCCCGACCTCCTGTAATTTCATAGCCTATATCCTCAACAATCTCCCATTTCCCAGTACCTTCATTATACCATGTCCATCTATGGAAGATGGACTTTTTTAAGTCGGTAGGCGCAAAAATGGAAGTGAATACATATACATTTTCATCAGGTTCATGAATATACTTCAGCCTATGGTCTCTCCAAAATATATACCAGTCATCTGTTTCGTAGGTAACGTAATAACTATTATTTTGTGATTCTATATTGTGCGCTACAATTCCGGTTTGCATGGCCAACGGAACTGGAGGGATAAGCTTTAGAAAATAAAAAACATTGATCAGAGCGTAAATAAATAGTATCATTCCAAACAGTTTTCCAAGGTGTACTTCCAATCTAGTACTTGGGCTGATTCCATATATTATCGTAATTACTAGAAGCGAAGAAATTAAACTTACAACCCCCGAAATAAGAAAAATATTTGTATTCATCTCACTTATAAATACAGGTATAATAAAAGTAAAAAAGGTGAAGCTTATAAAAAAATACACCCCAAACTGTAAGTATTTATTGGAGATCCGTTTCTTAAGCAACTCATTGGCAAAAAGCAAGAGCACTAGGATAATAAAGAAAGATATGGTTCTGGAAAGGGAAACACTCCTGGAAAAATAAATAACAAAAGCACTGGAAAGTCCCCCAAAGAAAAACTGGATCGCCAAGGGAAAATATTCCTCATACCGTCCCAAGAATGTATTTTTCCACCTTCCGTCATCAACCAAATTAAAAAGAAAAAGGGTAATGGTCAGGGAGGTCATATGCAGACATAACACAATTAAATCATATAACCGGTCAATGCGCCCTAAAGTCAGAGAATCAAAAACGAATCCTGCGATGAAGAATAACACCGGAGCATACTTTTCATGTTTCTTGAGAAAATTTCGAAACCTACTATTCCTAAGTTTTACTAATGTTCTTTTCATCTAATTTATTGGAAGGGTATAAAAATAAACGAATTAAGGTTATATTTTATGTTTATTTTATTTTTCTATTCCCCATGCGCTAAGAACAATCACAAATATTTCTGAAGTTCTCTCTTGAAGTATTCAGCACTGGCTGCAGCGCTGATCATTGAGTTTTTAGTGAAATTACCCCCTTGTTCTATATAATAAAACTCTAATCCAGATTCCTTGGGGTCTGGAAGGATCTCATGATAGTTTATAGAACCATTGCCCAATTCGGTGTAATCTCCGCTAAGTTTATCCATATCCTTTATATGCCAGGTAGTATATCGGTTTGGTTGTTCCTTAATCAATTCCTTCGGACTGTAATTTGAAGCACGAATTACCCAATACATATCTATTTGTAATTTCACAAGGGAGGGGTCGGTTTCATTGATAATAATATTAAATCCATTTTCCCCATTCTGATCTTCAAATTCATAACCGTGGTTGTGATAAGAGAATCCAAGTCCTGCATTTGTTATTTGCTCCCCTATGATATTCAATTTATTGGATAACAATCTATACTTGTCCAGCGTTCGTTGTTCTGGAGAAATCCATGGCCATGTAATATAACTGCTTTTTAACGCTTTGGCCCCAACAATGCACTGGTCAACGAAACGGCTTAACTCTTCGTCAGGTTTCTCCAGATAGGGGGAGAAATTATAATGACCACTACTGACCGTTAAATCTAACTCATCCAATAGTAGTTTAAATTCCGAAGAGGGATACCCATAATAGCTCCCATTTTCATTATCAAAACCATAGATTTCAAAATCTTCATATCCAACCTCTTTTAAATACTCCAGAGTTTTCCTAGGGTTCTTGGCCATTTCATCTCTAATGGAAAACAATTGATATCCCATTTTATATTTCGGAGAATCCATTAATGAAAAAGAGGATAGGGGCAACATTGCAGCCAATCCCAGTACACTGGATTTCTCCATAAATTTTCTTCGATCCATAGCAATTAGCGGTTTTAATCTTTATAAAACATTCCAAAATAAAGATAAAATATCTCCCAACCAGCGTACTTGGCAAAGTAGCCGTATTTAAAGTCTTATTGAAGCTCGGAAACCCCTTGCGGCATAATAAGACGGGGCACTATTGTGATATACAAATACAGTCCCGTAACGGAAGTCAGCAAAAAGGGCCCCACCTAGTTTTCTAATCTCGGGAGGTGTCTTCACCCAACTAGATGTTTTGGCATCGAAAACCCCCAACCTCTGCAATCCTTTATATTGTTCTACCGTTAATATTTCAACACCCATTATTGTTGCCATATCAATAGCGTTATTTTTAGGTTTGTGCTCTTTCCTAGACTCCTGTCCCTCCCTATCATAACAAGCACTTCTGCGACCTTTAGGGCTTTCCGCCGCACAATCATAAAAAAGATATTCCTCTGAAATTTCAATATCCCCAACAACTGTTGGATCAACAACATCTGGTTCTCCGCCTGTGCTCTCCATTTCATTCAGTGACCACAATTTTTCGGAATCGGCCTCCAACTTTACTTGGATGGGTCCCCAACCAAGATCCTTATGCCGATCCATATTTTTATGAAAGCGGACTTTTAATGTGCTTATCAGTTCTTGGGCCTGTTCTTGTGACAATACGGGTTTGTATTCCATGATCTCAAGTTTTATTATGCTTTATCGTGTCTTCAAGTATCCAATATGATTATCGATAAATCAACAAGAATCAGGTGGCTCTTACTCTTCCTTACTTTGATTTTCCAGATCTATAATATGTGCCACTGTTCTTATAAGTCGATCGTGCTTGGTGACAAACGGATTGGTCTTATCCCATACATAACCTGCTAAAACAGAACAAATTTGCCTTTTCACCTCCGGATTTTCGGGCTGGTGGAAAAATAAGGTCTGCAAATTACCCGTGTACCACTCCTGTACATAGGAGGAGAATACGGCCACTCCATCCTTAATATGATTAGAATATTCTATTTCCCAATCCACTGTAGCACCTTTTAGTTCCTTGGTTATAAGTTTCGCGCCCAATAGGGCAGATTCTGTGGCAAAGGTGACTCCAGAAGAAAAAACAGGATCTAAAAATTCGGCACTGTTCCCCGTTAAGACAAAACCCTTTCCATAGAGTTGCTTAACGGATTTTGAATAATTCTTTATGGTATGGGGCTCAAAAAGAAAGCTCACCCCCTTAAACCGCTCATAATAATAATCGGATAGTTTTAACATTGCTATTAACTTCTCCGAATCACTACCTTTAAAGGATTCTAAAAACTCTGATGGACCCACATAGCCAATACTTGTTCTCCCATTGGAAAACGGAATTACCCATAACCATACTTCGGTCTGTACCACATCAAAAGTAATGAGGGTACCCTCCTTTCCTGCGGGGCGGTTTATATCCTCAACATGGGTGAAAATTGAGGAATGTTTGGGCAGTGCCGAGGGTTTGTCCAGATCTAACAATCGGGGCAATACCCTACCGTAGCCACTAGAATCGATAATATATTTAGCCTTTATCTGGTACAGCTTCCCATTTTCGTCCTTTACCGAGGTCGTAGATTCGCCATTATCATTAAAACTAACATCCATTACCTCATGGGCAAAGGAAACATCGATTCCCATTTTTATAATTTGATCCACCAGTACCTGATCAAAATCGGCCCGTGGCACTTGCCAGGTCCAATCCCAACCAGCGGTATGCTTTTTACTAAAGTCGAACTCACATACCTTATCTCCCTTAATAAATCGGGCTCCAAATTTCTTTTCAAATCCTATGGCGTCCAAGCCCTCAAGAAGTCCCACCTCTTCAAAATGATCCATACATCTAGGCAAAAGACTTTCTCCTATCACAAACCTCGGAAACACACTTTTCTCTACTACTTTAACATTAATTCCTTGCTGCTTCAAATAGGCCGCAGCAACGCATCCAGAGGGCCCTGCCCCAATTACCAAGACCTCAACAAAACTTTGATCCATTATTTTTAAAATATTGATTGCCTAAATATCATACATTTGCAATCCAAATTAACTAATTTTAACAATAGTAATCCAATTTACTATTTAAATATTGAATTCATATACATGTTGACTCTTAAAGGAAGGTTGGGAATAGAAGATTTCTACCAAATAATATTCAAAGAAGAATCTATTCTTATTAACAACAATGTCTTATCTACGGTTGAAAATAGTTTTGATTTTCTGAAAAAATTTTCTGAGAACAAAGTTATTTACGGGGTTAATACGGGATTTGGCCCCATGGCTCAGTACAAGATCAAAGATTCTGAAAGGATTCAGTTGCAATATAATTTAATACGGAGCCACGCATCCGGAACTGGGAATTTAATTCCTCCTACCTATGTGAAGGCTGCCATGTTGGCCAGATTGAACACCCTATGCCTAGGGCATTCCGGAGTACATATTTCAGTTATAGCGTTAATGACTTCCCTTATCAATAAAAACATTACTCCAATCATCTATGAACATGGTGGAGTAGGTGCCAGTGGAGACCTTGTACAATTGGCACATATAGCCCTAGTACTTATAGGCGAAGGGGAAGTAATGTACAAAGGGGAACGCAGAAATACCCCGGAGGTGTTTAAAATTGAAAACCTTACTCCCATTTCCATTGCCCTACGTGAGGGCCTCGCCTTAATCAATGGGACATCTGTGATGACGGGAATTGGCTTAATAAATACGATAAATGCCAGAAAATTATTGAATTGGATGATTTGCTGTTCCGCTGCGATCAATGAAATTGTCCAAGCTTACGACGATCACCTATCCCACGAATTAAATCAGTCCAAAAAACATTTGGGCCAACGCAAAATCGCCAAAACAATGAGGGACCATCTTAAGGATAGCACCCTCACCCGAAAAAGAGAACATCATCTGTACCATCCCAACAATGATGTTACTATTTTTGAGGAAAAGGTGCAGGAGTACTATTCCCTACGCTGCGTACCACAGATTTTAGGTCCCGTTTTGGATACTTTGAACAATGTGGAAAAGATCTTGATAGAAGAAGTGAATTCTGCCAATGATAATCCCATTGTTGACGTAGAAAACGAACATGTTTACCATGGCGGTAATTTTCACGGGGACTATGTTTCTTTAGAAATGGACAAATTAAAAATGGTTGTTACCAAAATGAGTATGCTTGCGGAAAGACAGCTGAATTATCTGTTAAACCCACATCTAAATAACATTCTGCCACCATTTGTAAACCTGGGTACCTTAGGATTAAATTTCGGAATGCAAGGAGTGCAGTTTACGGCCACCTCCACCACCGCGGAAAACCAAATGTTGTCCAACCCCATGTATGTTCACAGTATCCCCAACAACAATGACAATCAGGATATTGTAAGCATGGGCACCAACGCGGCCAATATTACCAAAAAAGTAATTGAAAACACCTTTGAGGTGATTGCAATAGAAGCGATAACCATTGTACAGGCCATTGAATATTTAAAGGTACAGGATAAAATATCATCAAAAACCAAAAAGATGTACGACGATATCCGGAAACTGGTACCCCCTATCTCCGACAAGGACGAGCCTATGTATCCCTACGTCAACAGTGTCAAAAACTTTATTCTCAACTCCGAACTAGAGATAGACAACCATAGCCAAGTGAATTAAATTATTTGCAAATGAAGTAGATTATGGAAATAATCCTTACATTATTACCGGTTTAAACATTTTAAACATTCCCCCTTTTTATATGAGACAAATCTAATAATCAAGAATCTTATTAACTAAAAAGCACCTAAGAATGAAGACAAAAATAACATCGGCCATGGTACTTCTTTGTATGTTCGGCAGCATCTATGCCCAGCAATATGCACTAGTAAGGGAGAATAATTTGTTTGGATATATCAACAAAGCAGGTGAGTATGCCATCTCTCCCCAATTTAAAAAAGCGGACAATTTCACCAATGAGCGTGCTGCCGCAAACAATGGGGACAAATGGGGATATATAAATCCAAAAGGAGAATGGGCCATTCAACCACAATACGATAATGTAAAGGAATTTAACTCTGGACTGGCACTGGTCAGTGCAGATAAACAGTGGCACTATATAAATACCGCGGGGGAAGTAGTGGCCACACCTACTTCTGATAAATATTACGATTTTAACTATGGCGTGGCCTTTTATAAAAATAACGACAAAATTGGCTTACTGGGAACCGATGGAAAGTTGGTCATAGAGCCAACTTATGATGAAATTAAAGGATTTGTAGATGGTTACGCCAAAGCAAGACAGGGAGATCTTTGGGGGATGGTAGACACAAAAGGAGCAATTTATATTCCCATAGAAAACGAAGAAGTGGGCGACTATAACCGCAAAGGGGTTTGGGTGAAAAAAGAGGGCACATTTGGGATAATTACCAACGGTACGTTCAACCCTGTGGAGAATGCAGAAAGGATTTGGGACTTTACGGACAAATCCGACCTCACCTATGCCAGGAGCAATAAGTTAATGGGCTTTATCAACAATCAGGGAGAATGGGTTATTCCGCCAAAGTTTGATAAGGCGCGCGATTTTAGCCAAGGCCTAGCCCCCGTTTTCATGAATAAGAATTGGGGATTTATCAACGAAAAGGGAGAACAAATAATAGATTTTAAATTTAAGGATGCCGAAGTATTTGGTGCTAACGGACTGGCACCAGCAAAAGATAAAAAATGGGGCTTTATAGATAAAACTGGGAAATGGGCCATTCAACCTGACTACGATATTACCGCCGGATTGTCCTTTGATATGTTTAAAAAGAATGTCGAAAAAGGTTTTATTGATGGACTGGCCCGCGTAAAACATAAAAAGGGTTGGGGGTTTTTAAATAAAAAAGGCGAAGTATTGGGTGATAAATGGTATCAGAATGCAGAGCTATTTGATGACGTAAAGGAATAAATAATACTAATTTTATAAATGAAGGAAAAACAGAAGTTTGCACTGGTAACCGGAGGATCTAGAGGGATAGGAAAAGCCATATGCATACAACTTGCAAAAGATACCGATTATAAAATATTAATCAATTATCAGGGCAATGAAGCTGCAGCCTTGGATACCTTACAAGAAATCCATAAAATTGGGGGAACTGCGGAACTTGTACAATTTAATGTTGGCGATGCAGCGGACGTGCAAACCAAACTGGACGCATGGCACAACAATAATAAGGAGGCAATCATAGAGGTTATCGTAAACAATGCCGGTATTACAAAAGATGGATTGTTTATGTGGATGAAACCCGAAGATTGGAATAGCGTGATAAATACCAGTCTAAACGGATTTTTTAATGTCACCAATCATCTGATTCAAAAATTATTGGTTCACAAATATGGAAGGATCATTAATATGGTATCAGTTTCCGGCCTAAAGGGCACTCCGGGACAAACCAATTATTCTGCCGCAAAGGGAGGTATAATTGCCGCAACTAAAGCCTTGGCACAGGAAATTGCGAAAAGGAATATTACGGTTAATGCGGTAGCACCCGGATTCATTAGAACGGACATGACTGGAGAACTGGACGAAAAGGAATTTAAAAAAATGATCCCGAGCAACCGTTTTGGTGAAGCCGAGGAAGTTGCCCATTTGGTTTCGTTTTTAGCTTCCAAGAACGCGTCGTATATTACCGGGGAAGTCATAAATATTAACGGAGGAATTTATTCTTAAATACAGAAAGAGGAGCATGAGCAGGGTGGTAATTACAGGAATGGGAATTTATTCTTGTTTGGGGAAAAACTTGGCCGAAGTTAAGGAGTCCCTTTACAATGGAACTTCAGGAATAATAGTTGATGAAAAAAGAAAAGAATTTGGATTTAGATCCTGTTTAACGGGTATGGTAGAAGAGCCAAACCTAAAGGAACTATTATCCCGAAGGCAACGATTAAGTATGGGAGAAGAGGGTGCCTATGCCTATGTAGCCACCTTAGAGGCCTTAAAAAACGCAGGAATAACGCAGGAATTTCTGGACAATAATGAGGTTGGCGTACTTTACGGGAACGATAGTACTGCCAAATCAGTTATAGAGTCCATAGACAAGTTAAGGGATAAAAAAGATACTACCTTGGTAGGTTCTGGTGCCATATTTAAGTCCATGAACTCATCGGTAACCATGAATTTATCTACTATCTTTAGGTTAACGGGGATAAACTTCACCGTTAGTGCCGCCTGTGCAAGTGGATCACATGCTATTGGCATAGCCTATCAACTGATTAAAAGTGGGCTACAAGATTGTATTATCTGTGGCGGGGCCCAAGAAATTAATGAACTGGCCATGGGCAGTTTTGACGGCCTTGGCGTATTTTCAGTAAACGACAAGGATCCAAGGATGGCTTCACGTCCTTTTGATAAAAACAGGGATGGACTTGTCCCTAGTGGGGGTGCAGCATCATTAATTGTCGAGAGTTATGAATCTGCAATAAAAAGAAACGCCCCTATTTTAGGGGAAATTATAGGATATGGATTTTCCTCCAATGGCGATCATATTTCAACTCCCAACGTGGATGGTCCTACCAAAGCGATGAAAAAAGCAATAAACCAAGCCAACATAAAAACCAGTGAGATAGATTACGTAAACGCCCATGCAACCTCTACCCCAGTAGGCGATGCCAATGAAGCAAAGGCGATTTATGAGGTTTTTGGGGAAAACGGACCCTATGTTAGTTCTACCAAATCCATGACCGGACATGAATGCTGGATGGCTGGTGCTAGTGAAATTGTATATTCAATGCTGATGATGGAGCATTCCTTCATTGCACCAAATATAAATCTGGAAAATCCAGACGATGATGCCGCCAAATTAAATCTAGTAAGAAAAACACTAGATAAAAAAATTGATGTATTTTTGTCCAATTCATTTGGATTTGGAGGTACAAATTCAGCTTTGTTAATCAAAAAAGTGCAAGAATAAGTATGGATAAAGAAGTGATTATTGAGAAAATAAACGACTTTCTTATAGATGAATTCGAAGTAGATTCGGACGATATCTCACCTATGGCCAATTTAAAGAAAACCCTTGAATTGGACAGCTTGGATTTTGTTGATTTAGTAGTAGCCATCGAATCTAACTTTGGTGTTAAATTAATGGGGGAAGACTTCGTTGATATTGTTACACTTCAAGATTTCTATGATCTGATAGAGCAAAAATTAATTTAAAATAATATCCTAAAAAATGGCTAATCAATGGAAAGGAAAATCCAGAGGTTCTGTTTTAGGATATAAGATTTTTGTTTTTTGTATTAAAAATTTCGGGATAAGGTCCGCCTATTTTATCCTGTATTTTGTAGCATTTTATTTTTGTTTTTTCTCTCCAAAAAGCACTACATCTAGCTATTATTATTTCCGAAAAAGACTTGACTACAGTATTTTCAAGAGCATCCTTTCCATTTATAAAAGCTATTATGTTTTTGGGCAGACCATATTGGACAAAGTAGCTATTTCCTCTGGACTCCGGGACAAGTTTACCTATCATTTTGACGGTGTGGAAAATTTGCAACAAACTTTGACGGACAAAAAAGGGGGCATTTTAATCAGCGCACATTTAGGAAACTTTGAAATTGCCGAATTTTTTCTGGATGAATTGGATGGGAATTCCAACATCCACCTCCTCACCACCGACGCCGAACATAAGGCCATCAAAGAATACCTATCCCGGTACACCAGAAAATCCAAGACTAAATTTATTATTCTCAAGGATGATCTTTCCCATATCTTTGAAATGAACGCCGCTTTGGCCAATAACCAGATCGTTTGTATGACGGGGGATCGTTATGCCCAATCAGCAAAACAATTGACCGCCCCAATTTTGGGAAAGGAAGCCCAATTCCCTGCCGGACCCTTTTTATTGGGATCTAGATTTCAGGTGCCTGTCCTTTTTGTATATGTGATGAAAGAAACCAATTCCCATTATCATTTATATGCTAGAAAGGCTAATTTTAAACACCGGGATGCCCAAGGTCTATTACAAAATTATGTGAGCAGTATGGAGTGGATAATTAAGCAATATCCCTTACAATGGTTCAATTATTTCGATTTTTGGAATTCCAAACCAGCACCTAAATAGTAAAACAAACCCTTAGTTAACCAAGTTTTAACCTGCTAATCTGAACCTTTCCCATCTACCTATATTTTCGTTAAGAAATGGCAGTCGGGATACCAATAGAACGCATGAATGAACATATCCCTATGAAAGAAGTTCTTGTTATTTACTATTCCCAATCCGGACAATTGTGGGACATCGCCCAAAACCTGGTTGCTACTTTGGACAAGCAAAAGGTGAACATTACCTACTATCGTATCAGACCAGAGAAGGATTTCGATTTCCCTTGGACACAGGCAGATTTCTACGATGCATTTCCAGAGACCTTCCTACAACTGTCATGCGCCTTACATCCGCCGGAAGAAAAAATATTAGAAAAAAAATACGACCTCGTTATTTTAGGGTATCAAGTTTGGTATTTAACTCCTTCAATTCCAATAAATTCGTTTTTAACCTCCAGTTTCGCCAAGCAATTATTAAACAATACTCCCGTAGTAACCGTTATTGCTTGTCGTAATATGTGGCTAATGGCACAGGAAAAAATGAAACGTCTTTTGTTGGATTGTAATGCAAAATTGGTAGGAAATATAGCTTTGGTAGACCGACATATAAATCACATCAGCGTAATTACCATTGTACATTGGATGATGGGAGGAAAAAAAACCAAGTACTTGGGGATATTCCCAAAACCAGGGGTATCTGAAGCAGATATCCAAGGTTCCGCCAAATTTGGGGTTCCCATCAATAAAGCCTTACTGTCTAACTCCTACGGAGATTTGCAGAACGAGTTGTTAAAACTGGATGCGGTTCATATAAAACCACTTCTAATTCAGACCGATAAGAGAGGAAATATTTTGTTCACTAAATGGGCCAATCTTATTATAAAGAGTGGAGCTTCCGAAAATGGAAAACGTAAAAAATTACTGGTATTGTTCAAATATTATTTGTTATTTGCGATTTGGGCTATAGCTCCACTAGTTTTTATTGTATTTTTAATAACTTATATCCCCAGGTATAAGACCATAAAAAGAGAGAAAGAATATTATTCATCAGTTCGTTTAAAGAATAATTAATGAAAGACGTTTACATTACCAGAATAGCCACGTTCTTACCAAATAAGCCAATTGATAATGATCAGATGGAAGAAAAACTCGGAATAATCAATGGTAAAAATTCCAAGGCTAGGCGTATTGTATTGCGCAATAATCAAATAAAGACTCGGTATTACGCCATAGATGACGACGGGAATATTACCCATAACAATGCCCAATTGACCAAGGAGGCCATAGAGCGTTTATGCGATGAGAGCTTTACCACCAAAGACATTGCAATCTTATCTTGTGGTACTAGTAGCCCAGATCAAATATTGCCTTCTCATGCGGCAATGGTCCACGGTTTTTTAAAGAACGGCAATCTGGAAATCAACTCGCCTTCAGGGGCCTGTTGTTCGGGAATGAACGCCTTGAAGTACGGTTATATGGCCATTAAAGCGGGAGAAGCGCCCAATGCCGTATGTACCGGATCTGAAAGGACCTCTACCTGGATGAAATCCGAAATTTTCGAGAATGAAGTGGAACATTTAAAAGAATTGGAAGACAATCCTATTCTTGCCTTTAACAAGGAGTTTTTACGTTGGATGCTTTCTGATGGGGCAGCTGCCGTACTATTGGAGAGCGAACCCAAAGGGGCCGCCTTAAAAATAGAGTGGATGGAAGGGTATTCCTATGCTTACGAAATGGAGACCTGTATGTATGCCGGGGGCGATAAATTGGAAAATGGTCATCTAAAACCATGGAGCGAATATCCCGCTGAGGAATGGGGCAAGCGATCTCTTTTCGCTATGAAACAGGACGTTAAATTATTGGGTGAAAATATTCTCGTAAAAGGGGTGGATAGCCTTAAATTGGCCATGAAAAAACACAAAATCACCACCGAAGATTTTGATTATTACCTCCCACATATCTCCTCCTATTATTTTAAGGAACAATTGTATGGAGAATTAAAAAAACAAGGGGTAGAAATTCCTTGGGAGAAGTGGTTTATGAATTTGAGTAAAGTAGGGAATGTTGGTGCAGCCTCCATTTTTATAATGTTAGAAGAACTAGTAGCTTCGGGGAAATTACAAACAGGAGACAAAATATTATTACATGTCCCCGAGAGCGCAAGATTTTCTTACGCCTATGCTTACCTAACGGTCTGTTAAATGAATCTACTGAACAAAACAATTCAGGAAAAAAGTGTGATCGAAAACCTTATTCCGCAGAAATATCCCTTTATAATGGTAGATAAACTACACCATTATTCTGAAACGCAAGTAATTACAGGTCTTAAAGTTCTGGCTACAAATATATTCGTAAAACATGGTGCTTTTATGGCTGCCGGTCTTATAGAACATATGGCACAGTCGGTTGCTTTGCACACCGGATATCAATTTTTCTTAAAAAATGAAGCGGCTCCAACAGGTTATATAGGAGCCATAAAAATGGCCAACATATTGGAGTTGCCAAAAATAGACCAGGAACTGACCACCACCGCAACCATTTTGCACGAAATCCTAGGGGTAACCCTAGTACAGGTACAGGTAGAATGCAACGGTGCAATCATTGCCACCAGCGAACTAAAAACCGTATTGGCCAACTAAACTAATTGAAGGCGACCCGTAAATATATAGATATCAGTAAATTTTTGCCCCATAGAGCCCCCATGCTCATGGTCACAAAAATAATTGCTATAGATAAGGAAACGGTGACCACAGAATTTAAGATCACCAAAGATTGTATTTTTGTAAATAACGATCGGTTATCCGAAACTGGAATTCTTGAAAATGCAGCTCAGGCATGTTCCTCCATTGTAGGGCAGAGCTTTTTTGAAGAAGACGACCTGGAAGGGGAAGGCAACACAATTATTGGTTTTATTAGCGGGATAAAAAAAGTCAGTATTTATAAATTGCCATCGGTAAACGACACCCTGATCACCAAAGCGCAATTAATATCGCGTTTCGATTCGGATAGTTTTAGTCTGTGCACCATCGCTTGCAAAACCTATATAGATGAGGACATAATAGTAGACGCTACTATAAATTTCCTTATTCAGGAGGTATAGCTGCAATAACAAAAAGGAAACACATTAATAATGCACACAAAGTTTGCCCATTTGCAAGGGACCCAAAATTATAAACACCTAGGGGATGAAGAAAAATGAGGTACCACAAGACAAAAGCAATTTGGAGTCTGCAAATTTCAGGGAATTGTGTTATGCTGTTGATGAAAATGGCGAATATACTACAGAACTCAGTACCGGATGGAACCCAAAAACCATCGCCTTGGACAATGCCATAGATGTTCTTAACGAGCGAATTGCTTTAGCCAAACAACGTGTTTTGGACCAAGAAACAAGTCCGTTGGAATATTATATGGAACTCTATAAAATGGACCTTCCCATACTATCGAGCTATGTAGGCCTATGGCAATGGCGAGTAAAAAGACATTTTAAACCCAAGGTTTTTAAAAAATTAAATACCAAAATCTTACAAAAATATGCGGATGTATTCGATATTTCCATCGAAGAACTCAAACGCATCGACCTCTGATACATGGAAATAGATTTTAAACACCAACAAGCTGCACACTGTGAAAATGGGGTGGTGGCCAACCTAATGAACTACAACGGATTTAACATTAGTGAGCCCATGGTCTTTGGAATAGGATCTGGTCTCTTGTTCAGTTATATCCCTTTTTTAAAAGTTAACTACGCCCCCGTTGTTTCCTATAGGGCTTTGCCAGGAATAATCTTTAAAAGGTTTGCCAAGCGAGTAGGTATCAAGATAAAAAAAGAAAAATTTAGATCTGCCCAGACTGCCAAGGCCAGGTTGGATGAAAATCTGGAAAGGAACAATCCCGTTGGACTCCAAGTAGGGGTTTTTAACCTGCCCTATTTTCCAGATGAATACCGGTTTCATTTCAATGGCCATAACCTAGTCGTTTATGGTAAAAAGGATGGCAGGTACTTAATAAGTGACCCGGTTATGGAAACGACTACCTCCCTTTCTGAAAAGGAACTGGAGAAAGTCCGCTTCGCAAAGGGGGCCTTTGCCCCTAAAGGACATATTTATTACCCGATAGATTTTCCGAAAAAATTAGATTTGGAGAACGCAATCTTAAAAGGGATAAAACATACCTGTAGGGATATGCTGGCTCCTGTCCCTATAGTTGGCGTTAAAGGAATGAGGACTATTGCCAAGCTCATTCGCAAGTGGCCAAAATCTAAAGGAACAAAAACTGCCAACCATTATTTGGGACAGATTGTCCGTATGCAAGAAGAGATCGGGACTGGTGGAGGTGGCTTTAGATATATTTATGCCGCCTTCCTGCAAGAGTCGGGCAAACTATTGGGAAATGATAAATTGTTGGAACGCTCCAAGGAAATGACACTTATTGGAGACCAATGGAGGGATTTTGCGGTGGAGGCATCCCGTATCTATAAGAACAGGAGCAATACCAACCCCAGCGAGCAATACCATGAGGTAGCCTCCCAATTGGAAGCCTTAGCCAACAGAGAAGAAGTCTTTTTCAAACAACTTAAAAAATCGATCTAACACACAGATGATCAAGATCTCCCAACTTTCCAAAAAATATAAAAATGCCGATAATTATTCGGTATACCAACTGGATCTCAATATTGGGGACGGGGAAATATTTGGACTCTTGGGACCCAATGGAGCTGGAAAAACAACCTTGATATCCATGTTGAGCTCCCTGATAAAACCCAGCTCCGGAAGCTTTACCATAAATGGACTAACCTATCAAAAAAATCAAAAGAAGTTAAAGCAACTTATTGGAATCGTCCCCCAAGAATACGCCCTCTACCCTACCCTAACCGCCTATGAAAATTTACATTATTTGGGGAGCATGTATGGACTACACGGCAAAATACTAAAGGAAAAAATAGAGTTACAATTACAGACCTTAGGATTGGAGAAATTTGCCCATAAACGGGTGGAGACCTTTTCGGGAGGAATGAAAAGGAGGGTTAATCTTATGGCTAGCATTTTACACGAACCCAAAGTATTGTTCTTGGACGAACCTACTGTTGGAGTAGACGTGCAATCGAAAAACGTAATTATCCAATATTTAAAACAATTGAACGAACAAGGAACTACTATTGTATACACTTCCCATCATCTAAATGAAGCAGAAACCTTCTGTACAAAAGTAGCCATTATCGATAAGGGCGAAATTGTGGTAAAGGGAACGCCAAAAGAGCTTGTTATGCACTATAGGGACGCACATAATCTGGAAGATGTTTTTTTGACGTTAACGGGGAAAAAACTTAGAGATCATGCATAAACTCTGGGCCTCAACATATAAGGAAGCATTGTTGTTGTCTAGGGATATAGGTGGCTTGGCCATCCTATTTATTATGCCGTTAATCTTAGTGGTGACAATAACCTTGATACAGGACAGTACCTTCAGATCAATCAACGACACCAAGATTCCAATACTTTGGGTAGATCATGACCAAGCTGAGGTATCCAAAAATATCTACCAAGGCCTAGACCAGTCCAATTCATTTACCATAATTAAGAAAACATCGGAATTAGAGGCCAAGGAACTGGTGTTTTTAGGAAAATATCAATTAGCGATAATAATTCCACCACAACTTACTGTGGAACTGGAAAACAAGGTGAACAATAATGTAGTGGGCATGCTCTCTAAGTTTGGTCTGGAAGGGGAAACTCCAAAAGCATTGAAGGAGGGCGTAGAAAAAAAGGAGGTTATTCTCTACTTTGACCCAGCTACACAAATGGCCTTTAAAAATAGTATTAAAAATGGGATCGATAAGATGATCTTTAAAATAGAGACACAGACCATTTACAAAGCTTTCCAGAGTCAAGTATCTGACGATCCTTCAGAAGGGATCTTTGATACCGAAAGTTTTATCACATTTAAGGAGGTGATGCCCAATATTGGAGAGAAGGAAATTAAACCCAACTCGGTTCAGCACAACGTTCCGGCATGGACCCTTTTCGCTATTTTCTTTATCATTGTTCCCTTGTCCATTAATATGGTAAAGGAAAAAACCCAAGGCACTTTTGTACGACTTAGGACCAATCCGGTTTCTTATCTTACCGTATTGGGTGGAAAAACCTTGGTCTACCTAACGGTATGTTTAATTCAATTTGCACTTATGCTCTGTATTGGGGTGTATTTTTTCCCATCAATCGGACTTCCTAGCCTAGAGGTTAGCGGTAAACTCCCACTTTTATTCTTAGTAGCTATTTTTGCTGGTCTGGCCGCAATTGGGCTTGGTCTTCTGTTGGGAACCATAGCTAAGACCCAAGAACAATCGGCTCCCTTTGGCGCCACTTTTGTGGTTATCTTGGCTGCCATGGGCGGAGTTTGGGTACCCGTGTTTATTATGCCGAGCTTTATGCAGCTACTCTCTAATTTATCTCCCATGAATTGGGGCTTAAATGCATTCTATGATGTATTTTTAAGAAATGTGGGTTTGGTAGGAGTATTGCCAGAAATATTGTTGTTATTTATATTTTTTATCACCACCACTACAATTTCTATTCTATATAATGAGCGAAAAAATGTCGTCTGAAATAAAAATGGAAATCAGTTTTACCAGTGAAATCCGGGTCCGCTTTGCGGAAACAGATCCTTTGGGAATAGTATGGCACGGAAATTACATCCAATATTTTGAGGATGGCAGAGAAGCCTTTGGGCGCCATCATGGTATTTCCTATCTGGACCATAAGGCCAATGGGTACACCACCCCTATCGTAAAATCCGTATGTGAGCACAAACTCCCCTTAAGCTATGGGGACATCGCCACTATTAAGACTATTTTTATTGATTCTCCTGCAGCAAAGATGATCTTTAAATACGAAATTTATAATCCAAAAAATAAATTGGTCTGTACAGGTGAAACCATTCAGGTCTTTGTAGAAGATCAGGGTTCCCTATCGTTGACCATGCCCGAGTTTTTTTTGGATTGGAAACGAAAAGTTGGATTGCTGCATGAATAATACCTACCTCTCATATAACAATATTGTTTCTTCCCTTGGTTTTGATAGCCCTACGGTTATAGAAAAGATTCGGAATGGCGAATCCGGATTAAAACTAGTAGCGGATACCTCCATTTTTCCAACTCCTTTCTGTTCTTCCTTAATCAATACCGAGCGTTTGGAGAATAAATTTGCCAATTTGGGAAATATAGAGGAGTACACCCGATTGGAACAAATGTTGATTATTTCTTTGGAGGCTACCCTAAAAGCTTCCAAGATAAAATTAACCGATAGGGTCGGTTTAATCATATCTACCACCAAAGGAAATATAGATACCCTTGATCCCTCCCACCCTATGCCCGAAGAGCGGGCCTATTTAGGGACCTTGGGACATATTGTAAAAAGTTATTTTGGATTTAAAACGGAACCCATTGTCCTATCCAATGCTTGTGTATCTGGCTTATTAGCCATATCTGTGGCCAAGCGATTTATTGCCCAAGGCACTTTTGATCACGTTTTTATTGTTGGAGGCGATGTAGTGACTCCATTTATTCTTTCGGGATTTAACTCGTTTCAGGCATTGAGCCCACAGCCTTGCAAACCCTATTGCAAACAGCGATCGGGAATCAATATTGGGGAAGTGGCGGCTAGTGTACTGGTAACAAAAGAAAAAGAAAATTTAGCTCCCGAGGCCGTTGCAATTTTAGGAGAAGGTACCTGCAACGATGCCAATCATATTTCTGGTCCGTCCAGAACGGGGGAAGGACTATACCGAAGTATTGGTTCCGCATTTAAGGAAGCAGGGGTATCCGCAGTCGATATCGATTATATCTCCGCTCATGGAACGGCTACTATTTTTAACGATGAGATGGAGGCCATTACCCTAAACAGGCTTCAATTGGAAAAAACCCCATTAAATAGCCTCAAAGGATATTTTGGACACACTTTGGGTGCTTCGGGCCTCTTGGAGACCATAGTAGGGATGCATTCCCTTTACAACAACACGCTATACTCTACCCTGGGATTCAGCGAATTAGGAGTATCTCAACCAATCAATGTAATTACAAAATCGACCCCTAAGAAATTGGCCATCTTTTTAAAGACAGCCTCGGGTTTTGGAGGATGTAATACCGCTGCGGTATTTAAAAAAGTAACACCATGAAGCGACAACTACTAAAAATAAAGGCCTATGCCAGCATAGCCAATAATAGGGTGTCTCTTAACGATGGAATAGTATTCAGTGAGGAAAAAAATGACTTATCCGCTTTTTTAAAACAGGCCTACAAAAGCTTGGATACCAATTATTCTAAGTTTTTTAAAATGGACGCATTGAGTAAGTTAGGGTTTCTAGCAGCTGATATTATCCTAAAAAGCACCCAGAAAGAACCAGATTTGGAACGTAATACCGCTTTAGTTTTCTCTAATAGCGCCTCCAGTCTTGATACGGATAGGAAACATCAAAAATCAATACAGGACAAGGATAATTATTTTCCCAGTCCAGCCGTTTTTGTCTACACCCTGCCCAATATATGTCTGGGGGAGATAAGTATTAAACATAAACTGTATTCTGAAAATAGTTTTTTTATCTTTAACCACATTAATACTGGGTATTTATTTGACTATGCAAATAATTTAATACTATCCAACAAAGCAGATGAAGTGCTTTGCGGTTGGGTAAACTGCGATGGGGAAGATTACGAGGCATTTGTATACCTAGTTTCCACTGAAGGCACTATACCACATACTAAGGAAGAAATTTTAAAACTCTACAACATCAAATGAGCGAATTAAAACAAGAACTGAAGGAAAAGATTATAACGCAATTGAACTTAGAAGACATTGCAATTGAGGAAATAGCGGATAACGACCCACTTTTTGGTGATGGCCTAGGATTGGATTCCATAGATGCTTTAGAACTTATCGTGATGCTGGACAAAGATTACGGCATTAAATTGACCGATCCTAAGGAAGGTAAAAAGATATTCGAATCCATTGAGATAATGGCTGCCTATATTTCTGAACATCGTAGCAAATAAACCTACCCCATTAGAATGAACCTTACCATGCCCAATCCATAAAATCAACAGGAATAGGGAAAGGTAACCTAACAAAACTCATATGTCAAAAGGAGTAGCCATTACGGGAATGGGTATCATTTCCGCCATTGGGAACAATGTTGTGGAGAATTACAATTCGCTAATTGAGGGGAGAAAAGGAATTTCGAGGGTTTCCAAAATAGAAACGATTCTCCAGGATAGTATTATGGTGGGTGAAATAGATTACACTAACCAGGAGTTGGAGCAACTTTTGGGATTAGATCCAAGTAACAACTATTCCAGGACTGCTCTTTTGGGTGCTGTTGCGGCTAGGGAGGCTTTCCAAGATGCCAACATTTCCGATGATGACACCTATAAAACTGGATTGGTTTCCGCTACCAGTGTTGGTGGGATGGATATGACCGAAAAATATTATTACGATTATCTGGAAAGCGACGAGCACAGAAAATACATAGAGGGTCATCACGCTGGGGATTCCACACAAAAAATCGCCTCACTATTGGGTATCGATCAAAGTTTGGTCACTACAATAAGTACCGCCTGCTCCTCGGCCGCCAATGCAATAATGTTTGGTGCCCGATTGATAAAAACGGGAAAGTTAGACCGAGTTATAGTTGGTGGAACCGATTGTTTATCCAAATTCACCATTAACGGTTTTAATACCCTGATGATTTTGTCGGACACTTATAGCACTCCTTTTGATGAAGATAGAAAAGGACTAAATTTAGGGGAGGCAGCGGCTTTTTTAGTGTTGGAATCGGAAGAGGTGGTAAAAAAGGAAAACAAAAAAGTATTGGGTTATGTCTTGGGATATGGCAACGCAAATGATGCCTTCCACCAAACGGCCTCCTCGGAAAATGGCGATGGTGCAACTCTTTCCATGCAAAAGGCACTTGAGGTAGCCGGTTTAGACCCCAAGGATATAGATTATATTAATGCTCATGGCACTGCCACCGGCAATAACGACCTATCAGAAGGAAGGGCCATTATAAGGGTCTTTGGCGACAAGGTGCCCGAATTTAGTTCCACAAAAGCCTATACGGGCCATACCTTGGCGGCAGCTGGTGCTATTGAAGCCGTTTTTTCCATTCTTGCTTTACAGAATAACGTAATTTACCCCAATTTAAATTTTAAAACTCCCATGAAAGAGTTTACGCTGATCCCGGAAACAACCTTAAAAGAAAAGGATCTTAATACAGTTCTTTCCAATTCATTAGGATTTGGTGGGAATTGCTCCACCATAATATTTTCAAATCGGCCTTAATTGGATAGTATTATATTTACAAGTATATACTTTCAGGATTTTATCAGATTTCACACCTAAAATCGGTATTTTAACACAGCATGCAAAAAGTCTATATTAACGGTATCGGGTCCATATCTGCCCAAAAAACATTCGACAATAAGGAGTTCTTGGAGGAAATTACCCCCTATCATGACCATGTTATTGCTGCTGTAGAGCCCAATTACAAGGATTATATTCCACCTGCAGCCGCAAGAAGAATGGCCAAGGGAATAAAAATGGGTGTTGTGGCTGCACAAATAGCTATGGACGAGGCAGGTCTAGATAAGGTAGATGCTATTATTACCGGGACAGGAATGGGGTGCGTACGGGATTCAGAGAAATTTGTATCCGCAATTTTAGACAATAAAGAACAGTTCCTTACCCCTACCTCCTTTATACAATCTACCCACAATACGGTAGCCGGACAAATTGCTTTGGGCATCAACTGCAAGGGCTACAATTTCACCTATGTGCATAGCAGCATTTCTTTTGAATCAGCCTTGTTAGATGCCTTAATGCAGCTACAGGCCCAAGAAGCTGAAACTATTTTGATTGGAGGGGTGGACGAATCTGGAAAACACACCAATGCTATCCACCACCTGATAAAGCATATAAAACAGGAAAAAGTGGATTTTTCCAAATTGTTGGAATCCAAGACCGAAGGCTCCGTTTTTGGGGAAGGTGCCAATTTTTTCGCATTGTCCAATAGCAAACAAAGGAATAGCTATGCCCAGGTTTTGGATGTACGAACCTTTAATACGTTACCAAAATCCCAGCTTGTAGAAAAGCTCATGGAATTCCTATTGGATAACAAACTGCAACTAGATGATATAGATATTGTTATTTGTGGCCATAATGGAGATGTTACCTATGACCAATATTACCGGGAATTAACCTCATCGGCTTTTAAAAATACCCAACAGGCATATTACAAACATCTCAGCGGGGAGTTTAATACTGCATCGGCATTCGGATTTTGGTTGGCGGCCAAAATTATTAAGTCCCAACATATCCCGGAAATAATCACCTTAAATAGAGTTAAAGACACCGGCTTTAAAACGGTATTGCTCTACAACCAATACCGTGGAGAAAACCATAGTTTTACCCTGCTATGCAAATGCTAAGATTTAAGACCATAAACTTAATTTTTGGGATTGTTTTGATCCTAATAGTGTTGTTGGACTATTTTTTTAATTTGTCTAGCTGGATATATGGACTGATGGGCGTTTTATGGATCACTTTAACCACTGTAGGCGCTTTCCATATTCGCTGGAACTACCATCTGAAAGCAATCCATCAAAACAAGGGGATTAAAGACAATTGGGTAGCCATCACTTTTGATGATGGGCCACATCCAGAATTTACACCCAAAATTTTAAAGCTATTACAAATGCACGATGCCAAAGCTACATTTTTCTGCGTAGGGAAACAGCTAGAACAAAATGGAGAGTTAACAGAAGAAATCGTGACCCAAGGGCATACCCTTGGGAACCACACCTATTCCCATGCCAATGACTTCGGATTCTTTGGCACTGAAAAAGTGATTACAGAACTTAAACAGACTAAGGAAATCATAAAAGCAATGACCGGTTTGGAAACACGCTTATATAGGCCCGCTTTTGGAGTGACCAATCCCAATATTAAGAAAGCAGTCCACCATTTAAGTCTTCAGACCATAGGATGGAGCATTAGATCCCTAGACACCACCAACCTGTCTACAAAAAAAGTGCTGCACCGCATTACCAGAAAGCTAAATAAGGGCGATATTATCCTTTTACATGACACCAGTGAAAAGACGGTAGAAGTATTGGAACAGTTATTGCTATTTTTACAAAAAAACAATATGCGGTCGGTTACGGTAAATCAACTGCTAGACCTAGAAGCCTATGCGTAATATCCTTTTTACAACCCTTCTTTTAGTTGGTTTATATTCCCTAAACGGGCAGGACTCACCTATGAACCAAGGAGAAATCGACAGCTTTAAATCCTTGGTTACCAGAACTTCCGAGGCCACCAATACGATCCAAAGTGAATTTGTACAATACAAGCATATGGATTTTCTTACCAACGATATCATTACCGAAGGCTCCATGGCATTCAAGACCCCTAATAAGGTGAAATGGGAGTATACCAAACCCTTCAAATACAGTGTGATTTTTATGGAGGATCAGCTGCTGATCAATGACGGGGGCACCAAAAGCAATGTTGACCTTGGAAACAGCACCTTATTTAAAAAACTGAACCAGTTGATTGTGAACAGTGTAAAGGGCAATTTGTTTAACGACGCCGATTTTAAGACTTCCTATTTCCATGATATGGACTACAATAAAGTTGTTTTTACCCCCAAGGATGAAAAAATAAAAAAATATATTGCCAGTTTTATATTGATATTCGACAAAGATCAAGGCTATGTTAAAGAGGTAAAGATGGTAGAACCTTCGAATGACTTTACCCGAATTGTCTTTAAAAACCGTATGATCAACAAACCCCTGGCCGATGAGGTATTTAGTAATTAGCCTTGTTTTCCTATTATTTTCCTGCGGCTCCTATCCCAAGAAAAATGATTACAAAAAGGTGGAACGCCCCGCAGTAGAAATAATCAATCCTTACTTCTCGGATATGGAGAAAGATTATATTTACAAGGCGAAAATTAATTTTCGCCAAAAATCTTTTGGGGGAATTTTTATAGTAAAGAAGTTGGAAAAGGACCACCACAGGGTTGTTTTCACCACCGAAATGGGAAACAAAATATTAGATTTCTCGTTTATTGGTAATCATGTTGAGGTAAATTATATTGTAGAGGAAATAAATAAGAAGATAGTGATGGACCTCCTAAAACAAGATTTTTTTGTAGTAATACACGAAACGCCCCGCATGCTCCAACAATTCTCAAAACCTGGGGACACTACCCTTTTGAAAACTGAATTCAACAAGAACACCTACTTTTATATATATCATGACAACCGCTTAAACAAGGTGATCCGTACAAAAAATGCTAAGGAAAAATCGGTCTATATATTTTCTCAAGTGGAGGATAATAGTGCAAATGAAATTGATATTACACATAAAAAGATTAAGTTGAATATCCATTTAAAATCTATCTAAGGATGAAGAATATTCTATTTTCCGTGGTATTCCTGTTTTATCACTCCTATTTTTGCTCAAAACAAATTCAGTTTCGGCATAAAATGGGTTTAAATAATTCCTAAGTACTAAATTAGGGTCTAGACAACATGCTTGCATTGTTTGCAGGGTAGTTTTAGATATCGATTTTAATGATGTTGTTACCAATGAAAACCATACGGTGGAGAATGAGTTAAAAAGGGAGCTCCAAATTGTGCTCGCCATTAAATTAAAAATGTAAGTTATATGCTGATCGAAGGACTTTACACCACCGAAATATTTAATAAAACCGAAAGGGGAATCACCGCCCAGATCAAGATTAATCCAAGACATCCAATTTTTGATGGGCATTTTCCTGGAAAACCAGTGATGCCCGGAGTATGTATGATTCAAATAATCAAGGAACTTACTGAACGCGCTTTAGAGAAGGAGCTGTTCCTATCCATTGCCTCCAATGTAAAGTTTATGGCGATCATTAATCCAACAACGGACCCCGTTCTACGCTTGGAACTTGAAGTCAATGAAGACGATCAATTGATTAAAGTAAAAAACACCACCCATTTTGGGGATACTATTGCCCTTAAGCTTAGCGCAACCTTTAAAATTATGGAATAAATGAAAATAGTTTACATTCTTTTTATAGGTCTTCTATCGGGTTTTACGTATCTAGATATTGCCCAAGTACGGGAAGATTTTAAACTGGCTAGCAAAGAAAGGGAGTCGGCCTTTACTTTATTGGAGAAGCTTACCTCGGTCACCAAAGAGGACCAAAAGGTGTTGGTTGCCTATAAAGGAACAGTTATGGCGATTACGGCAAAATACACCAAAGATAACCAAGAGCGAAAAAACAGGTTTAAATCTGGTGTAGAATTGTTAGAGTATGCAGTTTCTCAAGAACCGAACAATATTGAAATACGATGCCTTAGGCTCAGTATACAGGAAAACACTCCTAAATTTTTAAAATACAAATCTAACTTGGAAGCGGATAAATTATTTATCCTGACCAACTATAAAAAGACGACTTCAAAAGCGGTCAGGGATTTTGTAAAATCCTATATTATGCAGTCCGCCGGATTTAATACAGAGGAAAAAGAGAGCTTATAATTTTTGGAATTCCTATTTTTGCGGTTCAAATTTTGTACTTTCCTATAAAGTGTAACGTTTAAACCCCAAAAGACCGTGCCACCAAATACCAAACCTACTATCGCTACCGCAGCAATTATGCAGCAACTTAAATGCTGCGTAATTATACCTACCTATAACAATCCCAAAACCCTAAAAAGAATCATAGAGGGGGTATTACAGTATACAACGGATATTATTATTGTAGACGATGGCTCTACCGATAATACTGCAGAGATCTTAATGGAATTTACTGAACTAAAGCAACTACACTACCCCAACAATAAAGGCAAAGGTTTCGCTTTAAAGCAGGGTTTTAGGATGGCTTTGGAACTTGGTTATCATTTTGCCATTACCATAGACTCTGACGGACAGCATTACCCAGATGACATACCGGTCTTAATAAATGCCCTAAACCAGGAAAAAGATAAAAATGTTCTTTTTATTGGGGCCAGAAATATGGGGCAGGAAGGTGTTCCCAAAAAAAGCAGTTTCGGCAATAAATTTTCCAATTTTTGGTTTTGGGTAGAAACAGGGAATAAACTACAGGACACCCAATCTGGGTATCGACTTTATCCTTTAACGGAGTTGAAAAGCCTAAGCCTTTACACCAATAAATTTGAATTTGAAATTGAAATTATTGTAAAGGCCGCATGGAATGGCATACTGGTTAAAAACGTCCCTATAAAGGTACATTATGACGCCGCTGAAAGGGTCTCGCATTTTAGGCCTTTTACAGATTTTACGCGGATCAGTATATTAAACACTTATTTGGTACTGGTAACCATCCTTTATATATTTCCACGGGACTTGATCCAAAAATTGAAAAAAAAAGGCTTTAAGCGGTTTGTCCAAGAAGATCTTTTGGGCAGTAACGATTCCCATGAAAAAAAAGCCCTGTCCATAGCGCTAGGGGTATTTATCGGCTTATGTCCATTATGGGGATTTCATACGTTGATCGTTATATTTTTGGCCATATTATTTAAACTGAACAAAGCAATTGCCTTCGCATTTTCTAACGTAAGTTTACCCCCCTTCATTCCTTTTGTACTGTATTTTAGTTTAAAAATAGGACATTGGATCATGGGGAGTGAATTTGAATTCAACTTTGAAGAAGTAGGGGAAAATTTGGAAATTATAAGACACTTGCAACCCTATATTGTAGGCAGTTTAACACTGTCGTTTTTTGGAGCCCTGATCATGGGAGTCTTTGGATACCTTTTCTTGACTATTTTTGACAGGAATAAAATGGAGTTCCATAATGGATAGTTTTTTCTACAGGATTTATCAATTTATTGCCATAAGGAAGTTTACTAGCTTTTTAGTACTTCTATTCTTTCTGGTTGGGCTTGTTTATTTCGCCTCCAAAATTAAGTTTGAAGAGGACATAACCAAGTTGATCCCCACCAATAGCAAAACCAAGGAAATACAGGAAGTTTTAAAATCGGTGAATTTCTCGGATAAGATTATCGTCAACATTAAGCGAAATCAAGGAGCATCTGTGGACGATCTTAGCCAGTATGCAACCCTCTTCTTGGATAGCATTTCCCACAAATCCGCCACCTTTATTAAAAGCATACAAGGTAAGGTGAACGATGAGGATGTTTCTAACACCTTAAATTTTGTTTATGGGAATGTCCCTTTATTTTTGGATAACACCGATTATGATCAGATTTCCAATAGGCTAAGCAAGGATAGCATTTCTAAAATCACGGAACGGAATTACAGGACTTTAATTTCCCCCACGGGGATAGTTGCTAAGGAAATGATCCTTAAAGACCCATTGGGAATCTCTTTTATGGCCCTAAAACAATTAAGGAAATTGGGGGTTGGCGACCAGTTTGAGCTTAAAAATGGCTTTCTTTTAAGCAAGGACCAACAGCATATACTGCTCTTTATATCCCCTACCTATCCCTCTAGTGAGACCGCTGAAAATGCCATATTCGTAGCAGATTTGTTGGAAACGCAAAAGCATTTGGACAAAATGTTCGAAGGGAAGGTAAATAGTGAATATTTTGGGGCTACCCTTATTGCCGTGGCTAATGCCCAACAGATAAAAAAGGATATACAATTGACCGTCAGTATTGCGCTGACCATTTTAATGGGAATATTGATCCTTTTTTACAAAAAGATAAGCATCCCCATAATCCTTTTTTTACCCACCCTTTTCGGCGCCATACTATCGGTTGCCGTGCTTTATTGGACTAGAGGAAAAATATCTGCAATATCCTTAGGGATAGGATCCGTACTTCTAGGGGTTACCTTGGATTACTCCCTGCACATACTTACCCAGATCCGCAGTAATCCTTCCATTAGAATAATGTACAGGGATGTGACCAAACCGGTACTGATGAGCAGTATTACCACCGCCCTAGCCTTTATATGCCTAATGTTCCTAGACTCTCAAGCGTTACAGGACCTGGGCCTTTTTGCCGCCGTAAGTGTCATTGGCGCGTCTGTTTTTGCACTGTTATTAATTCCTCATGTGTACAGGAGTACGGAAAAGTTAAAAAGCAGCGCTACAGTTCTGGATAAAATTGCCGCCTATGACTTTCATAGGAACAAATGGGGCATAGCGGTACTTATAGGCTTAATGATCATGAGTGCCTTTACTTTTAACCGAGTGGAATTCAATAAGGATATCAGTAAGCTTAATTACGAACCTAAAAACTTGGTACAGGCAAGAGAGAATTTAGATGCCCTTACCGACATGTCCTCTAAATCTATTTATTTGGCAGCTTACGGAACCGAGGACCAATTGGTGTTACAAACCAATGATCGGATCTACAACACTTTAAAAACACTAAAAGAAGAGCAAAAAATACTTAGTTATTCCTCAATAGGTCCTGTTGTACTACCACAAAAAAATCAACAGGAAAAAATTGAACAATGGAATAGGTTTTGGGACGATAGCACCAAAAATTCTATAAAAAGAAATCTAATTGCAACAGGGGGAAGCCTAGGCTTTAAACCAAGCACCTTTGACCCTTTCTACACATTGATAAGTAAAGATTTTCAACCGTTAAAACTAACCGATTACAACGAGGCCGGAGCCCTACCGTTGGACGATTATATTTCCACCGATGGAGATCTGACCACCATAACGTCCCTAGTAAAACTAAACGACGAACACAGTCTTAAAGTAAAGGAAATCTTTAAGAATAGCCCCAATACCCTAGTCATTGATAGGCAGGAGATGAACGAGGCCTTTTTGGGTAATCTTAAAAACGATTTCAACTCCCTAATTTTATACTCTCTCTTTGCCGTACTATTAATATTGTTCCTTTTCTTTAAAAGCTTTTCCCTGACCTTGGTCACAGGAATTCCCATTTTTATAACTTGGTGGCTTACCATCGGTATTATGGGGGTGTTTAATATCGAATTCAATATATTTAATATTATTATTTCCACTTTTATATTTGGGCTTGGAATCGATTACAGCATATTTGTGACTACTGGATTGTTAAAGGAACACCAAACCGGAGAGAAAGCATTGCATACCCATCGCACCTCTATACTACTTTCGGTTATTACTACAATTTTAGGGATAGGCGTACTTGTTTTCGCAAAACACCCGGCCCTTTACTCTATAAGTTTGGTATCGCTTATCGGGATACTTTCGGCAGTATTTATTGCTTTTAGCATACAACCACTATTATTTCTGTTGTTTATAGGTAGCCATGCAAAACGGCCAATAAACATGAGGCTACTTATCCATTCCGTGCTCTCCTTTGGGTATTACGGTGGTGGTGGTTTTATCTTGTCCATATGCAGTATTACCTTCATGAAAATACTCCCTTTCAAGAAGAAAGTGAAAATGAAATGGTTTCACAAAACGATATCAAAATTTATGAAATCGGTATTGTACACCAATCCCTTCGTTACGAAAAAAATAATTAACCCTACCGGGGAAAATTTTAGCAAACCAGCAATTATTATTGCCAATCACACGTCTTTTCTAGACATTTTGGCGGTGGGAATGTTACATCCAAAAATTATTTTCTTGGTAAACGACTGGGTTTATCAATCCCCAATTTTTGGCAAAGCGGTACAATTAGCAGGATTCTACCCTGTTTCGGCAGGAATAGAAAATGGCTTGGAACATTTAAGGAATAAAGTGGATCAAGGCTACTCCTTAATGGCATTCCCGGAAGGCACCAGGTCTAAAACTAATAAAATAAGACGATTTCATAAAGGTGCCTTTTATTTAGCAGAACAATTTGATTTGGATATTGTAGCCGTACTTATCCATGGTAATTCTGAAGTACTTCCCAAAGGCAGTTTTGTGATCAAAAATGGAAGTATCACCATAAAAATATTGGAAAGGATTAGGTGCAACAACCCCTATTATGGAGATACCTATCGGGAACGGTCCAAAACCATCGCAGCCCATTTTAGGAAGCAGTTTCAACTCCTTAGAGAGGAAACTGAAGGGAATACATATTTTTTTAGGACCATTCTGGAAGATTATAGATATAAAGGAGACGCTATATTTAAGAGTGTTAAAAGGGATCTGAAGGCAAATTCGGGAATTTATGCGCAACTTTGTACTCTAATTGGAGTTTCAGATTCTATAATTCATCTTTCAAAAGATTATGGGCAAGTGGATTTTCTGTTATCTTTAAATGCCGTAGACCGAAAAATGATTACCTATCTAGAGGACGAATCGGTTAGACCTATTATTAAAAACAGTTTTATAGCGCAGCAGATTGCTAAATTAACCTTGGTAAATACGGTTGATGTCGCATTGAAACATCCGGCAAAAGTATTGATCATAAATCTGGAAAAGGAGAATTTAGATCAGGTGATTTCTAATTTTGATAGGGATATTGAGGTCCTCATATTATTAAAAGAGGGGACAAAAATGCTGGATTTTATAAAAACAAGCACCGCATTTATACCTGTTTCGATACAAGAAGACCTAATTGTTTTAGAAAAATCCAAACCCTTATAAAGGATGGTCATAGCACATGAAATAATATTCACAACTAGGATGAAAATGTATATATGGTAAGACGAAAATTGGCAGAGCCAATAAATTTAGAGCGGCTTATTTAATTCAAATTTGAATTAATCAACACTTATGAAATGAGCATGACCGTTAAAAAAAATAAATAGCTACATATGAAAGAGCACTATGATGTTGTAATTATTGGAAGCGGATTAGGCGGATTGGTATCTGCACTAATTTTGGCCAAGGAGGGTTATAGCGTCTGTGTCCTAGAAAAGAACAATCAGTTTGGGGGTAATCTTCAAACCTTTGTACGCGATAAGACCATTTTTGATACCGGGGTACATTATATTGGAGGGCTCTCAGAAGGGCAAAACCTGCATCAATATTTCACCTATTTGGGAATCATGGATCAACTAAAGCTTAAAAAACTTGATAAAAATGGCTTCGATATCGTCACTTTTGATGGCGACCCTACCGAATACCGTCATGCGCAAGGTTATGAGTTATTTGAAAATAGCTTGATAGACCAATTTCCTGAGGAGGAAAAAGCCATAAAAACCTATAGCGAAAAACTAAGGGATACCTGTTCCAAATTTCCCCTTTACAATTTAAATAAGGGCAAACCTCCTTATGAATCGGACGAGGCCCTGAAGTTAAATGCCAAGACCTATATTAATTCCCTAACCGATAATAAAAAATTACAGGCCGTTTTAGCAGGCACCAATTTTCTGTATGCCGGTGATGGGGAACGATCCCCCCTTTATGTGCATGCGCTTTCCGTTAACTCCTATATAGAAAGTGCCTACAGGTGTATTAACGGTGGAAGCCAAATCACTAAGGTCCTCATTAAACAATTAAAGAAATTTGGTGGGGAGACCTATAAGCATCAGGAGGTTTCCAATTTTAATCTGAAGGATGGAGAAATAATTTCGGTAGATACCAAAAAAGGGAAACAAATAAATGGGAAAATCTTTATTTCCAATATAGAACCTAAGTTGACCTTAAAATTGGTGGGGGAAGAAAATTTCAGAAAATCCTATACCAATAGGATCAATCAAATTGAAAGCACTATTGCCGCCTTTAGCCTTTATATTGTATTAAAACCAGATTCCTTTAAGTATTACAATAAAAATTTCTATCATTTTAAAGACGAAAATCGGGTTTGGAATGCCCAGCATTACACCCAGGAAAGCTGGCCCGAAGGCTATATGGTCTCTATGGGAGTCAAGAAAAAGGACGACGGATTTGGTGATAGTTTAATTGCCATGACCTATATGGATTTTGAGGAGGTAAAGATTTGGCAAGAGACCTTTAATACAGTAGCCCATAAAAATGATAGAGGACAGACCTATGAAGAATTTAAAGCCTACAAAACAGAAGTATTTCTTCAGGAATTAGAGAAAAAATTTCCGAACCTAAGGAATTGTATTCAGACCGTTTACACATCCACTCCCCTATCCTACAGGGATTATATTGGGTCACACAACGGGTCTATGTACGGCTATGTTAAGGACGTTAACAACCCTCTCCGTTCTTTTGTTTCCCCTAGGACTAGGATTCCCAATCTATTATTTACGGGGCAAAGTTTAAATATGCATGGTATATTAGGGGTTACTATTGGTGCGGTAATCACCTGTTCGGAAGTATTGGGAAAAGATTACCTTTTGAATAAAATTTTGGAAGAAAACAAAACACAAGAAGTATAAATGATCTAGTATGGGAAAGATCAAAACAACAGCAATTGACCGGGTAAGTAATATAAGCAAGGAAGACTTCATTAAAAACTATTATAAGCCACAGCGGCCCGTTTTAATAGAAAATTTAACCATGGATTGGAACGCCCGCGAAAAATGGAACCTAGACTACATACAGGCAATGGCAGGGGACCAGATTGTCCCGTTGTACAATAACGAACCTACCAAGGGAAAACAGAATTCTGCAGCCCCGGTAATGGAGATGAAATTATACGATTATTTGGAACTGCTAAAAAAAGGTCCAACGGATCTACGTATTTTCTTCTTCAACATCATGGACAAGATGCCCCAGTTACTCCAAGATATAAAGTATCCGGATATTGGATTGAAACTTTTTAAACGTTTGCCCGTCATGTTTTTTGGCGGCGAGGGCTCCAAGGTATTACCACATTATGACATGGATTTGTCCGATTTACTTCATTTTCATTTTCACGGAAATAAAAGTGTGCTTTTATTTTCACCTGAACAGACCAAATACCTGTACAAGGTTCCCTATTCTGTGCACAATCTGGAAACCATTAATATGGACGACCCAGATGTTGCCACCTATCCCGCACTAAAACGGGCCGAGGGACTTGTTGTGGAGATGAAACACGGAGACGCCCTTTATATGCCCAGCGGCTACTGGCATTATATAAAATATCTGGACGGGGGATTTTCAATTACGCTAAGGGCACTTCCAAGACGACCAATAGTACTGCTAAAAATGTTAAAGAACATCCTTCTAATGCGACCTTTCGAAAATATTATGCGAAAACTATGGGGAGAAAAATGGGTTGCCTATAAGGAAACAAGGATGGTACGCAACATCAACAAAAAGTATGGGAAACAATAGGCGGGAATGAACATATGGCAACACATAAAACGGGGAGTCTTCTATGTGGCAATGCTTGCCCTATTGGGATCGTGCGGAATCTCAAAATCGATTAAGGACAGACCCGATATTAGTTCCTATAACTCAAAAATCCCAGAGATAAATAAAATTTCGGATTCCACTTTTATCCTTGGCAATAATTCCCTTCGAAAAAATAAACAAGGACAATGGGAACTGTATGTTTCTGGAGACCCCATGGAAAGAGGACTTATTACTGGGGCCCTTACCGAAGAACTATTTCAGGCCCAGGAAGCTATTTTTCTGTCCAAGGTAGAACAAATGGTCCCTTCCAAATTAAAAAGAGCTCTACTTAGAAAATTTTTGGCCTGGTACAATAGAAAAATTCACCTCAACATTCCTGAGGAATACAAGGCGGAGATACTGGGACTATCCCGGTATGCCTCGGATAGTTACAACCATATCGCAGATCCGTATTTACGAGTGCTCTACCTCCACGGAGCCCATGATATTGGTCACGCCCTACAAGATCTGGCTTTAGTGGGCTGCTCCTCATTTGCTGTTTGGGGCGATAAGACAGAGGATGGCAACCTGATCATCGGTAGGAATTTTGATTTCTATGCAGGGGATGAATTTGCCAAAAACAAGATCATTTCCTTTGTAGCCCCTACCGAAGGATACAACTTTATGTCCGTTTCTTGGGGCGGCATGATCGGAGTGGTTTCTGGGATGAACGAACATGGTCTAACGGTAACTATAAATGCGGGGAAATCCAAAATTCCTGTAGTAGCCAAAACACCCATTAGCATCCTTACCAGAGAAATATTACAATACGCGACTACCCTGGAAGAGGCAATTGCGATTGCCAAGAAACGGCAGGTATTTGTTTCAGAATCTATATTAATAGGAAGTGCGAAGGACCAAAATGCGAAAATTATAGAGATATCGCCCCATAATTTTGGGGTCTACGAAGTACCCAATTCGGATCAATTAATATGTTCCAACCATTTTCAAAGTACCGCTTACGCCCAAGATAAAAACAACTTAAAACATATTCAGGAAAGTCATTCGTTTTATCGGTACCAGCGTATAGATGAACTTTTGGGAAATCAAAACAAAATAACCCCAACAATAGCAGTAGATTTGCTTAGAAATAAGAAAGGTATTAATGATGCCAATATCGGTTTGGGAAATGAAAAGGCGTTAAATCAATTATTGGCCCATCACGGTGTAGTATTTAAGCCGAAAGATCGTATGGTTTGGGTTTCTTCCAATCCCTATCAATTGGGCGAATTTGTGGCCTATGACCTGAAAGAGATCTTTAAGGATTCTAATAATCAAAATCCAAGAAAATCATTGTCATCGCCCTGGAAAAATATTGAAAAAGACTCTTTCCTTTACACCCAGACCTATCTCGATTACGAAAAATACCGAGAATATAGCCTACAAATCCAAATGGCAATTACAGAAAAGAATCCCCTATCCCCTTCTTTTCTGGAAACCTTTAAAAAATTGAACCCAGAATTTTGGGAGACCCACTATTGGATTGGACGTTACTATTACGAAAAAAAATATTACACCGCAGCCTACTATGCTTTTTTGGTAGCAAGTACTAAAGAAATAACCACGGTCCCACAGGAAGAAAAGGTACATTCCTATATTAAAAAAACAAAACGCAAAATAAACCTATGACCCCAAACATAGATCTAGAAAGTACAGCAGTGATTCAGCGATTACAGGAGCAACGCTTACAGGAACTCATGTTATACGTCAGTGAGTACTCTACCTACTACAAAAGAATTTTTAAGGATTACAACATTAATCCAATGGAGATCAACACACTATCTGACCTAAATAAAATACCTGTTACCACAAAGGAGGACCTGCAAAAATATAACGATGATTTTCTCTGTGTAGACCGAAAAAAAATAATAGACTACGTCACCACCTCGGGCACCCTTGGTGAGCCGGTAACTTTTGCCTTAACGGATATGGATTTAGACCGATTGGCTTATAATGAGGCCATATCGTTTGGTTGTGCCGGTATTACTTCGGATGATATTTTACAGCTCACCACAACCATAGACCGGCGATTTATGGCGGGATTAGCCTATTTTTTGGGTGCTAGACAGCTAGGAGCGGGAATTATTCGTGTAGGGGCAGGAATTCCAGAACTACAATGGGATTCTATTCTAAGATTTAAGCCTACCTATTTAATCGTAGTCCCTTCTTTTTTATTAAAGTTGATAGAATACGCCCACCAACAAGGAATTAACCCAAACGAATCTGGGATAAAGGGAGCTATTTGTATAGGGGAATCCTTAAGGAATGAGGATTTCACCCTAAACACACTCGCCTCCAAAATAAAGGAAGATTGGGATATTTCCCTTTATTCTACCTACGCTTCTACCGAAATGAGCACGGCATTTACAGAATGTGAAGCGCAACAAGGTGGCCATCACCAACCAGAATTGATCATTATTGAGATTTTGGATGAGGCCGGAAAACAGGTGGCCGACGGGAAGCCCGGTGAACTTACGATCACCACTCTAGGAGTGGAAGCCATGCCCTTGATAAGATTTAAGACCGGTGATATTGTACAGGCCCATTCCGCTCCCTGTAGTTGTGGAAGAAATACTATGAGGTTAGGGCCAGTTATAGGTCGGAAAAAACAGATGATTAAATATAAGGGAACAACCCTGTACCCACCTGCAATGTACAACGTCCTCAACCATTTCAATGATATAGAAGCCTTCGTTATAGAAATAGATCACAACAGTATTGGCACCGATGAGATTTGTATCAAAATTGCGGCACAAAATCCTTCAGAGGGATTGTTGCAAAATATTAAAGATCATTTTAGGGCAAAGTTGCGGGTAACGCCCAAAATAGAATTTCACGATTTTAAAACTATTCAAGAATTGCGATTTCCAAAAATGAGCAGAAAGCCCGTTGTGGTTATCGATCATCGTTCCTAACATAAAAAATTATTTGAAACGGACTATCCCCAATACAGCACTATAGCGCAATTATATAAAATAAATTGACACTATTAAAAGAGGGTGATTATTTGTTTAATTAATCAAAACAAGTTAATTTATAAGCTATTAGTTTAATAAAAAAAATAAACTTGGAATTTACCTTTACCTAAAGCAGCCATAAAATATTCTTAACAAGTTGATCAACCTTATTAAGAAGCAGCCAAAATTGCAATGCATTCCTATGGGCATTATTTTTAATCCATCATTTCCATTTTCGATATACGAATTATGATAAAACAACTGATTATCTGCCTTTTAATATTTCACTTTTCTCATTTGGCAAGTGGGCAAAAACTTAGTAATCAAAACATTAAAGAACTAATCAGCTCCTACAAAATGGATATTCGGGGTCCATACAAAGAAATACGATGGTTTTGTACAGATGGCAGTATTCGTCAGCCCAAAGATCCCTGTCCAGATAAAATTGGTCCCGGAGTGCAGCATGCCACCTATAAGAGTTCGGTAGTGGATCTTGGAAAAAGCAACCATATATATCTTGGCCAAATTCTTGCCTATACCGAAAAAGAAGAATTCTGGGATAAGGAAAATAATTATTCGCGCCTAAAACAGTATCAGTTAGATAAGTATTTAAGGTCTGTAGATGACGGATGGGCGCTACAAAAAGGGCAGTATTATAGGGGAGCAATACAATCCGAAGATGAAGAGGCTTGGGGGATTGAATTTTATAAATGGCTGCTCTCCGATACCGATAATTTAAAAAAGCATTTTTTCCTTATCCGACAATCTCTTAAGGACATACCCCACCAAGGAGATGATAATTTGGCCCAAAAGATTAGAAGCGAATCCAAGGTGATTTCTGATATGGCCCCAAGTTTTATGGATTTACGGGTGAAGATCCATAGCCAGCCCGATGCGGGAGATGTTGCTAAAGTAAACACTTTTAAATCAAATAATAGTGGTAAACTAAGTTTAGAGGTCAAAGATAAAATTGAAAACTTATCACGTATCATGACCAGTTTCTACCAACCAGTAGATATTTCAGCTTTACCTAAAAGAACCCCACTTGTCCTAGAAAAACAAATTGGTTTGGATATAAGCGCGTTTGCGACCCTTTATTCCAAGGAAAAAAACACCGCCTTTCTAATACCAGCAACGGCAGAATTGCTACTTTCCATCAGACAGGCCCTAATAGCAGAACATTCCGCAGCAGCCAGATTGCAATTGTTGGACGCCTCCTTAAAATTAGAAGAGATTATCTTTAAAAAATCGCCCGAATGGCAACCAGAAGATATAAATGGACTCTTGGATAAGGTGTGCTATTTGGGTATGGCCAACGCCGGTGCGGGATATATAGAACTTGAGGAATGGCACCAATTAAACTTGGCTTCTAAGCAAAACTCCTTGGGCGATCTTAGCGCTACACTAGAACATGCTCGTAGGGAAGTAGAATGGAGTTCTTCCATGGTAAAGGCCAATTATCAAGATATTGTGGATATATATACCGGTTTTGAACCCAAGGCTTATGGATATATAGACGATATGATAAGGGGGTCCATAGCCCTATATCTAGGTAAGACCGTTGGTGAATTGGGCGATTTAATTGCTAGGGAGTCTGCCTTGACCAATGCTATAATGGATATTGATAACCAAAGCGGATTCCGTGGACTAAATTCTGGTTATGCGTTGGGAGAATTGGTCGTAGTAAATGGATCTCCAGATGAAATTGAAGTGGCTTCAGACAAGATTTATGTTTTTCAGCGCCCACCAGCAGATTTAAAACCTGTGGCCGGAATAGCTACCGTTTCTGAAGGAAATATGGTCTCTCATGTACAACTTTTGGCTAGGAATTTGGGAATTCCGAATGCAGTACTAGCCGATGACAACCTTAGAAACCTCATCAAATATGATGGGAAACGTGTTTTTTATGCAGTATCCAATAGAGGAAATGTGATTATGAAACCCGAAAGTGATATGACTCCGGAAGAACGCAACCTTTTTTCTAAAAAAGAACGTAGAGAGGAAAGAGTACGAGTCCCCATAGACAATATACGATTGCAGGAAAATAAAATACTAGATCTTAGAGAAGTGGATGCGAGCGATTCAGGAAAGCTTTGTGGTCCCAAAGCTGCTAATCTAGGTCAATTAAAAAAAATGTTCCCCAACAAGGTTGTAGAAGGTTTAGTAATCCCGTTCGGGATTTTCAGATCGCATATGGATCAACTTATGCCAGAGGGAAAAGTTAGTTATTGGGAGTTTTTAAACACCATCTTCAAAGATGCGGAAACCATGCGCACCCAAGGAATAAGCGAAGGTGAAGTAGAGAATTTTCAGTTACGAAAGTTGGAAACCTTAAGGGGGGCCATAAAACTAATACCCCTGCAAGCAGAATTCCTAGCGCAACTAGAAAAAGGGTTCACTGGGATACTTGGAAAAAATTTAGGAGAAATCCCCGTATTCCTCAGAAGTGATACCAATATGGAAGATCTAAAGGACTTTACAGGAGCAGGCCTAAATCTAACCATCTTCAATGTGGTGACAAAGGAAAAAATAATTGCGGGAATTAAAGATGTTTGGGCCTCCCCATATACGGAACGCAGTTTTAAATGGAGACAAAAATTCCTGTTGAATCCCGAAAATGTATTCCCATCAATATTAGTCATACCTAGTGTAGATGTGGATTATTCTGGGGTTTTAATTACCAAGGGAATCAATTCTGGTAGGCCACTAGATTTAACCATAGCCTTCAGTAGAGGTGCTGGGGGTGCGGTGGACGGACAGTCTGCTGAAACCTATGAAATTTACGAGGCTGGAGGCGTACAATTACTTGCCCCTGCCAGGGAAACCTATCACAACAGACTGCCCACTACTGGTGGTACAGAAAAAAAAACATCCACCTTTGAAAATTTTATTCTGAACGATCAAAATATTCAGGACATTAGAAATCTTGCGAATTCCATTCGAGAAACTATGCCCAAAGAAACCAACTCTGATTATGAAGGTGCCTATGATGTAGAATTAGGCTTTCAAAATAATAAGTTATGGTTGTTCCAGATCAGACCATTTGTGGAAAATAAAAAAGCCCAAAGCTCTGATTATTTAGAATCTATTGCCCCAAAAATAGATATGTCCAAAAAAATTGATCTCTCAAAAAAAATATAGGATGCGGAAATATATTGTGTACCCCTTTTTAATACTTATCTGTTCGGCCTTTACCGTGGTTCACTATTACCCAATTGACGGCTATGAACGCACAGGGATCAAGCGTTTAAAGTATTTGGAACTGGTTAAAAATGGGGAAATTAAATCTACTTCCACGCTTCCGAAAGGAGCTTTAAAGTCTTATGAGGATATTAAACTTAACCTTCTAGCAAAAAAAGACGATAGCCTAGGTAGCATTTTAACTATAGATGATAATTTTCAGAAAGAGATAAACGGACTTTTTAGAGGCTTGGACAAAAGTTATTCACTTGCGGTAGTGGATATCTCCGATGTAAATCAGATTCGCTATGCCCATAGAAATGAGACCGCGGGCTATCAACCGGGAAGCGTTGGTAAACTCGCCGTACTTGTAGCGCTATTTGATCAATTGGCTAAAATTTACCCGAATTCTTTTGAAAAACGGCTCGACTTATTGCGTTCAAAATCTGTTAAATCAGGGGTTTGGGGTTTAACCGATGCGCACACCATCCCAATTTTCAATATTGAGACCAATAAACTCATAAAAAGGCAGGTGGTTACCAGTGACGTCTTTACCTTGTTTGAATGGGCAGACCATATGATGTCTGTGAGCAATAACGGTGCTGCCAGTATAGTATGGCGTGAAGCCCTACTCATGTCTGCCTTTGGACCCGCCTATCCCGAACTCAGTCAGGAGGAGGCCGATGCTTATTTTAACAACACCCCAAGAAAAGAACTTACTGATTTATCGAACGATATTGTAAACCTTCCTTTGCGCAGTTTAGATATAAGTGCCAATGAATGGCGTTTGGGCAGCTTTTTTACTTCTGGGGCCAATAAATATGTTGGGGACAAAGGGGGAAGTATAGGTTCTACCTTGGGATTGATGAAGTTTTTGATCCAATTGGAACAAGGGAAGGTCATAGACGAAGCCTCTAGTCTAGAGATGAAACGCTTAATGTATATGACGGACCGCAGGATAAGATATGCGCAATCGCCTACCCTAAAGGAGGCAGGGGTTTATTTTAAATCGGGAAGTTTATACCAATGCAATAAGACCAGTGGTGAACCCTGTGGAAAATATATGGGAAACATCAGTAATTTTATGAATTCCGTGGCCATTGTGGAGCATCCCGATAATTGTACGTATATGGTGGTCCTAATGACCAATGTATTGCGCAAAAATTCGGCAACGGACCATATGACCCTAGCCAGCAGTATCGATAAGATTATTAAGAAATAGGCTTTTTCATAGTTTGCAAAATTTCAGCAGCCTTTCTTTTTACCTTTTCATGGGAATCTTCCAAAACCATTTCCAATATGGAATTAAATTTTGGATCATTAATTTTTTCAATGAGGTAAAGCACTGATAATTTCAGCTTGACATCTTTTCTTTTTAAGAGGACATTATAACATTCAGATTCACTTAGCACCTTAATATTGATGTTCTTTAGTTTTTTTTCGGAAAAGGTTTCCACAAGGATGGATTCGGCAACGGGAATCAATTCTTTTTTAAGTTGAATATCTAGGATATTGTCTAGAAATTCAATGGCATGTATCCGTTGCTCCTCCTTTCCATGTAAGATGGTGTTTAGTATGGGATCTACATCTTGTGGGGGATATTTTATGCCCAGAAATTGAAAAATTCGCTGTAATTGCCTGTCCAATCGCAATTCCAATAAATGTATCAGGGCGTTCCTCGCATCGTTTTCTTCTCGAGATTCTGGATTCTCGGCATTTTTTTTATACCGAATTATGATTTGGGAATGGATTACAGAAAGAGTATTCTGATAGAGATTACATTCGTCCAAAATTCTATCCACTATAAATCGGTCGTTAATTTTTAGATGTGGATACTTCCATTTCAATCTCTTTAAGGCTTCAATAGCTTCAATTTTCACCGTATGTTCCATTTCCCCAGTCAATTTAATTAGGGTATTCACCGCTTTTTGAGAGGCGAATTTTTCCAATACCAAAACCAAAACGGCAGCATCTTCCAAGTCAATAACATGGTCTTTAGACATCTTATCGAATAGAATATCTATTATTGGCTCTCCAAAGAAAAACAGGGCCTCTATACAAGTATTTCTTGTTTCCTTCCCTGATAACTTTTCAATTATGACACTTATAAAGCACTCTTCCAAGGTTTTGGATGCCGCTGTTATTGCGGTATTGGTCACAGCGATATTGGAGGAATTAATGTTTGTTATTAGTATATGATAAAACCGTTCCATCTTGGCATTACCAATCGCTTCCAAAATGGCTTGAATTTTGTTGGTTTTCTCCTGTTCGCTACTTAGGAAGGTAAGTTGTGACAGGGCTTTTTCTATACGGTTCTCCAGATTAAATCTTTCTTGCAGCAATTGATTGTTCCTCAATTCCAAGGATAAACCTACCAAGGCAGCATTTGCTATTGTAGTATCGTCCACATTGAGATATTTATCAAAAAGTTGAATCTGATCTTGATTGTAATTTTTCAACAGGTATCTAAAAGCGGAAGTAGTCACTTGTTGATCTTTGTCAAAAATCATTTCCTGAACTGTTACACATAAATTTTCCGTGTTCAGAAAATACAAATTTTCTATAGCAAGGGCCCTTACCTTGGCCGAGGGGTTATTTAGAAGATTTTTAATGGTATAAAAAAATCGTTCATCCTTCACTTCTAAGGTCTTTTGAAGCATGTGTAGGATCTGATTTTCAGGACCCATTTCCAGCACTCGGTTTACCGTGTCAATAATGGAAGTGACCTTTATTTCTTCCTTGTTTGTCTTTTTCTTTTTAACATCGGATTGCTCCAACAGGCCTTTAAACGCAACTATATATTCCCTTCTCAGGTGATAAATAAAATACAGCCATATAGAGATCAGCACAATAATGATTAAACTGATATAGGTAGAGGGTATTTCCAGTGCATTGATAAAGAAAATCAGGATAAAGCCCGCCAATCCGGTTGCAATACTATCTACAACCACATCTGTAAAAGTTTTGGTCCTCTTTTTAATTTCTATGGGAATGGGAATGGAGAGAAGCTCTGTTGCGGCCTTATTTACTGATTGTTTTAAGCTCCCGTCCACTATCTTGATAAATACCACTACCCACAGCTGTGGAAGGACCAATAATAGGATTGAGCCTATCAAAATACCTGTAGGCAGCCACAATAGTGATTTACCTACCCCAAAGGTTCCAACTATTCGTTTGGTAAGAAATAATTGTATCAAGAGGGAAATTACACTAAGGGTGGAAAACCAAAATCCGAAAAATGAGGTCAGGGCATCCTGATCTTGGATAAACCTGGAGGCATAATCACTATATTGGTAATCCACAAGTTTGGCAATCAACACACTAACTCCAATGACTAAGGCAATTAAACTCAATAATTTGGATTGTTTAATGAGCCTAAAAGGCGATTCTCCCTTAGGGGCGGACCTACTGGAAACTTGGAACGAATTTAGTTTTACTACCTCATTTCTCCAAATATATCTTGTAATAGGTAGACAGCACAAAAGTAGGGCCGCAGCGACGAACAACAAATTCTCCGTATAAAAGAACGTGGTCAATAATGAGGTTAAATATCCCCCAAAAATACCACCGGCTATAGCTCCAGCTCCAATAAAACCAAAAACCCGCTTAGCCTCCCGGACATTGTACACCAGATTTGCCATTATCCAAAACTGGGAAGCGGTAAGAAGCCCAAATAGTGCTACCCAAACATAGGGTATATACAGAATGTATCCATTAGTGAGGTTAAAACTGAAGGCAATAGCGAATAGCACTAGTGAAATAATGGAACCAATAAGGGTTTTATCCATTATAATGTTCAAGGAGTACTTTTCCATGGCACGGTCATAAAAAAATGAACCCACAATGGCCGTAATGGCCGTTAGCACATACCCCAAAGGAAGCGCGCTGGAAGACAGTTCTGAAAGAAATAAGGAATTTATAGTAGGTTTTACAATTAATAAAACCGTTATAATAAGAAATATGTTCAGTTGCAGCAGGAGCGTTTTTGTCAATTCCTCCTCCTTAAGATCAAAAGCTTTTAAAATATATGTTTTAACCAGTGATAATAGGTAGATCAAATGCAATTCTTTATTGTGATAATTATATGCCCTTCAACTTGTCCAACTAAAACTAATTTACGAAAATAAGTGCTGAAAACTGATATCCGATAGTTCCCTTAAGCGGATGTTGCGGCACTTTTTAATTGTTGGCCACTAGGGTGCGTCCGGCCCGCAATACTCTTTCCACAGGTTTTACCAGATCACGGATTATTTGCTCTCCGGCAGGATCATCTATCAAAGCTACTAAGATATATCGTCTATTTGGATTGTTTCCCCATACCAACACCGAATCCGAATGAAAGTTTTTCCAGGATCCCGATTTGCGATACAGTTTTGCACTGGGTGCAATATCGTCTAAGGTATTAACAAATTTATGATGTAATTCGGGATCGACCATAATATCTAACATCTGTTTAGATCTTGCCCTGTTTACCAATTGTCCGTTGGCCAATAAATAGTAATAGCGACACACCTGATTCACCGTAGCAGCATGCGATAAGTTCTTTAGGGGTTCCCTATTGGTATCCCCGCCCCCACCGTAGCGCTTGCCCACCCAGAGTCCGCCACCAAGATCTTCATCATAAAACTTATATCTGGGATCTGTCATTACGGATTGGATCTTCTCATAGCCCAAACGATCAATCATTCTTGTAGAGGCCGCGTTGTTAGATTTACTGATCATAAGACGCATATCGTCCCGTATTTCCTTATTGTCCTTAAGCTCCCCTTTTTCCAAAGCATCCATAGAGGATAATAAGATGGCAATTTTGGGTAAACTTGCCGCATACATCATATAATTACCATTTATACTAGCGTATTTTGCCTGATCGGGGTTTTTTAAATCCACAATTCCGACAGCCATCTTCCGATTATTCATTAAGGCCTTCCACTGGGGATTGGACATAAGTTCGCGTTCCAAACCTTGCTGCAGACTAGTGCTCAACAAACTGGTAAGGGGTTTTACCTCTGAACCTCCAGTCCTGATAGGAAGTTCCTTTTGGGCCAATAAGCCCATAGAAAACAGCAATGCGAATATTAAAAAGTTTAGCCCCTTCCCCATAACATTTTATGTATATAAATATAATAACCAAAATTATTCAATTTAAGAGTCCCCCCGGTGTTAATTTTTGTGGTTATAAAAAATATTATTTTCCCATATTTATATGGATATAAAGTCAAAATATGGCTTTGCAATGTTAAATTTTGGATTCACATTGCTAAATTAGGGATACAGTATAGCTGAAAACCTTATATTCTTACTTAAAACCTCAGCTCGCAATAATAGGCAGTGTACCGTTCCTCACTTAGTTTCTTGAAAATTATAATTACACTGTTTTCATCCCAAATCGTTATTTTTGGAACAAATTATTTATAAATGCTTATTATAGGGATTGCAGGGGGAACCGGATGTGGAAAAACAACCGTGGTAAACCAAATCATCAACGAATTGCCAAACGAGGAAGTGGGCGTAATTTCCCAGGACTCATATTATAGCGACCTCTCCCATCTTTCCTACGATGAGCGAACGCAAGTTAACTTTGATCACCCACGTGCAATCGATTTTGAGCTGTTGGGAAAACATTTACAGGAGCTAAAAAAAGGCATACCAATCCATCAACCGGTCTATTCCTTTGTAAAGCACAATCGAACCAAGGATACCATCCTCACCCATCCTAGAAAGGTAATGATTGTTGAGGGTATCTTAATTATGACGAATCCACAGATTAGGGAAATGTTCGACATTAAAATTTTTGTGCACGCAGATTCTGACGAGCGATTGATCCGTAGGTTAAAGCGAGATATTAATGAGCGTGGAAGAGACTTGGACGAGGTACTGTCCAGATACCAGAACACCTTGAAACCGATGCACAATCAGTTTATTGAGCCAACCAAAGAATTTGCAGATATCATCATCCCCAATAATAAATACAATACCGTTGCCGTAGATATTGTTAGGACCATTATCAACGAAAAATTAGCGTAACCATATATGGGATTAAAAAGATTAAAAAAGAATAAGTGGTTTGCTGTACTTACTAATATGTACGTATTGGTACTTTCGGTGTTTTTGGTATGGATGATTTTTTTTGACACCAATTCCCTACTCATTCATTGGGAACTTAAAAAAGAAATTAAAAACCTGGAAAAACAACAAGAATTTTTGAAAGAGGAGATTTCTAGGGATAAAAAAATAATTAAAAAGCTTACGGATCCGGAGGAACTGGAAAAATTTGCTAGGGAACACTACTATCTAAAAAAGAAGAACGAGGAGATTTATTTAATTGAATACGAGGACAGTATAAAATCAAAAAAAGATGAGTAATTCTGATTTGTTTGGTGATTTTCGAGAAATTTCCGCTAAAGAATGGAAACAAAAAATACAGGTAGACCTTAAGGGAGAGGACTATAATGAGCAATTGATCTGGGAGTCGCCGGAAGGAATAAAAATAAAACCCTTCTACCATTCTGAGGATATGGCCACCTTAAATTTACCGAATTACCAAACGAACAATTCTTGGGGAATTGGGCAGGCCATCTATGCTGGAAATACGGCCATAGCCAATAAAAATGCCGTGGATGCCATAAATAGAGGTGCGGAAAGCATCCATTTTACCGTTCCTTCTATTGACATAGCCCCTAAAGAATTACTGAAGAACATCGATTTAAAAACAACTACCATCTACTTTAACCTGCAATTCCTATCGGATACGTATTGCAGATCAATTTTAGAGTTGACAGGCAAAAATCCCCGAAATATTTTTCTAAATATCGATATCATTGGAAATTTGGCACGTAGCGGCAATTGGTTTTCCAACTTAAACCAAGACCATAAGCAGATGGATATGATTCTTGGCCTAAACCACAAGGCCACCCTAAGCATTGACCTTGGCTTATATGAAAATGCCGGAGCTAATAGGGTACAACAACTGGCCTATGCGCTTGCCCATACCAATGAATATCTGAACCATTTGGAGCGGACCAATAAAGCGTTTTTAAAAAAAGCACTGATTACTTTTAAAGTCGCAATTGGTGGAAATTATTTCTTTGAGATTGCCAAACTTAGGGCCCTAAGGATGTTGTTCAGTACCTTAGCCAAAGAATATGGTGCTCTTCCCTACTGCCATATTATTGCCGTCCCCACAAAAAGAAACAAGACCCTTTACGATTACAACAATAATATGCTTCGCACCACAACAGAATGCATGTCCGCCATTTTGGGGGGAGCCGATACGGTTTGCAATTTGCCCTATGATGCGATTTATAAAAAAGAAAATGAATTTGGGACTAGAATGGCAAGAAACCAGCTGCTGCTCCTGAAAGAAGAGGCCTATTTGAATAAGGTTGGCAATGCCCCGGATGGCAGTTATTATATAGAGACACTTACCCAACAATTAGCTTCCAAGGCCTTGGAGCTATTTAAGCAGATAGAGGTCGGAGGTGGATTCTTGGTGCAATTGAAAGATCATCTCATTCAGAAAAAAATAAAGGAAAGTTCCCAAAAGGAACAAGAACGGTTCAATAAAAAAGAAACCATTCTTGTTGGAGCCAATAAATACTTTACTACTGAAGATAAAATGAAAAATAATTTAGAGTTGTATCCTTTTGTAAAGACCAATGCTAGAAAAACGTTGATTATACCGATCATAGAAAAAAGATTATCGGAAGAAGGGGAACAAAAGCGGTTGGAACAGGAATAATCCACTACGTTTTAAGCACAGGTTGGCTGTTTTGCTCCAACTGGAACCCAATGCGTAGACTTCTGGTAATCGCTAGATTGAAATTACAAGCTGCATTATAAAACTAATTGAACACAATGGCTAGAAAAAATCTCCAACATATAAAATTAGGCAACAGTGAGGATGTGCACTTGGAATCCCAAAATCAAAAATTATCAGGGGGTCAAAGTACTACTGCCGAAGGTATTCCATTAAAATTAGCTTATTCTGCACATGATACGGAGGGTATGGAGCATTTAAATTTTGCAGCAGGAATTCCGCCCTATCTCAGGGGGCCCTATAGCACAATGTATGTAAAGCGCCCATGGACCATTAGACAATACGCCGGTTTTTCAACAGCTGAAGAAAGTAATGCTTTTTATCAGCGAAATTTAAAAGCGGGACAAAAAGGGCTGTCCGTGGCCTTCGACCTTCCTACCCATAGAGGTTATGATAGCGATCATGAACGTGTAGTGGGCGATGTGGGAAAGGCAGGTGTTGCCATAGATTCTGTAGAAGACATGAAAATCCTCTTTAAGGACATCCCCTTAAACGAAATGTCTGTTTCTATGACCATGAATGGCGCTGTACTCCCAATTATGGCTTTTTATATAGTGGCCGCCGAAGAGCAAGGTGTTTCTCTAGACCAATTGGTGGGTACCATTCAAAATGACATCCTTAAAGAATTTATGGTCAGGAATACCTATATCTACCCTCCTGCACCCTCCATGCAAATTGTAGCCGATATTTTTGAATACACCAGTAGGTATATGCCCCAATTTAACAGCATTAGTATCTCTGGTTACCATATGCACGAGGCCGGAGCCACAGCTGATCTAGAATTGGCCTATACCCTCGCTGATGGGTTGGAATATATTAGGACAGGTCTAAAATCTGGATTGGATATTGACCAGTTTGCACCAAGACTCTCCTTCTTTTGGGGGATAGGAATGAACCATTTTATGGAAATAGCAAAAATGAGGGCGGGTCGTATGTTATGGGCTAAAATGGTAAAACAATTCAACCCTAAAAAAAATAAATCCTTAATCCTACGTACCCACAGTCAGACCAGTGGTTGGAGCCTTACCGCACAAGATCCCTTTAACAATGTTGCAAGGACCACAATAGAGGCAGCGGCAGCGGTATTTGGGGGAACCCAGAGTTTACATACCAATGCCTTGGACGAGGCCATAGCCCTGCCAACAGATTTTTCTGCACGTATTGCCCGCAACACGCAATTATTTCTGCAAGAAGAAACGGGAATCACTAAAACCGTGGACCCATGGGCGGGCAGTTATTATGTAGAAACCCTTACCCAAGAATTAGCACAGAAGGCATGGGAATTGATCCAAGAGGTGGAAGAATTGGGCGGCATGACAAAAGCTATAGATGCTGGGATTCCAAAACTGAGAATTGAGGAAGCGGCAGCCAAAAAACAGGCCCGTATAGACAGTGGTCAAGATATAATTGTGGGAGTTAATAAATATCAAACAATAGAGGAAGAGGACAGTTTTCAAATTTTGGAAGTAGATAATACCGAAGTGCGAAAACAACAGTTAGCTAGGCTGCAGCAATTAAAAACCGATAGAAACAATGAAGCAGTGCAACGCGCATTGGAACAACTTACTTTGAAGGCAAAATATAAGATGCAGCCTATTCTTTCCAAAAAGGCAGCCGATACCCCAGAAGTCGATAATAATTTATTAGCTTTAGCAGTAAAGGCCGCTAGGGCAAGAGCAACCTTAGGAGAAATCAGTAGTGCCTTAGAAGCTGCTTTTGGCAGACATAGGGCAGAAATAAAATCGTTCACAGGGGTGTATTCAAAAGAGATAAAAGAAGATCATAGTTTTGAAAAAGCCAAGCAAATGGCCAATAGGTTTGCGGAACTAGAAGGACGCAGACCTAGGATCATGATTGCAAAAATGGGACAGGATGGTCATGATCGTGGTGCAAAAGTAGTTGCTACTGGATATGCTGATCTTGGTTTTGATGTAGATATTGGACCGTTGTTCCAAACTCCAGCCGAAGCAGCAAAACAAGCCGTAGAAAACGATGTTCATATTTTAGGAATATCCTCCTTAGCAGGTGGACATAAAACTTTGGTACCCCAAGTATTGGAGGCGTTAAAATCTTATGGACGTGAGGATATTATGGTAATTGTTGGTGGGGTAGTACCCAAACAAGATTATGATTATCTATATAATGCAGGGGCAGTGGCCGTTTTTGGACCGGGAACAAAAATAAGCGAGACGGCGATCCAAATTCTGGATATCCTAAGTGCCTAGGGGTCGGCCTACAGCCTCTTAGCCACTATATAGCTGCACTTGTTAGCACTTACAAACCCCTGACCAAAGGGTTTTTCACTTGCTGTTAACAAAATACATTTTATAACAAGTTAAATAATCGTATTTTTACCCACTAACTTACTATGATAATGGGCAAAATAATTGCTATTGCAAATCAAAAAGGTGGCGTAGGAAAAACTACCACTTCGGTAAATTTAGCTGCCGCATTGGGTGTTTTGGAAAAAAAAGTCTTGTTAATTGATGCCGACCCCCAAGCAAACGCTACTTCGGGATTAGGTTTGGACGTTGATAACATAGAAATGGGCACCTATCAATTATTGGAACACACCAAAACTGCCAAGGAAACCATAGTAGCCACAACCTCCCCTAATGTAGACCTGATTCCCTCACATATCGACTTGGTAGCCATCGAAATAGAATTGGTGGACAAAGAAGATCGGGAATATATGATGAAGAAAGCTATCCGTGACCTCAAGGAGGATTACGATTATATTCTTATCGATTGCGCTCCCTCCCTGGGACTATTAACATTAAATGCCCTAACTGCAGCAGATTCAGTAATGATTCCTATTCAATGCGAATATTTTGCACTGGAAGGTTTGGGGAAATTATTGAATACTATAAAAAGCGTTCAAAAAATACACAATCCCGATCTGGATATAGAAGGTATGGTACTCACTATGTACGATTCCAGGCTACGCCTGTCCAATCAGGTAGTGGAAGAAGTTAAAAAACATTTTTCTGAGATGGTATTTAATACCATCATTCAAAGAAATGTTAGATTAAGCGAAGCACCAAGTTATGGCGAAAGCATTATTAAATATGATGCTAGTAGTACAGGAGCAGCCAATTATTTAAATTTGGCCCATGAAGTAGTTATGAAAAACAAGGAAATAGCATAATGGCGAAAGCGACAAAAAAACAAGCGTTGGGCCGCGGATTATCGGCCTTATTAAAAGATCCCAACAACGACATTCAATCGGCTACCGATAAGAATGCTGATAAGGTGGTGGGTAATATTGTGGAATTGGAACTGAGTGCCATAGAGGTAAACCCATTTCAACCCCGTTCCAATTTTAACGATGAAGCCTTGCATGAACTTGCTTCCTCTATCAGGGAATTGGGTGTTATACAGCCTATTACCGTTAGAAAGTTGGATTTTAACCAATACCAATTGGTTTCTGGGGAACGACGATTTAGAGCCTCCAAATTAATTGGACTAGAGACCATTCCCGCCTATATCCGTATTGCCAATGACCAAGAGTCTCTAGAAATGGCCTTGGTTGAAAATATTCAGCGTCAGGATCTGGACCCGATAGAAATTGCCATTTCTTATCAACGGTTGATTGATGAAATTCAATTGACCCAAGAAAAGATGAGCGAAAGGGTAGGAAAAAAGCGATCTACTATTACCAACTATCTGCGATTATTACGTTTAGACCCCATTATTCAGACTGGAATTAGAGATGGTTTCGTGAGCATGGGCCACGGAAGAGCTTTGGTTAATGTGGTAGAAAAGCAAGACCAAATTGCTTTATATGAAAAAATCGTTGGCGAAAATCTTTCTGTAAGGGATACCGAGAAGGCGGTAAAGGACTACCAAGAAGCGAAGTCCAACCCAAACCAAAATTCCTCTCCCGAATCAAAAAATAAAAATACATCTAAGACCAACCCAGAATTTATAACCAAAAACCTAGGTAAATTTTCAGATTATTTAGCCGTGAAGGTAGATATTAAAGCATCTGAAAAAGGGAAAGGCAAAATAACCATCCCCTTTCATTCCCAGGAAGAATTCAATCGATTAAAAAAATTGATTACGGGTGAATAAATGTTTTCTATCGTTAGTCGTCTTTTTTCTTGTTTTAACTTTTGGGACTGCTCAAGAGGGGGAACAAGCATCCGATTCTGTACAGGTGGCCCTAAAGGAACAGGGGATAACAGTGATAGACACGTTAAAGATCAAAAAAAAGGCTATCAATCCGTTGGCTCCTAGTAAAGCTGCATTCTATTCTGCCGTTTTCCCCGGCCTCGGTCAAATCTATAACAAGCGCTATTGGAAAGCCCCTATTGTCTATGCGGTGATAGGAACAGGAATATATGCCTATACATACAATGACGGGCTATACGACAGATTCCGGACCGCTTTTAAACGCAGGCAAGCAGGTTACACCGATGACGAGTTCTACGATCTTGGCGCGCCAAATGCCCCGGGAGCCCCTCCAGATTTCTCCAATCAGGCTTTGGAAAATGCACAGGAAAGGTACCAGCGGGACAGAGACCTTTGGCTCTTAGTTACCATTGCCATGTATGCCCTAAATATTGTGGATGCCAACGTAGACGCCCATTTAAAACAATTCAACGTAGATGATGATTTAAGCATGAAGGTAAAACCATACTTAAATACTGACGCAATTACCGCTAATCCGGTCTATGGATTGGCATTAACCATTAAATTTTAATCAATGAACATAGCCTTGTTCGGATATGGTAAGATGGGAAAAATGATCGAGCAGATCGCCCTTAACAGAAACCATAAAATAGTAGCGAAAATTGACTTGGACACTACCGAAATAAACTTTTCGGATATAGATGTAGCCATAGATTTCAGTATGCCCAGTGCCGCCTTCGACAACATTAAACAATGTATGGAGAACAACATCCCTGTAATCTGCGGTACCACTGGTTGGCTAAAGGATTATGATAATGCCGTACAGATTTGCAAAGAAAATAATGGCGCCTTTATATACGCTTCCAATTTTAGCCTAGGAGTAAATCTATTCTTTGAACTTAATTCCTATCTAGCTAAAATGATGGGCAATCTAAAACAATATCAGGTCAGCATGGAGGAGATCCATCATACCCAAAAATTGGACGCCCCTAGCGGAACGGCCATTACCTTGGCAGAAGGCATCATTAAAGAGACTGACTATTCCGATTGGAAATTGGACACTGCAAAAGCCAACGAAATCCCGATCACAGCCAAACGAATTGCCGATACCCCAGGAACCCATACCGTATCTTACAACAGTGAGGTAGACGGCATAGAAATTATTCACACCGCCCATAATCGAGAAGGATTTGCCCTAGGAGCAGTAGTAGCAGCAGAATGGATTCTGGGTAAAAACGGAGTATTCTCCATGAAAGACGTGTTAAACCTAAGTTAAGGAACGTAACGCCCAACAATTAATACAGACTTACAGATTGATTGTTAACTATAAACAGCAATCCTAAACTAACAAGAACGGATATGAACGGTACACAGTGGATTATTTTTATTTTGGTTATTCAGCTAATACATTTCCTGGGAACATGGAAATTATACGTAAAGGCGGGTAGAAAATCTTGGGAAGCAGCAATCCCAGTATATAATGCCATAGTACTCATGAAGATTATCAATAGGCCGAAATGGTGGGTGATTTTACTGTTTATCCCCATCATTAATTTATTGATGTTTCCCGTGGTATGGGTAGAAACCCTGCGGAGTTTTGGAAAAAACAGCCTATTGGACACTTGGTTGGCCATTCTCACCTTGGGGCTATATATCTACTATATTAACTATTTTGTAGCGGTAAACTATGTTGAAGATAGGGAGTTACATCCAAGAACTGCCTTAGGAGAGTGGGTAAGCTCCATTGTATTTGCTATTGTGGCCGCCACTTTGGTACATACTTATGTAATACAACCCTTTGTTATTCCTACCAGCTCTTTGGAAAAAACCCTGCTTGTAGGAGATTTCCTTTTTGTAAGTAAGTTCCATTATGGGGCAAGGGTACCAATGACTACCATAGCTGCTCCTATGGTGCACGACACCCTTCCAATTTTAAAAACGAGGTCTTATGTTGCCGATGTAGATCCGGCAACATATAGAACTTCTATATGGAACAAGCTACAGCTTCCCTATATGCGCCTTCCTGGCTTTAAAAAAATAAAACGCAACGAAATTGTAGTGTTCAGCTGGCCAGCCGATACGGTGTACCAATTTTTCAAAAGGCAAGCGGGAGTCCGTAAGCCCATCGACAAAAAATCGAATTACGTAAAACGTGCTGTGGGCATACCAGGGGATTCCCTCTCCATAGTAGACGGTTATGTATATATTAACGGTCAGAAAACAGTATTGCCCTATAGAGCAAAACCTCAGTTTCTACAAACCGTAACTGTAGACGGACAGTTTTCCAATGCTGCAATTGAACTTTTGGGAAGACAGAATATTTCCGGCAACGTGGTACGTGTACCAAACAGCTCCTTACAACAAGATCGGGCGAAGGAAGTAATCACCGCAATGCATATGGAGGTAATAAAGACCGACTCTTCCTACACGTATTATTCTGGAAACATAAGTAATACAAGGGTTAAGGAATATTTAAAGTCTGAAGATATGAACAACATGGCTCTCTTCAATCTAACGGAGGAGGAAGCTAAAAATTTTACTGGAAAAGAAGGCATTACTTCCATCCAAAAATTTGCCTATACCAATAAGGACAGCTCGGTTTTCCCTCAAAATGCAGCTCACCCAGGCACTGTAGACAATATGGATGCGATCTATATCCCTGAAGAAGGAAAAACAGTAGCACTGAACCTTGATGTACTGCCTATCTATGAAAAAATAATTGAGGAATATGAAGGGAACACGCTAAAAGTGAACGGAAATCAAATTTTGATCAACGGAAAAATTGCAGACACCTACACCTTTAAGCAGGATTATTATTGGATGATGGGCGACAATAGGCACCGGTCAGAAGACAGTAGGTTCTGGGGTTATGTACCTGAAGACCACGTAGTGGGCACACCCATATTTATTTGGATGAGTATTGATGGTATAAACGATGGAATGAGCAACTGGAAAATTAGATGGGATAGAGTTTTCACTACGGTCAACGGAGAAGGGGAACCTACTTCTTACTTTAAGTACTTCCTGATTGCACTTGCCGGATGGTTTGCATTTGATTATTTTAGAAAAAGGAAGAAAACGGACAAAAAATAGTCTACTGTAACTCTAAGCCTTAAGTGAAATTTCCATCTAAGGCTTAGTGTTACAAAAAGCATTAATAACGAACTCTAACATTAACCCATCACCTATTTTTACTTAAGATATTTGATTCATTGTTACATTAGTACCTTAAAAAATTAAACAATGCAATTGCTTCTTCATCCCGGTTATTTTCCGAATATAGCCAATTTCGCGGCTCTTGCCCAGAATGAAATTTGTTGGGAGGTTAAAGATAATTATCAAAAGCAAACTTTTCGGAACCGATGCTATATCTGCACCGATTTAGGAAGGCATATGTTAAACATTCCTATAAAACATATCGGAGGTGAAAATAAAAAACAAACCTTCTCAGATGTAGTAATAGACAACGACTACAAGTGGCAACGCCAACATTGGCGTACCTTACAAACAGCCTACCGGACTTCCCCCTTCTTCGAATTTTACGAAGATGACATAGCCCCATTGTACAAAGGCACCTTCACATCGCTAATGGAGTTTAACCTAAAGACTATTGAAACCATTTGTGATTGCTTACAAATAACCATGCCCACGGAAAGGACCGAAGCATACCAATCCAAAGCAACCGATAAAATGGACGGACGTCATTTAATAAATTCAAAATCGGAACTTCACTTTCACCAACCAGATTATGTTCAGGTTTTCAGTGATAGAAATCCCTTTATTGCCAATCTCAGTATATTGGACCTCCTGTTCAATGAGGGTACCAATACCCTTTCCTATCTTAAAAATTTAAAATTACATTTTTCCCATGCTTAGATGGTGCCTTCATTATGGAATACATTTTCTAGTTCCCATCCTTGTTGGCCTACTATTTTATAAGGAATACAGATGGAAGGCCATACTAATTCTTCTGGCCGGTATTAGCATTGATCTAGACCATTTATGGGCAGATCCCTTGTTCGATCCAAATCGCTGTAGCATAAACTTTCACCCATTACACACCTATTGGGCCATTGCCATCTATTTCCTGATGTTGATTCCCCAAAGGACCAGAATATTTGGCCTTGCGCTCGTAATACATATTGTAGCGGATTTTACGGACTGCCTACTTATGTAAAAACAGAATGGATCCCTATAGCAAAACCAATAGGTTTTTTTAAATCGAAATTTATCACCTAGATATAAGTTCCTCTTAAGAATCGCTCCAAACTCCTAACGGGAGGGAAGATAGTTGAACACGAGAAGTTTATTTAACCTCCCAGAGCAAAAGCAAATGGTAAAAAACGTAATTGATTCCGTTTTATAAAATATTATTACTAATTTGTACTCTTGATTTGGAAACAATAACACAAACTTAAAAAATCCTATGGGAAATAATAAGACCTTTAAATCCCTTTCCTCGGGAAGAAGGGAATTCATCAAAAAATCTGGCATCACCTTAATCGGGGGATCTCTAGCGTACCCAGCTTTATCTTTTGGAGCCATCAATCCGTTTATGGACTCTACCATAAAAGTAGGATTAATTGGCTGTGGAGGTCGTGGTACTGGTGCAGCTGCCCAAGCTTTAGAAGCCGATCCCAACGTAATTCTCTACGCCATGGGGGATGTTTTTGAAGACCGATTGAATTTGGCCCATACCGAACTATTGAAAGTGTCTGGAAATAAGATAAAGGTAGATCAGAAAAACAAATTCATTGGATTTGACGCCTACCAAAAAGTAATTGATTCGGGGGTAGACGTAGTAATACTAACCACTCCTCCAGCATTTAGACCAGACCATCTCACTGCCGCTATTGATGCAGGAAAACATGTATTTTGTGAGAAACCTGTAGCGGTAGATGCCCCAGGAATACACAAAGTATTGGCTGCGGCCAAAAAAGCAAAAGAGAAAGGTCTATCCTTAGTCTCAGGCTTCTGTTTTCGCTACGATTACCCTAACAGAGCTATCTTTGAACGAGTGTTAGATGGTCAAATTGGGGATATAAAGACCGTTACCACTTTTCGCCATGGCGGAGAAGCTTGGTATAAAGAACGGCAACCAGATTGGACAGACATGACCTATAATATGCGGAACTGGTACTATTACAATTGGTTATCGGGCGATTTTATTGTAGAACAAGCGGTACATAGCTTGGATATGATGTCTTGGGTGATGGGTGATAAAATGCCGATAAGTGCCACTGGAACCGGAGGAAGACAGGTGCGAGTGGACAAGAAGTATGGAAATATTTACGACCATTTTGCGGTGGAATTCGAATATGAAAACGGGGCAAAAGGATACCATTTCACAAGACAACAAAGCGATACTTCCCACAAAAATAGCGTGGAAGTCCATGGCAGTGAAGGTTCTTCCATTACCCATATTGGACGTCGATATGAAATAACCGGTAAGAACAGCTATACCTACGATGGGGAAAGGAACAATATGTTCCAAACCGAGCACGATGAACTATTTGCGTCAATCAGAAATGGCAAACCCATGAACGACGGAGAATGGATGGCCAAGAGTACTATGCTGGCAATCTGGGCTCGTATGGTAGCCTACACTGGACAAACCCTAACTTGGGAGCAAGTCTTTAATTCCAAAGAGTCTTTGGGGCCCAAAATAGACGAATACAATTGGGATCTAGTATGGCCCACTTCTCCAGTGGCCATTCCTGGTAAAACAAAATTTATTTAAATCAATCATAAATAAAAAAAGAAACAACAGTATGGAATCTGAAGGAGCTGAGATCCAATTTATAAACTATTAGATCCTAGTACTACCCCCATGAGTAACCCTGGCATAGCAAAGGACCAAGAAATTATTTTAACCTAACCCAAGGGGTTGAATAAAAGTTAATATGGGGGTTTCTTACCAATTAGAACTATTGAGCACCAATATTGAAAGAGGCCATTAAGGGAAAATGATCTGACAATTTTACATCAAAATTTTTGTGCGCTTTAACTTCAAAAGCCTTGTCCAAAAAGATAAAATCTATTCTAACGGGATAGTATTTGAAGTTATAAGTCCGACCATAACCAGACCCTTGTTCCAAAAAGGAATCCTGCATATCATCTTTAATAACTTGGTAGACATTGGAAAACTGGGTATTATTAAAATCGCCAGAGACAATTTTCTTATAGGGAGTAGCATTTCGGTGTGCGTTAAAAATTGCAGCTTGTTCCTGCTGTTTTGCAAAGGACCTACTCATTCGCTTGTAAAGTCGGGCCTTTGGCTCATCACTTAGTCTTCTTACACTGGGGATTACCTTATGCGATTCCAAGTGGAGGTTATAAACACGAACCGTATCCTTTTGGGTGACTACATCGGCATAAATAGCGCTGTTTGCACTTTCGGGAAAATCTAGAGATCCATTATTAAGAATTGGAAATTTGGAGTAAATGGCAAGAACCACTTTTTTATGCCCATATTCATAATCAATAAAGCTATACTTATAAGCATTAAAATCCGCACTCTTCTTTTTTGTATAATCAAACTCTTGAAAACAGACTATATCTGGGTCCTCAGCTTTTACAAGAGCTACTATTTGTGTACTTATCGTCTTATCACTTATCATTCCCGAACGATTAAATCCACGGGCATTAAAACTCATAATACTAATCTCGCCCTTGCTAATTGGCTCTTCGGACGGTTGAAACCTAAAAAATGTACCCATAACGAGATAGCCAATACCCAAAACAATAGCGGACATCCATAAATTACGACTCCCTAGAAGCAACCAATAACAAAAGAAGATAACGTTAGTAAGCACCAACAAAGGTACCATAAGGGATAATATAGAAAGAAAGGGGAAATGCGTTACTGGAATTTGGGGTACAAAGCAAGACATGGCTAGTAAGAAGGCAAAAAGTCCATTGACAAGAAATACTAACTTATTGATTAAATACCGCATATTTACCTAATCTTCCTTACCCGCCTTGAACAAAAAATCCTTTTCGGTCTTAGAAAGACTTTCGTAACCCGACTTACTAATTTTATCCAAAATGGCATCAATTTTTCGCTGACGGCTTTCTTTATCATAGTTCACTGTTTTCCCACCACCAGCACCTTCCTTTTTATATACGGTCTTCATGGACGCTTTCTTTTCTTTTCCTTTAAACATATTTGATATGCTGTTTAGAAATCCGGAAAACCAGCTTCCTATATCATTTCCTTTTGGGAGCTGCGTAGCGTAATAATAACCCAGGAGGGCACCTCCCAAGTGGGCCATATGCCCTCCAATATTTTGGCCTAGGGAAATCTGCACCAAATCTAACAACACCACCAATACGCCAATATGCCATAGTTTAACATTGAAAAATATAACGCGCACCTCTTGGTTCGGCAAATAAGTACAAATAAATATCAATACGGCGGTAACACCGGCGGAGGCGCCAATTAAAGAAGTGTTTTGACCAATTAGCGCAGGAAAAATATTGTAGCTCAATAAAAAGATCAATCCTCCAAGGATAACCCCTAAAAAATAAACATTTATAAACCTTTTCATGTCAAAGAGGTTTAGAAAAATCTTACCGGAAAAATAAAGCATAATCATGTTCCAGAAAATATGCCCGAAACCGGAATGGAAAAAGGAGTATGTAACCAAGGACCACGGCTGGGAAAGGAAATCGAAAAAGTCCTTAGGCAATTCGAACCAACGTGCTATACCAGCATTATTAGCCAGTCCGAACAGCACATTGATCAGTCCCACAATAATAAATATCGCAACATTAAATACAATCAGCTTTTCGGCAATGTTTAACCTACTGTACAAATATGTAATATTTTTATTACCCATTATCGATCCCATCGGTTGCTGTTAAACTGATTTTTTTTCCAATACCACATCATCAAGAATCCAAATAAAGCCCCGCCCACATGAGCAAAATGTGCAATTCCGTTTCCAAAAATAGAATACCCGGTAACTCCCGAAAACAAATCGAGGCCAATCAGCACAGGAATAAAGTACTTTGCCTTTACCGGGACCGGTATAAACATCAAGAAAAGCTCACTGTTGGGATAAGACATCCCAAAAGCCACCAATACCCCGTAAATTGCTCCAGAAGCTCCCACTGCTGGGGTATTAATTGCGCTTAAAAAACTATCTATAGTATCCTTTGGAGCTATATTGTACCAATTGGGGCTGTATTTTCCACTGGTAATTATTTCCATTATTTGTTCTTTGGGAATTCCTGTATTGACTAAGGCATCCAAACCCTGATTGAAATAATAATAATTAACTCCAGTATGGATCAAAGCCGCACCAAGGCCAGCTGAAAAATAGAAAAAGAAAAATTTGTTCCGCCCCCACATTCGTTCCAATGGGGAGCCAAATGCCCATAGGGCGTACATATTAAATAAGATATGCATAAACCCGCCATGCATAAACATATGAGACACCACCTGCCAAATAGCAAAATTTTCATTCTTGGGAAACCAAAGAGAAAACCATTGGTACATTTGGTCCCCATAAACCTGTGTGGCTACGAAAAATAGCACATTAATAATGATCAAATGCTTTACTGCGTCAGTAATTCTACCCATCTACATAAATTTTTTATCAATATCGCTCTCGGTAATGGTGACGTATATTGATTTATTAAAAGGACTTAATTGAGACTCCTTACACGCAAACAAATCGTTTACCAAAGCCAATTGCGACTCACTGTCTAGCATTTCCCCAGTCTTTACAGCCAAGGATTTAGCCAATGTTTTAGACAGCACATCGGTCTGAGAAAATCCGTCTACCACAAAATCTTGTTGATAGTCCGAAATCAGCTGCTCCAGAATCATGCTCACGCCACTTTCGGGCACCGATAATGGAACCCCAGTAATCGTAATCTCTTCCTCACCGATAGCCTCAAACACAAAACCAATAGTGGTCAAATTCTCCTGAATTTCTACGATAATGGCACGGTCCGATTTGGAAAAGGTCAAAGATAATGGAAATAGTAGTTGTTGGCTAATTGCCCCCTTAACGGTAATGTTCTTTAGGAATTTTTCATAGAGCACCCGTTGATGGGCCCTACTTTGATCTATGACTACCATTCCAGATTTTATGGTGGCAACAATATATTTTCGCCTTAACTGAAAGGTAGTAGTAACGCTATCCACGCCAATTTTACTATCGTCAAAGATAGAGCCAGTTATAGTATCGGATTCGAAACTAACACTGCTGAACTCGTGATTTTTATTCCCTTGAGATTCCATTCCCACATAAAGCGATTCCCACCCCTTTGTAGATTGTTTCTGAAAATTAGGCCTTCCTCCCGTGGTCCAATTTTCTTCCTTAAAGGGATTAAATCCAGCATCTACGATCACCCCTGGTTGATGTGCCGATTTGTTTTTGTAATCATAAGGGGTTTCTAAATTTTGATCCTGCTCAAAATCCAAGGCCGGAATTACGTTGAACTGCCCTAGACTATGTTTCACGGTAGACCGTAAAATAGCATATAAGGTGTGTTCATCATCAAATTTTATCTCGGTTTTGGTAGGGTGAATATTAATATCGATGGAAGCGGGATCTACAGTAAGATATAGAAAATACCCTGGATGACTCTCCTTTTTAATTAGGCCATCAAAAGCCGCCACAATGGCGTGATGCAGGTAGGGACTCCTTATGAATCTATTGTTGACAAAGAAGAACTGCTCCCCCCTACTCTTTTTCGCGAATTCTGGCTTACTAATAAATCCGCTGATAGTCACAACTTGAGTTTCCTCTTGCACGGGGACCAACTTTTCGTTGGTTTTGCCACCAAATATATTTACAATACGCTGCCGTATGTTAGAGCTGGGCAGGTTAAATATTTCACTCCCATTATTGTACAGATGAAAGGCAATAGACGGGTGGGCTAGTGCCACACGTTGAAACTCGTCTATGATATGCCGTAGCTCTACTTGGGTAGATTTTAAAAAATTGCGTCTAGCGGGAATATTAAAAAATAAATTTTTAACCATCATAGAGGTTCCTTTGGGACCTACCGCAACTTCCTGAAAAATTATTTTACTCCCTTCTATCCTAATATGGGAAGCCACCTCATCCTGTTCAGTTCTGGTCTGCATTTCCACATGGGCAATTGCCGCTATGGATGCCAACGCCTCCCCCCTAAAACCATTGGTATTAAGATTAAATAGATCTTCGGCCTTCCTTATTTTGGAGGTAGCATGCCGCTCAAAACTGAGTCGCGCATCGGTAGCGCTCATGCCCACACCGTCATCTATAACTTGGATCAGGGTCTTTCCCCCGTCTTTCACTATTAATTTAACGGTAGATCCACCTGCATCTATAGCATTTTCCATTAATTCCTTAACAACGGAGGCTGGACGTTGCACCACTTCCCCTGCAGCAATTTGGTTAGCTACATGATCTGGCAAAAGCTGAATAATATCTGCCATTATTTAGAAATAAAAATGGATAGATCGAAATCTATAATGTAGAGAAATATAAGTACTAAGATAGCTATGATAACAACCAATCTAATGGTCTGACTTCGATTACCCGAACGCTTAAAATCTCCTATAGCTCTGGAAAATTTACCTTTAAGACCAGAACGGCCGTCCATGGTAGGTCTAAATTTGTCCAATTTATGTTCAATTTTATAGGGATTCCCCTCACCTTTATCGTTATAATAACGCGGTGAATACCCGAACTTTTTATTTTTACGTAATCTTGAAAACTTTCCCATAGCCATAGTTATCTCAAAGTTACTCAAAATCGAAAAATATGCCGTATTACAGTTGCTAAAAAATGTTAACATTTAGGGTTATGCCAGCTTTCCACACGTACCCACCTGTTATTTGGAATAAAAAAAAGAATTGGAAGTAATTATCTCCCCAGATGAACCATCTTAATTGCAGCAATAGCAGCTTCCGTACCTTTATTTCCATGCTCACCACCACTACGGGCAATAGCCTGATCCATAGTATTATCTGTTAGAACACAGAAAATAACAGGCGTATCGGTGCCAACGTTCAAATCCATAATTCCCTGAGCTGTGGCCTCACAGACAAATTCGAAATGCATGGTTTCCCCTTTTATAACACTACCAATGGCGATTACGGCATCTACCTTTTGGGTATTGATCATTTTCTTTGCACCATAGGTAAGTTCAAAACTTCCAGGAACGTTCCATCGAATAACATTCTCTTCTTTGGCCCCACAGTCTAACAATGTCTCAATAGCCCCTTGATAAAGTCCTTCCGTAATGGTATCGTTCCATTCTGAAACGACAATCCCAAATCGAAAATCTTTCGCATTTGGGATTGTAGCTTTATCATAAACCGATAAATTTTTATTAACAGTTGCCATATTAAATACTTTTTGCCTTGCCTATAAAGGCATCTATTGTCTTAGCTTCTTCAGAAGAGGAGAATTCGTCCTTAATTCTTTGGAAATATTTAAGCGCTTTGTCTTTTTTATTCAATTCCATCGCTGTAACTCCTGCTTTGTACAAAAATTTAGGCGTAGTATATTCGTTGGTACTGTGCGACACTGCTTTTTCGTAGTACCCCAAAGCGTCTTCTGGTTGGTTCAATTGTAAGAAAGCATCACCGATACCCCCTTTGGCAACGGCACCTAAAATGATATCCTTGGTAGAAAATCCTTCTAAATACTTAATAGCCTCGTCATACTTTTGCATGTTCAAGTATGCCATCCCTGCAGAATACTTGGCTAAATTTGCGGCCGGAGTTCCGTTGTATTCATCAATAATATCCAAAAATCCAAATTTACCCTCAGCACCGTTCAAGGCCAATGTAAATAAAGAATCCTTTTCCGCAGTTGCGTAAAGGGCTTGGTCAAAATATTGTTGGGGATACATCATCTCATTGGCGGCACTTTCTGCATTCGGCTTTTCCACAAACTGATAATAAGCCATATATCCCAATACGCTAACAGCAATTACACCAATCACTCCAAGGATATAATTCTGGTTCCTAGAAACCCATTCCTCGGATTTCGAGGCCCCTTCATCCAAAGAACTAAATACTTCAGCAGTGGTACTCTCCTGCTTATCCAACAGATTCTCCTCCTCTTTATTTTTCGGTTTAAAACCTCTTTTCTTGTAAGTTGCCATTATAGATTTTTATTAGTCGCGCAAAAATATAGATTTTATCCAAAACCCGCGCTGTATTTATGGTTAATTTTCGATATTTTGCAGTTTGCTTGACTATTGGAAAATAAAATTTTTACTTCGCAGAATGTTTCTAAAGAAATTATCGCTTATAAATTATAAAAACTTTGCCTCTCAAGACTTTGACTTTGACACAAAGATCAATTGTTTTGTGGGTGATAACGGGGTTGGAAAAACCAATGTCCTCGATGCTATTTACCATCTTTCCTTTGGAAAAAGCTATTTTAATCCTATTGCAACGCAGAATATAAAACACGAAGCCGATTTTTTTGTGATCGAAGGTGAATTTCAAAAGGAACAAAGGGAAGAAAAAATATTATGCAGCCTTAAAAGAGGCATGAAAAAAGTAATTAAACGCAATGCCAAGGTGTACGATAAATTCTCGGACCATATTGGATTTATCCCTTTGGTTATCATCTCTCCGGCAGACCGAGACCTCATTATTGAAGGAAGTGAAACCAGACGTAAGTTTATGGACGGGGTAATATCACAATCGGACAAAAATTATCTCCAAAATTTAATTAAATACAACAAGGTTCTAGCACAACGAAATTCCTTGTTAAAATACTTTTCGGTTAACCACACTTTTGACAAGACCACCTTGGGCATATACAACGAACAACTCCAACAGTATGGCCAAGAAATATTTAATAAAAGACTGCTGTTTTTAGAGTCCTTTATCCCCATTTTCAAGGAACAATATCTCGTAATTTCCGGAGGTAAGGAACCCGTAGATTTAACATATCAAAGCAGGTTGTTAGAGGATAATCTAGTAACTTTATTAGAGGAAAGTTTAGAGAAGGACAGAGCGCTGCAATACACCAGTACAGGGACTCATAAAGACGACCTGATGTTTGTTATAGATGGCCATCCCATAAAAAAATTCGGGAGCCAGGGACAGCAAAAATCCTTTTTGATCGCCTTAAAATTAGCCCAGTTTTATTTTATAAAAAAGCAGGCTGGCACTACTCCATTATTGTTATTGGACGATATTTTTGACAAACTGGACGAGAACAGGGTAGCACATATTATTCGTCTAGTGGACGAGGATAATTTTGGACAGATATTTCTAAGTGACACCCATGCCGATAGAACCGAGAATGCAGTTAAAAACACACATCAGTCCTATAAAATATTTAAATTATAATACGCAATGAGCATAACAGGTTCCTGGTTGTAAAAACCAATAAAGATAGGTAAGCACAGCCGAAGTAAGACCGTTAAAAATCAATAAATATCTACATATGAAATCGCTTAAATTCCTTTTAGTCTTTTTAGTCATTAGCGCATGCAATCAAAAAGTGACCTGGGATCAAATCCCAAATCTTAATGGCTATTGGGAAATAGAAAAAGTAACCTTCCCCGATGGTTCGGAAAAAAAGTATACCGTAAACACCAGCATAGATTATATTGAATTAAATGACAAACAAGGGTTTCGAAAAAAAGTACAACCCACACTATCAGGAACCTACGACACCTCCGATGATGCGGAAGCCTTTACCCTCTTGGAAAAAGGCGACAATATCGGTATGTACTATAAAAACGAACTGAGTGAATGGGAAGAAGAAATCACCACTATAGGCCAGAATAGCTTTAGTGTTACCAATAAGGAACAAATCACCTATCACTACAAAAGATTTGAACCTATTAATCTCGAATAATTATGGCGAAAAGAAAAAATACCAACCTTAATATGGGCGAAGCTTTAAAAGAATTCATTTCGGAGAATAGACTCCAAAAAGGAATGGATCGGGTGAATGCCCGTGAAGCATGGAAACAAATGATGGGCAATGGTGTAAACAATTATACTACGGCCATTGAGCTGCGTAACGACACCCTTTTTGTATCCCTTTCCTCTTCTGTTCTACGAGAAGAACTAAGCCATGGGAAATCGAAAATCATAAAAATGTTGAATGAAGAAATGGGCCGCAATCTTATAACGAAAATTGTACTGCGATAAACACATGACAAGTTCGAACAAAAAAAGCCGACACATGGTCGGCTTTTTTTGTTTATCTAATATATATTTCTTAGAATATTTCCCTTCCAGCAAAATGAAAAGCACCTTCCAATGCCGCATTTTCGTCGCTATCAGAACCGTGAACGGCATTTTCTCCAATAGAGGTTGCATATAGTTTCCGAATTGTACCTTCGGCAGCATCTGCTGGGTTAGTAGCACCGATCAAGGCACGAAAATCCTCAACGGCATTATCCTTTTCTAGAATAGCAGCTACAATAGGTCCACTGCTCATAAAGTCTACCAACTCACCAAAAAATGGGCGTTCATTGTGTACTGCATAAAACTCCTGAGCGTCTCTTTTGCTCAATTGAGTATATTTCATTGCAACAATCTTAAAACCGGCAGAGGTAATTTTGTCCAAAATGCCACCTATATGTCCGTTTTTTACGGCATCTGGCTTTATCATGGTAAATGTTCTATTTGTACTCATTTCTTTAGAATTTTGCGCAAAAATACATTTTATTATTCAACTTGCAATAACAAAAAATTGGCATAACCTACATTACCGAAGCCTTACTATACTCCTAACTATTGTTCTTAGGGAATTGGGAGTAAGCACCCCTAACAACAATTCTGTATTCCCTATAAAACATCAAACAGACAATATCAACTAAAAAAAAACGTTCAAACCACTGATTCACAGGATAGAAATACCCATATCAAAATAATGAATCAGGATATTTGCATATATTTATAAATTGTATCTTTGCCCCCATGAATTTAGAAATAAGTAAAGCAATTAACACGCTTCTTGGAGAACCCCAGCGTATTGTAATAATCCCACATAAAAATCCCGACGGTGATGCTGTAGGATCCACCTTGGCCTTATGGCACTATTTAAATGATATGGGGCAGGACGCAACGGTAATTGCACCCAATGATTATCCGAAATTTTTAAAATGGCTACCAAAAAACGAGCAGATAATCAACTTTGAAAAAGAGGCTGCAACGGCTAAGGAATTAATCACAAATGCCACGGTTATTTTCACCTTGGACTTCAATCATCTGGGAAGGATTGGTCAGTTGCAACCCCTATTAGAAGAGGCCTCAGCCACCTTTGTGATGATAGACCATCACCAAGAGCCTTCCGATTATGCCAAAATCATGTACTCAGATGTTAGTATGAGCTCAACATGTGAAATGGTATACAACCTAATAGAGGGCCTAAACGGTATAAACCGTATTACCCCAGAAATTGCTATTTGTCTTTACACTGGTATAATGACCGATACCGGTTCTTTTAAATTTGCCTCCACTACCAGCAGAACACATATTGTGGTCGCTAAATTGATAGAGAAAGGAGCTAACAACACCAAAGCACATAGTAAAGTCTACGATACCAACACCCCAAGCCGATTACATCTTTTAGGCTGCGCCCTAAAAAACATGGTGATTTTGGAAGAGTTTTGCACTGCTTACATCACCTTATCCCAAGAAGAGTTGGATAATTACGATTTTAAAAAGGGGGATACTGAAGGATTCGTTAACTACGGACTTACCCTAGACGGAATTATATTTGCGGTAATCTTTATTGAAAATAAAGAAGAAGGCATAATCAAGATTTCACTTCGATCTGAAGGGGATTTCTCAGTAAATGAATTTGCAAGGGCCCATTTTAACGGAGGAGGTCATAATAATGCCTCTGGTGGTAGAAGCGAGCTGAGTCTTGAGGAAACTACCGAGTATTTCACCTCTTTATTGCCCTCCTATAAAGACCAACTAAACTCATGAGAACATTTTATTTTTTGCTCTTGCTCACCCTGTTTAGCCAATGTGGTGTTCCGGAAGCCCGAAGACCGGTCAAGGTCAAAACTGGAAGTATCCTAAAAGCATCTGTAGCGCGCAATAAAGCATTGCTAAGCAAAGAAGAGAAGCAAATTCAGGAAATCATTACCATTGACAGCGACAATAGCTATTTTTCTAGCGGTGGCGGCACATGGTATTACTATATCAACAAAAACGACGACAGCAACTACACCCCTCAACCAGACGATCTCGTTACCTTACATTACAATATTATAAGCTTGGATAACGACACCATTTATACCCAGCAGGAAATTGGGACCATTACCTATAAAGTGGACAAAGAGCAGCTTTTCCCTGGATTAAGAAATAGCGTAAAGCTTTTAAAGGAACAAGAAAGCGCCACATTCTTAATACCCTCCTCCCTAGCCTATGGGTATCATGGGGACAAAAATAAAATTGGAACCAACGTTCCGATTAAAACCACAATTACTATTTTAAAAATCGATAAAAACCAAAATTAAAACTACAAAAGATGAGAAGAGCGTATTTTCTATTACTAATAGTATCCATAGCGGTATCTAGTTGCAAATCTAGCAAGCACGCCGAGTTGGGCGATGGTATTTTTGCTGATATCACTACCAATAAAGGGGAGATAATCCTTAAATTGGAATATGAAAAAACCCCCTTGACCGTTGCCAACTTTATTTCCCTTGCCGAAGGGAAAAGTCCATTTGTTAGCGACAGTCTAAAAGGTAAAAAATACTATGATGGCATTATATTTCACCGCGTAATAAAGGATTTTATGATTCAAAGTGGAGATCCAACAGGTACTGGAAGTGGAAATCCAGGTTACAAGTTTAAGGATGAAATTAATGATTCCCTGAGGCACAATAAGGCAGGGATCCTTTCCATGGCCAATGCAGGACCCATTACCAACGGAAGCCAGTTTTTTATCACTCATAAAGAGACTCCCTTTTTGGACGGAAAACACACCGTATTCGGAAATGTAGTAGCAGGGATGGATGTGGTAGACTCCATTGCCAATGTACAGACAGCAGAAGCAGACAGACCAGTTACGGAAGTTGTAATGAATTCAGTAGAAATTATCAGGAACGGAAAAGAAGCCAGAAAATTTGATGCCGTAAAGGTGATGAGCGATTATTTTGCGCAGGAAGAGGAAAGGATTAAGGCCAAGGAAAAAATGATTAGCGATATGGTAGCCGAGTTTTCTCAGGGTGAACCCGAAGCTAAGGAACTTCCTTCTGGATTAAAAATTCTCACCTTAAAAGAAGGTGAAGGCGAAAAGCCAAAAATAGGACAAAAAGTGAATGTGTTTTATGCAGGCTACCTGTCCGATGGTTCCTTGTTTGACAGCAACTACGAAGAGGTAGCTACCAAATACGGTGTCTTTAATCCTGCAAGAAAGCAAGGCGGAGGTTACGCAGCTATCCCAATGGACTACAGTACCGAGGCTAGATTGATTGCTGGTTTTAAGGAAGGTTTACTGGAGATGAAGGTAGGCGACAAGGTACGCTTATTTATTCCTTCACATTTGGGCTACGGCGAAGCTGGAGCAGGAAACGTTATCCCACCAAATGCAGAACTCGTATTTGATTTGGAAATTACTGAAATAGCTAGGTAAGGAATATACTACTATTATTAAACCGCCACTTTTAGAAAGCCTTAACCCGGCATTCTATAAGTGGCGGTTATTTTTTGTGTTGCGATCACATCGCTTTGGCAATTGCTAAATGGCATAAAGTAGTTCGGAAATGAAATACTCCATTACCAGTTTTGAGGTTTCAGTTTTACAGTAGCTTTTAGGATGTCTTTTTGGGAAATTTGTCCAATCAATTTACCATTTTCAACAATGGGAAAACGTCTTCGTTTTTCATTTAAAAACTTATTGGCCGCATCAAATATATTCATGTTGCCATCAATGGTTTCCACATTCTTTATCATATGCCCCTCCACACTCATATTGGAACTAGGCATATTGTGGTATCTATTTTCACTGATATGTTTTATACAGTCCCCTTCGGAGATAATGCCGACTAACTCGTAATTTTCATTTACCACGGGACCCCCAGAAATTTTGTATTTCAATAGCGCTACAATAACCTCCTCTACAGATTGATCGGGCCTAAAGGTAATTAGATCCCTAGTCATATAGTCGCACACCCGTAACAGCACTACCTCATTGGGTTGCTCGCTCCTAGGTCCCTGAAAACTTTTGATTCCCATATCCGTAGCGGTTTAAACGTTCCCTGTAATATAACGAAATTTAAGATTCAATCCTAAAAAAAATAACATCGTTTAAAGAATAGCCTTGTTTCTAGGCCGTTACTTGGTATCCGAAACCTATATTTCGCAACCAAAAAATTAGGAGGTAGGAATGCTTTCCAAAATATGCAATGTATACTTCCAAAATTTCTGCACCGATGAGATACTTGCTCTTTCATCAGGAGAATGGGCACCTAATATGGTAGGACCAAAACTAATCATATCTACCTCGGGATAATTTTGGCCTAAAATACCACATTCCAATCCTGCATGGCAGGCTACCACATTGGGTTGTTCCTTGAACAATTCTACATATTTGGATTGCAATACTTTTAAAATATCCGAATCTGGATTTGGATTCCATCCAGGATAATCGCCACTCAGCACCACCTCATACCCGGCACTTTCAAAAACCGATTGCAGGGAGCTCGCCAACTCTTTTTTACCCTCTTCTACCGATGACCTGGTAAGGCACGCAATTTTAAGGCCTCCCCCTTTAACCTCAACTCTAGCAATATTATTGGAAGTCTCCACTAGACCCTCCATGGAAGCACTCATGGCAAATACCCCATTATGAGCCGCTTCCAAAGCTTGCAACAAGCTCTTTTGAGCTTTGGCTTCCATTACCTTTGCAGGCATTTCGGTAGGTTGTGCCGCTATTTTTAAACCGGGATCTGTTGTGAAAAACTCCTTTTTAACAGCTTGTCCCCAATCCGAAATATCTTGTGCAAATGCCTTTACATTAGAGCCTGAAACGGTTACCAATGCCGTACTTTCCCTTGGAATGGCATTTCTTAATCCACCTCCATTAATTTCAGCAATCTTTAAATTATATTGATCCGACGCCTTCACAAGTAGGGCGTTCATAAGCTTGTTGGCATTGCCCAACCCCTTATGTATTTCCATTCCGCTATGGCCGCCGCTCAACCCTTTTACCGAGATCAAAAATGCCCCTGAATCTTGAGTGCTATTTTCCTCCCTATAGTTTCCTTTGGCAGTAACATCAATTCCCCCGGCACATCCTATGTCTATTTCATCATCTTCTTCCGTGTCCAGATTCAATAGAATAGCCCCTTCCAGCAATCCTCCTTTTAAGCCTTTAGCTCCCGTCATACCGGTCTCCTCATCAATAGTAAAAAGTGCTTCCAGAGCGGGGTGTGGAATGTCCTTACTTTCTAAAATAGCCATAATCGTTGCCACTCCCAAACCATTATCTGCTCCTAGAGTAGTGCCTTTGGCCCTAACCCAATCCCCATCAACATACATTTGTATTCCTTGGGTATCAAAATCGAATTCCGTATCGTTGTTTTTCTGATGCACCATGTCCAGGTGGGATTGTAGGATAACCGTCTTGCGATCTTCCATTCCCTTAGTGGCAGGTTTTTTTATGATGACGTTGCCCACCTCATCCACAATGGTTTTTAATCCAAGATTTTTTCCGAAATCCATCATAAACTCAATTACTCGCTCTTCCTTTTTGGATGGCCTAGGCACTGCATTAAGATCTGCAAATTTGTTCCATACCCTTTTGGGTTCCAATTCCCGTATTTCTTTTCCCATAGCTATAAATCTAGGCCCCAAAAATACAGATAGAAAAACAACTATGCGAGAATATTGGTTAATTTTGGGTGGATGAAGCAAAATATTAAAAACCTCATCGCCATTTCGCTCCTACCTCAAATAATCTTGGTAAAATGGCTGGGGAATTATCCTGAGTTCGTAGAAAAATATTACAGCAAAGGAATATACCCCATAATATCCGGATTTTGGCGAAGCCTTTTGGGATGGATACCATTTTCCATTGGCGACATCCTCTACGCCCTATTAATCCTTATTGCCATTGGATATCTAATCGTTAATCGTATTGGAATTCTAAAAAAACCTTTGTTTTTCTTAAGGGATATTGTAATGGTAGCTTCTGTGGCCTATTTCAGTTTTCATATTTTATGGGGATTTAATTACTATAGGGAACCTTTGGCCAAAACCTTAGAATTAAAGGATAAGCACAGCGAACAGGATCTGGTGGATTTTGTAGACCAGCTAATAGCAAAAACCAATGCTGCCCAGTTTCAGATTACTGGGGATACTACCAAGATGGTCAATATTCCATACAGCAAAAAGGAGATTTTTAATATTACAATCGATGGATATCGATCTTTAGGAAAACAACTTCCTTTATTCACCTATCACAAACCCAGTATAAAAATATCTCTTTTTAGCACCCCGCTCACTTATATGGGATACGGTGGCTATTTAAATCCGTTTACCAATGAGGCCCAAGCAAACGGACGGTTACCAAATTTTAGGTTCCCCATTATAAGCGGACATGAAATTGGGCATCAACTGGGCTATTCTGCAGAAAACGAAACCAACTTTATTGGGTATCTGGTAACCGTAAAAAATAAAGACCCCTATTTTAAATACGCAGCCTATGCCTATGCACTGAGCTATTGTTTAAATGACCTCGCAATTAGAGATCGAAAAATTTTCGATACCGCCTATAAAAAATTAAATCCGGGAGTGATTAAAAATTACCAAGAGGTCTCCGATTTTTGGAAAGCACATGAAAATCCGATGGAACCCATTTTTAAATCAATTTTCAACTCCTTTTTAAAAGCCAATAACCAAACCAAAGGAATTAAAAGCTATCATGCCGTTGTTTCCCTTTTGGTTAACTATTATCAAGTAAATCCACTATAACCGAGAAGTATTGGGTCACAACCTCCAATAGCGGTAGGGATATAAATTTGAAAACCTGATTTTTAAACCATCACTTTTAAATGTTAAAAAAACCTTAACGATTTACTCAATCCTCAGGGATAAGCTATTTTTAAATCCACTAATAAAACTAATACCCTATACTATGAAAATGCGCTTTTTTGCACTCGCCACCTTGTGGTGTGGAATTTCTATGTTTGCACAGGATTACTTTCCAAAAAACGACGGTGTTAAAGCAGACAACAACAATTACACAGCCTTGACCAATGCTAAAATCTATATTACACCCACCAATGTGTTGGATAAGGCTACCTTACTTATTCTAAATGGAAAAGTGGTGCAGGCCGGCAAATCGGTTACCCTACCAAAGAATACCGTATCCATAGATCTGGACGGAAAATTTATTTACCCTTCCTTTATCGATATATATAGTGATTTTGGGATAGAAAAACCCAAAAGCTCTTCCAGTGGAAGGCGTACAGCCCAATATGAACCTTCAAGAGAAGGGTTTTACTGGAACGACCATATTATGCCAGAAAACAATGCTATTGGTGTATTTAAATACGACGACAAACAAGCAGAAGAATTGCGAAAAGTTGGCTTTGGCACCGTAAATACCCATATTCAGGATGGTATTGCCCGCGGTACAGGGGCGCTAATTGCGCTAAACGGCAAGGGTAGCGATGCAGACCGGATATTGGACGACAAATCTGCTCAATATTTTTCGTTAACCAAGAGCGTAGCGCAACAACAATCCTACCCTAGCTCCTTAATGGGCTCACTGGCTTTATTAAGGCAAATGTACTACGACGCGGATTGGTATGCCAAGGGCAATGTAGAAACCAAAGATCGATCCTTGGAATCCTTGATCGCCAATAAAAACCTAGTCCAGATTTTTGAGGCCGGGGACAAGGGTAATGTGTTGCGGGCCGACAAAATAGGTGACACCTTTAACATCCCTTATGTAATCTTGGCTGGAGGCAACGAATTTGAAAACATTTCCGATATCAAGGCTACCAATGCCAGTTTAATAGTACCCATCAATTTCCCAAAGGCCTATGACGTATCTAATCCTTTCCAAGCTGAATTTGTAAGCTTAAAAGATATGCGATTTTGGAATCAGGCTCCTTCCAATCCCAAAGCACTGGAAGACAACAAAATCACTTTCAGCCTTACCTTACACGATCTAAAAACTCCTGCAGAATTTAAAGGCAAATTAGCCACAGCCATAGAATACGGTCTTTCCAAAACAAAGGCGCTAGAGGCACTAACTACGGTACCTGCAGCCATTCTAGGGAAATCCGCTGAGATTGGAACATTACAATCTGGTAGTCAGGCCAATTTTCTAATTACCTCTGGGGATATTTTCGACAAGGGCACCGTATTGTATGAAAATTGGGTACAGGGACAGCAACATATCATTAACGATAAGGAACTTAAGGATATTAGGGGCGACTATGAACTTAGCGCCGGTGGCAACACTTACAACCTCTCTATTAGCGGTGAGCCCGCAAAACCCAAATCTGAAATTAAGGAAGGTGATGAAAAACGCAGCTCCAATTTAAGCTACGATAACAATTGGATGGCGCTTACTTTTCACAGCAAGGTGGGAGATGAAATATATAGGATGACTGGAAAAGTAGACCCAGCTTCGGATAAACTATCCGGAAAACTATTACTGCCCAACGGCACCGAATCTACCTTCACAGCAACCAAGACCTCGGCTTTTTCAGAAAAAGAAAAAGAAGATAAACAAGACAAAAAACCTCTGATACAACCCGTCGCCTACCCCAATGTGGGCTACGGCTATGCCAATAAGCCGAAGCAGGAATCCATTTTGTTTAAAAACGCTACGGTATGGACCAGTGAGGATTCAGGAATTTTGGAGTCCACAGATGTACTGATCAAAAATGGAAAAATCTCCAAAATTGGGAAAAACCTTACTACTGGTGGCGCCACAGTAATAGACGCAACGGGAAAACACCTAACGGCCGGAATAATAGACGAGCATACCCATATTGCATTACTATCGGTTAACGAAGGGGGGCAGAATTCCTCAGCAGAAGTGAAAATGGAAGATGTTATAGACCCAGAACACATAGGGATCTATCGTAATCTAGCAGGTGGGGTTACCTCCGCACAGCTATTGCACGGTTCTGCAAATCCCATTGGCGGGAGATCGGCAATCATTAAATTAAAATGGGGAGCCAGTGCAGCGGATATGATTTATGACAACTCGCCCAAATTTATAAAATTTGCCTTAGGTGAAAATGTAAAACAATCCAACTGGAACAGTTTTAGCAGATTCCCACAAAGTAGAATGGGAGTAGAACAAATGTTCATCAATTACTTTCAGCGCGCCAAAGAGTACGATCTCAAGAAAAAAAGCGGTCAAGCCTATAGGGTAGACGAAGAAATGGAAACTCTGGCAGAAATCTTAAACGGGGAGCGATTCATTAGCTGTCACTCTTATGTACAAAGTGAAATAAATATGCTCATGAAAGTTGCCGAAAAATTCGATTTTAGAATAAATACCTTCACGCATATTTTAGAAGGTTATAAGGTGGCCGATAAAATGAAGGCGCATGGGGTAGGTGCTTCCACCTTTAGTGATTGGTGGGCGTACAAATATGAGGTTAACCATGCCATCCCCTACAATGCGGCAATTATGCAGCAGCAAGGAATTACTGTAGCCCTTAACAGTGATGATGCGGAAATGTCCAGAAGACTTAACCAAGAAGCGGCAAAGACAATAAAATATGGCGGTATGACCGAGTTAGAAGCATGGAAAATGGTTACTATAAACCCAGCAAAACTCTTACATATAGATCAGAAGGTAGGCAGTATAAAGGAAGGGAAAGACGCAGATGTTGTTTTATGGAGTCATAACCCTTTGTCCGTGTACTCCAAAGCCGAGAAAACCCTAATAGATGGAGCTGTATATTTTGATTTGGAAAAAGACAAACAACAACGCAAAGCCATCAGAGTCGAAAAAGCGCAGCTAATCAACCTAATGTTAAAGGAAAAGGATAAGGGCAGTGCTACCCAAGAACCTAAAAAGAGCAATAAAGAAGAATTTCATTGTGACAGCCTTTAAAAATCTATACAAGATGAAAAAATTAAAGATTACTATAGCCATTGCACTACTAATGTGCACATATCAAAATTTTGCCCAGCAAACACCGGCATCCGAACAAAAAACGGGCATCTCCATAGAGGGAGCAGTTGCGCATTTGGGAAATGGGGAGGTTATTGAAAACTCCCTTATAATGTTTGAAAATGGCAAACTTACTTTTGTAGGTAATGCCAATACCAAAATCGCTAGGACCGGTACGATCATAGACGCCAAGGGAAAACATGTTTATCCCGGATTTATCATAAGCTGTTCTTCCTTGGGATTGGTAGAGGTAGATGCTGTACGGGCCACTAACGACAAGGCCGAAATAGGGGAAATAATTCCACATGTAAGAAGTCTGATCGCTTATAATGCCGAATCTAAAGTAGTAGAAAGCATGCGGCCCAACGGAGTACTTCTAGGGCAAATATCTCCAAAAGGCGGCACTATTTCCGGCACCTCTTCCATTATGCAATTCGATGCCTGGAACTGGGAAGACGCTGCCGTTAAAGTAGATGACGGCATCCATATGAAATGGCCCAACAGCTTTAAGCAGGGCCGCTGGTGGATGGGTGAAGACCGGGGTTACAAACCCAACAAGGACTACAGTGAGGAAACGGCAAAAATAGAAAGCTTCCTTAAAAATGCCGAGGCCTATGGCAAAAGCACAGCTAAGGAGAACAATCCGGCTTATGCTGCAACTCAAGGATTGTTCCAGGGCACTCAAAAATTGTATGTATCTGCCGATGGGGAAAAAGAAATATTGGATGCCATTACCCTTATAAAAAACCTCGGGGTAAAACATGTTGTTTTGGTAGGCGGATACGACGCCCATAAAATCACTGATTTCCTTAAAAAGCATCAGATCCCTGTTTTAGTAAGGGCACCCCACAATTTGCCGGAATTTGAAGATGACGATTACGACCTACCCTATAAACTACCTAAACTGTTAGCAGATGCCGGCCTTTTAGTGGCTTTACAGAATATGGACGAGTCGAACTTCCAGAATAGAAACCTCCCCTTTTATGCCGGCCAATTGGTACAACAAGGCATGTCTCCTGAAGAAGCCTTGGAATTGATCACCTCCAATCCGGCCAAAATTTTGGGTATAGACCAAGACTACGGATCTTTGGAAGTAGGCAAAAGTGCTACCCTATTTATTTCTGAGGGTGATGCGCTTGATATGCGCACCAATCAGTTGACGCGTGCCTTTATCGATGGAAGGGACATTTCATTGGAAACACACCAGACCGTACTTTGGAAAAGGTATATGGGGAAATATGAGGGCAAATAGGGCATTGACATAAAATCAATAAAAAGGGGTTGGAACAGTTTAATATTTCCAACCCTTTTTATTTAAAAAAACTAGTGTTAAGCCATAGTGTAATAGCGATTTGCTATTTTGGTTTAAATAGACAATATATACGTCTCAGGTACTCTGGTCATAAAATATTCAATGGCACCCATTAGAGGTTGTACTGAGCATTTTAATTGGAGTGGATAAAAATGAGTGAATTTCGCGAACTACAAGAGCACATCAAGCTACTGATTTAGGTATGCTAAGTCCGACCAATAGCTTAATTTTGTTCCAATGAGCTATATTAAGGAAATAAACAGCGTTAATAACCCATTGGTAAGGCAAACGCTTGTATTAATGGAAAAATCGCGGGAGCGAAAGAAAAAAGGACTTTTCATAATTGAGGGAATCAAAGAATTGGAACTGGCTATAAAGGGTGGTTATGCCCTAAAGACCCTTTTTTATTATCCCGAATTAATCTCATATGACACCCTCTTGGAGTACTTGAAAGGGGTTGAAGACCCACCTGAATTGGTATCCATTTCCAAGGGAGTTTTTCAAAAAATTGCGTATCGGGATAGCACTGGAGGCATCATAGCCATTGCAAAAACCAAAGAGCACGCATTGGACCACCTTAAAATATCAAGTAAAAATCCATTGATTTTAGTTGCGGAAGCCCCTGAAAAACCAGGAAATATTGGGGCGCTACTGAGGACTTCGGATGCAGCAGGATTAGATGCAGTCATTATTACCAATGCCAAAAGCGATCTCTATAATCCCAATATCATACGTTCCAGTGTAGGCTGCTTATTCACCACCAACATCGGGATGGGCACCACGGAAGAAGTAATACGATACCTAAAGAATAATAACATTACCATCAACTGCGCGGCATTGACCGCCTCCAAAGAGTACACCTCTGTAGATTTCACCCAACCCACTGCTATAGTGGTAGGCACTGAAGCTACCGGATTATCGGAGGAATGGTTACAAGAGTCCGACCAAAATATAATTATACCCATGCAGGGGGAAATAGACTCCATGAATGTTTCCGTCTCCGCTGCAATACTTATCTTTGAGGCTATAAGACAACGTAAACCATAAGATATGGAATACAAATCAGGACGCTAATATATTGTTACACTAATTCTCCCAACTCTAAATGAACGCTAATTTCCTTTTCTATATAATTATCGCCATTTTAATAATCCAGTTTTCCATTGACAGGGTATTGGAATATTTGAATGCTAAACGTTATAACGATATCATCCCAAAAGAACTGGACGATGTGTTCGATAAAAAGGAGTATAAAAAATCCCAGGAATACAAAAAAGTCAATTATAAGTTTGGATGGATTACCGCCACTTTCTCCATCGTGATAACTTTGTCGTTCTTAATATTTGGAGGATTTGAATGGATAGATTCCATGGCCAGAAGCATTAGCACAAACCCAATCCTTAACGCCCTAATCTTTTTTGGAATCATAATGATCGGCAATGACATTCTCACTACTCCATTTTCCTATTACAAAACTTTTGTTATCGAAGAAAAATTTGGTTTTAACAGGAGCACCAAAAAATTGTTTTGGATAGATAAGGTTAAGGGGTGGTTAATGACCATTGTGCTGGGGGGTGTTATTTTGGCTTTGATCATCTGGTTTTTTGAATGGTCGGGAACCAACTTTTGGATTTACACATGGGCCTTGGTGGCAGCAGTTTCCCTATTTATGAACTTGTTTTACAGCAGACTTATTGTCCCCATTTTCAATAAACAGACCCCATTAGACAATGGTAGTCTTAAAAACATGATCGAGGACTACGCCAATAAAGTTGGATTTGAGATAAAAAATATTTTCGTGATCGATGGCTCCAAAAGGTCTACCAAGGCAAATGCCTATTTTTCTGGCTTTGGAAAGGAAAAACGGATAACACTGTTTGACACCTTAGTAAACGATTTGGAAGAGGAGGAAATTGTAGCGGTTTTGGCCCATGAGGTAGGCCATTACAAACGCAAACATATTATTTACAACATCTCAATCTCCATATTATTGACTGGTTTAACGCTCTTTATTCTCTCTATTTTTATAAATAATCCAGAGGTATCCTTTGCTATAGGCGTTTCCCAACCAAGTTTTCATGCGGCACTAATCGGTTTCGGAATTTTATACAGTCCTATTTCAGAAATCACTGGCCTAGTCATGAACTTTATGTCCAGAGCTTTTGAATATCAGGCGGACAATTATGCGAAAAATACTTTTGCTTCTAAGCCATTGATCAGTTCCTTAAAAAAATTATCCAAGAATAGTCTGAGTAATCTTACACCGCATCCCGCCTATGTTTTTATGCATTACTCCCATCCTCCGTTAATTGCAAGGATTAGGAACTTAAAGGCATAATTTTTGTTGTCTTTTACGCTAGTTAATGTTAATTTTAAAATATGATGACCGAAGCTGCATTAGAAAAGGAAAACAAGGACATTGCAAAGCAATACAAGGAATTGCTTCGCATAAGCTATCAGACCCTTACCGATGAGGATAAGAAATTGATACGCTCTGCCTTCGACGTTGCCGTGGACGCTCATAAAAACCAAAGGAGAAAATCTGGAGAAGCCTATATATTCCACCCCATAGCAGTTGCCAAAATTGTTGCCTCAGAAATCGGTTTGGATGCTGTATCCATTGCCTCTGCCCTACTACACGACGTGGTGGAGGACACGGAGTATTCCCTGGTAGATATAGAACGGATGTTTGGGGAGACTGTGGCTCGTATTGTAGATGGTCTTACGAAAATTGCGCACCTAAAAAAGGATATGAATATATCCCAACAGGCAGAGAATTTTAGGAAAATGCTCTTAACCCTCAATGATGATGTTAGGGTCATCATCATAAAAATTGCAGATCGTTACCACAATATGCTCACAATGGATTCTATGCCAGAGCACAAACAGGTAAAGATTGCATCCGAAACCTTATACATTTACGCCCCATTGGCCCACAGAATAGGCCTCTACAATATTAAGACCGAACTGGAAGACCTTAACCTAAAATACACCGAACCAGAGGTTTATAATGACATCTTAAGTAAAATAGAAGAATCAAAAGAGGATCAAAAGGCCTATATCGATGCATTTTCGGAGACCATAAGCAACTCTTTGGACAAGGAAAATCTAAAGTATAGCATAAAGGGCCGGATGAAATCTATTTTCTCCATTCGTCGTAAAATGAAGGTCCAAAACGTAACCTTTGATGAGATTTACGATAAGTTTGCCCTGAGGATCATATATCAATCGGACAAGCAAAACGAAAAATTCATCGCTTGGAAAATCTATTCCATCGTAACTGATCACTACACCCCAAACCCAATACGATTGCGCGACTGGATTTCCTCACCAAAATCTACCGGATATGAAGCTTTGCATATTACTGTAATGGGTCCAAAAGGTAGGTGGGTCGAGGTACAGATCCGAAGCGAAAGGATGCACGAGATTGCTGAAAAGGGATATGCCGCACACTTTAAATACAAACATGGCGATCAAAAAGAACAAGGTATTGAGGATTGGCTAAACAAACTTCAGGAAGCATTGGAAAATGCAAATGCCAATGCAGTTGACTTTGTTGAGGAGTTTAAGTTAAATCTATATTCCAAAGAAATCTATGTTTTTACACCAAAAGGAGAATTAAAATCACTTCCCAAAGGGGCCACTCCCTTAGATTTCGCATTTAACATACATACCGAAGTAGGGATGCACACCAGAGGTGCCAAAGTAAATGGCAAATTGGTGCCTTTAAACACCACTTTGAATAGTGGGGATCAGGTAGATATCATTACCTCGGATACCGCATTCCCAAATCAAAGTTGGCTAGACTATGCCACCACGGCCAGAGCCCGGTCGAAAATTAAATCATCTCTGAGAGAAGAAAAGAAAGTTGCCGCATTAGACGGGAGGGAGATTTTAAGAAGAAAATTAAAAACCCAGAAAATTAGTCTCAACGAGGATACTATTAATAAAATGGTGATCTTTTTTAAGCTAAAGACGAGCTTGGATCTTTTCTATAGGGTGGCTATAGGGGTCATAGATAATCAGATGATCAAGGATTTTGCTGCATCTTACAGCAATGCCTTTATCAGCTTCTTCAAGAATAAAATAAGGAGAACTCCTGCACCTACTGATATCCATAAAGATGAGATAACCATTAAGTATGACACCCTTGTATTTGGGAAGGAGGAAGATAAGCTAGAGTATAAACTTTCCCAGTGCTGTAATCCAATACCAGGGGATGAAGTTTTTGGATTTGTCAGTGTTAATGAAGGTATAAAGGTGCATAAAAAAAATTGTCCCAATGCCATTTCCCTACAATCCAATTATGCCTATCGGATCATATCGGCGAAATGGATAGACTCCTCCCATGAGGAATTTACCGTCGAAATAATGCTGACGGGAATAGACAACCTGGGCTTGATTAGCAAAATTACTGAACTTATCTCGGGGAATTTACACGTAAATATGCGAAATTTGAACTTTAGCACTGACGGAGGTACATTTACGGGTAGAATTACACTGGTAGTAAAAAATAATGCGATCCTAAAAAAAGTTATAGAAAAACTAAAGCAGATCAACGGGATCGATAAAGTAACCAGAATTTAAATTTTAACTGTACATTTGTACTTAAATGCAGGGTACATTGCTATGGGGGATAATAAAAATCAAGAAATTGTAAAAAGTGTATTCACCGCTTTTCTAGAAGGTAACGGACATAGGAAGACACCTGAACGTTACGCAATTCTACATGAAATCTATAAAAGCGAGGATCATTTTGATATAGAGTCGCTCTACATCAAAATGAAAAACAAGAACTATAGGGTCAGTAGGGCTACTTTATACAACACCATAGAACTTTTATTGGAATCCAAATTGGTAAGGAAGCATCAATTCGGAAAGAACCAGGCCCAATATGAAAAATCTTATTTTGATAGGCAACACGATCATGTAATATTAACGGACACAGGGGAAGTGATGGAGTTTTGTGATCCCCGTATCCAAATTATAAAAAAGACCATAGAGGAAGTTTTCAATATTAAGATCAACACTCATTCCCTCTATTTCTATGGAACCCGTAACACAGAAGAGAACACAAATAATTAATCCAATTACATAAAGAATGGCAGTAGATTTACTACTTGGACTCCAATGGGGAGACGAAGGGAAAGGAAAAATAGTTGATGTTTTAACCAAAAACTACGATATTATTGCACGTTTCCAAGGCGGCCCTAATGCAGGACATACGTTGGAATTTGATGGTATTAAACATGTTTTGCACACCATACCTTCCGGGATTTTTCATAAAACCGCGATCAATATCGTTGGCAATGGCGTGGTCATCGATCCCGTTATTTTTAAGAAGGAGTTAGACAATTTAAAGAAGTTTAACCTAGACATTAAGTCGAAACTTCTAATTTCGAGAAAAGCCCATCTTATTTTGCCCACCCACCGCTTATTGGATGCCGCTTCAGAAACCTCTAAAGGAAAGGCTAAGATTGGTTCTACCCTAAAGGGGATTGGTCCTACTTATATGGATAAGACTGGAAGAAACGGGATGCGCGTAGGGGACTTGGAGTTTCCCAACTGGAAAGAGAAATACAGAGCATTGGCCAACAAACACGAGGCCATGATTGCGTTCTATAATGTAGAAATACAATATGATCTAAAGGAATTGGAGACCGATTTCTTCCTAGCTGTGGAAGAATTAAAGAAACTTACCTTTATAGATAGCGAGGAGTATATTTTTAAGGCTTATAAGGAAGGTAAAAAGATTTTGGCAGAAGGGGCTCAAGGGTCCTTGTTGGATATCGATTTTGGTACCTATCCGTTTGTAACTTCCTCCAATACAACTGCTGCTGGGGCTTGTACCGGTCTTGGTGTGGCACCAAATAAAATAAAAGAGGTATTTGGGATATTTAAGGCGTACACCACTAGAGTAGGTAGCGGTCCCTTCCCCACAGAACTTTTTGATGCCGATGGGGAAACCATGGGTCGCGTTGGTAAGGAATTCGGAGCTACTACAGGGAGACCAAGACGTTGCGGTTGGTTAGATCTGATCGCATTAAAATATGCCGTAGAAATAAATGGGGTAACGGAATTGATAATGATGAAGGCGGATGTCCTAAGCGGATTTGAGACCTTAAAAGTATGTACCGCCTACAACTACAAGGGAACCCAAATAACACATTTACCCTACAGTATAGAACCGGAATACGTAACTCCAGTATATACCGAAATGAAAGGCTGGGCAAAAGACCTTACAAAAATGAGCAAGGCCGATGAACTTCCGGACGCCTTACTAGATTACATATTATTTTTGGAAAAAGAATTGGAAGTACCCATTAAGATCGTATCTGTTGGGCCCGATAGAACACAAACCATATACCGATAAAAAAAAAGCCATCCTAGTGATGGCTTTTTACATATAGCACTTTACTAAAACTATCCCAAACAATATTATCCTCGTCTAAAATATACTATTTTTGATCAAAATTTTAATGATTTGCACAAACTAGTATTCCTATTATTTGCATTTTCCATCATTTGGAATAGCCAAGCGCAGCAACCGCCGTCGGAAAGCAAAATGATAAATATTGTTTATGGCGCCAACTTTACCAAGGATGAGGAGAGGTATCCAGGTGCTGCAATATTTAGCAAAGACGAACAACAAGTACAATTTGAACACGAAGGGGCAGATCTATGGTGCGACCTTGCCATTTATTATCAAAAGGAGAACAGACTTAAGGCCATAGGCAATATTAGGTTACAACAGGGAGATTCGGTTCAATTAACAAGTGGTCGAATAGATTATAACGGCGACACAAACCTCGCCAAAGCCTGGGAGAATGTAATCCTAAACCATACCGGGATGACCCTAACCACGGACACTCTAAGGTTTGATAGGGCGAATCAGGAGGCCTATTATAAGGATTATGGCACTATTGTAGATTCTACCAATACACTTACCAGTAAAATTGGACGTTATTTTACCCAGTTAAAAAAATCCCAGTTCTTGGACAGTGTTAACCTCACCAATCCAGAGTTCCAGTTGGTATCCAAACAACTGGATTATTATACCGAAACTAAAAACGCCTATTTATACGGCCCTTCCACCATTACCGGTGAGGGCTATAAAATATATTGCGAACGTGGTTTTTACGATACCAATATAGAAAGTGGATATGGCATAAAAAACACGAGAATAGATTACAATAACCGGATCATACACGGGGATAGTGTCTTTTTTGACAAAAACACAGAATTTGCATCGGCAACCAATAACATTGTTATTAAGGATACCATCAACAATGGATTGATACGCGCCCATTACGCAGAGGTTTTCAAAGCAAAAGACTCCGTTTTCGCCACTAAAAGGGCAGTTTCCATCAATCTTGTAGAGCAAGACTCCCTATACATGCACGGAGACACCCTAATGATTACTGGTAAACCGGAACAACGTATTTTAAGGGCTTTTAGAAATGCTAAATTCTACAAGACGGATTTAAGTGGAAAATGCGATTCTATTCATTTCGACCAAAGAACAGGGGTTACCCAACTTATTACAAGCCCCATTATTTGGAACGGCGAGAATCAGATGACCGGAGACAGCATCCATCTGCTCTCCAACTTAGAAACAGAAAAGCTTGATTCTTTAAAAGTAATCAATAATGCCTTTATAATTTCGTTGGACAGTATTAGCAAAGTAGGTTATAATCAAGCAAAAGGCAAGGACCTCTTTGGCCAATTTATAGACAACAAGTTGAGCATCATCGACCTAGTAAAGAATACGGAAGTAATTTACTATATGTACAATGATGATCAAGATCTTATAGGGATAAATAAAACCATTTGCAGTGCCATACGGATGACTATGGCCGAAAATCAAATAGAGGACATCACTTTTATCACCAATCCGGATGGCGATATTTTCCCCGAAAAAGACCTTCCAGATAACAGTAGAAAGTTAAAGGGATTTATCTGGCGCGGGGAAGAGCGGATCTTAAGTAAGGACGATATCTTTGACGAAGATGACAACAATATCAAACTAGTAGTTATACAAGGGGTGAACAACCCCATAGATACCGATATTGAAGCTTCGGAAGCCATAGAGCAGGAAAGACAACGCGATTCCATTAGCACCACAACAACGGTGGCACCACCCCTTTCTCTAAAACCTATAACGAAATTAATAGCACTAGATACCATAAAAAAAGATTCCACAGTAGCAGAAATCAAAGTTGAAGGTCGCTATGAAGAAGGGAAGAGAGAAGAAGGTCTAATCCCTGGCTATTACCTAATTGCCAAAGATTTCAAAACTAAGGAAGATTACGAAAGTTTTATGCTGCGTTTAAAGGAACAAGGCTTGGAGCCAAGATACTTCCACCGTAAGTTAACCAATTCCTATTATGTCTATTTAGATCGGTACGATACTTTGGATGAAGCGAATAGATCCAAAAACAACCATTTTGATGGTCGTTATAAAGAGGCTAGTATTTGGATATTTAGGGTTTTAGACAATTAACAACTAGCATGAAAGAGGATTTTCTTAAATATCAGGCACAAACTTCCCCTCACCCATTGGCTTTGGAAATCTCTCATGCCAAGGGAAGCTATATCTATGACACTCAAGGCAAAGCTCATTTAGATTTTGTCGCCGGGGTTTCCGCCTGTAGTCTGGGCCATTGTCATCCTAGGGTGGTAAGCGCCATCCAAGATCAGACGGAAAAATATATGCATGTTATGGTCTATGGAGAGTATATCCAGCAACCTGCAGTACAGTATACCAAACTTTTGGCAGCACACCTTCCAGCTCCATTGGAAACTACTTATTTGGTGAATTCTGGAACGGAAGCCATGGAGGGGGCATTAAAGTTGGCACGAAGAACCACGGGACGGAGTCAAATAATCTCCGCTAAATGGGCATATCATGGCAATACTATGGGTAGCCTAAGTATTATGGGCTATGAAGAACGCAAAAGTGCTTTTCGGCCCCTTATCCCCGATGTTGGTTTCATTCAATTTAACAAGGAAGAAGACGCACTGAAAATCACAGATAAAACGGCTGCTGTGGTGCTAGAGACCATCCAAGGTGGCGCGGGTTTTATCCTGCCTGAAAATGACTATTTAAAAAAAATAAGGGACCGCTGTACCGCCGTTGGCGCCATGCTCATCTTAGACGAGATACAGCCAGGATTTGGACGTACCGGAAAACTTTTTGCCTTTGAACATTTTAATTGTATTCCCGATATTTTGGTCCTTGGAAAAGGAATGGCCGGCGGCATGCCCGTTGGGGCCTTTGTGGCATCTCAAAAAATGATGCTGTCATTGCAAGATCAACCAAAGCTAGGCCATATTACCACTTTTGGGGGAAATCCTGTTATTGCAGCAGCTTGTTTGGCAACGCTACAAGAATTGACCGAAACATCCCTAATACCGGAGACCTTGGAAAAAGAAATGCTTTTTAGGTCGCTATTGGTACACCCCCTTATAAAAGAGATACGGGGAAAAGGACTAATGCTGGCCATAATTATGGAAAATGCAGAAGTTGTAAATGAATTGATATTGTCATGCAGCAAGAACGGACTTATACTTTTCTGGTTACTTTTTGAATCCAAAGCGGTACGTATATCCCCTCCATTGACCATCTCAAAAGCTGAAATTAGTCTAGGCTGCAACATCATCCTAGACGTATTAAATAAGACAAAACAATAATTTGTTAACTAATTTGTTAATAATATAGATAAATCCAACGGGATTCTAGTAGTGTAAAGACTATTTTAGTTCCAAATGAATAACGAGAAGTTCCTATGGCGTTAGAACCAAACGAAAGATCAGGGCATCCCATTGCTAAGTTTGAATCCATGCTGAAGACTGATGACATCTACTTCTTTGATGCAGAGGACTTTCAGGATATTATTCACCACTATTTAAACAATGGAAAGATAGCTTTGGCCAAAAAGGCCATAAAAATAGGCTTGCAACAACACCCCGATAATGTGGAGCTGAAATTGCTTTCCATAGAGGTGATGGTTTTTGAAAACAATCTAGAGCAGGCAGAGGTCATGCTCGATGAGCTTCAGATTATTGATAGTAGTAACGAGGAAATCTATATTCAACGGGCCAATATTTACTCTAAAAAAGACAATCATGAGGCAGCGGTTTCCTTATTGCACCATGCGCTGAATCTTACGGACGACAGTTTTGATATTCACTCCTTATTGGGAATGGAGTATTTGTTTATGGACAATTTTGACGAGGCCAAAAAGAATTTTATGATGTGCGTATCGTTCGATGAACAGGATTATTCTTCCCTGTACAACGTTATCTACTGCTTTGAGTTTTTGGAAGATTATGACGGTGCCATTATATATTTAAACGATTATTTGGAACGCAACCCCTATAGCGAAGTGGCATGGCATCAACTGGGTAAAATGTATTTCCCGAAAAAGATGTATCAGGAGGCTCTTGCGGCTTTTGATTTTGCTATCATTTCTGACGACACCTTTATAGGGGCCTATTATGAAAAAGGAAAAGTACTCGAAAAAATAGGCCGGTATGCAGAGGCTATTGAGAATTATGAGATTACAATTGCAATAGAAGACCCTACTTCTCATGCCTACCTTAGGATAGGCAGGTGTTACGAGAAATTAAACGAGGAAGAACAAGCGAAATCCTACTACTATCGCACCGTTCACGAAGACCCTATGTTAGATAAGGGATGGCTGGCCATTACTGGGTATTACTTTAGGCAAAAAAATTATGAAAAAGCCCTTCACTACATCAATAAGGCCATTAATATTGATGGTGAAAATGCCAAATACTGGAAAAAATGCGCCAGGATACACGCTTCGTTAAACCAAAATGATGAGGCCTACTACGCCTACAAACAAGCGGTAGATCTTGGGAATTACGAATTTGACACCTGGTTTCATTGGGCCGACGTTGCCGTACAAAATTTAGATGTGAATTCTGCCATCGAAATACTCCTCCAAGGACATGAATTTTATCCACTACGGTGCGAGATGCAATATAAAATGGCGGGATATTACCTATTGATTAGCGATTATCCAAGGGCACAATACCGCCTGATCAACGCTTTAAAAATTGATATAGAAAAACTACATTTATTTAAGGACGAGTTTCCTCAATTCTACAATACCGAATGGGTTACAAACTTAATTGACGATGTGAAAAAGGCTTCCAGATAATTACACTATTTTTGTCGTTTTATCATTTATGGAAAATCGCAATCTTTTCAATTACCTTATCATTACTTTAAAAGGAATGGCTATGGGCGCCGCAGACGTGGTGCCTGGGGTTTCAGGAGGTACTATCGCATTTATATCCGGTATATACGAAGAATTGATCACCAGTATCAACAATGTTAATCCATCGCTCTTAAAGATCTGGAGAAGAGAAGGATTTAAGGCGTTCTGGATTAAATTGAACGGTAGTTTTTTATTATCCCTTTTACTTGGAATAGCCATTAGTATACTTTCCTTGGCGAAATTCATTAGCTGGCTACTAGAGAACCAACCTATTCCTTTATGGTCTTTTTTCTTTGGCCTAGTGGTCGCTAGTATTTTTTTCGTAGGAAAAGAAATAAAAAAATGGACATTGGCCACAGTCCTTATGTTGATCTTCGGAGCTGCCATCGCCTATTATGTAACCACGCTCCCCCCTTCTGAAAATATTGACTCCCTCCCCTATTTATTTTTTTCTGGTGCACTAGCCATTTGTGCCATGATACTGCCAGGTATTTCGGGAGCTTTTATCCTTGTACTATTAGGATCGTATAAAACGATTTTGGATGCGGTACATGAGCGCGACATAAAAATTGTACTCACCGTTGGCTTAGGCGCTATATTTGGACTTTTGAGTTTTGCCAAGCTTTTAAAATGGATGTTTACCCACTACAAAAATATAACCTTGGCCTTATTGACTGGGTTTATTATAGGCTCCTTAAACAAGATATGGCCTTGGAAGGAAGTTTTGGAATCCAAACTGTTCGGCGACAAGCTCATTGTATTAAAGGAGCAAAATATCTCCCCCTATTCCTTTGATGGCGACCCACAAATTATATATGCCATTCTCCTAGCTATCAGTGGTTTTTCTCTTATTTTTATATTGGAAAAATTGGCCACTAAAAAGTAAATAGCAATCCTTAAATGAAAAACCACAGAACTATTTCGGATAAATTCTTTTTAGTGATGAAGGGTCTTTTTATGGGTGCCGCGAACAAGGTTCCAGGTGTTTCCGGAGGTATTGTGGCTTTTGTTGGTGGGTTTTACGAAGAGTTTATCTACTCCCTACAAAAAATAAATGCCAAAGCCTTCAAACTACTGTTGAGCGGGAGGTTCAAAAGCTTCTATCGCTATACCAACGGGCAGTTTTTATCGTTGCTTATATTTGGGATGTTGGTAAGTTATTTCAGCGTTTCCAAAGTTCTTGATTATTTTCTGGCAAGGAAGGAACTATTCGTATGGGCCGCTTTTTTTGGAATGATCTTGGGATCTATTTACTATATCTCCAAGGATTTCGACCATTGGGGAAAAAAGACAATTCCTGCTGGTATAATTGGACTCATGATTGGTATATCTATAAGCTTCCTTAATCCCGCCACGGAAAATGACAACTTAATTTTCATCTTTTTCTGTGGTATTATCAGTGTTTCCGGAATGACGCTCCCTGGCCTGTCCGGATCATTTATACTGATACTTTTAGGGAATTATGTGCTGCTATTAGTAGATTCCGTAAATGCATTGTACGACACTTTTTCAGAAATACTTAAAGGTGATTACGGTTTTATAGATAATAGCAAGCGTTTGAATACCTTGAAAATCCTCGGAGTTTTCACCGCCGGTTCAGCAGTAGGATTGGTAAGCCTTTCCCACCTGCTAAGTTACGTTCTTAAGCACTACAAACACATCACTACCGCCGTGATAATTGGCTTTATCAGTGGCTCTTTGGGAGTTGTTTGGCCTTGGAAGCAAACGTTATTTAAAACAGACCATATGGGGAAATTACTTTTGGATTCCAACAACAATCCCATTATAAAGAATTACAAACGGTATTTACCCAATATAACAGATGGCGAAACTTGGTGGGCCATCTTTTTTATCATTTTTGGAATATTCATTTTATTAGCCTTGGATTGGTATGGAAAAAACAGAGCAAAAGACGCATAGATATGGATTGATAGGAAGAAATATTTCCTACTCGTTTTCCCAAGGATATTTCACTGAAAAATTTTCAGGATTAGGTTTGCATACTCATTCCTATGAGAATTTTGATCTGGACACCATTGAACAGTTCCCAGATATTATGAGCCAGAACAAAAATATTAAAGGGTTTAATGTCACCATTCCCTACAAGGAAAAGATAATGCCATTTTTAACCAAAATAGATTTAGAGGCAAAAGCTATCGGAGCGGTAAACACCATAAGGATAGTGAAAGGCCAAACTATAGGCTACAACACAGATGCTTACGGTTTTTATAAATCCATTGCCCCACACTTAGAGGAACATCACAAAAATGCATTGATTTTAGGTACAGGAGGAGCCTCTAAGGCCATATCTTATGTTCTTGAAAGATTAAGGATATCCTATGTATTTGTATCCAGAAATCCAGCAAAGGGCCAATTAAACTACAGTGAACTAAATGCGGAATTGTTGCAAAAAAATACCCTCATAATTAATTGTACTCCTTTGGGAACTTTTCCAAATATAACGGACAAACCTAATATTCCCTACAAGAACATTACGACCAAACACCTATTATTTGATCTTATTTATAATCCCGAAAAAACGGCATTTTTACTGGAAGGAGAACTACAGGGTGCAAGAATCTGCAATGGATCCAAAATGCTAGAATTCCAGGCTGAAAAAGCTTGGGAAATCTGGAATTTATCAGCTACAGACCAATAAACCATTGATTCCTAAATAACAGCCCTCAAAAGTGTTGTTATAATAGCCCTAAACAGAAGTTTCATTATCTTTGTTAATAAATAGGTTGTAATTATATTATTGTACATTACGCCCAAATAGCTATAAACATTCATAAAATGTTAGAAGACAAAGAAGATAAACTACAGAATAATGTAGGTGAAGAGGAAAATCCAGGGAAAACTGAAACCTCAAATAATTTGACTAATAGTGAGGTAACACCCGCTATTTCGGACCATGAAAATGAGGGATCTGGTAGCGATGAAGATTCTGGAGACCAAAATTTAACGGCAAAGCCGGAAGATGACACAACCAATGTAGGTGAAGGTATAGAAGTAGAAGAAGAAAAGGAGACAACATCACCTAAAAACGATGATGTTGAAAGCACTCAACCCTCAGCGATAAAGGACAATTCAGATTCCGCAACAGAAAAATCTTCTCCACAGAGCAGTCCTAAGTTGGACTCCACGGAAAAAGAAGAAGATGTACTGGAGGAAATTGACGAATCCAATGCAGAGGATGCCGAGGACAAGGATAATGAACAACGTCATCAGATCCATATGCCAGACTACCATTCCATGTCCATGGAAAACTTGGTAGGGGAACTACAGCGCTTGGTGCGGAATGAAAAGGTGCAGGCCATAAAAAAGCATGTAGATGGAATTAAATATGAATTCGATTTAAAATTCCAAGAGCTTATTGACGAAAAAAAGGAAGAGTTCATCAGTAGTGGTGGTAACGAAATAGATTTCAGATATAATTCCGTAACCAAAAGACAATTTAACGAAGTCTATTCAGATTACAGGGAAAAGAGAAATACATATTATAAAAACCTAGAACAAGGACTGAAAGCTAATTTAGCCAATAGGTTAGAAATCATAAATGATTTAAAAGGGTTGGTGAATATTGAGGAAGACATCAACACTACGTATAAGAATTTCAAGGACATTCAGGAACGATGGAAGATTGCAGGACCAATACCACGTACCAACTACAACGATGTTTGGCGAACCTATCAACATCATATTGAAATATTTTATGATTTTCTTCATTTAAACAGGGAGCTTCGGGACCTTGACTTTAAGCATAATTATGAAGAAAAATTAAAAATAGTAGAACGTGCCGAAGTTTTAGTAACGGTAGAGGACTTAAGTGCAGCCTTTCAAGAGTTACAAAGCCTTCACAAGATTTGGAAAGAAGATATTGGGCCTGTAGGAAAAGAGAATAGAGAGGAAATATGGGATCGCTTTAGCAAGGCTACAAAACAACTTCACCAAAGAAGGCAGGAACACTACAAGGAACTCGAAAAGGATTATGAGGTTAATTTGGTTAAGAAAAACCAAATAATCGAATCCATAAAAAATATAGTCTCCAATATTGCCACCAAACACAAAGACCTACAACAGCAGATCGGGGAAATAGAAAAACTCAGAGATCAATTTTTTAAAGCTGGAAAGGTCCCACAAAAGGTAAACGAACAAACTTGGGCAAATTTTAAGGATGCTGTTCGAGAATTTAATAGGAATAAGAACAACTATTATAAAAATCTAAAGAAAGAACAACAGGTTAATTTAGATAAAAAAAGGGCCTTATTAGACCTTGCCATATCCCTTAAGGAAAGCGAGGATTGGGATAGCACGACCCAAGAAATGAAAAGGATCCAAAATGAATGGAAAAAAATTGGACACGTACCTAGAAAATATTCCGATAAAATCTGGAAAGAATTCAAAACTGCTTGCAACCATTATTTTGATCGTTTCCACGCCTTAAAAAATGAGGCACATAAGGAGGAAGCCGAAAATTTTGACCTTAAGAATGCCTGCTTGGAAAAATTGAAGCAATTTGAATTGAGCGGTAACAAGAACAAGGATTTGACCACCCTTAAGGAATTAATTGCCGAATGGAAGGAATCTGGCAAAGTACCCTACAACAAAAAGAGCATTAATGCTAAGTTCAACAAGATTTTGGATGCCATTTTCAAGAAATTGGACATCAACCGACAAGAGGCCGAACTTCTAAAATACGGAAACAAGATTCAGCAGTTGGCCAACAATGACAACGACTATGCTATTTCTAACGAGCGTACTTTTATAAGAAGAAAAATAGACGACAGCAAGAACGAGATCAGGCAATTGGAGAATAACCTTCAGTTCTTCTCCAATGCTTCCGAGGACAACCCTGTAGTCAAGGAGGTTATTAAAAACATAAATAACCACAAAGATTCATTGGCCACTTGGAAGGCAAAGCTCAAGAAATTGAATATATTAGAAAATAATTTAATCAAGGAAGCCGAAGAATCGGAGGGGGAGCAAAGCGCAACCGAAGAGGAGGCCTAATTTGGTTGAACCGGGTCCATTGCGATAAGCAAGGATCTGTGCACAATTATGTACAAACACCCCATTTACCGTCGGTAAATGGGGTGTTATATTTAAATGAGGTAGCAGCAATACACCAGCCCACTAGTTTTGCTTTATTTTAGACACCTCCTACCACCTCTTCTAACTTGTTAGAGACATTACACTTTCCCATTCTTGGAAATACTTTGTACTATGTATTAAACACAATAAAAAAAGTCACTCTAAATGCGGGGAAACCCACACATTAAGAATGACTTGATGTAGTCTTAAATTAAGCGATTTACACGCTTTTAAGCTGCTCCTTCAAGGATACCTGCTATCATCTATTTAGCGACGTTTACAGCCCTTGTTTCCCGGATAACGGTAACTTTCACCTGCCCAGGATAGGTCATATCGGTCTGTATTTTTTGAGAAATTTCAAAAGAAAGTTCTGCTGCTCTGTCATCGCTAACTCTTTCACTTTCCACGATAACCCTAAGTTCTCTCCCCGCTTGGATGGCATATGCTTTTTGCACCCCACCAAATCCGAAAGCGATCTCTTCTAAGTCTTTTAGACGTTGGATATAGGAATCCAACACCTGTCTTCTTGCACCCGGCCTGGCACCGCTAATAGCATCACACACCTGTACGATAGGAGCGATCAAGGTCTTCATCTCAATCTCATCGTGGTGAGCTCCTATAGCGTTGCAAACATCTTCTTTTTCACCAAATTTCTCCGCCCATTGCATTCCAAGGATAGCATGTGGGGTCTCTACTTCGGCTTCTGTGTTGGGCACCTTACCAATATCGTGCAATAGACCTGCACGTTTTGCCAATTTTGGGTTTAAACCTAGTTCGGCCGCCATAACTCCACAGAGTTTAGCTACCTCTCTAGAGTGTTGTAAAAGATTCTGACCATAAGAGGATCTGTATTTCATTCTCCCCACGGCTTTAATCAATTCTGGATGCAGTCCATGTATTCCAAGATCGATTACGGTACGTTTACCAATTTCAACTATCTCTTCCTCTATCTGTTTCTCTGTCTTTTTCACGACCTCCTCAATACGTGCCGGATGTATCCTTCCGTCGGTAACTAATTTATGAAGTGATAGTCGGGCAACTTCCCTTCTAACGGAATCGAAACACGAAAGGATAATAGCCTCTGGGGTATCGTCTACAATGATCTCTACGCCTGTTGCCGCTTCCAAAGCCCTAATATTTCTACCCTCACGGCCTATAATTCTACCCTTAACATCATCGGATTCCAAATTAAACACAGAGACACAATTTTCAACGGCCTCTTCAGTTCCAATTCGCTGTATCGTATTTATTACAATTTTCTTAGCCTCCTGATGCGCCGTAAGTTTAGCTTCCTCAATAGTGTTCTGTATAAAGGACATGGCATCGGATTTGGCGGTTTCCTTTAGGGATTCCAACAATTGTGATTTCGCATCATCTGCAGACAATCCAGAAATAACTTCCAACTGTTGCACTTGGCTTTTATGAAGTTTTTCTAACTCGGATTGTTTCTTGTCGAAAAACTCGCTTTTATAATCGACTTCTTTCAACTTGCTTTCCAGTTGATCACTCATTTTCTTCCCCTTAGCAAGTTCACTACTCACTTGAGATTCTTTATCTCTTGTGCGTTTTTCTGCTTCGGAGATCTTTTTATCCTTGTTTATTATAACCTTTTCATGTTCGGCCTTAAGCTCCAAAAACTTTTCTTTGGCCTGGAAAATTTTGTCTTTTTTAATATTATCACCTTCAATTTGAGCCTCCTTAACGATGTTGGCTCCTTCTTTTTTTGCGTTGGAAATGATCTTGGACCCCTTGCCCTTCTCCATAAACTTTGCAATGGCAAAACCGATCACCAGTCCAACCAAACCCATTATTATTGCTATACTCTCCATATATATGTTAAAATTTAATAAAAAAAAAGCCCACATTGACGGAAGATTTGTACAAACCCCGATAAACAGGTTTAGGGCTACCAGACTGATCAAGGATCCTTATACTAGTAAGGCTTGCTTTTACAATCTAAACTCACCCTTTTCAAACAAATTAGTGTTGAGTTTGTCAAAAATTAATTACCAATGTGGGCAGTAACTATATTTATTTTAAAGAACGTTATTTTATCCCTAGCTTGGAATCTATCAACTGGTCTAATGCTTTGAGTCGCTCAGCGGTTTCCGCCACACCATCCATTTCATCTATTCCCTTTTGCTCAATCTTAGAGGCAAACTGTAGTGCGCACATGGCCAACACATCCTGTTTATCCCGTACAGCATAGTTTTGCTCAAATTTCTTTGCCAACTGCTCTATATTCTTAGCGGCCTTTCTTAGACCCTCTTCTTGTGAGGGGTCTATGGTTAGCGGATATACCCTATCTGCTATAGAAAGCTTAATTTTGAGCTTTTCTGCCATATTATCGATTTACATTATTCCGAAAGTTGTACAATACAATGATCCAATTCCCTTATTAATGTATTTATTTTAAGCTTCGCTTCAGTTTTATTTGTATCACTGCCCAGCATTGTACTTGCCAACTTCAGTGAATTGTATTTCTCCTGCCATTCAACTACCGAAGCTGTTGTTGCTTCGTGATCATTCTTAACAGCAAGCAATTCCTCTTCTAATTTAAGGTTCGTTTGCTGTAAAAGCGTTAGCTGGTGCAACAACTTACTTATTTTATTCTCTAAAGAATCTACAATATCAACCAATTCACTCATATGCAAATAGCAATGCATTTTACACAAAGTTAATATACCTCGCTCTACTAAGCAATTCTTTTTTCGATTATTCTGAAAGTAATAATTCAACAACTTGTAACTACCCTATCTATGCAACTTGTAACTTATTTAAAACTAAGACTTTTTTTTGATTTTGAAAGGTATTAATTACTTTCGCTTCAATTTAGAAATACTATGAGAGGGACTATTTTAGGATTTTATTTATTACTTGCACTTTTTGGTTATGGACAAGCAGAATATCCTACGGATGTTTTTAGGCCCCCATTGGATATTCCCATAATTTTATCGGGAACTTTCGGGGAATTACGATCCAATCATTTTCATGCTGGGGTAGATATAAAGACACAACAAAGAGAAGGAATCCCTGTGTACTCCATTGGTGACGGAAGGATTACTAGAATAAAGGTTTCACCATGGGGGTACGGCAAGGCCATTTATATTGCCCATCCCAATGGTTATACTTCGGTCTACGGCCATCTTCAAAAGTTTTCTCCAGAAATTGAAGCTTATGTAAAGAAAGTACAATACCAAAAAAAGTCGTTCGCCGTTGAGATATTTCCCGAAATAACCGAACTACCACTCCTTAAAGGGTCGCTTATTGCCTATTCTGGAAATACAGGTGGATCTGCCGGGCCCCATCTCCATTTCGAAATTAGAAGCAGCGCGTCGGAGATGCCCACAAATCCCTTACTTTACGGGTTAGAGGTCCGTGATGCCACAAACCCCACCCTGCTTGCCGCCTATGCCTATCCTTTATCAGATGATGCGCAGGTAAACCAAAGTCGGGACAAGGTGAAATTAATGTACCACCGCCAGGCAGACGGTTCCTATTTGGCAGATAAGGTAACCGCTACCGGACTCCTAGGATTTGGAATAAACACCTACGATAGACAGGATCTGGCCGCGAACAAGAATGGACCATATTCAATAAAACAATTTGTGAATGGAAAATTATACACGGATTATGCTTTTGAAACCTTTTCCTTTCCCGAAGGGAGATACATAAATACGCTTATAGATTATGCCCATTATGCAACGCATCAAGAAAGGATTCAAAAATGCTATAAAGACCCCAGTAATTTATTGAGCATTTACAATACTATTTACAACGACGGAAAAATAGCAATTACCGAAGGACTTTCATACAATGTGGAAATTCACATCAGTGATTTGGCGGGAAATACGACAAAATTGATTATTCCGGTGGAAGGGAAAATTCAAGAAATTAAAATCCCAAGAAAGGACGAAAAGACTGATACTTACATCATTGCCAAAAAACCGAATAATTTTGACCTGGATGGCGCCAAGGTATATTTCCCTGCCAATACCTTCTATGATAATTTCTATATCGACCTAAAGAAAGGAAAGGATACGGTAACTATCCACAATAGCAAAGTTCCCGTACATAGGAATTTTACAATAACTTTTGACGTTTCAAAATACTCCAATGAAGAAAGAAGTCAGATGTTTATAGGCAGATTGGACAAGAACCTAACCCCTAATTATTCATCCACCTATAAACGAGGGAATACCTTTACATCTAGGACACGAAATTTGGGGACGTATACACTTGCAAAGGATACCGTAGCCCCTAGGATACGTCCGAAAAATTTTAAGGACAAGCAGTGGCTTACCAATTATAATTATTTAAGCCTTAGAATAGACGATAATTTAAGCGGGATAGACACGTATACAGCTACCTTAAACGGGGAGTGGATACTTATGGAGTATGAACCAAAGGACAATACCATAACCTATAACTTTGATGATGTTATTCTGGATAAGAAACAGTGCGACTTAAAAGTTATCGTTACCGATAACGTAGGCAACAGCAGCACATTTACCAGTACCTTTTATCGAAAATAAAAATTAAAGGAAATTTGGACAACTTTTAAAAGTGGAACTAAATAACTTTAGCCATACAAGGGTTTTAATTTCTAAAGCGCACCGTTTTTAAATGAATACATTAAGAAATCATTAGGGAATTGGTTTAGGAAATTCCCATATTTTTGCAATTGCATAAATTCTATTCCTAAAAATGAGCTTTCCCTTTAGGAGAGGGAAAGAAATAAAATGAAGATCTATTTCAGCAACTCACTTTCCATACTTAATTGGGCTGTCCAAAATAGGGATCGTATTAAAAACTTTTAAAATAAAACCTTCGGATGAAAAATAAGTTTCTATTCCTATTTGCCCTAATATGTTTCAGCCTAAATGCCCAAAAGAACATATACGAGAGCGATAAATTTGACGAGCTTAGCCAAAAGCACGAAACCTTGGCTATTATCCCCTTTATTACGAATTTGGAACTCAAAGACAAAATTTCAGCAATAGAATTGAAACACTTGGAACAAAAAGAGGGCTACGAGGTACAAAATGCCTTAGAGACCTATTTTTCCAAAAGAAAGAAAAAAAAGAAATTCTCAGTGGAATTTCAAAACACCAAGAACACCAACGCTCTATTAAATCAGGAGAACATAACCTATGAAAATATAGACATCTATACCGTAAAACAGCTCTGCGAAATTTTAGGGGTAGATGGTCTTATCAGCGGCAGTCTAGATCTCAACGTACTTTTATCTAAAGGGGTCTCTACAGATTTTAGACTAATGGACTATATTAACGGAGATGCCAATTACGGTAGGATAGGGGTAAAAATAAGCGATGGATCCACAGGTAAATTACTTTGGAAATACGAAAAACAGATCAATAAAAAATCGGGCAAAAACACTACCGATCTTATAGAACAAATGATGAAAATGACCACAAGGAAGTTCCCGTATGATCGGGAACGTCCACGGGATAGAAGAAAGAGCTAGTTTTTATCAAACTCTTGCAATACTTGGATCACATAATCCAATTCTTCCTTGGTATTGTATTTGGAAAATGAGAATCTCAAGGAGGGCTTTTTACTATTTTCCGCAGAAAGTATCTCCATAAGCACATGCGAACCAAGATTACTTCCAGACTGACAAGCACTTCCGGCGGAACACGCTATTCCATTGATATCTAAGTGAAACAATAACATCAGGGCCTTTTCTGGATCAAATGGAAGACAGACATTTACCAACGTATACGTACTTTTTACCATTTTACCAGAATGCCCATTAAATTGCACCTCTGGAATGGCCGCCTGTAATTTCTCCAAAAAGTATTGCTTTAGACTACTTATATATTCTCTCTCCTCCACTAGATTTTGATACGCCAAAACAAAAGCCTCTTCCAAGCCCACAATATTGTGAAACGGTTCTGTCCCCGCCCTAAATCCGCGTTCCTGGGAACCGCCCAAAATCATAGGTTTTAGACCCGAATTTCTTTTGATATAAGCAAAGCCAATTCCTTTTGGTCCATGAAATTTATGAGCAGCAGCCGTAAGAAAATGAATATGTGTTTTCTGCAAGTCCCAAGAAAAATGACCAATAGACTGCACGGTATCGGAATGAAACAAGGCTTCATATTGCGCACAAAGCTTCCCTACAGCATCAATATCCAGCACGTTTCCAATCTCATTGTTCACGTGCATTAAACTAACCAGTTTTTTATGGTCGTCTTTTTTTAGCAAAGATTCTAAATGTCCTAAGTCTGGATTACCAAATTCGTCCAATTCCACATATTGAAGGCTAATCCCATACTCCTGCTCCAATTCCCAAGCCGTATGCAAGACCGCATGATGCTCTATTTTTGAAGTGATTAGGGTTTTAACCCCAAGATCCCTCACCGCACAACGCAGCACCATATTATCTGCCTCGGTACCACCAGAGGTGAAAATAATTTCGGATGGATGGGCATTAAGTTGTTTTGCAATCGTTTTTCTAGCCTTTTCGATACCTGTTTTTGCGGATCTGCCAAAACTGTGGGAAGAAGAAGGATTCCCATAACAGTTCGTCAAGGCTTCCTGCATTTTCACTATTACCTCTGGCCTAACCTGGGTTGTTGCGGCGCTATCCAAATATACTCTTTTCATTGAAAAATATTGAATTCATAAAAATTCCCATACCAAAATACAGGAGTACAAAAATACTTGAAATAAAGTTAATTTACTGTAAAATACGGGTAGAGGTCTAGGTTTATAACTTAAATTTCGATTAAATTTGAAGCATGAAAAATATTTTGTTATTCGTTTTATTGATAAGCCTTTATTCCTGCGACGATGGAGACCTACAGATTGAAACGATAAATTTTGACGATAGTGAAATCCAATTTTGCGAAAGTGCTCCAACCACCTCTAGCGACCTATTTTTTAAAATAGCGGGCAATGAGGCATTGATTCTTACAATAAAAAGCGGCACTTTAAAAAACGAAGCATCGGATGGGGAGGTACAATATCCAGTATCTGGAGACACTAAGGTCACGTATCGCATCTTTTCAGATAAGTTGAGCAAAAATTACTTTTGTGATGTAGTTCCACCAACCACTCCTACCGTAACCCAAGAAATTGAAGCTCAAGGCGGATTTGTATTAATAACGACCACTGCCAAGATAGAAGGCGAGACTACCACTTACGAACACACCATAAGATTAAGTGAAATATCGCTAGTAAACAAGAGCAACGATCAACGTATTACAGATCTGAGAATAAACGAATTTGGTACGGTCACTACCAAATAAGAAGGCTCCTATTACAGACAAATATTAGTTCTGATAAAAATAGACTTCCGTGGCACCCATCCCGTATTTTTGGTAATCGGCATCGTAATATTTTACATTCTCGTACTTCCGGAATAAATAATAGAGTTCCTCTTTTAGCACCCCTTCTCCCACTCCGTGGATAAATACAACTTTTTGAATTCGTTTGCGCATGGCAAAATCCAGTTGTCTTTTTGCCGTTTCCAACTGAATATTCATTATATCAAAATTGGACATCCCTTTGGCCTTAGTGGTTAACTTTTCTATATGGAGATCTATTTCCATTTTGGGAGCATTGCGTTCTTTGGGTTTAGACACCGGCCGATTACGCCGCTTGGGAACCTCCTTTTCGGCTTTAATTTGGGCAACCTCAAAATTGGAAACTGATATTTCCTGATCATCGGGTATGGAAAGCAATTCCTTGTAAGAATATTTTAATAGAAATCCATCGGTACTTTCCACAGTAATTTCCTCACCCTCAATTCTTACGATAGTTCCGCTTACGGTATCGTCTATGGCTTCTACCTTGTCCCCTTTCTTAAAATCCATCGCCATCTTCTTTATTCCGTTCCCGTTCATCCAATTGTACACTACTCCACAGTTGGGTAGATTTATAGAGTCCGAACATTAATAATACAAAACCAATCATCAACGCAAACTCCTCTTCCATAAACTTATCACCATAACCGGCAATTAACCCTCCTATTATGACCAGCACTAAATAAATAGTTCGTTTTATTTTCATTGCCCAAAAATAATAGTAATTTTCCGCAAACAATTATATTAGCACTTAAAAAAAGGTATATAATGATACCCCTGTCACAGATGGAGAACTACATGCTACCTTGTTTAAACAGGCAAGTTTTTGGTATTGACTGTCCAGGTTGCGGTATACAACGATCTATTTCCTTTATTCTTGAGGGTGATTTTATAGCGGCCTTTAAAATGTTTCCCGCTATTTACACCATTTTATTATTGATAGCCTTTTTGGGATTTAGCCTAGTTTTTGAAGTGAAAAATGGCTTTAAAATAAAGTTATACTTATTGTACCTAAATGCGGGTATCATGATCATTAGTTATATATTTAAAATGCTACAAATAATCTATTAAACTAAAACTATGGAACAACAAAAACTACCCAATGCAACGCTAATATTGGTCTTTGGAATAATTTCAATAGTAACCTGCTGTTGCTACGGTATTATTGGACTTATTTTCGGAATAATAGGCTTGGTACTAGCGAACAAGGCTACCAATATATACGCTCTAGATCCGGCATTATATGAAGGGTACAACAATGTGAAGCTGGGAAAAACCTTATCCATTATAGGTATTGTATTAAATATTCTGGTAGTTATATTTTTCATTTGGATAATTTCTATCATCGGCTGGGACTCCATGCAAAATGAGGAGCTAATGAGAGAGCGACTGGAAGACTACCTACAAAATATGGAGTAATCTTATTCGTTATATAAAAATAAATTCAACCAAACCAATGGAAAACATTCAAAGACCAAAACCAAACAACTATTTGATTCTAGCCATATTTAGTACGGTCCTATGCTGTATAATCCCTGGCATTGTCAGCATAGTCCATGCTGCTAAAGTAAATGAAGCTTATGCCCTTGAAAATTATGAAGCTGCCGAAAAGGCATCTAAAAATGCAAAAACATGGGCCCTTGTTAGCATCGGGATTGCAGTGTTTTTCTGGATAATCTATATTGCCATTTTCGGATTCGCCATTATTGGTGGCTTAATGAGTAGTGGTGATTTCTAAAACGTACAAAAAACCAATAATTATACTTTTGGGAGTACTAATCACAGGAATAGTACTCCTTTATTATTTTATGGACCCCAGTAGTTCTCCATATTTCCTAAAATGTCCTTTCTACCATATTACCGGATATTACTGTACGGGATGTGGCAGCCAAAGGGCACTTCATAATTTATTACACTTGGATATTGCCGGTGTAATGAGGCACAATGCCCTTTTCATCCCGGCTTTGTTATTGATCGCTTACCATTGGACCATAAAATACTTTCCCTTTAAGAATAGCAAAAAATATCCTGATATTGTCTATCACCCCAAAACACCGGTAATTGTTTTTTTGATCGTGGTGCTCTTCACGATTTTTAGAAACATTCCTTTGTTTCCATTTTCCCTCCTTGCTCCTGCCGGATAAAAAAAGCCCACTAAAATTAGCGGGCCTTTATTAAAAATTACTACATTAATCCTTTTATTTTTCGAACTTGTTTAGGGTTTTTATAATTATCGCCACACAGTCCAACAATTGCTCCCGTGTCATCACCAAAGGCGGTGCAAATCTAATGATGTTCCCATGGGTGGGTTTTGCCAATAGACCATTATCTCGTAAAGCCAAACAAATATCCCAAGCAGTAGAGCTGTTTTCGGTATCATTGATCAGAATGGCGTTTAAGAGACCTTTTCCCCTTACTGCATTCACTATAGCACTACTAGGTATAAATTTATTTAGCGCTGCTCTAAAAAGTGCACCCAATACCTGTGCATTTTCCGCCAATTTTTCCTCTTTAACAACCTCCAACGCGGCAATACCTACAGCCGCAGCTACTGGGTTACCTCCAAATGTACTCCCGTGGTTTCCAGGCCCAATCACATCCATGATTTCATTATCTGCCAATACGCAAGATACAGGGTAGGCACCTCCAGAAAGTGCTTTTCCTAAAATTAAGATATCAGCCTTAACGTTCTCATGATCCACCGCCAACATCTTTCCCGTTCTGCCAATCCCAGTCTGTACTTCATCGGCAATAAAGAGAACATCGTATTTTTCACAGAGTGCCTTAGCTTTAGCCAAATACCCTTCGGAGGGGACGTAAACTCCCGCTTCCCCTTGAATGGGCTCCACTAAAAATCCAGCTACATTATCATTGGTCTTCAACGTCTCTTCCAAGACGGATAAATTATCATATTCAATCTTAATGAATCCCTTGGTGTAGGGCCCAAAGTTTTTCCTCGCTATAGGATCGTTGGAAAAGGAGATTATAGTGGTGGTACGGCCATGAAAATTGTTCTCGCAAACTATTATCTCAGCTTCGTTCTCTGCCACTCCTTTTTTCTCATAGGCCCATTTCCTACAAATTTTTAAAGCAGTCTCAACCGCTTCTGCCCCCGTATTCATAGGCAGCAACTTATCGTAGCCAAAGGTTTCACAAGCATACTTTTCAAATTTCCCCAGGATATCATTATAAAACGCCCTAGAGGTCAAAGTCAATGTTTGCGCTTGACTTGTCATGGCATTTACAATTTTAGGATGGCAATGCCCTTGGTTTACAGCAGAATAGGCCGACAAGAAATCATAATACTTCTTTCCTTCAACATCCCATACATACACTCCCTCTCCCCTGCTTAAAACTACAGGCAACGGATGGTAGTTATGTGCTCCATACTTTTCTTCCAATGCTATTGCATCGCTAGAAGATAACTTTTCCAATACTGACATGAATTTATAAATTTTTAAATAAAACTATAGCAATTCCTTCTTGGGGAGAGAAATCATCCTTCGTAGTGCTGCTAAATTACAAAATATTAAATTTCCACATTACCATTCTTTCTGATAAAAAGAGAGTTTTACAGGTAGAATACTGTCAAAACAACATCCAAATTGAACTAAATTGCCATTTTAAAATAACTTCCGCAATCTACTGCGAAATGCAGCATCAAATATTCTTGGCAATTAGGAGTAATTATTAATAAAAATGCAATCTTCCCAAAATTACTTAAAGTTCATCTGAAATGGGATTAAATCCTGAAAAATTCCCCTATTTTTGCGCCATGCGCAGAAAGAATAAAAGACAGATTTTTGAAAACGTAGAGGTGGTAGATGCCGGAGCAAAAGGCAAGACTATAGGCAAAGCTCCTGATGGCAGGGTAATTTTCCTTACCAATACCGTTCCCGGTGATGTTGTAGACGTACAGACCACAAAAAAAAGAAAAGCCTATTTTGAGGGTGAAGCGATCCATTTTCACAGCTTATCCCAAAAAAGAACAACCCCCGTATGTGAGCATTTTGGGGTTTGTGGCGGATGCAAGTGGCAGGATATGGGATATGAACACCAGTTGTTTTACAAACAAAAAGAGGTGGAAAATAATTTACGTAGGATAGGGCATTTGGAACTCCCAGAAACCCTGCCAATTTTAGGTTCCAAAAAACAATATTTCTATAGAAATAAAATGGAATTTTCTTTTTCGGATAGCCGATGGTTAACCTTGGAGGAAATAAATTCTGGTAAAGATATCGAAGATAAGAATGCCTTAGGCTTCCATATTCCAGGCATGTGGGATAAAATTCTCGACATTAAAAAATGTCATTTACAGGATGACCCATCCAATGCCATTCGTTTGGCCATTAAAGAATTTGCGATAGAAAATGACCTTTCATTTTTTAATCCACGAAATCAGCATGGTTTATTACGAACAGTTATGATACGTACGTCATCTACTGGTGAAATTATGGTATTGGTCCAATTTTTTGAGAATGACCAAGAAAAGCGTCAGCTTTTAATGGATCATCTCGCCGCCAAATTCCCAGAGATTACGGCATTACTTTACGTTGTTAACTCGAAGCAAAACGATACCATCTACGATCAAGAAATTGTCTGTTATGCAGGAAGAGATCATATATTTGAGGCAATGGAAGGTCTTCAGTTTAAGATAACTGCAAAATCTTTTTACCAAACCAACTCGGACCAAGCCTTTGAACTATACAAAATAACAAGGGAATTTGCTGCTCTCACGGGAGAAGAGTTGGTATACGATCTTTATACCGGCACGGGTACTATAGCCCAATTTGTAGCAAAAAATTCCAAAAAGGTAGTTGGTATAGAATCCGTCCCAGAGGCGATTGCCGATGCAAAAGCAAATGCAGAAAGAAACAACATTTCCAATGTAGAGTTTTTTGTCGGGGACATGAAAAATGTTTTCAATGAGACCTTCATTGCTACCCACGGCAAGCCCGATATTATAATCACAGACCCCCCAAGGGATGGAATGCATAAGGATGTGGTGCAACAAATCCTCAATATTTCCCCAGAAAAAGTGGTTTACGTAAGTTGTAACAGTGCCACACAGGCAAGGGATCTAGAGCTGATGAAGGATGATTATGAAGTTGCCAAGGTACAGCCTGTAGACATGTTTCCCCAGACCCACCATGTGGAAAATGTTGTACTTTTGAAAAAACGCAAAAACCCGATTCAATCGTAATGATCAGCACTAAACTGCCCTTCGCGCTCCTTCTGGGCCTTATCGTTGTTTTCACCATAACTGTATTAAGTTGTGAAAAAGACGATATATGTGTAGATGGAAGCACTCCATTATTGGTTGTGCGGTTTTATGATGTGGCCAATAGGACTGAATTAAAAAAAGTACCCAGTTTTAGGATAGTAGGCATAGGTCAGAACACTACAGTTATTGGAATTGCTGATCGGTCCGATTTGGATTCCATTGCCATACCCTTAAAAGTTACTGAAAACACTACTGGTTTTTATTTTATTGCCAATTCAGCAGATGTAGATACCCAGGACTCGGACGGAGAACCTATAAAGGTCGAGGGCGGAGACATAGATAGCTTGTATTTTAATTACAATAGGACAGAGAAATTTGTTTCCAGAGCCTGTGGTCATATTGCTAATTACGAAAATCTAAGTAGCGATTTAAAATTGGAAAGTGAAAATTGGATAAAGGACATCGAATTTATAACCCCCTTGGTAGATAATTCAACCGAAGCCCATGTTAAAATATATCATTAGTAGTTTTTTATTCTTTGGTTTTCTTTTGGGGCATTCACAAACAAAACCCCTAGATCTTCAACCCAAGGATACGGTGAGTAGAACCGACCCTTATGGAATCAGGGTAGGTATAGATCTCAGTAAACTCCTTTTATCCACACTAAAGGAGGATTATACCGGCGTGGAAATAGTAGGAGATTATCGCCTTACCAATAATTGGTATTTGGCGGCAGAGTTGGGAAATGAAAAGAACACCAAACAAGAAGACCTTTTTAATTTTACTACCTCCGGAAGCTATCTAAAATTAGGAGCAGATTACAATACTTATGGTAATTGGTACGGGATGCACAATATTATCCACGTTGGGGGAAGGTATGCCCTTAGTAGCTTTAGCCAGACCCTTAACAATTACCAAATATTTGATTCCAACCGATATTGGTCCAATCCAGCCTATCAAATTGACCCAGACCCGAATGCCACAAACGATTTTCCAATTGGATCTAATGTTGCACAAGAATTCAGCAGCTTAAATGCTAGTTGGCTGGAAGCTGTCATAGGTGTCAAGGCAGAACTTTTTGCCAATATATTCTTGGGTGCCAGCGTAAGGATAGGTTATTTGGTTACTAATAAGGATCCCGAAGGTTTTCGCAATTTATGGATACCCGGCTTCAACAAGGTTACCGACGACAGTAATTTTGGGGTAGGATATAACTACACCCTGACCTACTTCTTGCCCCTGTACAAAAAAGCGAAAAAAAATAAAGAGGAAAAGAAGAAAACTAAAACAGCGGAAGAAGCCCCCTTAAATTAATTTATATCTCCCGCACCCCTTTTAGAAAGATCCATTTCATCATTAATTTTTTCCCGGTTTGAGTTTTAACAACTGCAAACTTAGGTGCCAGTATACTAGCCACTACCGCAGCTATTATCGCCAGCACAAGAGTGTCTAATGACAAAAACATGCCGAGTAGTAATCTGCCTGCTACAAATAAAATTGCGAAGCTTAGAAAATTATAAAGAAATGCTTTGTGTTTTGGTTTCAAGATACGAATGGTATTAATTTAAAAATGTTTACAGGCTACTCCATTTTATTGAATTTAGCCTTCTTGCTCCCTTCATACATAACGTATTTCACCAAGCGCGACTCTAAATGACTATTAAAAACTTTTATCTTTCTAGAAGGACGCAATCCCACAAACTTTAAAGCTTCCAAATTAGAGGTTATAAACCAGGCATCGGTACCAGGATAATTTCTTTTTAAGGTATTACCAATATCGGCATAAAAATCTTCCATTTCAATATCCAATCGCTCTCCATAAGGCGGATTAAATACCATATGCAAATGGTTCTCTGTGAATTTTTCCGTGTCGAAAAAATTCTTTCTCTCTATTGTGATATATTCAGATAAATTGGCGTTTTCAACGTTATCAATGGCCTTTCTAACTGCGGATGGGGCTTTGTCATACCCAATGATCTTATGATGAAAATCTCTAGTTCTATTAAGACTACTCTCCACGATCTTATCAAAAAGTGCTTCGTCATAATCGTGCCATTTTTCGAATGCAAATTCCTTTCTGTTTATGTTTGCTGGAATATTACAGGCAATCATGGCCGCTTCGGTCAATAAGGTACCGCTACCGCACATTGGATCTAGAAAATCGCATTGCCCGTCCCAACCACTCAATAACAATAAGCCAGCTGCCAACACCTCGTTAATAGGTGCAATATTAGTTGCCGTTCTGTATCCACGTTGATGCAAGGATCTCCCTGAAGAATCCAAGGATACGTTACAATGATCATTTTGGATATGTATGTTGATTCGCACATCTGGGAATTTAATATCAACATCTGGCCTACTGCCATCCGTATCCCTAAACCTATCTACAATGGCATCTTTAGTTTTTTGGGAAACATATAAGGAATGTGTGAAATTCTCCGAATTCACCGTGGCATCAATAGCAAATGTAGTATCAATGGAGAGGTAATTAAACCAATCCATATCGTAGATTTTCTTGTAAAGGTCATCTTCGTTCCTAACTTTAAAAGAGTAGATTGGTTTTATAATCTTAATAGCGGTTCTAAGACACAAATTAGCCTTGTACATAAATCCTGTATCTCCTTCAAAAGAAACGCTTCTTATCCCCTCTTCTACGTTGCTGGCACCGAGGTTCCGCAACTCCTTTGCCAACATTTCCTCGAATCCAAACATGGTTTTAGCAACCATTTTAAAATTATTGTTCATACCTACCTTTAAAATTACCGCAAAAATACATTAATTTTAGCCCCCATTAGGCAATTTCCCTAATTAGTACAACACCTAATTAATCGTCCATGAATTATTTACTACCCATACTAGCGGTAATGTTGAGTTTTCTATTTGTTTATATCACCAAACCAAAAAACAAAGAAGTCTTTAAATTATTACTTGCGTTTAGCGGTGCATTTTTATTGGCATTGACCGTTTTTGAACTTTTCCCTGAAGTATATACTGATACCGATTCCAAAATGGTTGGCGTTTTTATTATGCTAGGTATATTATTACAGATATTCTTAGAGTTTTTTTCCAAAGGAGCAGAACACGGCCATGTACATTTGGACCCAGATAACAAGGAATTTCCATGGATGTTATTCGTTAGCCTTTCAATACACTCCTTATTAGAAGGGCTACCCATAGAAAACCACCACAACATTCTTTACGGGATTTTAGTACATAAGATCCCTATAGCAATCATTTTAAGTATATTCCTTTTGGCTTCCAAAATTAAATTGGTCCCCTCCATATTATTTATTGGGCTCTTTTCATTGATGACACCCCTTGGAACCCTGATAGCGGCAAATTTCACCTTCGTGGAAACCTATGCCGTTTATCTAAATTCACTTGTAATAGGAGTCTTTTTACATATTTCAACGGTCATCTTATTTGAAAGCTCAGAGGCTCATAAATTTAACTTACGCAAATTGTTAGTCATCATTATTGGGATTGCAATCGCCTATGCTTTCTAGTGTTACATTAAGCCTAAGTTACCCCTAATCCAATACGTTTTTTGCGGGTTATCATCGTTAAAAAACAAGTCATCAGCTACGGCCATGCGATGATTTTTTGCCTAGATTTACCAAAAATCCATGATTACCTTGTGTGTCATTTCAGCTTTAATTTAACACTTTATGTTCAGCAAGGAAGAATCTAAACAGCTACGACAAGAATTTTGGGTTTCATTTGGAAAATCGTTTCCCAGGAAATGGACCTTATATCAAACCACTATAAAAGATTTCTCTTTTAAGTTCCACTTTGACCAGAAACAGGCCATGGTTTCCATAGATGTTGAAAATCAGGATTTGGAAAAGCGAATAGAGTTATGGGAAAAATTAGAATCCCTTCGTTCCATTTTAATTATGGAATACCTACCAAATGCCAATTTTAATGATAGTATCATCCTTGAAAATGGGAAGGAAATCTCCAGAATATGGGTTACTAAAACCAATGTTTCTATACACAACAAAAACACTTGGCAAGAGACTATGGAGTTCTTAAGGGATACTATGTTGAAAATAGAAGCTTTTTATACGGAGTTTGAGGATATCATTAAGCCATAGCGACTATATCATAATGTCCCATAAAAAGAATATATCATATATTTTCAATGGTATAAAATATTATCCCTAGGTTCAGATTAGTCCGCTAAAAAATGGCCGTGAAATTACTAATAAGGTCTCCAAATCGAACACTATTTAGCGCGTCAAGTGTAAAACTTGGGGAGAATCTTTATCTTTGACAACAAAGAGATTAGATCTTGGATATAGAATTAGTGCGGTATTTATTGCCAGAAGGCGTTTTGGATTACTTTGAAATTGTAGGCCATAAATCATCAGAAGGTAAGATTCATTTTTACTTAGAAGAAAAGAACGTGCTCCCCAAAGAGCACCAATCAGAAATAGCCCAGTCCAAAGGCTTCCTGCCAGAGATAACAGTTGAGGACTTCCCCTTAAGAGGTAAATCGGTACTGCTCCATATAAAGCGTAGGCGCTGGACTCTTATGGATACGGGAAAGATCATAAAAAGAGATTGGAATTTAATAGCTAAAGGCACTCGGATAACCAGCGAGTTTGCCTCTTTTTTAAAAGGTATCGCTTGACACCCATGCCGTAAGCGCTAAACGGTTTGGCGACTATTATAAAATTAATGGCAAAACCCTACAGTATCACTACAAAAACCATCTTAGCGACTTCAAGGATTGGCCACAAAAGAAACATTCACAAGATTGGTTGCTCTTTGGAAAAAATTTAGGCTACTATTTAAGTTTGGATGAAACCTCTTTGTCCAACGGTGAGCTCTACACGATTTTAACCAATAAAGGAGCTAACGGAAAGAAAGGTTGTATAGTGGCCATTATCAAGGGAACTAAAGCGGATGACGTCATCAATGTACTTGATAAAATCCCTGTGGAAAGACGAAATATGGTCAAAGAAGTTACTGTCGATATGGCCGGAAATATGAATTTGATCGCTAAAAAATGTTTCCCTAAAACAGAAATCGTGACCGATAGATTTCATGTCCAAAAACTAGCCTCAGAAGCCGTCCAGGAAGAACGTATCCGATTAAGATGGGAAGTTATAGAAGTGGAAAACAAAGCCATTGAGGAAGCTCGGAAAACAGAAAAAACATATAGACCAGAACTTCTCACTAACGGAGATACCCATAGACAGTTGCTGGCCAGAAGTCGATATCTGTTATTTAAATCAAAGACCAAATGGACTGTGGGACAAATAGAAAGAGCGGAAGTATTATTTCAACTTTACCCAAGTATTGAAAAGGCTTATAAGTTGGCCCAAGCATTATGCTTTATCTATGAAAACAATACGAACAAGGATGTAGCAAGACTAAAATTGGCACATTGGTATAATGAAGTAGAAAACTCAAACTTTAAGTCGTTCAATACCATAGCAAGGTCTATACAAATGCATTACAAACCGATTTTGAACTATTTTAATAATAGGAGCACCAATGCTTCTGCGGAATCTTTTAATGCAAAAATTAAAGAGTTCAGGGCAATGTTCAGAGGAGTAAGAGATGTCACGTTTTTCTTGTTTAGACTAACTAAATTATATGCCTAATTTATGGCACTCCCCAAAAATATTGCTTGATCCTATTTAGCACGCCTTTATTTGGTACTGCAAAAAAGACCAAATCTCCTATTTGCCGGTATAAAACAATTTCACAACCCCTCCTGTCCGGGCTATTGTGCATACAGATTACCATGCAAGTATTTTCATGTTCAAAAACTAGCCTCAGAAGCCGTCCAGGAAGAACGTATCCGATTAAGATGGGAAGTTATAGAAGTGGAAAACAAAGCCATTGAGGAAGCTCGGAAAACAGAAAAAACATATAGACCAGAACTTCTCACTAACGGAGATACCCATAGACAGTTGCTGACCAGAAGTCGATATCTGTTATTTAAATCAAAGACCAAATGGACTGTGGGACAAATAGAAAGAGCGGAAGTATTATTTCAACTATACCCAAGTATTGAAAAAGCTTATAAGTTGGCCCAAGCATTATGCTTTATCTATGAAAACAATACGAACAAGGATGTAGCAAGACTAAAATTGGCACATTGGTATAACGAAGTAGAAAACTCAAACTTTAAGTCGTTCAATACCATAGCAAGGTCTATACAAATGCATTACAAACCGATTTTGAACTATTTTAATAATAGGAGTACCAATGCTTCTGCGGAATCTTTTAATGCAAAAATTAAAGAGTTCAGGGCAATGTTCAGAGGGGTAAGAGATGTTAGGTTTTTCTTGTTTAGACTAACTAAATTATATGCCTAATTTATGGCACTCCCCAAAAATATTGCTTGATCCGAAATCATGAAGGGACTCTTAAAAAAAGGCAGCGGCCTATCCGTGACTGTCCACATCTACAAGTAAAACGCAGTAGAGGTGGTAACAGGAACTGATCACGCCAAGGGCGTGCCATTATAAGAATTATAAAACAAAAAAAGTCCCTCCATGAAATCATGAAGGGACTCTTAAAAAAAGGCAGCGGCCTATCCGTGACTGTCCACATCTACAAGTGAAACGCAGTAGAGGTGGTAACAGGAACTGATCACGCCAAAGGCGTGCCATTATAAGTTAAACCATAAATAGATAAAATTAGCCATCAGTGACTGTCCCTGGGTGCAAGCGAAGCGAAGCACAAAGGGCCACAGGAACTGATCACGCCAAGGGCGTGCCACTATAAGAATTATAAAACAAAAAAAAAGTCCCTCCATGAAATCATGAAGGGACTCTTAAAAAAAGGCAGCGGCCTACTCTCCCACTTAGTGTAGCAGTACCATCGGCGCAGACGGGCTTAACTTCCCTGTTCGGAATGGTAAGGGGTGGGCCCCGTCGCCATGGCCACCTTAAATCGTTGGTTAGCACAACCCGCTATTACGGGAGGTGTTCACCGCGCCACTAGGGCGCAATATCGTTGACATATTAAAGGGACAGGATGACACTGGAAACGGCAAATATAAGGTAAGGTACTTGTTCTTGAAAAAAAAAGGTTTGTTGCGCCCCGCAGTTTCCCACGGGGCGACGTTTGCGCAAGCCAACGGGCAATTAGTACCACTCGGCTACGTACATTGCTGCACTTCTACCTATGGCCTATCAACGTGGTCATCTCCCACGGCCCTTTAAAGAAATCTCATCTTGTGGCGGGTTTCGCGCTTATATGCTTTCAGCGCTTATCCCATCCCGACATAGCTACCCAGCGATGCTCCTGGCGGAACAACTGGTGCACCAGCGGTCAGTCCGACCCGGTCCTCTCGTACTAGGGTCAGGTCCACTCAAATTTCTAACGCCCACAGTAGATAGAGACCGAACTGTCTCACGACGTTCTGAACCCAGCTCGCGTGCCACTTTAATGGGCGAACAGCCCAACCCTTGGGACCTTCTCCAGCCCCAGGATGTGACGAGCCGACATCGAGGTGCCAAACCCCCCCGTCGATATGAGCTCTTGGGGGAGATCAGCCTGTTATCCCCGGCGTACCTTTTATCCTTTGAGCGATGGCCCTTCCATGCGGAACCACCGGATCACTATGCTCTACTTTCGTACCTGATCGACCTGTATGTCTCTCAGTCAAGCGCCCTTGTGCCATTGCACTCTGCACACGATTGCCAACCGTATTGAGGGCACCTTTAGAAGCCTCCGTTACTCTTTTGGAGGCGACCACCCCAGTCAAACTACCCACCACGCATTGTCCTCCCATAAGGGAGTTAGGCCCCGGACAAACAAAGGCTGGTATTTCAACAATGACTCCACCACGCCTAGCGGCGCAGCTTCAAAGTCTCCCAGCTATCCTACACATTGGTTGCCCAAGGTCAATACGAAGCTATAGTAAAGGTGCACGGGGTCTTTTCGTCCCACTGCGGGTAACCGGCATCTTCACCGATACTACAATTTCACCGAGCTCATGGCCGAGACAGTGTCCAGATCGTTGCACCATTCGTGCAGGTCGGAACTTACCCGACAAGGAATTTCGCTACCTTAGGACCGTTATAGTTACGGCCGCCGTTTACTGGGGCTTCAATTCAATGCTTCTCCCCGAAGGAATGACATCTCCTCTTAACCTTCCAGCACCGGGCAGGTGTCAGGCCCTATACTTCATCTTTCGATTTTGCAGAGCCCTGTGTTTTTGATAAACAGTCGCCTGGACTCTTTCACTGCGGCCCCCCCGGAGGGGGGCGACGCTTCTCCCGAAGTTACGCGTCTATTTTGCCTAGTTCCTTAGCCATGAATCTCTCGAGCGCCTTAGAATACTCATCCCAACCACCTGTGTCGGTTTGCGGTACGGGCTGCTTCACTTGGTTTTCTCGGAGGATGTTAAGCTGGATTATCACCTTGGCCGAAGCCTCGGTGTACTATCGGGGCGTTACCGCTCCCTTCAACGTACTATTCCGTCAGTACGCACCAACGCCACATCCCCGTCACTTTTAATGTGAGCAGGTACAGAAATATTAATCTGTTGTCCATCCACTACCCCCTTCGGGTTCGCGTTAGGTCCCGACTGACCCCCAGCTGATTAGCATAGCTGGGGAAACCTTGGTCTTTCGGCGTGCGGGTTTCTCGCCCGCATTATCGTTACTTATGCCTACATTTTCGTTTCCAGGCGTTCCACGGAGCCTTACAGATCCGCTTCAACACCCCTGGAATGCTCCCCTACCCCTCCAAATTAATGGAAGTCACAGCTTCGGTGATATACTTATGCCCGATTATTATCCATGCGGAACCGCTCGACCAGTGAGCTGTTACGCACTCTTTAAATGAATGGCTGCTTCCAAGCCAACATCCTGGCTGTCAATGCAGTTCCACCGCGTTATATCAACTTAGTATATACTTGGGGACCTTAGCTGGTGATCTGGGTTCTTTCCCTCTCGGACATGGACCTTAGCACCCATGCCCTCACTGCACACAAACATTTTATAGCATTCGGAGTTTGTCAGGAATTGGTAGGCGGTGAAGCCCCCGCATCCAATCAGTAGCTCTACCTCTATAAAACTATGTATACGCTGCACCTAAATGCATTTCGGGGAGTACGAGCTATTTCCGAGTTTGATTGGCCTTTCACCCCTACCCACAGGTCATCCCAAGACTTTTCAACGTCAACGGGTTCGGTCCTCCACAGTGTGTTACCACTGCTTCAACCTGCCCATGGGTAGATCACACGGTTTCGCGTCTACTACTACTGACTATGGCGCCCTATTCAGACTCGCTTTCGCTACGGATCCGCACCTGAAGTGCTTAACCTTGCCAGTAAAAGTAACTCGTAGGCTCATTATGCAAAAGGCACGCCGTCACCCCACGAAGGGGCTCCGACCGCTTGTAGGCGTATGGTTTCAGGATCTTTTTCACTCCCTTGTTCAGGGTTCTTTTCACCTTTCCCTCACGGTACTGGTTCACTATCGGTCTCTCAGGAGTATTTAGTCTTGGCGGATGGTCCCGCCGGATTCACACAGGGTTTCACGTGCCCCGCGCTACTCAGGATACCGCTATCAATTATGCTCTTTGCTCTTACGGGACTATCACCCTCTATGGTTCCTCTTTCCAAAGGATTCTGATTCATTACACATTAAATGTCGCGGTCCTACAACCCCGATATTGCCGGAACAACATCGGTTTGGACTAATCCGCTTTCGCTCGCCACTACTTACGGAATCACTTTTGTTTTCTTCTCCTCCGGCTACTTAGATGTTTCAGTTCACCGGGTTTGCCCTCCTTGCGGAGTACCATATCTTCAATATGGTGGGTTGCCCCATTCGGATACCTGCGGATCATATCGTGTGTGCCGATCCCCGCAGCTTTTCGCAGCTTATCGCGTCCTTCATCGCCTCTGAGAGCCTAGGCATTCCCCATACGCCCTTATCTAGCTTGTCGCCAGACCTTTTATATTATACGCCCCCCTTGGCGGCTGCCTTAGGGGACACTCTTGTACTTGTACTTTACTTTACTTTTGTGTTTCTTTTTCAGTGTACGCAAAGACCTGAATCTGTTGCGCACCCTGTCCCAATATGTCAATGAACTTTCCAACAGTTCGCCCATGGTCTAAAAAAAAAGACCAAGAACTTGCCGTTCTCTGCCATAGGTTTGCACCTTTGGCGTTTTGGTGGAGAATATCGGAGTCGAACCGATGACCTCCTGCGTGCAAGGCAGGCGCTCTAGCCAGCTGAGCTAATCCCCCGTGTTCTATAAGTCGGCAGATGCCACTTTACAGTCGTCAGGTTTCCCAACTTCTAGAATTTCCTAATTCAATACTTTCAATCAATGAACGTGTGTCCCGAAGAACAAAATTGTAATTTGTAGTCTCAGGCAGACTTACTGCTTACAGCAGTATGAACTTCTTGTCCGCACCTCGCCTACGTTGTAATTTGTAGTCTCAGGCAGACTCGAACTGCCGACCTCTACATTATCAGTGTAGCGCTCTAACCAGCTGAGCTATGAGACTCACTATATTAGTATATGTAAAAACAGAAAACCGAATAAACGGGCGCTTGCGCCCTACTCCCAATGGCAAATACTCTAGAAAGGAGGTGTTCCAGCCGCACCTTCCGGTACGGCTACCTTGTTACGACTTAGCCCTAGTTACCGATCTTGCCCTAGGCCGCTCCTTACGGTGACGGACTTCAGGCACTCCCAGCTTCCATGGCTTGACGGGCGGTGTGTACAAGGCCCGGGAACGTATTCACCGGATCATGGCTGATATCCGATTACTAGCGATTCCAGCTTCACGGGGTCGAGTTGCAGACCCCGATCCGAACTGTGACCGGTTTTATAGATTCGCTCTGCCTTGCGGCATGGCTGCTCTCTGTACCGGCCATTGTAGCACGTGTGTGGCCCAGGACGTAAGGGCCGTGATGATTTGACGTCATCCCCACCTTCCTCGCGGTTTGCACCGGCAGTCCCGTTAGAGTCCCCATCATTACATGCTGGCAACTAACGGCAGGGGTTGCGCTCGTTATAGGACTTAACCTGACACCTCACGGCACGAGCTGACGACAACCATGCAGCACCTTGTGATCTGCCCGAAGGAAACTCTATCTCTAAAGCTGTCAGACCACATTTAAGCCCTGGTAAGGTTCCTCGCGTATCATCGAATTAAACCACATGCTCCACCGCTTGTGCGGGCCCCCGTCAATTCCTTTGAGTTTCATCCTTGCGGACGTACTCCCCAGGTGGGATACTTATCACTTTCGCTTGGCCACCCAGCATTGCTGCCGGACAGCTAGTATCCATCGTTTACGGCGTGGACTACCAGGGTATCTAATCCTGTTCGCTCCCCACGCTTTCGTCCATCAGCGTCAGTATATAGTTAGTAACCTGCCTTCGCAATCGGTATTCTATGTGATATCTATGCATTTCACCGCTACACCACATATTCTAGTTACTTCACTATAACTCAAGACCACCAGTATCAAGGGCAATTCTACAGTTGAGCTGCAGACTTTCACCCCTGACTTAATGGCCCGCCTACGGACCCTTTAAACCCAATGATTCCGGATAACGCTTGGATCCTCCGTATTACCGCGGCTGCTGGCACGGAGTTAGCCGATCCTTATTCTTACGGTACCGTCAGAGGGGCACTCGTGCCCCTTGTTCTTCCCGTACAAAAGCAGTTTACAATCCATAGGACCGTCTTCCTGCACGCGGCATGGCTGGATCAGGCTCTCGCCCATTGTCCAATATTCCTCACTGCTGCCTCCCGTAGGAGTCTGGTCCGTGTCTCAGTACCAGTGTGGGGGATCCCCCTCTCAGGGCCCCTACCCATCGCAGTCTTGGTAGGCCGTTACCCTACCAACTAACTAATGGGACGCATAGTCATCCTCCACCGTAATCTTTACCCTTAATATGATGCCATACTAAGGGACCATGGGGCATTAATCCAAATTTCTTCGGGCTATTCCCCAGTGAAGGGCAGATTCTATACGCGTTACTCACCCGTGCGCCGGTCGTCAGCGGAGCAAGCTCCCTGTTACCCCTCGACTTGCATGTGTTAGGCCTGCCGCTAGCGTTCATCCTGAGCCAGGATCAAACTCTTCATCGTTGATTCTTAAATTACTTCGATCAACCATCAGGAGTAGAATGCCCGGCCCGTATTTTCGGTTTTCTTTTCTGTATCACAATCTGTCGCCAGATCATGATACGCTGTCTTTACAATATGTCCAAGAACTTTTAATCTCTTTATTTTCCTTCACTCCGTTTCCGTAAGCGGCTGCAAATGTACAACCCTTTTTTAAATTGACAAGCTTTTTTTTGAGAAAAATTAATTTCTTTTTTTACTCGGCAACTTCGAATCAGGAATTTCAAATAACGTGGTGATCTGCTCACCTGCCGCTCACTCACTTTCACTTCGTTTGCGGGGTGCAAATCTACCACCCCTTTTTAAATCCCACAAGCTTTTTTAATAAGTTTTTTTCCTTTTTTTAATACCACAACACAAAAGACTGTAAAACAGGTTTTTGCAATACTAAAGTATTGAGATATTAGTATTGAGTATTGAGACAGATGTACGGAACAGGGCTTTGGATGATGCGCGACCTAGGCGTTGTCGCTAAAGCGAGCTGTCTTTTCAATACTAAGAAAAGCCTAGGACATCTATATATAGGTGTTGAATAGGCATGGCGAGCTTAGGATGCGGAATTACACCTGGGACATTATACGCCCCACCCCCAAAGCAAAGCGCCCTGTGGCCTGCCACGGCCGCATAGTGGTCAAACATCAATCACACCACATCAAGTAATGAAGCAACTACTTTATAAGAAGATAGACAATCGCGGAGCGGAAACGTTAAACGCACCGCGTTAGGCTCGCCAGCCGATAGGCAGGGATTGAAGCGGCATCCCCGAAGCATCGCAAGGGATACAGCGGAAAGCCCGACCCGACGAAGGAGGGAACGCCCAAATAAACACTAATACATAGCCCGCAGGTAAGTTCAAAAACGCCATCTACACAGCAACAAGGCCTTAATATCTTTCATAAAAAGGAAACAACAGCTTTTGCATTTCCTGTTTCAACGCATTGGTACCTATTATATAGTTATTGTGCATAAAACTAAAGTAGAGCATCTTATTGCTTTTGGTAAGGAGATATCCACTTAAGCAATGCGTTCCGTCTAAGGTTCCAGTCTTAGCATAGATATATGGTTTTGCATTCCCCGAGGCATACCAGGATTTTATGGTTCCTGATTTTCCGCCGGCAGGAAAAAAGGCGTAGATCTTTTCTTCGGGTATTTCTTCCCGTATTTTCTTTAAGAGGGCTATGATACTTCTTGGCGTAAATTTATTATGACTGGAGAGTCCAGATCCATCTACCCATACAGGCTTATCTGGCAGATCACTTAAATAATTTTTTTCAGCATACTCTATTACCTTTCCAATATTTAAAGAATCGAACAATTTATCAGATGCCAATACCAATAATTGTTCCGCCAGGAAATTATCGCTAATGGTCATCATTTGCTTAAATAAGGAATCGGTCTCCACTCCTTTTAATTTAGTATGCGGAAGCCCCGCTACCAATTTGTACTCTATTTTATGCACTTCCTTACCAAGAGTGTCCATTAGCATTTCTAAAGTCAGTTCCGACGAAGTGGCAAATGGCCTGTCGGTTTCTATCTCCACCGTATCCAAAACAATATTATATTGGAAAAGGTTGGCATCACTATCCCTATCTATAGTATACTTAAGGGTAGACATATCTTTGTTGAGTCGAATATCCTTTGCGAAAAAATGGGGCGAATAGCTGAGATCTCTATCCCCCGCGCCTTTTGTGAAGCGAACGATATTACCATACATAGGAAGCGCTGTTCTTTGAGGTCCGTAATAATACTTATACCAATTCCAGGACCAACCCGAACCGTAAGCCGTAACCTCCTCCGAATTATCGGCCCAATACAACTTTTTATTAGTAGACCTTAACAATTCCAATGCACTAACATCATTAAAATCAGGATGCAGAAAGGCAGGGTTCCCAGTACCCCAAAATACAAGTGAATCTTTTGTTTCCCTATAATTAAGGCTATTTACTGTATCGCCTAGGATTTTATAAGCGGTATAAAAGGTAAACATTTTGGTGTTGGATGCAGGAATAAAATACTTATCCTCGTTCTGTGCATATAGCACCTTATCCTTATTGGGATCATAAATAACAATGCCTGTAAACCCTTGTTTAAATACTTCTGAATTCTTAATTGGCTTGATGAGACGTGAAGTAACACAACTTGAAAAGAGGATACAAAGTGATAGCAATAGAAAGATATGTTTCATAAACTTATCAATAGGTCGATTATAGGTTTTTTGGTAGTGGATTTTCTTGCCTCTTGACTTCTCATAATTTAGAATCCAAGTTTTTGATAACGCACCATAAATACACAAAAGTAACAACTTTATCTTTTGACTATCTATGTCACTATAATAGGTCTAAGACAAAAACATAAATATACCCCTAATATTCAAATCGACTTTAGCTTACCAGCACAATGAATTATTCAAAACAGCAAATTTCTCCTAAAAAACAAAATTCAATCCAATACAACGTTGCCCAACTAATCCCTTTACAATATCTTTGCAACTGTTAAAAAGAATCCTATGATCAAAATTACTCTACCGGACGGAAGTGTTAGAGAATACGCAAAAGGAACCTCTCCATTAGAGGTGGCCAAAAGCATTAGTGAAGGTTTGGCAAGAAATATTATTTCTGCAAAATTCAATGGTGTAACAGTTGAGACCGTTAGCCCCTTACATGAAGATGGCTCCTTGGTTCTTTTTAGCTGGAACGATAAGGAAGGAAAAACTGCCTTTTGGCATTCCAGTTCCCATGTGGTTGCACAGGCATTGGAAGAATTATATCCAGGTGTAAAACTAACCATTGGTCCCGCTATTGAAAACGGATTTTATTACGATGTTGATTTAGGGGAGGGCACAATATCGGAAAAGGATTTCCCGATGATTGAAAAAAGAGCCTTGGAAATCGCCAGGGGGAAACACGAATTTAAAATGCGTTCGGCCTCTAAGGCAGAAGCCCTAGACCTCTACCGCTCACAGGGAAACCAATACAAGGTAGAACTTATTGAAAATCTAGAAGATGGCACCATTACTTTCTGTGATCATGACACCTTTACAGATTTATGTAGAGGGGGCCATATCCCAAATACAGGTATCATTAAGGCTATTAAAATATTAAGCGTAGCAGGTGCTTATTGGAGAGGGAACGAAAAGAATAACCAATTAACTAGGGTATACGGCATTTCCTTTCCAAAACAGAAAGAGCTTACCGAGTACCTAGAACTATTGGAGGAGGCCAAAAAACGCGATCATAGAAAATTAGGAAAGGAATTGGAACTATTTACCTTCTCCCAAAAAGTGGGTCAAGGTCTTCCGCTATGGTTGCCAAAAGGGGCAGCGTTACGCGACAGACTAGAACAATTTCTTAAAAAGGCACAAAAAAAAGCCGGTTATGAAATGGTGGTCACCCCACATATCGGTCAAAAGGAGCTTTACATCACCTCTGGGCATTACGAAAAATATGGGGAAGATAGTTTTCAACCTATAAAAACACCCAAAGAAGGTGAGGAGTTTTTGTTAAAACCAATGAATTGCCCACATCACTGTGAAATATACAACGCCAAACCTTTTAGTTATAGGGAGCTACCGAAGAGGTATGCTGAATTTGGTACCGTATACCGGTATGAACAGAGCGGAGAGCTTCACGGTTTAACCAGGGTACGTGGCTTTACACAAGATGATGCCCACATCTTCTGTACTCCAGACCAATTGGCAGACGAATTTAAAAATGTTATAGACCTTACTTTATATGTATTAGGTTCATTGGGCTTTGATAATTTTACCGCCCAAGTCTCCATAAGAGATCTGGAAAAACCTGAAAAATATATTGGGTCCCTTGAGAACTGGGAAAAGGCAGAAAATGCCATCATAAATGCCGCTAAGGAAAAGGGATTGGATTTCGTAATTGAAAGTGGGGAAGCCGCCTTTTACGGGCCAAAGCTCGACTTTATGGTGAAGGATGCCTTGGGTAGAAATTGGCAGTTGGGAACTATACAGGTAGACTACAACCTTCCTGAGCGGTTTGACCTTACTTATAAAGGAAGCGATAATGAGTTGCATAGACCTGTTATGATCCACCGTGCACCCTTTGGAAGTATGGAGCGATTTATTGCCTTATTACTTGAACATACGGGTGGAAATTTCCCGCTTTGGTTAATGCCAGAACAGGCAATTATCCTTCCAGTAAGCGAAAAACATGAAATATATGCGAAAAAAGTTTTAAATTCCTTGGAAAATAACGACATTCGCGCCCTCATTGATAATAGAAATGAGACAGTTGGCAAAAAAATAAGGGAAGCAGAGATGAATAAGATCCCATTTATGTTGATTGTTGGTGAGAATGAAGAAAAAGAGGAAACCATTTCTGTTAGACGTCATGGTGGTGAAGATCTTGGCTCCATTACCCTAGAAGCCTTTTCCGACTTGGTAAATAGTGAAATAAACAGTACCTTAAAGTCGTTTTAAAAAAATATATAAGTTTAATTAAAAAAGCAGAGTCATAGCAATAAGAAAACGTTTTAGACCACAGCCTAGGAGGGAGAATAAAAATCCCCATAATATTAATGAGAAAATTTTATCGCCCAAAGTAAGGTTGGTTGGCGACAATATTGAAGTAGGAGTGTACAGCACAAGGGATGCCTTAACCAAGGCCAAGGAATTGGAATTGGATTTGGTTGAAATCTCCCCTAAGGCCGATCCACCAGTTTGTAAAATTATAGATTACAAGAAGTTTCTATACGAACAAAAGAAGCGTGAAAAGGTCATGAAGGCCAAAGCTACTAAGGTTATCGTAAAAGAAATTAGATTTGGTCCACAAACTGATGATCACGACTACGAATTTAAAAAGAAACATGCCGAGAAATTCTTGAAGGATGGTGCTAAATTAAAGGCCTATGTATTCTTTAAAGGAAGATCTATTGTTTATAAAGATCAGGGTGAAATTCTCTTACTTAAATTAGCTTCCGAATTGGAAGATTTAGGCAAGGTAGAACAGATGCCTAAATTGGAAGGCAAAAGGATGACAATGTTCATTGCTCCCAAGACCAAAAAGTAAATCCACCTATTTAAAATAGGGGATATAAATGGAAAATTACCGGCTAATGTCGGATTGAAAATAGTAAGCGAGATAATTAATAAATAGGAATCAAATGCCTAAACAGAAAACAAAATCCAGTGCCAAAAAGCGTTTTAAGCTTACAGGTACAGGTAAAATTAAAAGAAAGCACGCCTATAAAAGCCACATTCTAACGAAGAAGTCTAAAAAGCGTAAGCTAGCGTTAACCCATTCTGGTCTTGTTCACAAGTCAGACGTTAACAGTATTAAAGAACAATTGCGTTTAACGTAATCGTTTATTCGGTAATTATTAACCCTGGAGATAGGCCAAACAATTTACGATCGTAGAATTATTCTTTACGACTTAAATAAACATAAAAGTGTCAATAATTGACCGCCTACTACAAAAAACAATTAAAATTATGCCAAGATCAGTAAATGCAGTTGCTTCTAGAGCTAGAAGAAAAAAAGTAATGAAGCAAGCCAAAGGTTACTTTGGAAGACGTAAAAACGTTTGGACAGTTGCAAAAAATGCGGTTGAAAAAGCAATGTTATATGCTTACAGAGACCGTAGAAACAAGAAAAGAACTTTCCGTTCGCTATGGATTACCCGTATCAACGCCGGGGCCAGATTGCACGGATTGTCCTATTCCCAGTTTATGGGTAAGGTAAAAGCCAACAACATAGAGCTAAACCGTAAGGTATTGGCAGATTTGGCTATGAACCACCCAGACGCTTTTAAGGCTATCGTAAACAAAGTAAAATAGATTAAATAACATCTCTCGCTTATAAAATCCTGTTCCGTTTCGGAGCAGGATTTTTTTTTACCCATAATTCAAATGGGGATTAATAGTTTATTACACAACCATTACACCCCAAAACAACTCACCACCAACTTTCTTCCACTGGCATGGTCACGGTGTTCGCATAAATATATCCCCTGCCATATTCCCAGATTAAGCCTTCCATTGGTAACTGGAATCTGTACGGATGCCCCCATCAATGAGGATTTAATATGAGCAGGCATATCGTCAGACCCTTCGTAATTATGAACATAATAAGGCGCATCTTCTGGGACCATAATGTTGATATGAGATTCAAAATCGGTCCTAACCGTAGGGTCCGCATTTTCATTTATAGTTAAACTAGCCGAAGTATGTTTTATAAATACCTGTAACATCCCCTGGTTAATCCGACTCAACTCAGACATAGTGTTCAAAACCTCTTCGGTGATAATATGAAATCCCCTTTTGCGAGGACGTAAGATAATTTCCTTCTGATAAAAATGCATTTGATGTGTTTTGTTAGTGACCGCTAATTTCGGGATAATCATAGAATAATCCACAATCATAAATCAAGAACCATTTAATAATTCTACAGCTTATAAATCCTTTCTCAAGGTAGATTATTTTATGGAGTATTAGATTACAACCTAAAGCTATCAGGCTTTCTACATACCATAAAAATGGGTGATAGTGCCATATGTGAAACTTATAACAACTAGGGCTCCATGTAGAATATATCCAATACCTTTGCAGATAAAATGAAGATGAATGGATTTATCAAAAGTAAGAATGGTGGTGACAGACATGGATGGCACCTTATTAAATACTAACCATGAAGTAAGCTCTAAATTCTTTACCCTGTTCCAACAATTAAAGGAGAAAGACATAATATTTGTAGCAGCCAGCGGACGCCAATACAATAGTATTGTAGAAAAATTGGATGCCATTAAGGATGATATCATTGTGGTAGCAGAAAATGGCGCTTATATCAGGAAACAGCAGAAGGAAATGCTTGCTACTCCCTTGGAGAATGGAACAATTAAAGAGGTTTTGGATATATTGAAAGATACCTCCGGGATCCATACTGTCCTTTGTGGTAAGGAAAACGCCTATATAGACGGTGAATCTGAATTGTTTCGGACTAAATTAAAGGAGTATTATAGCGAATTCAGCATCATAGATGACCTGTCTACCTTTAAAGGTGAGATTCTAAAGATTGCCCTCTATCATTCTGTAAACTCAGAGAAGCATATATACCCCTTAGTAAAACATTTAGAGAGTAAACTAAAAGTTAAAGTATCTGGAGAAAATTGGTTAGATCTTTCCAATATGAATGCCCATAAAGGATATGCCCTGGAACAATTGCAGCGGAAATATGGGATAAGTAAAGAAGAAACCATGGTTTTTGGCGATTATAACAATGATCTAGAAATGTTGACAATGGGACATTTTAGTTTTGCAATGGCCAATGCTCATCCCAACGTGATTGAAACTGCTAATTTTATGACCAGCAGCAACGACGATTTTGGGGTAGAACGAGTATTGGAACAGCTAGTTTTAAGTAAAACCAAAAACGCCTCCTACACCAATACGCCGTAGGGCAAATTTTCATCAATACGAAATCATCAGAAATTACCTATCCCCGAAGCAATGCTTTCGGGGATTTTTTTTATAAATCAACACTTTCAAATGACAAAAGCTAATTCTGGGAAGGGAATTTGTGAATGCCCTACCGTACATTAACCTACCGAGCATAAGAATCTCCGACTACAGGTCATCAAGTACTGTAGTTCGTTCTAGATATTCCTAGGTATTTATTATCTTAGTAACTAGCAACTCTGTTGTATCTTACAGATTTCGCGAGCAGAATTACTCATAATCAGGATCAATGGCAGCTTTACCTTAGGGAATTAAAGCTGCTTCCTATAGTCAATACCCCTTGGTAAAGCCCATGAGGCATCAGAGGGAAACTACCTATAAAATCTCGACGTAAGAGTAGGAGGTTGAACTCTCACTTAGTGAGTAAAGCACAAGGGTTATACCCTTATTATCAAAATATTTCGGACAAGGTAGCTGAATCCATAATTTTTAAATGGGCCCATATGAAGAGCTTAAAAGTAATAACAAACCCTGAGGTAGCGTTAATTTTCAACACCTATCCCGATGCGGTACGAAAAAAGCTAATGAATTTAAGAAATTTGGTCTTAGAGTCAGCCAACAACATTGAAGAAATAACGGCTTTGGAAGAAACCTTAAAGTGGGGAGAACCAAGCTATCTAACAAAAAATGGCAGCACTATTAGAATAGATTGGAAGCAACATAAACCAGAGGAATATGCCATGTACTTCAACTGTTCTAGCAGATTGGTGCCAACCTTCAAATTGGTTTTCAAAGACCTATTTACTTTCGAAGGAAATAGGGCCATTATTTTTAAAATGGAAGATACTATACCACAAGAAGCATTAAAAACCTGCATTTCTACAGCCTTAACCTATCATAAGGTGAAACAATTACCCGTATTGGGATTATAAAGAAATGGGGACTTATTGGATTTTAAGTAGGAGGTGAAGTTTAGTTCCATACAGGATCGGAATAGCACCAAATATTTAGCAACTAAAAACACACTTACTTCAACTCTAAATACTCAATCCGATCACAGTATATAGCCTAGAATCTTCTTATTAGGTTTTTTGATTTTTTTTCTTTGCGGCCGGGAACAGTACATTGTTTAAGATAAGTCGGTATCCTGGTGATGAAGGGTGCAATTCCAGTTCCGTTTTTGGATCTCCTACCTTATGCTGGTAATCTTCAGGGTCGTGCCCCCCATAAAATGTAAAGAAGCCCTTCCCTTTAATCCCGTGAATATAACGCGCCTCCCCATTAATTTTATTTTCCCCCAATACCAACACTGTTGGTTTGATCTCATTTCTGGTAAATGCTGTGGTCTGTCCCATAAACCCCTTGACTAATGAAGTGTGGTTCTGGCACAACATAGTAGGTACTGGGTCCCATTTTGCAGAGAACTCCATCAAAGAAAAATAATCAGATTCCTTAGGAACATTACTTCGTTTCCTAGTCATATCTATGGAACTAAATTCATAAGTCAACGGATTACGCTCCAAGGTGAAATTGGTAAATGCAAAAGTATTACCGTAATCCAAATTGGCCTGATAGTTGGCATCCGAAGGATCTCCATCGAACATTGGCTCACAAATATCGACTCCTTCTGCAGCTAGGGCAATATCAAAACTATCTGTGGCGGAACACATGGCAAACATAAAACCTCCCCCCATTACATATTTTCTAATTTTTTGAGCTACTGCTCCCTTCTGTTCGGAAACCTTATCATATCCTAATTTTTGCGCCATAGACTCCGCATTCAACTTCCCCTCAATATACCATGGGGCAGCCCTATAGGCACCATAAAATTTCCCGTACTGCCCCGTAAAGTCTTCATGATGAAGGTGCAACCAATCATAAAGCACCAGTTGGTCTTGCAACACCTCTTCGTCATACACCTTTTCATAGGGAATTTCCGCATAGGCAAGCACCATTGTAACGGCATCATCCCATGGAGGATTATCCTTGGGCGTATAAACCGCAATTTTAGGTGCCTTCTCCAAAACTACCGCTTCTTGGTTCTGGGAGGGACTACTAATTCCGTCCAATATTTCCCGGGTCTGCGACTCCGACAGTATTTCATAGGAAACGCCCCTTATTTGGCATTCCTTACGAATATTCTCCCCATCGGGTAGCAAAAATGAACCACCTCTATAATTTAGCAACCAGTGCACTTTTTGTTGTTTTGCCAACACCCAATACGTGATTCCATATGCCTTTAAATGGTTTTTTTGACCCTCGGCATCCATTGGAATTAAGATATTGGTCCCGTAAATAGAGCTACACCATAGAAAACAAAAAATTAAAAAAAAAAGGCCACCAAATGAAATCTGGGGCCGAATACTATTTTCCATTACACTATATATTGAAATAATTATAATACCCAATCAATTAGGAAAGGGAACTCTTTTATAAATTAACTTTCAATCCCATTAAAACGGCACATCGTTTTCGTCTTGTATGGAATCGTTGTTCATTGCACTACCGAAAGCCTCATTAGCATTGGGCAATCCTTTGGTTATAAATGGATTATCATCTTCTGCATTCATTTTGGACTGAAATTCGAAGGGAGAATCAAAATCATCCAAGTTATCAAATTTACCTAAATTACCAATAAACTTCAATCTGATATTCTCCAAGCCACCATTCCTGTGTTTTGCAACAATGAATTCCGCCTGACCTGCTGTTGGGGAGCGTTCCTCATCGTCCCACTCATCAATCTTATAATATTCTGGCCTATAGATAAAGGAAACGATATCCGCATCCTGTTCAATAGCTCCAGATTCCCTTAAATCCGAAAGAATAGGACGTTTACTCCCTCCCCTAGTTTCCACTGCTCGAGACAACTGTGATAGCGCTATTACTGGAATACTCAATTCCTTTGCCAGAGCCTTTAAGTTTCGGGAAATGGTAGAAATTTCCTGTTCACGGTTACCCCCTTTTTGGGTGCCTCCTGCTGTCATCAGCTGAAGGTAATCTATAACAATCATCTTTATATCGTGCTGGGAAGCCAATCGTCTTGCCTTTGCCCTAAGGTCAAATATAGAAAGGGAAGGGGTGTCATCTATAAACAATGGAGCAGATTCCAAAGATTTCACCTTCACGTTCAACTGTTCCCATTCGTGTTTTTCCAACCTACCGGTCCTTAATTTTTCTGAAGACAATCCAGTTTCGGAAGATATCAACCTAGTAATCAACTGCACAGAGGACATCTCCAAGGAGAAGAATGCCACTCCAATATTGGAATTAACCGCAATATTTCTAGCCATAGACAAGGTAAGAGCGGTTTTACCCATACCTGGACGTGCTGCAACAATGATCAAATCACTGGGCTGCCAGCCAGAGGTAAGTTTGTCCAATTTATCAAACCCAGAAGGGATTCCACTCAACCCTTCTTTCCCGGCAATTTCCTCTATTCTTTTCTTCGCTTGGATCACCAAGTTCTGGGCCGTTTCGGCAGAACGCTTTAGGTTACCTTGGGTAACATCGTATAATTTGGATTCCGCAGCATCCAAAAGATCAAACACATCGGTAGAATCTTCATATGCCTCTTCAATTATCTCATTGGAGATTTTAATAAGGCTCCGCTGTATAAATTTTTGGAGAATAATACGCGCATGGAATTCAATATGCGCAGATGAAGCCACCTTTTGAGTGAGTTTTATGAGGTAAAAATCCCCACCTGCACTTTCTAGGCGTCCGTCTTTTTTTAGTTGTGAGGAAACGGTTAATAAATCCACCGGTTCGGAGTTCTCAAACAGCTTAAATATCGCCTCATAGATGTATTTATGGGCTTCCTTATAAAATACATCGGGATGTAATATATCAATCACCTCATCGACCCCTTTTTTATCAATCATCATCGCACCCAATACAACCTCCTCTAAATCAACTGCTTGAGGCGGTATTTTTCCCTTCTCAAGGCTAATGATTGTAGATTTGTCGATCCGATGACCAATAACTGGGTTCGTTTTTTCCATGAGTACTAAATTAAGGATTAAGAATTAAATCGCTGTTCGGGATATTAACAATTGCTCAACAATTACCTTGTTGATAAGTTACGGAATTTGTTTATAAGCATAAAAAAACTGGAGAATTACCGCTCCAGTTTTATTTCGGCTACACAAAAAGGGATGCTATTCGTTGAATACACCCATGTTGGCATATTTATCCATTCGATTATCTACCAGTTCTTTTGGTGATAACTTTTTTAATTCCTCGAAATGGGAAGTAATTTTATTTTTTACGATTTCGAAAGTCTTTTCGCGGTTAGAATGCGCTCCACCTACAGGTTCCTTTACAATCTCATCGATCAATTTCATTTTCTTCATGTCGATTGCCGTAAGTTTTAAGGCTTCTGCCGCTTGCTCCTTGTATTCCCAGCTTCTCCACAGAATGGAGGAACAAGATTCCGGAGAAATAACGGAGTACCATGTGTTTTCCAACATCAATACCCTATCCCCTACACCTATTCCCAAGGCACCACCAGAGGCTCCCTCACCTATAATGACAACAATAATCGGCACTTTTAAACGGGTCATTTCCAAAATATTCCTTGCAATGGCCTCCCCTTGTCCCCTTTCTTCGGCTTCTATACCGGGATAGGCACCAGGAGTATCTATTAAACAGACCACTGGAACACCAAATTTCTCCGCCGATTTCATGAGCCTCAAGGCTTTTCTATATCCTTCAGGGTTCGCCATTCCGAAATTACGGAACTGCCTTGTTTTGGTATTATAGCCTTTTTGTTGCCCAACAAACATATACGTTTGATCGCCAATTTTACCAAGACCACCAATCATGGCCTTATCATCCTTTACGTTGCGATCTCCATGCAATTCCAAAAATGTTTCGCCACAGATAGCCCTAATATAATCTAGGGTATATGGCCTATTGGGATGCCTGGATAATTGCACTCGTTGCCAAGCAGTAAGGTTCTTATATATTTCCTTTCGAGTATCAGTCAATTTTTTCTGTATCTGCTTACAGGTTTCCGAAACATCAACTTCACTTTCCTCACCGATTATCATGCACTTATCAAACTGATCTTCGAGCTCCTTAATGGGAAGTTCAAAATCTAAATACTCCATAGGTTTAAAGGTTTAGTTCTTTTCAACATGCAAATATAAAACTTTAAAGGGAAGCTACCTCCTTAGACGTTTTTTTTAATTTGTTTCTATTCTTTAAAATACCGTTAGCCACTACTGTTGCTAGGATAATTAAGGCACCGATATAAAAAAAGGAATTCATTTTCTCACTATCTCCCAAAATCAGGAAGGCTAGAAAAATCCCATATATGGGCTCCATATTGGTCGTCAGCATAACGGTATAGGGACTAATAAACCTCATTACCTTCACCGATGCAATAAAAGCATATGCGGTACAGGCAGAGGCCAGAATAAACATATAAAGCCAATCTGCCGCAGATAATACAAAAAACTCTGGGACAAATCTCCCTCTAAAAGCAAGATATATAGTGAGCAATAACACTCCACTTCCCAATTCGTACAAGGATATAATAGCGGGTTTTTGGGTTTGGGTAAGTTTGCCGTTGATCAAGGTAAAGACCGCAGATAAAAATGCTGAAACCAATGCCAGTACAATACCATAGAGGTAATTAGTCTCTACATTGAACATCACATAAAGCCCTAGCATCACCACCAAACCGAAAACAAGCTCGTACCATATCATCTTACGACCGTACCACATAGGTTCCAACAATGCCGCAAAGAAAGCTCCCGTAGACATAGTAGCTAAGGCAACGGATACATTAGACACCTTTATGGCCATAAAAAAAGTAACCCAGTGTAGAGCAATCACTACCCCTGCAACCAATAATAATAACAAGGTTTTTGGCGGCACTTTTAAGGGGAATTTCCGAAGAAGCACGTATGCCAAGATCAATAAAAGGGCGATACCCATTCTATACCAGACCAATGGAAGGGCGTCTAAGGTGATTAGTTTACCCAAGACAGCTGTAAAGCCCCATATAAAAACAATAAAATGGAGGTGAAAGTAGTTTTTTAGTTTAACGCTTGGCATTTTTCAATAAGTAAAAACCAATAATACCAAACAACACATTGGGGATAATAACCGCCAATAAGGGGGAAAAGCCCGACTGTTCTGCCAAGGTTCCAAATACCTTATCAAAAAAGATATAGATGAATGCTACCCCTATTCCAAAAGCCAAGTTTACTCCCATGCCACCCCGTCTTTTTACGGAGGATACAGCAACCGCAATAATGGTAAGTATAAAGGCCGCAATAGGCAATGACCATCGCTTATATTTCACCAATACATAACTGTTAATATTGGAAGCTCCCTTTCTTTTTTGTGCCTCAATAAATTTGTTTAACTCAAACATATTTTTGGTCTCCGCTATGTAGGAAACGGGGGTTAGATCGTCTATTTTAAAATTAAAAAGGGTATCCAACCTTTTCTTGGTCTCCATTATTTCGGTACCATTGACCAGTTTTCGTTTGGAGTAAGATGTAAGTCTGTACACACTATCCTTTTCCACCCACCTAATATTGGCTGCGGATATCTTAAAATTTAGTGTATTGTCCGGGTTAAAACGCTCCATGGTAAAATTATAACCAATTTGTCTGGCCGGATCAAAAGTACTCACGTAGATATAATCGGTCTCATTTAATTGATTGAAGATATTAGTGGTAACCCGATCCTGTTTCCCCTTTTTTAAATATTCAAATTTAAATTCGTTGTACCCTACACTTGCCGGAGGTACAATAAACATATTCATAAAAAACATGATAAGCGCAATTATGGTAGCCCCTATCATATAAGGTCTTAAGAAGCGACCATAAGAAACCCCGGAACTTAATATAGCCACGATCTCGGTATTGTTAGCTAATTTGGACGTAAAGAAAATTACCGATAAAAAAAGAAAGATAGGGAACAATAAGTTTCCAATAACCAGCGTGAAATTCCAGTAATACATGATAATTTCCGCTAACGGAACTTCATTGTCTATCATCTTTCCAATTTGTTCTGCCAAATTTGCCATTATGCCTATCGGCACAAATAACATTAACATCACAAAAAAGGTTACCAGATAGCGTTTTAATATGTATTTATCTATTATGGTCAGCACCTATAATCTTTTATCCATTTGTTTTACCATCATGGTTTTCCATTCGTAGAAATCTCCTGCTATAATACGCTTTCTTGCTTCACGCACCAACCACATATAAAATCCGAGATTGTGAATAGTAGCAATTTGCTTCCCCAAATATTCGTTTGCAGCAAATAAATGTCTTAGATAGGCTTTGGAGTACTCTCTATCTACAAAAGTAGTACCCATTTCATCCAAGGCAGAAAAATCGTCCTCCCACTTTTTATTTTTTATATTGATGGTGCCATGAGCGGTAAATAGCATCCCGTTCCTTGCATTTCTAGTAGGCATCACACAATCAAACATATCAACACCCAACGCAATATTTTCTAAAATATTGATAGGCGTCCCTACTCCCATAAGATATCTAGGCTTGTCCTCAGGTAAAATATCGCATACAACCTCGGTCATAGCGTACATTTCATCTGCGGGCTCCCCTACAGATAATCCACCTATAGCATTCCCCTCTGCCCCCACTCCGGCGATATACTCAGCAGATTGCCTTCTAAGGTCCTTATAGGTAGAGCCTTGAACGATAGGAAAAAAAGTCTGCTCATAATCATAGGCTAAAGGGGTTTTATCTAGATGTTTTATACATCGATCCAACCACCTATGCGTCATATGCATAGATCTTTTGGCGTAATTATAATCGCAAGGATAAGGTGTACATTCATCAAAGGCCATAATAATATCGGCCCCTATCACCCTTTGGATTTCCATTACGTTCTCTGGGGTAAACACATGGTAGGATCCATCTATATGGGATTTAAACTTAACCCCTTCCTCCTTGATCTTCCTGTTCTCGGATAAGGAATACACTTGGTATCCCCCGCTATCGGTTAATATATTCCGGTCCCAGCCCATAAATTTATGGAGTCCCCCTGCCTGTTGTAAAATATTAGTTTTAGGCCTAAGGTATAAATGGTAGGTATTCCCTAGAATTACATCTGGGTTTATCTCTTCCTTAAGTTCCTTTTGATGAACTCCCTTTACCGATGCAACTGTTCCTACAGGCATAAATATGGGGGTTTCTATTTTACCGTGGTCCGTAATAAGTTCTGCGGCCCTGGCCTTTGTTCTAGTATCTGAGTGCTGTAAAGTGAATTTCAAAAAAAAGTGATTTAAAGCCGCAAATATAGTCAACTCCTTGTCATTAAGTTGCCAACAAAAAAATAAAGTTGGCCTAATCATTGCTAAAGTTAACAAAATATAACAACTCCTACTTGTATACACAAAAGATAGCCACTACTTTTGGGGGAGTTTAAAAAAATAGACAAAAATGCCAAAACTTCAAGAATTACAAGATTTGACCGTTCAGGTACGCAGAGACATATTGAGAATGGTCCACAAGGTTAACTCCGGACATCCAGGAGGTTCATTGGGTTGTACTGAATATATGGTAGCACTATACAATGACATTATGGAGCTTAAGGATGGGTTTGATATGGATGGGGAAGGAGAAGATCTATTCTTTTTATCCAACGGCCATATCTCCCCAGTATTCTATAGTGTTTTAGCAAGAAAAGGATATTTTCCTGTTGATGAATTAAATACATTCAGACTTATCAACTCGCGTTTACAGGGTCACCCAACTACTCATGAAGGGTTACCTGGGGTGCGTATTGCCTCCGGATCTTTAGGTCAAGGTATGTCCGTAGCTTTAGGCGCGGCACAGGCTAAAAAACTAAATAAGGATCCCAAACTAGTGTATACCCTACACGGTGACGGTGAATTACAGGAAGGACAGAACTGGGAAGCCATTATGTATGCTGCTGGTAAAAAGGTAGACAACCTTATATCTACCATTGATTACAATGGACAGCAGATAGATGGGGCAACCGAAGACGTTTTGCCAATGGGCGATTTAAGAAAGAAATTCGAGGCATTTGGCTGGGATGTTGTTGACATTGAGGAAGGCAACAATTTAGAAGCCGTTATAAAAGGAATGAAAGAGGCCAAAAGCAGGACTGGAAAAGGCAAACCAGTATGTGTTTTGTTACACACGGTAATGGGACATGGGGTAGACTTTATGATGTACACCCACGCATGGCACGGAAAGGCTCCCAATGATGAGCAATTGGAGAACGCCCTATCACAAAATCCAGTAACCCTCGGAGATTATTAATCCAACCCATTTCTATTAACGATAAAGAAAGTACACGATGAAAAAATATATAGATCAAGGAAAAAACGATACAAGAAGTGGATTTGGTGCCGGACTAGCCGAACTTGGCAGAAGCAACCCCAATGTAGTTGCTTTATGTGCAGATTTGGTTGGTTCCCTAAAAATGGAAAAGTTTATTGAGGAAAATCCAGAGCGATTTTTCCAAATAGGAATTGCCGAGGCCAATATGATGGGCATTGCAGCGGGACTCACTATAGGAGGGAAAATACCTTTTACAGGAACTTTCGCTAATTTTTCTACTGGACGCGTCTACGATCAAATCCGCCAGTCTATTGCCTATTCTGGTAAAAACGTAAAGATCTGTGCCTCCCATGCTGGAGTTACCTTAGGTGAGGACGGTGCCACACACCAGATTTTGGAGGATTTGGGAATGATGAAAATGTTACCTGGAATGACCGTTATCAATCCATGTGATTACAACCAGACAAAAGCAGCTACTATTGCCATTGCGGAACACGAAGGCCCAGTTTACCTGAGATTCGGTCGTCCAAAAGTAGCTAATTTCACCCCTGTAGATCAGAAATTTGAAATTGGGAAGGCCCTTATGCTTAGTGAAGGTACCGATGTAACCATTGTTGCCACCGGCCATTTGGTCTGGGAAGCATTGGTCGCTGCCGAAAATTTGGAGAAACAAGGAATTTCTGCAGAAGTCATCAACATACATACCATTAAGCCTTTTGACGGAGAAGCAGTGTTAAAGTCTGTTAAAAAAACCGGCTGTGTCGTGAGTGCGGAAGAGCATAACTATTTGGGAGGACTTGGTGAAAGTGTTGCCGGATACCTTGCTACTACGCATCCTACGCCCCAGGAATTTGTTGGGACAAAAGATACTTTTGGAGAAAGTGGCACCCCAGAAGAATTAATGGCTAAGTATGGTTTGGATACTAAAGCCATAGAAAAAGCCGTTTTAAAAGTGTTAAAAAGAAAGTAATTCTAATGCCCTTGGGTAGATGACATCGCTTGATCTAAAATTTGGTGAATACATAAGAGCGCAACAAAGAGACAATACTTTATTAAAGAGTATTACTCTAAGGCAATCTTATAGTCCACCACTTTTTTTGTGTCAAGTATATTTTTTTTTGAGATAAACCATGAAAAATATTGTGCCTATAATTGTACAATGTTTTCTAATTTAAAAGAACACACCTATGATGAAAAAAACAGTTTTATTGGCAGCTTTTGCTTTAATAAGTATAACTGCATTCGCACAAAAAGATCCGGGCTTTGGAATAAAGGCAGGTCTAAACTATGGCGCCAACGGGGATTATTTTGAGTCTACCGAAAACGCATATAAGGACCCCAAGAGCAACGTGGGCTACCATGTTGGGATTTTCGGCAAGCTGGGGGACAAAATTTATTTCCGTCCCGAATTGGTATATACCAAGACCAAATCGGATTATGACAACAATAGTTTGGCGATGAGCAAATTAGATGCTCCCCTTTTATTAGGCGTTAACCTTATTGGGCCACTTCAAGTTTTCGCAGGTCCTGCGTTCCAGTATATTTTGGATACAGATTACGATGGTATCACTATAGGGGATGTAGAAGATGATTTCACTGTAGGACTCAATGTGGGCGTTGGAATCGCATTCGGAAAATTCGGAATCGATCTAAGGTATGAAAGAGGATTTAGCGAGAATGAGGTAACTGTAGTTGATGGTGTATTTTCTGGAGACAGAATCGACACCAGACCCGATCAATTGATCTTGAGCTTGGGAATTAGCCTTTAATAGTACTTAGCAAGAAGTCGCACTAGAGTTTTACTTGCTTAAAAGTTATTGGAACCGTCCATCAAATTAATTTGATGGACGGTTTTTTTTTAGACCTCATTAACCGGGAAATCATTTAAAAAATCAATTCTATGTTGGGCGTTCCCCTATTGGGTCGCTTTTTTCGCTATATCTTTTTTGATTGTCGCTCTACACCATCCATTATGTGGCTCTATTTAGGCATTGTCCACAATACCTGCAAGGTTTGCTAAACCTTGCAGGATTAGGAAATACAAGTCCAAAAAGATCAAAAAAGGATGCCGCTGCACAAGCTAACGCAGAGATTAGTATTAAGTACACAGTTCTGAGTATTCAGTATTGTGTCCGTTATATTTCCCTGATATAGCTCAACCAATTCAATTGGACCTCTACCACATAACTTGATAACTCCGTATTCTCATAACCTTTTAACAATTCACCCTAGAAGGTGAGATTTCTCAATCGCCCAAAAATAAGGCTCATTTCGAAATGACGTAAAACATTTCCAAATTGACAATTCCACACATTAGCAAATTAACAAATTGTTATATTTTCATAGTATTCCCTCCGTAACTTCAATACTCCGCATCTTCATACCCTTTTAACAATGCTGATCGAATTGAATTGCCCCGTGATTTATCACGGGGATTACTAACGAATCAGAAAAACGGCTTTAGCCAAAGCCTGAATGCTTCCCTTATAGGCACATTTCCAAATTGACATATCAACACATTAGTAAATTAATTAACTGGTGCATTTTTACATTAATAAAATATTCTATTTAAACCTCCCCGTTACTTAGAGTGGCTTTATGGAGCGCAGCGGAATAAAAATGTATCCAGAAGCAAGTTTGACATTTATCCATTTACACTTCCTTGATGTAGGATGCCACATTAAATAAAAAACCATGAGAACATCACTAAAAGGAATAAAAAAACCGACTCCTGAATCAGATTCAAAAGTCGGTTTTTAGTGAATTTTAATTTTGGATTATTTGGTAGTGGGATCCAAATAATCCGGAGTTCCGTTTCCATTGGTATCAGGGAAGCTTATATTTCCATCCGCATCTATAAGAATCTCCTCTCTTGTAGGTTTTCCATCACCGTCATCATCGGGGTCCATAAAGTTGGCTGTAAATTGAACCTTATCTTTTATCTCTTTCTCTATATCTGTGTTATCGTCATACAAATACCCATTTCCATTTAAATCTTCCATAAATGACGGAATCCCATCATTATCATGGTCAATTTGACTCATTGCAAAAAGATCGATTGTAAACACTAAAGGGCTATAAGCTGGAATATTGGGAACACTAGAGTTATAATAACCCAATCCTGAAGGAAAAATAACCAACCCTACTCCATACTCTTCCACAGAAAAGGTTCCATCCGCATTAATTATAGGCGCTCCCCCTGTCTTAAGATGGGATGTCCCTTCCGCAAATCCACGTGCACCTCCTCCTTGAATTCCAGCCAAATCGAACCATACCGGTGAATTACCGGAAGCATCAAATCTTTTACCATTCAACAACATTCCCTCATATCTAACAAATGCAGAATCGGCTACGGTAATTGCTTTACCTACTCCTTCTCTGGCTACCAAATAATAATAAGTATGGTCTACCATACCTTCTCCTTCCGATCCAAACCTATTGGCAGGTACGGAAATGGTTTTAGCAGTAACCTGGCTCATTAGGCTTGTCTTATCCGCATTGTCCCCAGCGAGGGTATCTATCTTTATTTTAAAATTGAAGCCTTCAGCAGGACTTTCAAATTCCTCATAGTTATAGAAATGTGTTTCCAAAAAATCTTTAATACTAGTGTCATCTAGTGGAATCACTTCCTCCAAATTCTTTGGAGGCACCACCACTACTGAGGGGCCGTCATCCTTCTTACAGGACCAAATAGTAACAAATACAAAAGCGAACAACAGAACTCTCTTTAAAATCATTGATTTCTTATTTAAAGGCGGCAAGATACAATTTTCCCCTATTTTTGTAGGAGACCTTAACAAAGAATTTGAATAGTTTATGCGAATTGACAAATACTTATGGAGCACCCGCTATTATAAGACCCGCAATATAGCAACCGAAGCTTGTAAAAAGGGCCATATTAGAATAAACGAGCAGGTGGTAAAACCCTCTAGGGAGGTGTATCCCACAGATAAGATTGTGGTTAGGAAAAACCAGATTAAGTATCAGTTTACCGTCTTGGACATCCCACCAAGCAGGGTTGGCGCCAAATTAGTGGATATCTATAGAAAGGATACCACGCCTAAGGAGGCTTTTGAGCACAATGAGCTGTTACAGTATTCCAAGGATTACTATAGAAAAAAAGGGATGGGCAGACCTACGAAAAAAGATAGAAGAGATATTACGGACTACTTGGAGGAAGATCCAGTAGATGGACCAGTAAAAAAAACTGATGAAGGAACAGAATAAGAATTTCTGGGAAAACAAATACAACAGCGGGAATTTGGGTTGGGATATTGGATACGCCTCCCCTCCCCTTACTGCCTATTTGGACCAATTGCCCAACAAGGATATAAAAATCCTTATCCCCGGTGCTGGAAACGCATACGAACTCCTATATCTGGTTCAACATGGCTTTAAGAACGTATATATTGTTGATATTGCCAAAGCACCCCTAGACCGCATAAAAATGCAGTTACCCAATTACCCCGAGGACCAACTTATAGAAGGTGATTTCTTTGACCTAGACCTGACGGGTTTTGATTTAATTATAGAACAGACTTTTTTTTGTGCCATAGCTCCCAGCTTAAGACCGCAATATGTACTTAAAATAAAAGAACTTTTAAGGCCAAAGGGCAAGCTGGTAGGATTGTTTTTTACTTTCCCACTAACCGAGTCAGGGCCACCCTATGGGGGAAGTATAACCGAATACAAGGCTCATTTTTCGGACTATTTCCAATTTAAGGTATTGGAAACTGCCTACAATTCTATAAAACCGAGAGAAGATAAGGAACTGTTTTTTATATTTGAATCCAAATAAGAAGTACTATGTCCAACAGAATATTATCCCACGAAGAAATACAGCACAAAATTAAACGCATTGCCTATCAGATCTACGAGGCCAATGTAAATGAGGAGGAGATTATTATTGCAGGTATAGAAGGCGGCGGATTGAGTTTTGCGAAAAAAATTCAATCTGTACTACAACAGATAACCGATGCCAATATTACCTTGTGCAAAGTACATATGGACAAAAAGAACCCGTTAAACAGCGGGGTAAGCACCTCTATCCCTGAATCTGGGTACACGAATCGATCTGTGGTATTAGTAGACGACGTATTAAACTCTGGCACTACCCTGATCTATGGAGTGCACCATTTTTTAAAAGTCCCATTAAAACAGCTAAAAACGGCGGTATTGGTCAATAGAAACCACAAGAAATATCCCGTTAAAGCCGATTATAAAGGAATTTCCCTTTCTACATCATTACTGGAACACATTATTGTAGAATTCAAAAACAATAACGATTCCGTGTACCTATCCGAGTAAGCCGATAATCTCATCAGCAATGTGCTGAGGCGATTTATTATCACATTCCACAATATGATTTGCTTTTAAGTAGAAGTTATTGCGTTCAAATAAATGCTTGCCAATAAACTCTGGCAGGTCTTCATTCGCAATATCCTTGATAAGGGGTCTGTGTTCCTTTTCAGGTATTAATCGTTCAATCAATCCCGGAATGGAAACTTTTAGGTAAAAAACAGCATCTGCATATTGCAACATACTGTCCATATTTCCGGAATAACATGGAGTTCCACCCCCAGTTGACAAAATAAAGTTGGAATCTTCAGTTAAAAGTTCATTTAAAAAATGATGCTCTTTATTCCTAAAAAACACTTCTCCCTTGGTTTTAAAGAGCTCAGAAATGGAGGTCCCAAGATTGTTTTCCAAGACATCGTCCAAGTCTAAAAATCTACATTTCAATTCCTTAGCCAACAATTTCCCTATGGTAGACTTCCCACTACCCATATACCCTATCAATACTATTTTCACGGTTCAAATTTTTTGTAAATTTGGCTTAAATTGGTGGTAAATAAAAAAAAATAAAAAAATAATAAAAAAGCCTTGTTATACAAACAAATGATTTTATATTTGCACCCGCAAACAACACGTATTTGCATCACATATTGACCTGGTAGCTCAGTTGGTAGAGCATCTCCCTTTTAAGGAGAGGGTCCTGGGTTCGAGCCCCAGCCCGGTCACAAAAAAGTTAAGTTCGCGCTTAACTTTTTTTGTTTAAAGTTATTTGAAATTACTTAATTTTGTATTTAGAATCAGCATTAAAGTGAATTCCAAATACATTATCAAAAAGCCCACGTGGTGAAATTGGTAGACACGCTACCTTGAGGGGGTAGTGTTCGCAAGGATGTGCTAGTTCGAATCTAGTCGTGGGCACTGTAACCGTTAGCACTAAATTTTATTTAGGCTAACGGTTTATTATTTAATCGCACTTTTTTCATTTTTAAACCACTCCAAATCTCCAAATTTAATTTAAACAATAAAAACTTTGCAAAACAAACAAATGATTTTATATTTGCAGCCCCAAACAATACTGTATTTAAAACACAGAATGACCTGGTAGCTCAGTTGGTAGAGCATCTCCCTTTTAAGGAGAGGGTCCTGGGTTCGAGCCCCAGCCCGGTCACAAAAAAAAAGTTAAGTTAGCGCTTAACTTTTTTTTATTTAAAGCAATTTGCAACTACTTAATTTCGGATCAATAACGGATCAAGTCGGCACTAAGTCGAGAGACTTAGCGCAGCGAGCAAACAATGTGTCATTGATGAATGGGAACGACACTAGACTTAGCGCAGCGAGTTTTCAACGAATCACACTAGCCGGAAGAAAAACAAAAAATAGCAAGCCATAGCTTGTTTTGGTTTCCATTCTTATACAGGATTACATTTTCCAGTGTAGGAAGTGAATCCGGCACTAAGCCGGCACAAAGTCGGCACTAAGTCTGGAGACTTAGCGCAGCGAGATATTTTTGCAAATAGTTGCGTTAACCAAAATAGGAAGAATTCTATATTCCTGACCCCTCTGAACTAGGCCCTTAAGGCTTTTATTTTAGCATCCCCCACTACTCAGACACCCCAATAGATGCCTGATATTGAGAAAGATAAAGCAAGTAAGTTAGCGAAAAACGAAATAAATATCATATATTTAAATAGTTAAAATTATCAAACGTAAAACTATTTTTCTTTTACTCCTCCAGTTTGATAAAATGTTCCCGAAAATAACTAATGGAGACACTATGCTACTCTAAATATCATTTAGAGATGAAATAGAGGACCCACTAAAAAATAGAATCAATGAAAAAATTGATCTTATTGCTGGCAATCTCAGCTTTCGGGTGTCAAAAGGACGAGCTGACCGCAAGACCGGGAGGCATAGGGACATTGCAATTTTCGATGGGTACACCAACCTTAAAGGCCAACACTACATCAAAGGTCCCATCCTGTAAGGATATAGACCCAACTGAAGTTTGGTACAACGTAACAAATTCACGGGGCGAAGACTACACCTATACCTCAACCTTAGAAAAGATAGGAAATAGGTATGTAAGCAATCCCAGTAATCCCATTTTGTTTGGAAACTACAGGGTAAACAATGTGTCATTGATGAATGGGAACGACACTATATTTGCGTTGCCAACGGTAGACGAACTACAACTATCCCCTTATTGGGACACAACGCTGCCTATAGACATAACGGTAGCCGGAACAGAAACGATAAACGGAACTGTATTTTGCTTTGACCAACATCCTGCACCCGATTTAGAAGGCTTGATAAATGGAGGCTTCGATCCCATGCGGGTACAATCTTTATGGTTTGCGGTGCTCGACCCCGAATGCATCCACCAAGTAACGGTGGAAGTAGATAGATATCGATACCCCGAAATATTCCTTTGGGGCGAATTATTGTATGAAGTAGTTGTTCCGTTGGATTATGATGAAATGTTTGTTAGGGCATATTTAGAGGGTGAGATTAATTCCATACAATTTGTACAGTACAATGCCGTGAACCCATACAACCCAGACGGGATTATGACCGAGGAAGATGTTGTGGTATTTGATTATGATTGCCCGTAATTAGCACGATATAAAGCCTCTAAAAGAACAGCACCTCAGCAGGAAATCGTCCGAAAATGTCGCAATTGGAGTAAGTCAAGTTGTTTTTTGCTGATTTTCAAAGCGGAGCTTTTACTAAAAAGATCCAGACAATTCAGTTAAGGTTTCGACAGCGCCTGTCTATCCGGTAGTAAACTCTACCAGATATTCCCCGTCATTAATTTTAAAATGATCTTAGATAAAGTAACGAAACCTTCGTCCACTGTGAAAATAACTTTCTTTATTCTTTCTTGAAAAAATATACAATAGCAGCCGGATTTCTAAGCTTCAGTAAGGGTAGGTTTTATAAACCTATTCCTATTTTAAACTCACTTTATAAATCACTCCTCGGGATTTTTTTTCACCTTCAGTAGAAATGTAGAGGCTTCCATCATCTCCAAAGGTAATACCTTCTGGCTGAGGAAATAGATGACGATCAAAAGGGTAAATGGCACTAATTTTACCACTAGGATCCATTACCATCAATTTTGGTCTAGTAGCCTCCAAAATATACATATCCCCTGTATCTGGATGAATGGCCATAGCCGATGGTCTAAACGTCTTAAATTTATTTTTTTGAAAGTACGGCTTAAGTGCTACGTCCTTAAGGTCTATTTTTAATATAGGTTCCGCAGCCATTTCATAGGTATCCAAGGAAAAGGCGTATATCCTTTTGTAGTTGTCCGATTTCAAATCCCGGTCTTTCGGCACCAGTAGCAGGCTATTGCGTTCCTTATCAAAGACCAAGGTTTCCATATTATTTTTACTTGAAAAAGCGGTCTTATAAACCACTACCTCAGGTCTTGGGCCCTTAAATTTCTTCACTTCAAATATTGCCCCATCGCTGCGCAGTACAAAGGCATCCTCACCGTAAACCGCCAACCCTTCATAATCTCCGAAATCACCAAATTTATACTCCTCTGTTACCCTATTTGTTTTTAGGTCATAGACATAAATGATTCCCACTTCATCCTGAACCGCTGCAATTTTATCGTTGGACAACCATGCAATAGCCGATATTTCCCGTAATTGGGGAGGAAGTTCCCATTTTTGCAATATTTCATAGGAGGTTTCTATGGGATCAGTTGACGTCCAATTTCTACTAAATCCCATAAATATTGCCAACAGCCCCAAAAGCAGTCCTACTACTGTCAATATTTTAATCGTCCCTATTTTTAATTGCTTCCCCATGTAGCCGCCATTAAAGTATATATTTCTAAGTGAAATTACCTTAAAATTAAGGATTAAATCAGAAAAATAGGTAAAACCATACCATCAATAAAACGTTGCGGTGTCTGACCAGCCAATAACACCAAAAGCTTACGCCCTTGCCAGCAAAGTACTGTATACGCAAACTTAAATTCACTCAATACCACCAAATTTGGTTCTTGAAACGAAACAAAATCGGTTCCTAAATACTTTATTTCATAATCCTAGTCAACTGATAATAACGCTTGTAGTGTTCTGGTATGGTATCTATCTTCAATAACGAACCTTCTTCCATATAGGGATAGATTTCATCATAGGTACGAACGTTATACATGCCAATTCTCTTACTGATATGCTCACGACTTAACTCGTAAGGACCATCTAAGCCAGCAGCTGCTATTAACTCCAAGAAACTATGAATGGTAGCCTCATGATAATTATATACCCTTGGGGCCTTATCCTCTACTACCAAACCTTTTGCCAAGGATTTATTCTGGGTGGCCACTCCTGTGGGGCAGGTATTTAAATTACATTGTAGTGCCTGTATGCAACCTACTGCCATCATCATGGCCCTAGCACTATTACAACCATCGGCCCCAAGGGCAATAGCACGCGCCATACTAAATCCTGTAATGATTTTTCCTGCAACAATCACCTTTATTTCCTTTCTAAGGGCAAACCCTACTAGGGTATCATGCACAAAGACGAGACCTTCCCTCAAAGGCATCCCCATACTGTTCGAGAACTCCACCGGAGCGGCACCAGTACCCCCTTCCCCACCATCTACGGTAATAAAGTCTGGGGTAATTCCTGTATAAACCATGGCCTCACAGAAATCCATAAATTCTTGTTTCCTACCAATACATAACTTAAATCCAATAGGTTTACCATCGGAAAGTTCACGTAATTTCTTAATGAAGTACATAAATTGAATCGGATCCGAAAAAGCACTATGAGCTGGAGGCGAATGAACTGCCATGTGAGGTTTTATATGTCTGATTCTGGCTATTTCCTCGGTGTTTTTAGCAGCAGGCAATATACCTCCATGACCAGGCTTGGCCCCTTGGGACAATTTAATCTCAATCATCTTCACCTGGGGCCGTAATGCACTTTCTCTAAAACTCTCTCCATTAAAGGTTCCATCATCATTCCTACACCCAAAATATCCAGTACCAATCTGCCAGATAAGATCTCCCTCGTGTTCCAAATGATAATCACTGATACCTCCCTCTCCAGTATTGTGCGCAAAATTCCCCATTTTCGCCCCTTTGTTCATGGCGAGGATCGCATTATTACTTAAGGATCCAAAACTCATGGCAGAAATATTCAACAAACTGGAAGAATAAGGCTGCTTACAGTCTTTTCCTCCGATCACTAATCTGGGGAACTCTCCAATTTCCTTAGGGTTATGTTTCGCATACATAGAATGTTCCATCCATTCATAACCTGCGTGGTACAGGTCCATTTGAGTACCGAAAGGTTCGGTATCGGTCTGCTTTTTCGCCCTCCTATAAATCAAGGACCGCAATATTCTATTCAACGGCCTTCCCTGTGTATCGGTTTCCACAAAATATTGCATGATTTCGGGTCGTATCGACTCCAGCATATATCTGAAACGGCCAATAAGTGGAAAATTTCGCCTAATGGTATGCTTTTTCTGGACAATATCAAAGATTCCCATAACAACCAAGGGACCGACTATCAGTAAAATCCATAAAATTGGGGGCCAAAATAGGGCAACGCCAGCAATAATAACAATCACGATCACTGAGATAATCATAAACCGTTCACGAACTTTCATAGGTATAATTTAAAAGTTATTAATTTAATCAAAACACTAGATATCAATATCCAAGCACCCTAAACATATTACAACCTAGTTTGCTGAATATATGGCATTATATAAAAACTCCATTAGCTGCTAATATTTCATCCAAGCCAACCTGTCTAAAGCACCTTTTGGAATTACCAACACCAGCCATATTTATCAATCCCTCAATTTTTAGGTTCCAAAAATCTTCAAGATTGCGACATCCATGGTATGCTGCCAAATTTTTTACAAATATCATATCTTTTTTGAAATCCTAAGAATTTTTAACCCACTATTATACATTTAAATACAATATATTGGAAACGCGCATACTTGGGTGATTATCCACAATCCAAATCCCTCAATAAAGTGGCTAAAATTCCGTTCCCTGAACCTCTAGCCTCATATATCATATCGATATTCCATGGCAGAAACACCTTTTGACTCTATCATTTTTAGAATCCCTTTACGCTCCTCCAAGCCTATAGGAAATCCCTCAATATTAGGTAAATGGGATATATATCCTTATCTTCATTTTTTGTAGAAAGTGTGATTCATTTTTCAACAACAAAGTGATTACCAGTATGATTTTCGACATTAAAAATTTTATTTTAAACCACCATTGCAATACAATTATGGGAGTTTATATTAACCTTTATTTTATGCCCGTTAAATCCAACAAAATGAAAATTATCTTCCCGAATTAACAAGCACCGACGAGTGTGCTTCCAATTATCCTATTAACTTTATTTAATTCCCTATTCCAGCAACCCAGTTGTTCGAAATGGTCTACTCGTTGCATAAAGTTACCTTACATTGGATAATCTTATTTCAACTATTTTCAATCATTAAATAATTCTATCGTGGCCAAAAAGATGAAAGAATCCAAAGCGGATGTAAAAGCTAAAAAACAAGATAAAATATTAAAAAAAATGGAAGACAAACAAATGAAAAAACGTAAATCCAGAGTCTAGCACTATTGGGAATATAATGCTTTTCATTTCGTTAGATCATTCTTTCAAAAGGTCCATGAATAAAATTTCATGGACCTTTTGTATTTTTTCAATTCTTAAATTCATTTGCTGGAACCCCAGTATACCCACAGTTGCGAATAACAAAGAGGGAGCCAGCCAACGGCTGCTGCTTTAATTCCTCTTCACTGAGCCCCTTCCTTGCCGATGTAATATATAGATCCTTAAAGGCGCTACCTCCAAAGGTACAAGAAGTAATATTTGATGCTGGGAGTTTAAAGGAAGTCAACTGTTCCCCTGTTATAGGATTCCACCTCGTCACCTGCCAGCCCCCCCAATGTGCAATCCACAGCATTCCCTCCCGATCAATGGTCATCCCATCGGGGAATCCCGCTTCTTTAGGGATATGGATGACGGTTCTTTTATTGGTAATAGTTCCATTTTCCGCTGCATAATCATAACGCACCACTTTTAAGGTAGGGGTATCTATATAGTAGAAGGCTTTTTCTGCCTTACTCCAAGCCAATCCATTGGAAATAGTGATATTATCTTCCATTTTTATCACGGACCTATCTTTATTAAACACATAAAGGCTCCCAGAAGCTTTATCTTCCGAGAGTGGCATGGTTCCTGCCCAAAATCGTCCTGAAGGATCACATTTTCCGTCGTTAAACCTATTTTCAGGCAAATGCTCTTCTGGATCTGCGATCATCTGAACATTCCCGCTTTTACAATCAATAATCCCAAATCCATTTTTCAGTGCCGCCACATAATTCCCATCGACACAGACCGCTATAGCTCCGATCATTTGATCTACTTTTATGGTATTCAACGAATTTCCTTCTGCATCCCATTCATGAATATGGCCATTTAAAATATCCACCCAACAGATAAGTCCTCTTGCCACATCCCAGACAGGCCCTTCTCCCAATTCACTTTTTTGGTCACATACAACCTCTACTGATCTCATTATTATTTATTTATGGTTGATTATTTAATTCTGGTAAGGCGATGGACTTAAGGAACTCCAACCACCATCTACGATAAGACTTTGACCTGTAATATGTTTAGCATTGTCCGATACCAAAAATAAAACTGCCTGCGCAATATCCTGCACATTTGCCGCTCTTCCCAAAGGGGTCAATCCTTGCCATGTTTCGGAATAGTTTTCTTCCTTAAGCGTACGTTCCGTGAGGGTAGCACCGGGTGCAACGGTATTGACATTTATTTTATAAGGTGATAATTCGATCACCAGGTTTTTCGCCAGCATTTCCAGTGCCGCTTTACTCATCCCATAAGCGGACAAATTTTTATGGGCCTGATGTGCGGTTACGGAAGACATAAACACGATTGCTCCTCCACTGCGCTGCTCTTTCATCTGGTTGGCTGCCGCCTGTGCCAAAAAGAAACTTCCACCCAAATTGACTTCCATTACTTTAAAAAAGGATTCTGCTGAATAGGTCAGAAAGTCTCCAAAATGGGTGATTCCAGCATTTGCAATAACGATATCCAATTTCCCATAGGTGCTTACCGCTATATCAACCATTTTTTGGATAATGGCCAAATCACTAGAATCTCCAACCACGGCAGTGCACTTTCCACTAGATTGGAGGGAAATAACAGTTTTTTCTGCCAATACGGTATCAATATCGTTCAAAACTACCATAGCACCATGAGTCAACAATTGCTTGCAGATTTCCAATCCTATACCTTGACCAGCCCCTGTTACAATGGCCACCTTATTCTTAAGATTCATACGCTTATATTTTAACTTAGTGGGAATCCCTAGGCACATTTGCCCCCGATTTTCCTTTTAAAAAATCCATATCAGCCCCCAAATGTGCTTGTTCTACATGGTTGATATATAAATTTACATATCCCCTATCCACTAATGGAGAAGACAATGTGATATTCCGTTTCCGCAATTCTAACTCTTCATCGGTAAGAGCTATGTTTAGGCTGCGTTCTTTTACATTTAGCGTAATGACATCCCCATTTTGAATAACCGAGAAGTTCCCTCCCATAGCAGCTTCTGGAGATACGTGTAGTACAACGGTACCAAAACCAGTTCCACTCATACGTCCATCTGAGATACGCACCATATCTCTAACCCCTTTTTCCAATAGCTTTTTAGGCAGTCCCATATTCCCCACTTCGGGCATCCCTGGATAGCCTTTAGGTCCTACATTTTTCAACACCAAAATGCTATTTGCATCAACTTGCAAGTCATCCGTATCTATTCTGGCCTTATAATCCTCGATATTCTCAAAGACCACGGCCTTTCCCGAATGCACCATTAAATGGGCACTGGCTGCTGAAGGCTTTATTACCGCTCCATTTTCGCAAACGTTCCCATGCAGCACTGCCAATCCTGTAGCATCATTAAAGGGACAATCAAAACTTCCTATTACATCCGTATCATAGTTCTCGGCATTTTTATAATTCTCTTCAATTGTTTTTCCATTTACGGTAATACATTCATTATGTAAGATACCCCTAAGTTCTTTGAGAACTGCTGGCAAACCACCGGCATAAAAAAGGTCTTCCATAAAATGTTTTCCGGACGGCTGAAGATTAGCAAGCAGGGGAATATTTTTTGACAGGCGATTAAAATCATCCAACTTAAGAGGCACCCCTACCCTTCCCGCAATGGCAAGAAGGTGGATTACAAAATTAGTAGACCCCCCAATAGCCGCATTTACTTTGATGGCATTTTCAAAAGCTTTAAGGGTCAAAATATCGGAAGGTTTTAGATCTTCTTTCACCATCTCCACAATCCTTTGTCCTGACAACTGAGCCAATACCTTTCTACGGGCATCTGCAGCAGGAATAGCCGCATTTTCAGGCAGGGTGATTCCCAAGGCTTCTACCATACAAGCCATAGAGGAGGCGGTGCCCATAACGGCGCAATGTCCATCGCTTCTACACATAGCCGCTTCAATATTCCGCAACTCCGAGGATTGCAACTTGCCCTCCCTAACATCGTCATGATAGCGCCAGACATCACTGGTACCAATATTTTTACCTCTGTATTTCCCCGTCAACATAGGACCTCCGGATACCACAATAGTGGGGATGTCCACACTACACGCTCCCATGACTAGGGAAGGGGTGGTCTTATCACATCCGCATAGCAATACTACCCCATCCAAGGGATTCGCCCTTATACTTTCTTCCACATCCATACTGGCCAAGTTTCTGTATAACATTGCGGTGGGTTTCATAAGGGTTTCTCCCAAAGACATTACGGGAAATTCTACCGGAAAGCCACCAGCCTGCAAAATTCCTTTTTTAACGGAGGCTGCCAGTTCCCTAAAATGACCGTTACAGGGCGTCAATTCAGACCAGGTGTTGCAAATACCGATTACCGGTTTCCCATTAAACTCAGAATCCGGAATTCCTTGGTTCTTCATCCAAGCACGGTAAATAAATCCGTCCTTACCACTACGGCCAAACCAATTACTGCTCCGGAGTTTTTTTTCACTGTTCTCTTCCATATCTATCGAGATTTTAGATCTATCTTATCTTGGAATAATACCCCAAGTGGATTACCAATTGAGGTGTTGCACCGATTAACATTTCTCCAAGATAATAAACTTTTTCATTAGGAATAGGAGATCAATTATTAAGCTTCCAAATTGTAGTCCACCTCAAAGAATAATTATTGCAGTAAAGGAAAGAATTTTCCCTGCATTTTTCCCCCTTTGGGAATCGCGGGAACACCTTGTAGCAGTTCATCATTGGTATTGCTTAAGGTACCATCAGCAAAAACGTTCAACACAAAGGCACGTCTGCTCCTTTCGGATTTGTTAGCATAGGAACCATGAACCATCAAAGGATGATGAAAAGTGGCATATCCTTTTTTTAATTCTATGGTTTCAGGATTAAAGGCTTTATTTTGTTCAGGAGAAAGAAATTGTTTTAATCCATCCATATCACCAGCCAGGGCAGGTTTTTGCAATAAACCCCATTTATGGCTCTTGGGGATATATTGCAGACATCCGTTAGCTACATTGGCATCATCTAATGCAGTCCAACAAGTAAGGTGTTGCATGGCCACGGTTCTGGTCCAATAGGAATAATCTTGATGCCAAGCCACTACGCCACCGTGTAAGGCAGGTTTACAGAATAATTGATCGTGCCAAAAACGAACTGGCTTATTCTCCAATAATTGATGAGCGGCCATTACAAAAGCAGGATTCCAGAGCACATCATGGAACCCTTTGGCAATTCGCCAATGCCCTAAGGAATGGAACAAAACGGAATTGGGATCTTCGGACTCATTACTGTGAAACTCATAGAACAAATGATGGGCTGGGTGTTTAGGGTCCATTAGCTGTGCTAACTCCCCCCTGAGTACATCTACTTGCCATTCTTCCAATAATTTAATTCCTGACACATATCCATACTCATTATAATGAGCAATCTGATTAGTGGTCAGCTTATACTGCTCCCATTCTTCTTCTCTATTGGGCCAATTAAATAGGTCCGAAACCAACTGATGGTAATCTGCAAGATCTTTTGCCGTAGTCATTGTGATTGGGTTTTATGGTTAAATACTACTTCCAACTCCACTTTTGGGTTTTTGTGGATTTTGTTTGCATTGTAAGTTCTAGGAATCCTTAGAGAATTTCCTTGCTAAAAATCCTCATTTCCTTATCGGCCAGAAGCGCTCCCAAATTAATATCTACCAAATTAATATGTCTAATGGTAGTTGTTTCAGATCGATGACAAAAAGTATTGATTAATTTTTTACTTATTCCCCTCAAGACTCTGAAACTGTCCATCTTCCTTTACCAACAAAATCTTTCCAGTAAATGGACTCTTAACCCAAATATTCCATCCTGATTTGTGTTTTTCCATACGTGGCATCAGAACACTGCCCAAAATCTCCTTAGGTTGTACAATACGTTTCTCGGCATCCTTCTCCTTGTGTAACACCGCTCTGTGAAGTGAATACAGATACCATTTAATATGATCGTCCTGAGGAATTGTGAACTCGGCCTTGCCTCCCGCTGGTTCAGAAGAGAAATAAACATAGCCCCAATGTTCGGGTTCATGCATATTAACAACGCCTTGCGGGGACCAAACCCAATTGTATTCTGGCATGTAGCTTCCTTTAGCGTCTTTTTTTCTTGAATAGCGGCCGTTGGTAATATCAAAATCCCAATTCACTCTTGAAAAATTTAGGCGCCAAAAATCGTTTTCTGGAATTTTACCATCCTTAGAAGCCTCTGTAATGACACTCCAAGGAAGGGCAATTTCTACCGTCCATCCTTCATCCGTATCAGAAGAATTATTAAGAGTCCCTCTAATGTCCACGGCGGACTTAATCCCCTGAATATCCCAACTATCTATGACCTTATTACCATTATTTCGGTAGGGTTTAGTAATAAAAAGATCCCACAGGGTGTTATGAGCATTCATTTCAAATTCATAATAATTATGGGTATCTCCATCAGGATTAATAAAGATTTCAAAATCGTTATTGTAAAATATAACCGTATCTCGTTGTTTTAAGGTCGCCCAAATATGGGGTTCCTCCATTTGGGCCAAAACATACAGATAGTTATTATCCCATAACATTTTCATTCGGGTTGTATAGGTAGGTGTCAATTCGCCCTCAATATCAATATAATCCTCAGACCATGGCGCTAGTTTCCACGCGTTTTCATCCATTTTCCCATCAATTACCATTACATCATTTGTATTATAAGCAATATAACTTCTTGGAATATTTTGGGCATTTATTGCGAAAATCCCTAAAAGGACGAACAAAAGGACCATCCACCATCCACTTTTATTTTTAACTAAATTCCTCATAACATAAATATTTTATATCCTTAAATATAGGCTACTCCAATAAGTATAGGCTACTCCAATAATTTATTATGCAATTAACAACAATATAGCCATTAGCGATTTACAAAAAACGATAAATACCTGATAAATTATCTCAAGACAAGCCCATGAGGCATCGGACAGAAACCACTGATAAAATTTTATCGCAAACGTCAGAACATTCAATCCTCACTTAGTGAGTAAACGGGAATTTCAAATGGGGCAAGTAACAATTTTAATCCCAAATGAACTATACTTTGCACAGTCCAACACTCCTATTCACAAAACTACAACTCCCTCCCTAATGCAATAATTGCCATACTAATATTTGAATCTCTATCTTTGCAAAAACATTTTTTAAAATGGAAGTAATCTTGCAGCCATGGCCGTGGTACATATCGGGCCCACTACTTGCGACCACCATGTTATTATTGGTCTATTTTGGAAAAACTTTTGGCATGTCGTCCAATCTCCGTACATTTTGCAGTATTGCAGGTGCGGGAAAATATTCCGATTACTTTAGGTTCAATTGGCGTGATCAGCGGTGGAACCTTACCGTAGTTCTTGGCGCTGTCATTGGTGGATTTTTAGCCACCCAATATCTTTCCGACGGCTCCACTATGGCCTTAAATCCAGAAACGGTTTCAGATTTATCGGAATTTGGATTTACTCAAATTGGGGAGACCTTACTACCTCCTGAAATCTTTAGTTGGGATTATGTATTATCTATAAAGGGTTTGTCTATTTTGATCATAGCGGGATTTTTAGTTGGTTTTGGCACTAGATATGCTGGGGGTTGTACCTCTGGACACGCCATTACAGGCTTAAGCAATCTCCAATTGCCCTCCTTGATAGCCGTTATCGGATTTTTTATTGGCGGACTCATTATGACCTTTTTTATTCTACCCCTAATATTCTAAAAATGAAATATCTAAAATTTTTATTGGTCGGCATCTTCTTTGGAATTGTACTGGTTAAATCTGAAGCCGTCTCTTGGTACAGGATTTTTGAAATGTTTAAATTTCAATCCTTCCACATGTATGGCATCATTGGGTCAGCAGTATCCTTGGGCATCTTATTTATATGGCTCTTTAAGAAATATAAAGTACAAAGCGTAGCGGGCAAGGAAATTAACCTACAGCCCAAAGACAAGGGGTTTACCCGCTATATACTTGGTGGCACCATTTTTGGCCTGGGTTGGGCCTTGGCAGGAGCATGTCCCGGACCAATGTATGTGTTAGTGGGCACTGGGGTATTCAGTATGCTCATTGTAATTGCTGCAGCGGTTTTAGGCACCTTTGCCTATGGAGTTCTAAAAAACAAATTACCACATTAACGGGAATAATTAGGAGGGATGGGGTTTTGACCTTTTTTAAGATTATTAAAACCCCTAAACTTCTACCCAATCCGTTAGAATTTAGGAAAGTTGCATAGAATAGCCTTGTCCATAAGATAAAAATGATGATTTTGACAATTGGATTCCTACATGATTTCGGCACTTAGCCCAGCTTGTAAAAGCATGGTACACTTAGGCTCCAAGTCTTTGTATTCACCTGTCTTAACAGTGCATTTTCCATTGTAATGCACAATTAAAGAACACTGCTCTGCCTGTTCTGGTGTGTGTTCACAAACACTGATCAGTGTATCAATAACATGGTCAAAAGTGTTGACCTCATCATTAAATAGCACTATTTCATTCTGATTAACCGTCTCTTCCTCCAAAAGTAATTCTTCCGAGACTTTTTCCCTGGTACTCATAGAATCAATTTTTATAACTATCTAAAATACGTATTTTACTGCAACCCAATTATTCTTTTCTAGATTATTTTCGAATTTCAGTCCTACTTCCTCGCACTTATTAGTGATTTGGGGAATATCCTGTACATAAAATCCGCTTAAAAACAACATCCCGTCCTTTGCTAGACATTTTACATAAGAAGGAATATCCTCTAAAAGGATGTTCCTGTTAATATTGGCTATGATAATATCATATTTCTGATCCACCAATAAGTCGGCCGTACCTTCATAAACCTTGATATGGCTACAATTGTTCCGCTCTACATTTTCTAGGGCATTTAGGTAGCACCAATTATCAATATCGATGGCATCAATGGTTTTAGCATCTTTCTTGGCAGCTAAAATGGCCAACACTCCGGTACCGCTCCCCATATCCAAGACCGATTTATCCTTAAAATCGTGATCCAAAATATGCTGCATCATCATATGGGTAGTTTCATGATGTCCAGTCCCAAAACTCATTTTAGGCTCAATAACAATATCGAATTGTACATCGGGCTTATCGTGAAAAGGGGCACGCACCACACACTTATCCCCTACTTGAATAGGATTAAAATTCTTTTCCCAAGTGGCGTTCCAGTTCTCCTGTTCAATCTCTACATAGTTGTGTACAATGGTAAACAAAGAATTCTCAAGAATAGCAAGACCTGTTAGGATTTCAGGATTCCACTCCTCCTTTTTTATATATGCCTGTACTCCCTCCTCGGTTTCCAAAAAGCTTTCAAAACCGCGTTCACCCAATTCGGCGATCAAAATATCCGATGCAGGCTGCAATGGTGTTACCGTAAAATTGTATTCTATATAAATGGAATTGGACATAGCAATATCTTAATGAATTTAGTTGTTCGGAATCTGGTTTTCTCCCTATCCGGGCATCAAATACAGAATTATTAAGGGCAAATGTAACTAGTGGTCCAAATAAAACCAATCCTACGGAAAGCTTAACCTCCGAACCGATTTGGCATTCACCTGGACCAATCTTCTTATATCACCCTAAACATATAATTCCTTTAAACTGACTATCTACTAAGCATAGCAGTCGGATGAGTTATAGATTATATGGCTTTGACGATCGCTATAAAATCGTCCGCTACTAATGCAGCTCCTCCAATTAATCCACCATCTACATCGGGCTTAGAAAAAATTTCTACCGCATTGCCAGGTTTCACACTACCACCATAGAGAATGGATACGTTGTTAGCCACATCTGCGTTTACCGCTTTGGTGATGGATGTACGTATAAAAGCGTGCATTTCCTGTGCTTGTTCCGCGGAGGCGGTTTCACCTGTTCCTATGGCCCAAACTGGCTCATAGGCTAAAATTATCTTACTCCAGGCCGAGGCTTCTAAATTGAACAAAGCATTTTTCAACTGACTTTCTACGATTGCAAAATGATTGTCGGATTTTCTGTCTGCCAGCTCTTCACCAAAACAGAACATAACCCTCATATTCTTGGCCAAGGCAGCCTTAACCTTTTTTGCGAGAATTTCATCGGTTTCCCCAAAATAGGCCCTTCTTTCGGAGTGCCCAATAATTACCGTATCTACTCCTATTCCCAATAACATATCAGCAGAAATCTCTCCTGTATAGGCACCGCTTTCGGCGAAGTGCATATTTTGGGCAATTACCTGTATAGCCGAGGCTTTCAAAGCTTGTTTAGCAGCGGTTAAGTTAACATAGGTAGGCGCTACCATTACTTCTGCCTTAGTATCCGGCATTTTAGCGGAAAGTTGGGCCAACAACGCTTCGGTTTCCACCAAGTTCATATTCATTTTCCAATTTCCAGCTACAATTTTACTTCTCATTTTCTTTCTAATTATGTTGGTATTCTATTTGTATGTTTATATCAGGAACAAAAATCTAATCAAACTTAAGTTTCTTCATATCATTATAATGCACTTTTTCCAGTATGGTACCTTTCTCTAGGACCAAAATTCCTGGATTGGACCTTACTATGGTTTTTAAGGTCGTTTCATCGGTAAAATAAAATTCGAAATTCAATCGATATTTATTTTTAATATCTTCAGTATACTCCGGTCCAGAAGCAGACACTCCAATTACTTTATACCCACTTTTAATTGCGCTATCCGACAAGGTTTTAATATCCCCAAAAACATTGAGGTTACTTTTTCTTAGGTCATAGGCCACTATCATTACCAACTTAGGCTCCTGTAAAAGGGTTACCGCAAAATCTTCTCCCTCTTGCTCTATGGTAAAATCGTGGATTGGCGGCTCGTACCCTTTCTGTACTTCCGTAGTTTCCACACCTATAAACTCTCCCTCAACAGTTGGGTAATCGCCCTGAGTTACTATTATTATTTCCTCCCCATCTACCTTAAATTTCCAGGCATAGTCAAAAATTGCCACCGGTGCATCTTCAGGAACATTCATTCCATCCTCTATATTGGCTCCAATTTTATAGGGCCTAAAATCTATTGCTGGCAAATGATGGAGCACGTGATATGCAAAGATAGCACATGCAAATAAAGTAATCCCTACAATAACTCTTTTTGCGCCATTCCTTAAAATAGGCCTAATGGTATTTACCCCAACTACTAAGATTATGATAAGCACCAATAATATCACGTCCTTGGTAAAGGACTCCCAAGGGGTAAGTTTAATAGCATCACCAAAACAGCCACAATCTGTAACTTTGTTAAAATAGGCCGAATAAAAGGTAAGGAAGGTGAAAAAAACAATCATCACCAACAGACTCCATATTGTAAATTTAATTCGGAATCCTACCAAGAGCATAACTCCCAGCAGCACTTCCAAGATAACCACGGCAATGGAAATCTCTAAGGCTATAGGTTCCAAAAATGGAAGATTTAAAACCCCACTACTAAAGTATTCTTCCAGTTTAAAGGAAAATCCAACGGGGTCGTTCAATTTTATAAATCCGCTGATGATAAATAACAACCCAACAACAGCTCGACTAAATCCTACTAAATATTTCATATCAATTTATAAATGCAACATTCTATTATTCCTTATCATCAAGATGGATCATTGCAAATACCGCATAATTGATCATATCCTGATAATTGGCGTCGATACCTTCGCTCACCAATGTTTTCCCCTTATTGTCCTCTATTTGTTTTACCCGTAATAATTTTTGCAAAATTAGATCCGTTAAGGAACTAACCCTCATATCTCGCCAAGCCTCCCCATAATCGTGATTTTTATTCTCCATTAAGGTTTTGGCTACCGATATGTGCTCATCATAAAGGGCAACCGCTTCGGAAGCAGAAAGATCGGGTTGATCCACCACTCCTTTTTGCAGTTGGATCAGTGCCATTACGGAATAGTTAATGATTCCAATAAATTCTGACCTCTCATCCTCATCAACCTTACGCACAAGATTCTCTTGCAAACCTCTAATACGTTGCGCTTTGATATAAATCTGATCGGTAAGGGATGGAAGGCGCAAAATTCGCCATGCACTTCCGTAATCTTGCATTTTTTTCTGGAACAGGTCCCTACAAATTTTTACTACGGCATCGTATTGCTCAGAGGTATTATGCATGTAATCGATCTAATTTGTGTAAATTTCGCTTAAATTATTAAAGTAATCAAAAATCGGGTTTTTAGTTTACTTCCCAAAGTTTTAAGCCCTTTTATCTTATTAAAGAAATGACTATTAATTGCAATGGAAATTTAGTGGATCTTAGCACTCCTAAAGTGATGGGAATCCTAAATGTTACCCCAGATTCATTTTATGACGGGGGACAATACAAAAATGACAGTGAAATTAAGGCCCAGGTGGATAAAATGCTTACCGATGGGGCCACTTTTATAGATTTAGGAGCCTATAGCAGCAGACCAGGAGCCCAGCATATCAGTGAAGAAGAAGAATGCCTACGGATTGTACCGATAGTAAAGTTTCTTGTAAGTTCCTTTCCAAATATTTTACTGTCTATAGACACTTTTAGGAGCAGGGTAGCTCATGAATGCTTACAGGAAGGCGCTGCCTTGATAAACGACATTTCAGGAGGTGCCTTAGACCCAAAAATGTTAGCTACAGTAGGAGCGCACAAAGTGCCCTATATTTTGATGCACACCAGGGGAAACCCTAGGAATATGGCACAACAAACAGATTACCAAGATTTACTGGGTGAAATTTTATACTATTTTTCAGAAAAAATCCTTTTGGCACGGCAGGCAGGAATAAACGATATTATAATTGACCCTGGATTTGGCTTTGCCAAAACCTTGGAACAGAATTATGAGATCTTTCAGAAAATGGAATTGCTACATCAGCTAGAATTACCCATCTTAACTGGAATCAGCAGAAAATCCATGATCTACAAACTTCTTAACACCAGCCCAAGTGAGGCTTTAAATGGCAGTACCGCCCTTAATATGTATGCGCTTTCAAAGAAAACCAACCTATTACGGGTACACGATGTTAAGGAGGCTGTAGAGTGCATTACCCTATACAATGCCATCAATACTAATAGGCAACGACCCCAAGAAACCTCCTTAAATCGATCCATAATTATGGGTGCCAAAAGGGATTAAACATTTTTTATGAAATTAATTTGTGGTTATCCCTTATTTCCTAATTTTACAAAAACCCCAAAGATTGGATTTTTTAAACTTTTTAGATTTTAGCATTACCGACATCATAGACATCTTTCTGGTGGCCATACTGTTGTATTATATTTACAAGTTAGTGCGCAGAACGGTAGCGATCAATATTTTTATTGGGATCGTAATTGTTTGGGCTTTTTGGAAATTAACAGAAGTCCTGGACATGAAAATGATCAGCAGCATGGTCGGAGGCTTCATGCAGGTGGGTCTTATTGCCCTTATTATAGTCTTTCAACAAGAAATTCGAAAATTCCTATTGATGGTTGGCTCCACCAATTTCGCTTCCAAGCGCAACTTTCTAAAACACTTTAAATTTACGCGCGAAGATGGTCTTACTACCGGACCCAATGTGGATGCTATTTTAGGTGCCTGTGAAAAAATGAGTGAAACAAAAACGGGTGCGCTTTTGGTAATTGAACGGAATAATTCCTTGGATTTTGTAAAGGTCACGGGCGACAAGATGAATATTGAAATTACACAGCCTATCATTGAAAGTATATTTTACAAGAACAGCCCCCTACATGATGGTGCTGCCGTTATCCAAGATAATTATATAGTGGCTACCCGTGTAATTCTACCTGTATCTAATGAACGCAACATTCCTTTGCGTTTTGGCTTAAGGCATAGAGCAGCAGTGGGCATAACTGAAAAAACGGACTCGTTAGCATTGATTGTCAGTGAAGAAACAGGACTGATCTCCTATATTAAAAATGGTGAGTTTATTCTGTTCAATGACCTTTCTGAGTTGGCAAGTCTTATTAAAGAGGATCTTATTTAATCCGCTAGATTAAGAATTGCCTCTATTTTTTTAGAATAAAGCAAAGTCTGACGCAAGCTTCCAATTCTCTTACAGAACTTCCTCTGCCAAAAATTGTGCTTCGTACAAATTCTGATAATACCCCTTTTGCTTTAAAAGCTCCTCATGGGTACCCGTTTCCACAATTTCACCCTGGTGCATTACCAAAATTTTATCGGCCTTCCTAATAGTAGCCAATCTATGGGCTATGATAATTGATGTGCGGCCTTCGGTTATTTTTTCCGTGGCTCGTTGTATCAACTGTTCCGAATAAGTATCTACCGAAGAGGTAGCTTCGTCCAGCACCAAAATACTGGGATTGCTTACATAAGCCCTTAAAAATGCGATAAGTTGCCGCTGACCACTAGAAAGCATGGTCCCGCGCTCCTTAATGTTGTAACTATACCCCCCAGGGAGACTCATGATAAAATCGTGCACCCCAATCTGTATGGCCGCCTGCTCTAGATGCGACTCTGTAATTTCATCATTTTTCAAGGAGATATTATTGGCAATAGTATCGGCAAAAAGAAACACATCTTGTAAAACGACTGCTATTTTTGACCGCAGGGAGTTTAACCTATACTCCTTAATATCTACTCCATCTACCTTAATACTGCCCGAATTAATTTCATAAAAACGATTCAGCAAATTAATTATAGTCGATTTTCCGGCACCTGTTGCCCCTACAATGGCAATGGTTTCCCCCGCCTCTACCTTGAATGAGATCCCGTGCAATACTTCCTCATCCTCCAAATACCCAAAACGGACATTAGAAAATTCAATATCTCCTTTTATATGTTCCTTGTCTACCGTACCCAAATCTTCAATATTACTTTCGGTATCCAAAATTTTAAACACACGATTGGCGGCTACCATCCCCATTTGAAGGGTATTAAATTTGTCTGCAATTTGCCTAAGGGGTCTAAAAAGCATGCTGGAGAGTAAGATGAACATAAAGATAGTTCCATATTCCTCTTTATTTATATTTGCCACATTCTGAAGACCTCCATACCAAACAATCAACCCTACCGTAATAGAAGACACTATTTCTGCGATAGGAAAAAAGATAGAGTTGTACCACACAGTTTTTAGCCAGGCATTTTGGTGTTTTTCGTTGATTTCCCTGAATTTTTCCTTTTCAATTTCCTCGCGGGTAAATAGTTGGACTATTTTCATTCCCGTAATACGTTCCTGCACAAAGGAATTTAAATTGGAAACCTGCGCCCTTACCTCAATAAAAGCAACTTTCATGGCTTTTTGAAACAATCGGGTGGCGTAGAGAATTATTGGTAAGACCGCAAAAACGATCAAGGACAATTTCCAATTGGAATAAACCATAACGGCTGCTACTACCACCATTTTCAAAAGATCGGAAACTATAACAAAGAAGCCTTCACTAAAAATTTCCCCTATTCTTTGCATATCGGTAACAGCCCTAGTCACCAATAACCCAATGGAGGAATTATCATAATATTTCATCTTAAACCCCATCAAATGCTTAAAGAGCTTAATGCGAATATCCTTAATTACCGACTCCCCCAACCAATTGGCATAGTAATTAAACAACAGCTGACATATTACCTCCCCAAACAAAACTCCGATCATGGCCAAGATAAGCATGAGCAACTTTTCACTATCCTTGTTGGTAATGGCATTGTCCACGATTTCACCCACTAAAACAGGGGTAAGCACGGCGAATCCGGACAACAATATGGCCGCCAAAGCCACCCCATAGAAGGTTCCCGAATAAGGCTTTACATGCCTTAACAAACGCTTGAATAATCTAAAATCAAAAGCTTTACCTGTATCCTTATCCATGGTTATTAATAATATTATCTGGATATTTTATCGCAGTTAAATATAATCCTTTTGCGGGCACTGATATCCCTGCCTTACTTCTATCCTTACTTTCTATAATAGCGGGAATATCCTTCAAGGGCGTTTTACCCGTCCCTACATTGATCAACGTTCCCACAACGGCACGCACCATATTTCGCAAAAACCGATCCGCTCTAATTGTAAATACCATTTTCTCCTCATCCGTTGTCCAAATTGCGCTACGCAGATCACATATATAGGTCCTTACATCGGTTTTTGATTTCGAAAAGCACTGAAAATCCCTATGTCCCACTAAAATAGTGGCCGCTTTGTTCATCTCCGCAATATTTAACGGATATTTCACATAATAGGCTGCGTCGAACAAAAAAGGATCTTTCTTGCCCGTCACCCAATATTCATAGGTACGCTCCTCGGCATCAAAACGCGCATGCGCATCATCCGGTACAGGGAAAATTTGCTGCACCACTACATCAGCGGGCAAGAATGCATTTAACCTATATAACAACGGACCACTTTCCAATACTGAACTAAAATCAAAATGGGCATACATTACTCTTGCATGCACTCCGGCATCTGTTCTTCCGGCAGCCATAATCTGTATGGATTCTTTTAAGATCAGGGACAGAGCGGTTTGCAAAACCTCTTGCACTGTAATAGCATTTGGTTGAATTTGGGAACCGTGATACCTTTTACCGTGATATGCAAATTGGATAAAATATCTCAACTGAATGATTTAGTTTTGTGGTTCACAAAGATACTTGTTCTGTATTAGAAAATAGAAAAAAGATACGCTAGAGTATCTATATAAGAGCAACAATAGATTCATTTGTAATATCTAAAAAACCGTAATACCGGTTCACCGCCCTATCATGGTATTTAATAGGAAATTGAAGAACATTAGCAATAATGGGATTTCCAAAAACACAAAACGAACAACAATGACAAGAATATTACTACTGAGCGACACCCATAGCCATATGGACGATAAGATATTAAAATATGTAAAGCAGGCAGACGAAGTATGGCATGCTGGCGATATTGGAAGCCTAGAAGTCACCGATACCATTCAAAAAATAAAACCTTTAAAAGGGGTTTATGGCAATATAGACGAAAACAGAATTCAGCTAGAATTCCCTTTGGACAATAGATTTAAATGCGAAGGAGTGGAGGTTTGGATTACCCATATTGGGGGTTATCCCAACAGATACAATCCAAGGGTACGGGAGCAAATAAAAGCAAATCCACCGAAATTATTTATCTCGGGACATTCACATATATTAAAAGTAATGTGGGATAAAAAATTAAACCTGCTTCACATGAACCCAGGTGCATGTGGCATCCATGGTTTCCATCAGATCAGAACCATGCTCCGCTTTGTTATAGACAAGGAAGAAATAAAAGACCTGGAGATTATAGAGCTCGGAAAAAGAGGATAATTCTTAGGGACCTCTATAATACTAAAGTTTTAAACCACTATAACCCGTTAAAAAAGCGAGATTGGTTCAATTAACAGCTATAAATTTGTTTCAAAGCAATTTATTAAAACAAAATTTCAATAATAAAAAACCCGGGAACAACCCCGGGTTTAACGCACTAATACTACTAAGATGTTAGGCTTAACGCAAACGATCCACAGATTTTACAAGATCTTCATCCTTTTTTATTGCCCTGTTGGCCAGGACTAAAAAAACGATAGAAAATACAGGAATCAGCATCCCAATACCCTTCTCTGAAACCGTAGTTTCTCCGGATAAATTTAGTGATCGATAAACGAAAAATCCTAGTAAAAAAAGATTCAATATCATATTCAATCTGTTTACCACAAATTGATTTTTCCTATTTTTAAACAATAACATAGCGACTAGCGCCAAAACTGCGCTTCCGTAAAAAACCAATGAAATAAACACCGCATTGTCTGAAAATATTTCATTCCCAGCTGCATCTGACCAAAGATTCACAAAAAAGGGCAAAACGGCCCCAAGAATGATAACAACGATTAAATAAACAGTCTGAATTCTTTGAATCATGTTTTTTCGCACTAATTGAAAGACAAAAATAAGCGTCTTTTTAAAATTTATCGACTAAATATTGAAAAAAATTTGTAATATTGCTCTATTATAAGTCAGATTACTTACCAACAAGGGCTTTCATGTCCTTTTTATTACCCAAAAAACAAGTACAGTACACTTCATAATTTTCGAAATAAGTATAATTTATTCAAAACTTAATGTTTGAGATTTCAGATTTAAAATCAAAAAAGCTTCCTGAGCTTCAGGAAATAGCCAAAGGCCTAAATGTAGCCAAGTTTAAAACCTTGAAAAAACTAGATTTGGTCTACCAAATATTGGACGTACAGGCTTCAAACCCAAAGATTGTTCAAGAAAACACTCCTGCAACCATACCAGAAGATAATACTCCTAAGGTAAAGCGTTCGCGAGTCGTTAAAGAAAAACCTGCTCCAGTGGTGAAAAATGATCCCGCCCCGATCAAATCGGAAGGTGAAAATGTGGTAGTCGAAGAAAAGAAACGTGAGATTCCATCAAAACCACCCACAGAGGAAAACAAACAGGAAAAAACTAAGCCTGTAAGAAATCCTCGCGTGCAAAACACCGCTGGTCCTATAAAAAGGGAGCATCAAAAAAGTTCTGCCCAGCAAAACACCACTCACCAGAACACTTCCCAACCCAACAAACCACAGCATAAAAAAAGCCCCCAACATCAAAAGTCGACCGTTGACAAAATCAACAGTAATTTTGATAAGGATTTAAAAAATAAATACAAGGAACCAGAATTTGAATTCGATAGTATTATTGAAAGCGAAGGGGTCTTGGATATTATGCAAGATGGTTACGGATTTTTAAGATCTTCGGATTACAACTACCTTTCTTCTCCAGATGATATTTATGTATCCCAGTCTCAAATAAGATTATTTGGACTAAAAACTGGCGATACTGTACTTGGAAATGTACGTCCACCAAAAGAAGGCGAAAAGTATTTTCCACTTATAAAGGTGAATAGAATAAATGGAATTGACCCTCAGATAGTAAGGGATAGGGTTTCATTTGAACACTTGACCCCCTTATTCCCACAGGAAAAATTTAATCTTGCTGAAAGACAAAGCACCATTTCCACGAGAATAATTGATTTGTTCTCTCCTATTGGAAAAGGACAAAGGGGTATGATTGTTTCCCAGCCTAAAACTGGTAAGACCATGCTCTTAAAGGATATTGCCAATGGTATTGCAGCCAATCATCCTGAAGTGTACCAAATTATTCTTTTGATAGATGAACGTCCTGAGGAAGTTACAGACATGCAGCGTAATGTTCGCGGTGAGGTCGTTGCTTCTACTTTTGACAAGGAAGCTACAGAACATGTAAGAGTTGCCAATATTGTTTTAGAAAAAGCAAAACGATTGGTAGAATGTGGACACGATGTGGTTATCTTATTAGATTCAATTACACGACTTGCCCGAGCGTACAATACCGTTCAACCTGCCTCTGGAAAAGTCCTTAGTGGGGGTGTGGATGCCAATGCGCTTCACAAACCAAAGCGTTTCTTTGGTGCAGCACGTAATATTGAAGGAGGAGGCTCCTTAACCATTATTGCTACAGCACTTACCGAAACTGGGTCTAAAATGGATGAAGTGATCTTTGAAGAATTCAAGGGAACTGGTAATATGGAATTGCAATTGGATAGAAAAATATCGAATAGAAGAATTTTCCCAGCCATCGACCTTACCTCATCGAGCACCAGAAGGGACGACCTATTATTGGATGAGAATACCATTCAGCGTATGTGGATCATGAGAAAGTATTTGGCCGATATGAATCCTGTAGAAGCCATGGAATTTATAGAACGACGTTTTAAACAAACCAAGAACAACGAAGAGTTTTTACTGACCATGAATCAGTAGCGGTTAGTTTTTGAACCATCAATACTAAAAAACTCCCATTTGACAAATGTCAAATGGGAGTTTTTTGTTGCCTTAAAGTTCGTCTACATCAATCGTGGAGCGCAAGCCTCAAAAGAAAGCCAACAACCTCTTATAGCAGCCAAGATCACTGAATATTGATGAAAAAATAGGGATGTACAATTAAATTAGTCCCTAATTATTTTTTAGTATTTTTATAGGAACGTTTTTTTATCAGTACTTTAACAAGGGTTTTCCCCCATCCCTTATATTTTAACAAATCAAATAAACCAATCCTATGAAAAATTCGAAAAGAGCAGCGCGCTTATTATTTCTGATGGCCATTCTAGTTTTCGGCATCACCTCCTGTAAACCAGAAAAAGAAAAAGAGCCTACACCGGCCCCAGAACCTGCACCCGTTAAGGCTCCAGCACAAATTGTAACTGTTGCACAAGCAAAGACCATGTACGATGCCTATGGGGAACGAAGGGTAGGACTAATAGAGAAATTTGAGAATGAACAAAGTCCGGAAAAAAAATTCGATGTAGCACGTTTCGGATCTTATGATTATAAGACTATTAAAACATATTTGGCCTATATTGAACAAGAAGCTAAAAATGCCAACGTAGAAATCTCCACACTTCGCTTTTATTTCTCCAATTATCCCGACCAAAAAACCTTTGAAAATGGAAGGGAAATTAAACATCCCAGACAAAATTCGTTCTTTATGATCCCAACTATAAAAGAGGGCAATAATGGGGACTATGCTTTTTACATTCGTGAAGATGACAATGGTAGAAATACACCCATGTTACTCACCGATAACCTAAATCCTAAAAAACAGGAAAATATGGACACCGAGCAAGGAGCAGCAAGCCAAAAATCGGAAGCCTCCTTTATACCCAGTATTTCTACCAGCCTGATGTACGCCAAAGACAAAAGCTTAATCCTAAACGAGGGGGATATGATTCCACCACCCTATAAGGCCAATTAATTTTAACCAGGGACTTAACCAATTATCCTTTTAAACCAAAATGGAATTTTTAGACCTTTTGCTAGAGAATTTATACAAACCCCTATATGCACTTTCGGTACTTATTGCATTAGTTAAATACCCCAAATATTACAACACACCCTTAGGACTGTTTCCCGTAATACTTATGTACACCCTCCTAACAGAGATATTGGGATACATTACTAAAAATTATGAGGTTTACAACATCTCCCTTTTTTCAACTTTCGTAGAATACAACGTCATTATATACAATATTTACAATATCATATTTTTCTGCTATTTTTTCTATGTGTACTGGAGCTATATCGACAATAAAAAGTATAAGAATCAAATCCTTTATGGCGGCGTATTGTTTTTAATCATAACCGTAATAAACACAACTTTTGAGAGCTTTACACTGGAATCTCAGCTTTATAGTTATTTGGTTGGGGGGCTACTTATTATTTACTGCACTATACTTTTCTTTTTGGAACGAAAAAAAATACAAGAAAAGCACAATTATAGGTATGCCAGTATTAAATGGATCAGTATAGGTCTATTTATATTTTACCTAGGATACCTTCCCATAAAGGCTTCTAGATATTACAATTATTTATATAAAATAAATGAATATATCCACCTCAGGAGAATTCACTTGCTTCTGATATGCATACTCTATTCCTGCTTTATAATAGGCCTATACAGGATGAGGCGCAAATTTTGGATTTAATCAAAACAGGTTCCAAAGCTTAAAAAAAATCAATAAAAAACGCCCCTTCTTATAAAAGAAAGAGCGTTAATCCAATATTTTATAAGCACTTAAAGTGCAGCTACCTTCTGGGAAAGTTTGCTCTTTAGGTTTGAAGCCTTGTTGGTATGAATGATATTGCGTTTCGCTAATCTATCGATCATACTTACTACACTTGGCAATAAAGTCTCAGCAGCTTTCTTGTCTTCCTCGCTACGCAATTTTTTAATTGCATTACGGGTAGTTTTATGCTGATACCTGTTACGTAAACGCACTGCTTCGTCTCTTCTAATCCTCTTTAATGCTGACTTATGATTTGCCATTTCTATCTAATTATGTTTTTTTTATTGGGACATGCCCTTAACTTCACTATGTAGTCCGTAGGGGAATCGAACCCCTGTTACCAGGATGAAAACCTGGCGTCCTAACCCCTAGACGAACGGACCATTTTAATAAAAGATCTGGCACTACCTAAGCATCACCAAAATCCAATATTAATATTTCAAAACAATCTTAGTAGTCCGTAGGGGAATCGAACCCCTGTTACCAGGATGAAAACCTGGCGTCCTAACCCCTAGACGAACGGACCATTCTACTACTTAATTGCGGATGCAAAAATACAATTATTTTTAACTATCGCAAGCCCTAAATAAAAAATTTTTAATTTTTTAATATGCCTTTGCAAAAAGCACCCTTTTTGTTGAGGGTTTTCCCGTAACCATACATACTCCATCCTCATTTTCACTTGCAATTGGAATGCAACGGATAGTTGCTTTAGTCTCCTCTTTAACAAGCTCTTCTGTTTCTGCACTTCCGTCCCAATGGGCAGAGATAAACCCACCTTTAGCCTCTAAGACCTCTTTAAACTCTTTATAAGACTCCACTTCAGTAATATGGGATTCCCTATACGCCAATGCTTTTTTATAGACATTCTCCTGGATATCTTCCATTAGAAACTCAATTTTAGCAACAACTGCATCGGCAGAAACGGTTTCTTTTTCAAAGGTATCCCTTCTTGCCACCTCATAAGTACCGTTATCCATATCGCGTTGACCAATAGCCAAACGCACAGGCACCCCTTTTAACTCATACTCGTTAAATTTAAACCCAGGTTTATGCGTATCCCTATTATCGTATTTAACCGAAATTCCCTTGGAACGCAATTCTTTTACCAACGGAGCCACTCTTTCAGAGATTGCATCCAATTGGTCCTCTCCTTTATAGATAGGAACAATAACCACCTGGATGGGTGCCAATTTCGGAGGCAATACCAGACCATTATCATCGCTATGAGTCATGATTAAGGCTCCCATTAAGCGAGTAGAAACCCCCCATGAGGTAGCCCACACATATTCTTGTTTCCCTTCCTTGTTCGCAAACTTCACATCAAAGGCCTTCGCGAAATTTTGCCCTAAAAAGTGTGAGGTTCCTGCTTGCAAAGCTTTTCCGTCCTGCATTAAAGCTTCTATACAATAGGTCTCCAAGGCACCAGCAAATCGTTCACTGGCAGTTTTGGTCCCTTTTATCACGGGAACTGCCATATATTCTTCTGCAAATTCAGCATAGACATCCATCATCTGCTTCGCTTCGATTATGGCTTCACTTTCCGTTGCATGTGCGGTATGGCCTTCTTGCCATAAAAATTCTGTCGTTCTAAGAAAAAGTCGCGTTCTCATTTCCCAACGCACCACATTGGCCCATTGATTGATTAAAAGCGGCAAATCGCGATAAGACTGGATCCACCTTCTATAGGTATCCCATATAATTGTTTCGGAGGTAGGTCTCACAATTAATTCCTCTTCCAATTTGGCATCGGGATCAACAATAATTCCACTGCCATCTTCAGCATTTTTTAATCTATAATGAGTAACCACGGCACATTCCTTGGCAAAGCCCTCAACGTGACTTGCTTCTTTACTTAAATAGGATTTAGGGATAAACAAGGGAAAATACGCATTTTCATGCCCGGTTTCCTTAAACATCTTATCTAATTGTGCCTGTATCTTCTCCCAAATGGCATAGCCATAAGGTTTAATGACCATACATCCCCTAACTCCCGAATTCTCAGCTAAATCTGCCTTTACCACCAGCTCGTTATACCATTTAGAATAGTCCTCTGCTCTTTTCGTTAAATTTTTACCCATGCTAGTAAGTTTGGCACAAAACTTGCGACCTTATATTAATATAAAATAGTTCAACAAAACTAACTATTTTTACTATGTTCAACAATTAAATTTAAAACCATGATACATTCTCTACCCCAACAAAGAATACGTATATCGATTTCCCTAGTTCTTTTAGGTCTGTTCGCCGTATCGTGCGGCTCGTACCAATCGGCTTCCTATTATGACAATGACGGCATATATGCAGGCGGAACGGAAGGCAATCAGAGAGTTCAGGTTATTGAGCAGCCAAATAGGCAGCAAGCTCAGCCTGAACAAAATAGCTATGGAGAATATTTTGGACAAAGAGCTAATGAATTTGGGGAAATTCTGGAGAGCGAAGTATTTACCGATATTGATGGGTATTATGGTAATATGGAAAGCGACAGCTTAAATGCAAATGCCGACATGGACACGTATGACGCCAACAATGATTATAGGGGTTATGCCGCTTGGGGAGACAATCCTACCAGCGTGAACATTAACATCTACGACAATGTGGGGTACGGAGGATATAATTACGGATGGGGAAGCCCTTGGTACTACAGCGGATACTACGGCGGTTACTATGGCCAGTACAATCCATGGAGATGGGGCGGTTATGGTCATTACGGATATCCAGGCTACGGCTACAACAATTGGGGTTGGGGTGGTTATGGCTATAGCTATGGATGGGGACATCATTACAGCCCTTATTACAGACCTTATTATTACAATAATTACAGACCCGGTTACAATTACTACAACAGAAATTATGCCTATAATTCCAGCAGAAGAGGAGTTTACCGATCTAACTCACAACTTAACAGTAATGCTTTAAGAGGAAGGTCTACCCTAAATTCCAATAGCAACACCTCTAGATATAGGAGCACCGCAAACCGCAGCAATGTAAATAGAAGCACCACCAATAACACCAGTCGCTATAGGACTAGCGCCAGTACCAGAAAGGTTGGAGTCGATGCTCAGGAAAGAAACAGCTCCTACAGGACCAGCAGAAGTACTAGGGTGGCACCTACCAGCACACGTAGCAGTCAGACTTATAAAAGATCTGAACCCGGCAACAACACGTATAGAAGTAGTCGAAGCACCACTGCTCCGAGAACCACTACTACAAGAAGTTCTACTAGCACAAATAGGCCATCTAGCAGTAACGTGAGAAGCTCCAGCAGCACACGTTCTTCTAGCAGTACTATCAGAAGCACAAGCAGTCCATCTAGATCCTCATCCGGAAGCGTAAGGAGCAGTAGTTCCTCTACAAGATCGTCTGGTGGAAGAAGTCGTGGTAACTAAAATAATTCTGAACTGCAATCCAATTGAAAATTTCAAAAATTAAAAAAAGATGAAGAGATACCATACTTTCATTCTATTCTTGGCATGCGCATTCGTAAGCGCTCAGAACATAAACGATGTATTGCGATATAGCAACGAATCCCTTCAGGGTACAGCTCGATTTCAAGGTATGAGTGGTGCTTTTGGCGCACTTGGAGGCGATCTTTCCTCACTAAACGTCAATCCGGCCGGATCTGCAGTATTCAACAATGGACTGTTCTCCGTTACCGCATCCAATTATCACCAAAAGAACGATGCTTCCTATTTTTCAACAAACAGTACTACTTCGCTAAATTCCTTTGATCTAAATCAAGTTGGTGGAGTTTTCGTTTTTAAAAGCAACGATTCTAACTGGAAAAAGATTTCCTTGGCCTTTAATTACGATTTGGCCAAAAATTTTGATGACGAAGTTTTTGTAACTGGAAATAGTGACCAAGGAGTAGACAATTTCTTTTTAGATTATGCCGGTGGTCTCCCCTTTGGAGACATACTCCTACAGGACGGCGAGTTTATTGAGGACGCTTATCTGGACATAGGCTCTAGCTTTGGATATATGGACCAACAGGCATTTTTGGGTTATTATGGGGGCGTCATAGACCCCATGGACGAATCTAACAATAACAACACCCAATATATTTCCAATGCCAAGTACAGCACCGTTAACCAGCGCTTTTTGCAGAACACCACAGGGTACAATAGCAAATTCACTGCCAATGTAGCCTCTCAATATGGTGATAACATTTATCTGGGTGCTTCACTGAACGTTCACAACATTTTATATGAAAAACTAACTCAGCTTACTGAGCGTGGTTTCGATTCCGATTCGGAAATCCAGAACATTTCTTTTGACAATTTACTCAGGACCCAAGGAGCTGGATTCTCCTTTAGCCTTGGAGCCATAGCCAAATTAAATGACTATGTTAGGGTTGGGGGTAGCTATCAATCCCCTACTTGGTACCGACTATCTGACGAAACCTCACAAAAAATAAATTCGGATTTAGCGGACGAGGACATCTCCTTTATCAATTTTAACATCATAAATATATTTGAGGATTACACTATCCAAACCCCCGCTAAATTAACGGGTAGTTTAGCCTTAGTTCTAGGAAAACAAGGACTTATTAGTGTTGACTATGGCTACCAGGACATGTCAAATGCAAAGTTAAAACCTTCCACAGATCCCAGCTTCGCAACGGAAAACGCTTTTATTGCCGATCAATTAGGTGCAGTCTCCTCACTTAGGTTGGGTGGCGAATACCGATTAGCCGCCTTAAGCCTAAGAGCCGGGTACCGATTTGAACAAAGTCCGTACGCCAACGGGAATACCATAGGAGACCTAAATGGATATTCTGGTGGATTGGGTTATAATTTTGGAGGAAGCAGACTGGACCTATCCTATAGCTATGCCTCACAGGATACCAGAAAGTCACTTTATGAGACAGGGTTTCCTACCCCTGCCAACATCACCAATAAAAATTCTGTAATCAGTTTGGGGTATACCTTAAATTTCTAAATACAGAAAACTATAGCACATAAAAAAGTCGGAGAATTCTCCGACTTTTTTATAATCACTTATTATCCTATTTCAGAGCCTTGATCCAAGCACTAAATTTAAACTGCAGCCTATCTTTTTAAGGTAAAGTGCGTTCGAACGGACCTCGCTACTATAATTCCACTGGCATCCTTAAAATAATCCATTCTAAACCAATAGTCGGAAGAAGGCATAGGTTTACCGTTAAAGGTGCCGTCCCATCCTATGCTAGTCTCATCTAGTTGCTTCAATAGTTTCCCATATCGATCAAAAATAGACACTACAGGGTTAATCAGGGTCGATATCCCAAGAACGTTCCAATGGTCATGAATCCCATCGCCGTTTGGAGTAAAGAATTTGGGATAGCCCACCACTAGAAATGGAATAGACTCGGTTGTACCACAACCGTATTTATCGTTTATTATAACGGTATTTTCCCCTGGAGCCACATTGGCAAAGATGGGGTCGTCTTGGAATTCACCTCCATTTATGGCGAATTCATAATCCCCATCAGGGTTAGCCATTACAATTTCCACAATATTATTATCGGAAAGATCATCCCGAGAGATTACTTCCTGAAAATACCACCTCGGGTTTTTAAAAAAGGTGATCAAAATATCATCTTCCACTGTTGGCGGAGTTCCTGAAACAGTTGTTATCTCCACAAAATAGCGCCCAGCATTGGGACTAGTTACCGTATACTCAAATTCCGTAGGTCCTGAAGCAAGATTAGGATTATCTATAATACCATCATCTTCATAATCAACAGACCAGGTAATATTGGCAATATCAGTTCCAGCTGGTGAATTTCGCGCAGACAAGACAATAGGTGGATCACCTTCACAGACTGTGATATCCAATCCCAAAAACTCGTCCCTAAGGGTACAATCCAGCGCATTGTTCTGGTCGGCATCCACGGAACTACCGGTAAAAGTCAGTTCAAAAGATTCCGCTTCGTCATCAAAATTGGTATTCCAATTATTGATCAAGATATAATAGATTTCCCCTTCCTGCACCTCTAGCCACTCGTCATAAGTATTTCGACTTTGTTTTACAAAGGGCGCACCCACTTCCCCATTTTCGGGATTGATCCCAATTCCAGTATACGGAGTGTCATTAGTTTCAAAATTGCAACGGATAGGGTCTATAATGCCAGCTCCTATAGCCAAGCAATCTACATCTGGACCATAAACGGCAAAATCCCATTCCGCGGTAACAATATTGGGTCCACCCGTTACTGGCAAAGCCTTTATATTAAAACCTATCTGTCCGTCCTTACCTGCCCGAAACACATACCAAGAAGTATTGTTCTCTATGTTTTCTGAGGTATTACTTCCTTTCTCCAAGCATCCCGAATACCTAACAAAATCCGGGTCAAAATCATCGATTCCACCACCATCTGCTACCCCAGCTATAGGAGCATCCGCACAAACGGGGATGGCAGTCCTACAATCGGGTGAGTTTTGCGCATATAAACTGCCCATAAATAGTAATAATATACCTAAAGAATAGCTAAGTATTCGCATTGACAATGGAGGCTAGTTATAAATTTGAATCACTTATAATAACTCTTTTAGAAAAGAAATAGTATAAATTAAAACTGGTTAATGGCAAAATAAAATCAATATTGCATCAGGCCTTTTATATTACTAATCAACCTTTACTAAATAAACTTTCTCAAAGCCGAAAATCATGCAACCGATGGGATTATCAGCAGTTTCATTTTGGGTGAGGGCTCACATGACTTCATTTAATCATACTACAGCTTAACAGCAATCTAAGAATTAAAATGGACATTTGCACACAATACAGGAGATAATGGGTATACCCTATGCTAGGTAGATCTAGCGTTTCAAGGCAAAATGATTGTTGATATATTTCGCCATAATGCGATTTCCGTCCCTATCCACAAAACTCAAGCTAAACCAATAATCATCGGCTGGCATGGACAGGCCATTATAAGTACCGTCCCAACCTTTATTATTCTGGGTAATTTGTTTTAGTAATTTACCATATCGGTCAAAAATTGAAACTAGAGGTTCCGTCAAGTTAGAAATACCTTGGATACTCCAACTGTCATTAATTCCGTCCCCATTTGGGGAGAAAAATTTAAAATAGCCAACCACTATTACAGTCTCGGTAATGGCACCGCAACCATTTAAATCATTTACGGTAACCCGATGCTCCCCGGGAAGCACCCCATAAAACACATTGTTTTCTTGATAGGGCCCATCATTTAATTGGTATTCAAAATCCCCCTTCGACCCCATAATTATAGTAATTGTATTTAAATCCTTTAATTCATCGATAAGGACCTCGCTAATACTGGGCGGCATAGAGGAATAGACGGCAACAACAATGGAGGCGTCACAGACTCCCAAACCAAGCTTATCTCTAATCACTACACTGTATTTTCCCGCCTCTGAAACCAAAATGCTGGATGTTTGTGCTCCGGTATTCCATTGATAATCGTAATCGAGATTTGGCGAGGTATCCCCTATGACTACCGTAGGCTCTCCTTCACAGAGAAATATCTCCAAAGGAAAATCAACTACATAAGGTTGATAGGCATTTATTTTAAAATTTTGAGAAGCCTCTATACAGGTCGGATTTTGCGCAGCGGTAGCCCTAATATAAATAGTCTGTTCCCCTGCCTGCAATTGGTGATTTTTATCTAGGGCATTTTTTCCTTCATAGGCATCTGCACTGGAGGTATGATAGGTAATCAGCACCTTTTCTGGTGATTGCCCTCCCAAGGCTTCTTGATCTTTTTTATTTAAATCCATATACCCCTGATCGAGACACATACTTTCCGAAGTCACAAAATTGCTCGTCGGGGCTGGGAAAAAACCCACTTGCACATCGCTAATAATTGTATTCTGTGGCGGAACAAAGACCCCTACCCTGTAATACGCGGCCTCAGACACGGGCAGGGTTGCCAAGTTTTCACTTGGAATAAGGAAATATCCGCTCCCTACATCCTTGTACCAAGCATAGGAAATTGCATTCTGGGTAGTAGCATCCAGTACCACATTTTCATTCTCACAAGCTGAAATGGGCGGCCCCAACAGATTGCTTACAATGGAGCAATCCAAGGCATTATAAGGGTTGGTGACAAAAATATTCCCTGTAAATTGAATGGAGAAACCAGAATTGATATTACTGAAATTATTTACCAATAGGTAATAATCTTCCCCGGGTTGCACCTCTAACCACGCTTCGTATTGAACGTTAACCTTAGGTGCTGTAGGATTTTCGCCCACCCCAAGAAAACTGTTCTTTTCTCTATTGTCGTAAAAATTGCATCTTATAGGAGTTCCCAAGGCACCACAATGACTGGCCTTATACAAAGCAAAGTCCCAATCTTCATTGGGATCAATACCAATATTGAAGCCCAATTTCCCAGAGGCTCCCGTTCTAAATCGGTACCAGGCAGAGTTGGATTCTATGACTCCAGAGTCCAGCGTTTTTTCCAAACAGCCAGATTTGGTTTCCCCGCCAAAATCGTCAATACCGTATCCTAGAGTTCCTCCATTAATGGGAGTATTACTACAGATGGGCACTGCATTACTACAATCTGGTGCCACCTGTCCCATGGCCAAACAAGTGCCAAAATAACAAATCACCACATAAACAATAACCAACTGCTTCATTTATCAATCCAAAAATCCGAGAATAATAAAACTAAGCTTCAGACTTAGTTAACACTAATTTATGTTGTGTAACTAAGCGAAATTGGTATAAAGTGGCATATAATGTATATCTTTGCTGCCTTAAAAAGCCATATTTTAATGAAAATAGACAACGCATTGGAAAAGCATTTTGAAGACTTGGGAGACGATCACGCTTCTGCAGGAGAAAACACTCCCTTACGTAAAGATGCCTTTGTTCTTAGCGATGAGGAAAAGATAGCCCTTATCAAAAACAACGTAACTGAAATTATGCTTACGCTAGGATTAGACCTAGAAGATGACAGCCTGAAAGGCACCCCTAACAGGGTGGCCAAAATGTTTGTAACCGAGATATTTAGCGGCCTACATCCAGATCGCAAGCCAAAGTCCTCTACTTTCGACAACAAATACAAATATGGTGAGATGTTGGTAGAAAAAAACATCACTCTGTATTCCACCTGTGAGCACCATTTGCTTCCTATTGTAGGAAAGGCACATATTGCATATATCTCCAACGGAAGTGTGGTAGGTTTATCCAAAATGAACCGAATTGTGGATTATTATGCCAAAAGGCCCCAGGTACAGGAACGTTTAAATATTCAAGTCGTTAGGGAACTTCAGAGAGTTTTAGGGACCGAGGATGTTGCCTGCGTTATGGACGCCAAACATTTATGTGTAAACTCCAGAGGAATTCGCGATATTGAGAGCAGTACTATAACCGCAGAATATGGCGGTAGATTTAAAGAGGAGGCTGTAAGGCGCGAATTTTTGGATTATATAAATATTGATACTAAGTTTTAATCGGCCTGTCTAAAAGATGCAGTTGTACCAAACACAAAAATTAAAAATATACAATTCCCTTTCTGGAAAAAAAGAAGATTTCATACCTATAAATGAAGGACATTTAGGAATGTATGTCTGTGGCCCTACTGTTTACAGCAATGTACACTTGGGCAATTGCCGTACTTTTATGTCCTTTGACATGATCTTTAGGTATTTTAAACACCTTGGCTACAAAGTACGCTACGTACGGAATATCACCGATGCCGGGCATCTTGAAAACGACGGAGAGGAAGGTGAGGACAAGATTGCCAAAAAAGCACGTTTGGAACAATTGGAACCCATGGAGGTGGTACAACGATATACCTTGGATTTCCACAACATATTAAACAAGTTTAATTTTCTACCCCCTAGTATAGAGCCAACGGCAACCGGACATATTATTGAGCAGATTGAAATTATAAAAGCCATTATAGACAAGGGCTTTGCGTATGCCATAAATGGATCTGTATATTTTGATGTAGAAAAATTTAATAAGACCAACGAATACGGAAAGTTAAGCGGTAGAAAATTGGAGGACATGATCGCCAATACTAGGGAGCTTACCGCACAGGACGAGAAAAAGAGCCCACAGGATTTTGCTTTGTGGAAAAAGGCCGAGACCCAGCATATTATGCGATGGCCATCACCATGGGGCGACGGCTTTCCGGGCTGGCATTTAGAATGTACAGCAATGAGCACCAAGTATCTTGGCGAAACCTTTGACATACACGGCGGTGGAATGGACCTTAAATTTCCGCATCACGAGTGTGAGATCGCCCAAGCAGAAGCATGGAACGGACAGGCACCGGTAAATTACTGGTTGCATGCAAATATGCTGACTTTGAACGGAAAGAAGATGGCAAAATCTACTGGTAACAACATTTTACCCAATGAAATGTTTTCCGGAGAAAATCCCCTGCTCAGCAAACCATACGCGCCTCCAGTGGTGCGTTTCTTTATGATGCAGGCACATTATACCAGTATTTTGGACCTAAGCGATGATGCACTTTTAGCCTCGGAAAAGGGCTACCATAGATTAATGGAAGGCATTAATAACTTAGAAAAACTGGAAACAGGAACTAGCTCAAGTTTTGATGTGTCCGCATGGGTACAGAAGGGATATGATGCTATGAACGATGATTTTAATACCCCTATCCTAATAGCAAACCTCTTTGAGGCAGTTAAATACATCAATTTAATAAAGGAGGGAAAAGAAAGTATATCTGCAACAGACAAAACTGTTTTAACCGAGGCCTTGCACAGTTTTGTATATGATATCCTAGGTTTGGAGAATCTAAATACTGCTGTGTTGAATTCGGATAAACTATCCAATGTGGTAGGTCTTTTAATACAAATGAGAAACGAAGCGCGTGCCAATAAGGATTTTGCCACCTCGGATCAAATTAGAGATCAACTGGCAGAAATGGGCATTCAGCTGAAGGACGGGAAAGACGGCACCACCTTTAATCTATCTTAAAAAGGACCAACATTAAAAACACCAAGGCATTTATGAAAAAAATACTAATTGCCCCATTTGTGTTTTTGGTAAGAGCATATCAGACGCTCATATCGCCCTTTACCCCGGCAAGTTGCCGCTACTCCCCTACCTGCTCCCAATACACTCTGGAAGCGCTTAAAAAACACGGCTTGTTCAAGGGCGGATGGTTGGCGTTGAAAAGAATATTTAGTTGTCATCCCTGGGGTGGCAGCGGATATGATCCAGTACCTTAGGTTTTCGTGAATCTCTAATTTCTTTTCATATCCATAGCACTCAGGGTCTAAAAACTGAGGTATAGTGCACCTAAGTGTAGAAGAGGCAGCCGTAGCGAAGGCCAACGCACCAACTGACTCCTTGCTTAGATGTATACTCCGTTAGTTTACCCTACCCGTAGCCCGCTATTATCAACACCTGTTTATTAAACTTAAATGGAGGTAAAACCCAATTCTTCGGTCTTCCATTAATTACTAATTATCTAGGGATGATACTTCCCACTATTTACTTATCTTAGTCCCTTAAAAAAAATTGCCAATGTATTTTTTAGGTTTCACCTGGAATCCCGCCGACACTTTGTTTCAAATTGGGGTATTACAAATAAAATATTATAATCTTCTTTGGATAACTGCCTTTGCACTAGGGTGGTATATCATGAAAAAAATCTTTGTAAAGGAGAACAAATCCATAGAACAATTAGATTCCCTATTCATCTATACCGTCCTTGCCACCATGTTGGGCGCCAGATTGGGACATGTCATCTTCTATGATTGGGCCTATTATCAAAATCATTTGTTGGAAATATTGCTTCCTATACGGGAAACTGAGGGAACTGCGCTTTTCGGGATCATTAACGGCTATGAATTTACAGGATTCACCGGCTTGGCAAGTCACGGTGCCGCCATTGGAATTATCATAGGCATGTATCTCTATACTCGGAAATACCCTGAATTTAAAATACTTTGGATCTTGGATCGCATTGTAATTCCCGTATCCATAGGTGCTTTTTGCGTGCGATTGGGGAATTTTTTCAACTCCGAGATCAATGGTAAAATAGTAGACAAATCTTTTTTATTCGCTACCCGTTTTATCAGGGATTCCGATGATTTACACCCAGCAAAAGCCTTGGCCATTACCAAGGAAAAAACGGTAAATGCAGCTTATGATCTTATAGAAAAGGATCCGCGTTTCGTCGAATATTTAGAGGCAATCCCCTACAGGCATCCAGCACAATTATACGAGGGAGTCTGTTATATTTTTGTATTTGCCATATTGTATTATCTATACTGGAAAACCAACAAGAAAAACAAATTAGGATATCTTTTTGGATTGTTCCTTGTATTGTTATGGTCCGTTCGGTTCTTTGTGGAGTTCGTTAAGAAAAGTCAAGGTGGATTTGAGGAATCCTTGGGGCTATTATCTACTGGACAATGGTTGAGCATCCCCTTTATCCTGGTAGGTCTTTATTTTATGTTCCGACCCACATCGACAACCGCAAAGTAGCCAAGGCTTAATTGAGGAAGAGTTTGACTAATGCCAAGATAGGACACAAAGTTTTCCACGGGCTAAAGCCCCGTGGCTATTCGAATGATTTAAGTGGCAATTGAATTTTTTGTTCCAAATAGTCAGGAAAAATGAACGGAATTGGAGCACATTGTCTAAACAAATTTTAAAATTATTAACATTACCCAATTACGGATAATTAAGGTGAAACAGATGAAGTATAGCAAAGTAGTATTCATATTGATTGCTATTTTTACGATAGTGGTTTCTTGTAAAGAGGACGAAAAGGCAATCATAAAAACGGAATCCATCGCATTTAAAAAAGAAGGCTCCCTCAAAATAGTGCAACAGGAAACCGATTCTATTTTGGCTAGCCTAGACATAGAGATTGCCGATAACGAGTATGAGACTGCAACAGGACTGATGTACAGGAGCTCCATGGAGGCTAAGCAAGCCATGTTATTTATCTTCGAGGATGTGGCCATGCGCTCATTTTATATGAAAAATACCGAGATAGCGTTGGACATCCTCTATATTGATGATAACAAAAAGATCGTCAGTTTTCAAAAAAATGCACAGCCCTTTAATGAATCGGGGCTAAGTTCAAAAGTTCCCGCCAAGTACGTATTGGAAATAAATGCAGGAATGTCCGATAAATGGAAGTTAGCTATTGGCGATTCCATCGCATACGAAAAAACACCATAGCCCCTTAAAACAAGGCTATCTATTGACAATAAAGGGTTATCCCGACTTATGGTTTGGATACCCCCACCATTATTATTTTATTAGTTAGAAATTAACCCATAAATAACACCGACCATTGACAACGAAAAAAAGTATATCGCTAAGCTTTCTGATTGTCATTCTTTCCCTTCCTCTCTATGCCCAGAAAAAAAATGGCGCATTTCGACTTAACATTAAAAAAACTTCCCTCCCTATTACCATAGATGGCATAGGTGATGATAAGGCCTGGCAGGATACTGATGTAACAACCGATTTCTTTATGGTATTGCCCATGGACACCGGAAAAGCCAATGAACCATCGGAAATTCGCATGACCTATGACGAAAACAACTTATACCTATTAGCCACCTTTTACAACACTACCAAAGGGCCGTACTATGTAGAATCATTGCGACGGGATTTTAGTTTTGGCAAAAACGACAATTTCTTACTGTTTATAGACCCCTTTAACAACCAGACCACGGGCTATTCCTTTGGTTCCAATGCCGCTGGTGCACAATGGGACGGCACCATGTACGACGGTGGAAGTGTGGACTTAAATTGGGACAGCAAATGGATTTCAGAAGTAACAAGCGATGATGATAAATGGGTGTTTGAGATGGCCATTCCTTTCAAATCCATACGCTATGAAGAGGGTGTTTCTGAATGGGGCATTAATTTTAGTCGTTTAGATCTGAAGTCGGGCGAAAAATCGAGTTGGACACCCATTCCACGGCAGTTCCCAACAGCATCCCTTGCCTATACAGGAACATTGGTCTGGGATGCACCTCCCCCATCTCCCCGTACCAATTTTTCTGTCATTCCCTATGTATCTGCAAGTGTAAATAGGAATTTAGAAAATGGGGAGGACACTGAATTCGACAAAAAAATTGGTGGCGACATTAAGTTTAGCCTAAGCACCTCTTTAAATTTAGATTTAACAATAAACCCCGATTTTTCTCAGGTAGAGGTAGATCGGCAGGTAACCAATCTTGACCGATTTGAACTATTTTTCCCCGAAAAGAGGCAGTTCTTTTTAGAAAATGGTGATCTATTTGCCAACTTCGGTTACGCCACCATACGCCCATTTTTCTCGAGGAGAATAGGTTTGGGCGTGCCCATACAGGCTGGAGCAAGGGTCAGTGGCAACCTTAACAATAAGTGGCGAATGGGGCTAATGGACATGCAAACCGCCAGTGTGGAGGAAACAGGGCTCCCGAGCCATAATTTTGGGGTCCTCTCCTTACAACGAAGAATTTTTTCCCGCTCCAGCATTGGGTTAATAGTGGTAAACAAGCAAGCTATAAATTACCCCCAGGACACGGATTCTCTTAGAACAGCATTCCCTAAGTTTAATAGAAATATAGGATTGGAATACAATTTGGCATCCCCCAATAATCAATGGACGGGCAAAGCATTTTTACTAAAATCCTTTGCCCCAAAAAAGGAGGGCAATGGGATTACCCAAGCTGCCCACTTGGAATATAAGAGTCGAAAATGGAATTGGCGCATACAGGAAGAATCGGTTGAGGAAGACTATACCGCCGAGGTTGGCTTTGTTCCTAGAAACGGCTATGTAAACATCTCTTCGTATCTAGGGCACCTCTTCTTTCCCGAAAAAAGTGTCATCTTGAGCCACGGACCCAAAATACGTACTAGTTATTTCTTTAATGAGAAGTTGGAACGCACAGATAATATCAACCTATTTGAGTATCTCTTTAGTTTTCGAGACCGTTCTAGCTTAAACTTATCCCTGTCCGATGAGTATGTGGAACTACTAGCTCCTTTTGACCCTACACGGGCAAACAAGGCCACCTTGGACATTGGCAGTAAGCATCACTGGAACGCCTACATGATTGATTTTGTCTCCAAACCACAAAGCATGTTCACCTATTCCTTGGGGAGTCGTTTTGGAGGATACTATTCTGGTGGTAACAGAACAAGCCTAATCAGCGAAGTGGGATATCGTTTCCAACCCTTTGTCAGTTTAAGCAGTAATATCAGCTTTAACCACATTCACCTACCGGCTCCTTGGAACAATACAGAGTTTTGGCTTATTGGCTCTGAAGTGGATATCACATTTACCAATAAATTATTTTTCGCCACCCTATTCCAATACAACGAACAATCGAAGAATTTTAATTTAAACTCTAGGTTTCAATGGCGCTATAAGCCGGCGTCCGACTTATTCTTGGTCTATAGCAACAATTACCTTATTGAACCATTTGAAGGCAGAAATTGGGCCTTGACCTTAAAATTCACCTATTGGTTTAACAAGTAAGGCGAGTCATCTAGCACAAAAGCCACGCGATGAAAATGTATTAATGACAACGTTTAAAAGAAATTATGTATGATTCCTAATAGCCATTGGGCCATCTTCACCGACAACAATTCCAAAAAGGGGCCGCTTATTGAACGTTTAATGGAAGGGAAGTTTCCTGAGGAGCTGGCCTTTCTCACCAATAAGGAAGGAGCCTTATTTTCTAAAATTACATTGGAGGAATTTATAGACGAGGAAGAAAAACACGATCGGAAAATAATTACATTGGACACCGATCAACGGTTGAGCACCATGTCTAGCGGCGAACAAAAGAAGGCGTTATTGCAGTACCTGCTCCATATAAAACCCGGCTTTTTAATTCTAGACAATCCGTTCGACAATCTAGATCAGGAATCTCAAATTAGCCTACGCAAGAGTTTGGAAGAAGTTGCCAGCCACACCCCGATCATACAGCTACTAAGCAGGAAGACAGATCTCCTTCCGTTTTGCGACATTAGTTTATTTCTAGAACGATCTCAACTAAAACCATACAACACCCACCAAGAAGCCACAAAGACGCAAGGACAGCATCTAGTCCATTTTAAAGGACAAATCCCTGTGCCCTACCGTTCCAATGAACAACAGGAGCCCATATTAATCCAGTGTAAAAATATTTCAGTTTCCTATGGCGATAAAAAAATACTAAACAATATCAACTGGACCATCAAACTTGGGGAATTTTGGCAATTAAAAGGCCGTAACGGCAGCGGGAAATCTACCTTATTATCCATGATTACGGGCGACAACCATAAGGGATACGGACAGGAACTCTATTTATTTGGAAAGCGCAAGGGCAGTGGGGAGAGTGTTTGGGATATTAAAAAGAACATCGGCTATTACACTCCTGCCATGACCGATAATTTTTCTGGTCTTCACACCTCCCTAAACATGATCATTTCCGGAATGAACGACTCCATTGGACTGTATCTAAGGGCGACAGAGAACCAGATAGCCTTGGCCAAGGAATGGCTGTTAATTCTGAACCTATGGCATCTCAGGGACGTTAACTTTGCCGAACTGACCAGAGGTCAGCAACGTTTAATAATGACCGCTAGAGCCATGGTTAAACACCCACCCTTACTGATCTTGGACGAACCAACAGCGGGATTGGATGACGAGAGCGCCACTCTGTTCATTGCATTGGTAAATAAAATTGCCGAAGAGAGCAAGACCGCCATTGTTTTTGTATCCCATAGAACGGAACCTGGCCTAAAACCAACATACACCTACGAACTAAGCGCAACACCCAACGGCTCAGTTGGACACATTATATAGAACAATAAATGAAACCTGATTTAGAGACCTATATAATTGATTAAATAGAGTAAAGAATACCTATCTTAAAGTTTAAAGCGAGATTAAGCGGGAATATTATTTATGTACTCCAAATTTCAAAAAGCTTATCCCTAGTATTCTCCAGATATTTTTGTATTAATGACCTCCCTACTTAGGGGAAGGTTTCTCAATACTTTATACTTAATACTCAAAACTCATATCTCAATACTATTAATTGTGACTTCGGCACAGTCTGTGGCTCAGGATAACGAAAATTGTATCAATATATAAGCGAAAGAAGCGACCCGATAGGGGAACGCCCAAAAGATCTGGAGAATCATTTGGAAACCCCTTTAAAACAAGAAAGGCCGCTAAATTAGCGGCCTTTCTTTTATAACAATAATTAATGCTTCTTATTAAGCAACTATGTCTTCATTACCTTCTTTGACTTTCTTCGTCAAGGTATCGTACATAACTGGTGTTGCGATGAACAAGGAAGAATAAGTACCTACTATGATACCAATGATCATAGCGAACATAAATCCTCTTAACGATTCCCCTCCGAAGATGAAAATGGCTAATAATACCACCAAAGTGGTTAAGGAAGTATTTAAGGTTCTACTTAGCGTACTATTCAAGGCCAAGTTGGTATTCTCACCAGCTTTCCATCCTTTTTCCGCGACAATCTCCCTAATACGGTCGAACACTACCACGGTATCATTCAGGGAGTAACCAATAACGGTAAGTATCGCTGCAATGAATGCCTGGTCTATTTCCATGTTGAAAGGCATTAGTTTTCCAAAGATAGAGAACACCCCAAGTACAACCAATATATCATGTATAACCGCGGTAACCGCTCCTAATGAGAACTGCCATTTACGGAACCTTAACAAGATGTAAAGGAATACTACTGCCAAGGATCCAATGATTGCCAAGAAGGCGTTATTTTTAATATCATCAGCAATGGTAGGACCTACCTTTACAGATTGCAGGATACCAATTGGCTTCTCTCCGACACTACTACCGATAATAAAATTATCAAAGCTTGTACCATCTGGCATGTATTTCTGTAGCGAAGTATACAATTTATCCTGAATTTCGTTATCCACTTCAATTCCTTCCACCTCTACTTTATAAGGCGTAGTAATCTTTATCTGATTGGCATCCCCAAAAGTCTTCACATTGGTACCACTACCAAATACGACGTTCAATTCGGAAGCGATTTCTGAAGGATTCACTGCCTTTTCAAATCGAACAGTATATGATCTACCTCCAACAAAATCGACACCTTCCTGTAATCCTTTCGTAAACAATGAGAACAAGGCAACTCCGATTAAAATGGCGGACACCGCATAAGAAATCTTTCTTTTAGCCAAGAAATCTATGTTGATATTCTTAAATAGGTTTTTGGTAATCGTTGTAGAGAAATCCAAATCCCTTCCTTTTCCTGAAGAATACCAATCTACTAACAACCTAGTAATAAAGATGGCCGTAAATAAAGAGGTTACGATACCAATAAGTAAGGTTGTGGCAAATCCTTTGATAGGACCAGAACCAAATATGAATAAGATAAGTGCGGTAAGACCTGTGGTAATGTTGGCATCTAAAATAGAGGAAAGTGCATTTGCAAATCCATCTGCAATAGCTTGGCTACGGCCTTTGCCTTTAGCAAGTTCTTCTTTGATCCTTTCAAATATAAGTACGTTGGCATCCACGGACATACCAATGGTCAACACGATACCTGCAATTCCAGGGAGTGTGAGCACGGCATTTAAACTAACCAGTACCCCAAAAATTAATAAGATGTTTAACAATAAGGCTATATCGGCAAAAATACCGGCCTTACCATAGTAGAAAACCATCCATAACAATACAATTGCCATGGCAATCATAAAGGAGAAGAAACCACTACTAATCGCTTCTTGTCCTAAAGATGGACCTACAATTTCTGATTGGATTATCTCTGCAGAGGCAGGTAATTTACCAGCTCTTAATACGTTGGCGATATCCTTAGTTTCGTTGATGGTGAAATTTCCTGTGATTTCTGAACGACCACCAGAAATTGGACCTGAAGAAACACCTGGAGCGGTATACACCTTATTATCCAATACAATAGCGATTCCTGTTTGGTTATTAAAGGCATCCCCTGTTAATTTCTCCCATTCCTTGGCTCCCCTAGTATTCATGGTCATGGAAACCGCGGGCTTATTAAATTGGTCAAAGACATCAGAGGCATCGGAAACAACGTCTCCACTGATCCTCGGCAAGTTTTCCCTATTGGATTTTAATGCGAACAATTCTACCACTTCGGAACCTTCACTTGGGCGCTCCCATAGGAATTTCACAAATTGTACATCCGAAGGAATCAACCTGCGGATTTCTTTCATCCTTAAGTACTCGCCTATTGTAGCAGTATCCTTAATAGCAGCACTAACTAGGGCATTTCCGTTAGGATTAGCCGGCATTAATAAACTGAAAAGTGGATTTGCTGCTGGTGAGAAATCATCTTCGCCCTGTGAAACGTCGGACAATAAAGAATCTAATTCAGATTCTGGTTTTACATTTACTTCAGGCTTTTCAACCTTAACCAATGTTTTTAAACGCTCATTGGCAGCTTGTAAAAAGCTTCCAAGGCTAGGATTATTTTGCTTATAAGTTTCCCAAAATTCCAATTGGGCAGTACTAGATAGCAGATCCTGAGATCTTGCGATGTCTCTGGCTCCTGGTAATTCTACCAAGATACGACCCGACTTTCCTTCCCTTTGGATATTTGGCTGAGTAACTCCAAAACCATCGATACGTTCCCGTAATACTTCAAAAGCAGAAACGATAGATTCATCAATTTTTGTTCTGATGATTGGTTTTACCTGCTCATCTGTCATCTGAAAATTAATGACATCACTTAAGGTCTTATTGGCAAAAATATCTGGAGAAGCCAATTTAGTATCTCCTTTTATTTTATCAAAAGACTCAAAGAACAGGTCCACATAGGTAGCATCGCTACTTTTTGAAGCGGCATCTGCATCGGCCAAGGCCTTGTTGAAAACCGGATTTTTGGAATTGTTAGCAAGTCCTTTCAAAATATCCTTAACAGAAATCTGAAGGGTAACGTTAATACCTCCCTTTAAATCCAGACCTTTATTAAGTTCTTTTTTCTTGGAATCGTTATAGCTTGTATATCCCAAAATGGAATTATCCCCTATAGAATCTAAATATTGCGCTTCTAGCTCTTCCCTTTTTTCCAGATAATCCTCGTCGGACTCCGAAACTTGGTTGGTAGCAAAGACAGTCGCATCCTTTTCTACTTTATTGGTAATAAAAGTGTAGGATAGCTGATAAATACTAACTAGCCCAAACAAAAAAGCGAAAAGCTTTATAAGTCCTTTATTCTGCATTGGTTGTATAATTTATAAAATGGTATTCTTAAATAGCGTGCAAATATATTATTTCCCATAGGAATTAACAATATATTTGGAGAATTTATAAAACAAGGGCATCCTCTCTGTTCCGACACCTATCGGAAACCAATAGAAAGGATGCCCTGAATTTTTATCAGCGCCCGTGTTTTATAGTTCTAGGAGGTCGTTTGTTTTCCTTACTCCTTCTGCACTTTCTTGCATTTTAGCTTTTTCAGCTGCAGTTAGTTCTATGTTTACAATTTTTTCCAAGCCATTCTTGCCTAAAAGTACTGGCACCCCTATACAAATATCTTCCAAATTATATTCCCCTTCCAAATAGGCAGAACAAGGAAACATTTTTTTCTGGTCACATGCAATTGCCTGAACCATGGAAGAGACTGCAGCACCTGGCGCATACCATGCACTAGTACCCAGCAACTTGGTTAATGTAGCACCACCTACCTTAGTATCTTCGGCCACTTGGTTTAAGCGTTCCTCGGATAAAAATTCGGATACCTTAATACTGTTTCTGGTTGCGTGTGCGGTTAACGGCACCATTCCGGTATCGCTATGTCCACCTATTACCATTCCGTCTATATCGGAAATGGGTGCTTCCATGGCCTCTGCCAATCTATATTTAAAACGGGCACTGTCCAAAGCTCCGCCCATACCTATAATTCTGTTTTTAGGCAAATCGGTAGACTTATGAACCAAGTAGGTCATGGTATCCATTGGATTACTCACTACTATAAGGATAACGTTTGGCGAATGCTCAATAAGGTTAGCAGCTACGGTTTTAACGATCCCTGCATTAATCCCGATTAATTCCTCACGAGTCATGCCAGGTTTACGGGGAATTCCTGAAGTAATTACAGCAACATGGCTCCCAGCCGTTTTACTATAATCGTTGGTAATTCCAGTAATTTTGGTATCAAAACCCATTAAAGAAGCCGTTTGCATAAGATCCATGGCCTTCCCTTCGGCAAAACCCTCTTTAATATCCAATACAACCACTTCCGATGCAAAATTCTTTATTGCGATGTACTCTGCACAACTTGCGCCAACAGCACCTGCCCCAACTATGGTAACTTTCATTATAAGATTATTTTTTTAAGATTAATTTTAATCTCCCAAAAATACAGATTTTAAACAGAAAACGGTTAGGTAGTTTACAGAAACCACTTAAAATTTCGCATAGTATAGTCAACTTAGCAATTTGAAGCTAAAAAATAGGAATGGAAACTGGTATTGGGAATAGCTCCTAAAAAACCAACCGATTACGCTGATCATACTATTTCACCCAAAAAGTTAAAACTTTCCACCATACAACGATAGAATACAATAGATCCCTGCAACTATGCGTTAAACACAATAGCACCCAAATCGGAAAAAACCTACATAATGAGAAAGCTCTATATATTTTTGATCCTTATAGGCATCCTACTTTCCAGCAAATGCACAAGAATAGCGGAAAACAATGATCCTGTCATCGGGATATGGTCTAATATAACCACTGGAAGCGATAGTAAAACGCAAAAGCAGACGGTAAAAGAAGAATGGATCTTTAACGACGCTTATCTTGGTCGGTACCACAGTTACAGCAACCGCGAATTAACGATTATTTCAGATTTCAAATGGACGCATAAGGACAACGCCTATACCATTTCCTACCCAGGATTAGATCGGAAGGAAGATGTGGTAAGTATCAGCAGTTCCGATAGCATCACCGTGCTTAGTTACACCAAAGGATCTATTTTCGCGATACGCGAATAGATACCAGATAGTCTAAAGTCAAAGGTCCAAAGTCTAAAGTCTAAAGTCTAAAGGCGAATAGCCAATAGGTGTAATATACAATATTTAAAGCCCACAATACAGTTAAGTTATAGCCCTCTTAATACGGGTTGTGCCGTAAAGCCGATACTCCCCATTAGATCACTTTTCTAATGAGGTATTGGTATTTGTGTCTGTGTTGTTTTTTGGGCGTTTCCCTACGGGCCGGGCTATGCGCTACAAGTCCGCCCTCGTTCCTCGTTGCGGGCTTTTCACTGCTATCCCTAACGCAGAAATTTGATAGCTGAGTATATCGGTTCGTTTTGTGCCACTTTTGACTAGTGACCAGACTCATTTCGGTTCGTTTTGTGCCAGTGTTATCGGTTTTGTAAAAAGTCTTCTTTCTGTTTAGGGTACTAGGGACCTACTGTATTGAAAATTATTAGTCCTCCTAGAAGAAATGCCAATGGCGAGATCCATTGAAAATAGCTTGGCTTAAGTACGGCAGCACTTTGTAAGGAGAAATTGTGATGGGTTTTTCTTGGCACAAAATAAAGCACCAAGGAGGTGATGATCATAAAACCTCCAAAGATGGTAAAAGCTAGTGGCACCTTGGAAGAATTGGCATACAGTATCATGGCTGTTGCCGGAATTAATCGGAGGGTAATTTCCGCATAATTAATAAAGGTGGTACTTCCGGCTTTCCTCAAAGTTGCTCTGGCTTTTTCTGGGGCAAAAAGCATAAGAAAACCCACGACAATTATAAACGATCCAAATACTAATACAATCCATTTCGCGATTATCGTTGTCATACCAATAACTTATTACATACCAAAAATATTCCTGCACAGTTGCATGGGTTTTAGGCCTCTCGTAGAATCTTGTTCATCTTTCTACCCTTGGCCAATTCATCCACCAACTTATCTAAATACCGTACCTGCTGCGTTAAGGTATTGTCTATTTCCGCTATCCTATAGCCACAAATCACTCCCGTAATAAGGTGGGCGTTGGGATTTAATTTTGCGTTCTGAAAGAAGGTTTCAAAAGTAACTTTCTCCGCAATAAGCTCCTGTACTGCTTGTGCATCATATCCGGTAAGCCACTGGATTACTTCATACAATTCCTCTTTCGTCCTGCCTTTTTTCTCCACTTTGGTTACATAGTGTGGAAATACGGAAGAGAAGGTCATACTTGCTATCCGTTCGTTATGTTCGGGGGTTGTTTTCATTGCCAATACTTTAACTGTAAGGTACCTACTATTCCTGTGACTTCTGAGGAAGTCTTCAATTTTTTTGGGCGTTTCCCTACGGGCCAGACCATCCGTTTCAAGACTACTCTTGTACTTCGTTGGGGGTTTTACTACAGCCCCTAACGCGGCGACTTCCTTATTAAAGAAAACCCGCGACATTAATTAAGTCCCTGGATAAATAATGAACTTTTCCATTAGTTAAGACCAAGGTTTTAGGGACCACCAACCTGTTAGCATCAAGCGTTACCCCTAGTCCTAAAAATCCGGGTCAACTTACTATTGGTGGGATAGGATCGTTGTTTGGTCATATTGTTGAAAATAAATGTAACAATCATCAGTATCATCGCACCTGAAAGAACCGGTGAAAGGACATAAAAATAGCCCAATGCCTTTAATTCTGCTGTTCCGGTAACAGCAATAAGTGCGGAGGCTCCCCCGGGGGGATGCAAAGTTTTGGTCACCTGCATCACAATGATGGAGGTTGCCACAGCAAGCGGAGCCGTAATCCAAAGGATATCGGGAAATATTTTAAAAATGGTTACCCCAATAATGGCCGATATGATATGGCCACCAATAAGATTCCTCGGTTGCGCCATGGGACTTTGGATAGCTCCAAAAACAATTACACTAGATGCCCCAAAAGAACCGATAAGGAAAATATGGTCCGTTGTATTTAGAACGGAAGCTTGAAGCAAAGCAATAAGTCCAATTCCAAAAAACGCTCCCACAAAGGACCAAAACTGCTCACTAAAATCCACCAAAGTTTCTTTGTAGATAACATACCTAGTGATCCTTATGTTTCTTTTCAGCTTCTGCCCTATCCTTTTTCGCCTAACTCTTCTACTCAATTATGCCCTTAAATTAATTATTAATCCATAGGATACGGTTATACTACTTACAACCTGATATCCGTCCATCATTAAGAATATAAAGAGCAGTTATTATAGCCCGAACCCCCATATCTAATAAATTTCGCGAAGATACTAAGTAAATGCAACCCCCGCAGTACTTCCATAATTTGAAACACTTTTACCATAAGCTGTCAAATATGGTTCAGAATGGATTGTAAGGGAACGCCATTTTCAAATCAGGCAACGTGTTCAAAATGCCTACCTGTTGTGGCTAAACGCGTTAAATAAATAGATTGGCTGGCCCTTAGAGATAGGTTTATCGGATAAGGGCATTTGAATTCCTAGATAAACCCAGCTTCGAGAAAAGTTTTAATAACAATCACCAACTTAGGCTTTCTTTTCTATGGCGCATTTTTGATTTTAGAGGTTGGGGTTAGAGGTTTTGAGGGGTAAGAAACTACCCGACAGCCATTTTAGCAGATGCTTTCCATAGATATTGAGGCAGAGGTTCACTTAAATGCCAATTTATACTTATTGGTTTAGAGCCATAATAATCTTGAATGCTACCCTCTCCTACAAACACATAACCCATGGTATTTCCAAACTCGTCTTTTGCTTTTTCGCGTACGAAGAGTAGAATTTTCTTTTTAAGCTGCTGATGATTAATATAAGTTAATCCTTTTCCTTGGTCAACTCTTGTTTGATTTTGACTTTGCCAATGAAATAGCGTCTCACTAATTGCGTAATCATTATACATTGTGGTAGGTGAGAAATCTTCTTCAGATTTAATGAGGTCTATAAACAGGATTTCAGTATTAAGTGTTTTGTTCTCAGCTACACCTTCTCTATTAGTTGATTTTTTATTAAATGTACTAAGCCTGAAAGCTGCTAAAATTTGTTCTCTAGTATATCTTGAATGTAATTTTAAAGGTTGCTTGTATGGTAATTGAATATCTATTTCTTTGAAAGTAATTTTATCAAGAAGAATCTCCAAAACATCAATGATTTCATTTACTAAAACTTTATTTTCTCCAATTGCTTCAATACTATCTCTTAATGATCCATAACCTTCAGAACCTTTCCAAACATCGTAATGCAACATCAGTAGCATAACTTTTTCCTCCTCATTAAATAAACTGAAATCCGGCTTAAAGTTTTCATTTGCCAGCTTTAATAAGAATTGAAAATAATTAGTGGAATTAGTTGATAGCCATTTTTTTAGAATAGTAGAAACAATGTTCTTTTCGTTGTGGCTATCAAAATCTTCGTGTTTTCCAGCCAGATGAAGAAGCCTATTCCAACTTCCCCTTTTATAAATTGTCTGTAGGCTAAGATTATTAAAGGATATAAAATTAGCTAGCGTAAGAGGTAAGGTTGTCTGATGTTCAAAATTCTGAATCCTTTGTATAAGCTGTCTTCTATTTACAGTAGTTGCAGCAATAATATTCTCTAGAATACTTTGCTTCGCCTTTTTTTCGAGAACAATTGAGCATCCCAATGGTAAGTGAGGGAAGTTGTCCTCAATTTCTTTTTGAACGGGTGTTGCAGTTTTACCTATCAAGGCCCTAAATTTATTTTCAAAGTTATATTCAGGTCTTGCATTAGCGACAAAATCTAATACAGTTAAACATTCTTTTCCCTCAGATAATCTAAGTCCCCTACCCAGTTGCTGAAGAAAAACCGTTAAACTTTCCGTGGGTCTTAAGAAAAGCACTGTGTCGATTTCAGGAATATCAACTCCTTCATTAAAAATATCCACAACGAATAAATAATTGATTTCTTTACTTCCTAACTTCCTCCTTATATCTTCTCTTTCTCTTGAGTTTTCACTGGTTAGATAATGAGCTTTTAAATTAGCTAAGGTGAATTTTTCAGCCATATATTTTGCATGCTCAATAGTCACACAGAACCCGAGAGCTCTTACATCATTAATATCTCTCAAATATTTTTCTACGTTGTTGATCACTTCCCCCACACGCCTGTCATTAGCTAAATACAACTTTGTTAATTCGCTTGGTACATATCTTCCATTTTCCCATCTAACTTTAGACAAGTCTATACTATCTGAAATTCCAAAGTATTGAAATGGACATAGAAGTTTTCTGTTTAAGGCTTCAGGTAAGCGTATTTCTGCGGCAATCCTACCACAAAAATCTTCTAAAATATTTTCATTATCCATTCTCTCAGGTGTAGCAGTTAACCCTAAAAGAACTGTTGGCAAAAAATGATTAAGAATGAGACGATAGCTTGAAGCAGAAATGTGATGAACTTCATCAATAATGATAAAGTCATAAAATGTAGAACTTAAAGAAAGTTCCTCGATTTTATTTTTTAACGTTTGAACTGATGCAAATACAAAATCGAATTTATCTGGTTGCATACCATCTACCCATAACTCACCAAAATTATTGTCTTTTAGAACTCCTCGAAAGGTCGATGCAGCCTGTTCTAAAATTTCTTTTCTGTGGGCTACGAATAGAAGTTTTGCTGATTTGTTTTCTTCTTTAAACTTTTTATAATCAAATGCTGAAATAACAGTCTTTCCAGTTCCAGTTGCTGCAACCAAAAGATTTTTATGTCGATTGTGAACAGTGCGTTCAACTTCTAGTGTTTCCAAAATCTCCTTTTGGTAGGGGTAAGGCTTTAAATCGAAAAAGGCAAAATTGTTGACACCATGTTGAGCCATTTTTCCAGACCCTAAGGACCTAATCAATTTTTCAGAATGAGTATTGTCATCAAATAATTCGAATTCATCATTTTGCCAGTAAGCTTCAAATGTTTTTTGAAATTTATCAATGATATGCCCAACTTCTTTGGTTGTTATTTTAAGATTCCACTCCAAACCGTCTGTTAATGCAGTTCGTGAAAAATTAGAAGAACCAATATAGCCTGTGTGAAATCCTGAATTTCGATAAAAGAAATATGCTTTTGCGTGTAATCTTTCGTTACCAGTATTATATGAAATTTTAACTTCAGTATTTGGTAGGTTGGATAGTAATTGGATTGCTTTATAATCTGTTGCACCCATATATGTGGTAGTGATTACTCTTAACTGCCCACCTCTTTCTGTAAAATCTCTAAGTTCCCTTTCAAGAATTATTATTCCTTTCCATTTAATAAAAGATACGAGTAAATCTACTCGGTTTGAAGACAAAATTTCCTTTTTTAATTCGCTTTCTAAAGATAATCCGACGTTACCACCTGTAAATAATTCACTGTGTGTTAGTCTTGTATATGGAGTTATTTCTTTTAAGTGCAATTCTAAATCAGAAAAATGCGCATCAGTTTTTTCGAAAACAGCTTTTAGAATTCGCCCTTCTGCTTTTACAAGATCATCTTCAATAAGGTCATTGTCTATTTCCTCTTTTAAAACTCGAATAATTTTATTAGCAATCTCAATTTGTTTTTCAATTGCATGTTCACCCTTAATTAATGATAGCGCATAACCAATTGTACTATTAAGGTGCTTAGATAAAACTTGTGCCGCTTCCTCTTTGTCTATTGCTGAATCTTTTATATAATATTGACTTGTTTTAAGATCTTCAAGTTTAGAGGAGACTATCTTGGTTACTAATTGCTCATAAATACCTTCAATCATTACACAAGTGTTTTTAAATTCTCAATAAAGGGAATATCAGCATCAGCTAAATCATAATCCTTTAAATTTTCATAGCCTACAAACTTGAAGTCTTTATGTTCTAAAAGTTTAATTTCACCTGCAATATAATCGCATAAATAAGCAGTTAATTTTATTTTTATTGAACCATAATCGTGGATATTAGATGATATTCTTTTTAGAGGAGATATTTCAATATTTAATTCTTCTTTAATCTCTCTTACAATAGCCCGTTCTTCGTCTTCTCCTTTATTTAATTTACCTCCAGGAAACTCCCATTTTAAAGGCAATTTCATCTCTTCACTTCGTTGGGCGATTAGAATTTTATCATCTTTTAATATTACAGCGCAAACTACTTCAATCATTATTATAATATTATAATGCTTTATACTTATTTAGTTTTAAAATATTCTGAGTGATTTAGCTTCACTAGACCTCTGGCGAAATCTATAAATATTTTATATGCTTTAGTAAGTGAATATTATCGTTTGAATATTTATTCGCTTCTTAAGTCATTTCGATGATATTCTCATCCATTGCCTAAATCAAATTTATTCTACTTGCAACTTCAACATACCTCTAAGTTGTATCGTATCTTACAGCTTATAAGACATTCAAAACTTCAACTGAACAAGTTAACAAAATAAAGCACACCTCTTACTTATGAAAAGCTATAAATCCTACATAAGCTATAAGTCAAAGGTCGAAAGAGAATAAATTCCTAGTTATGCTTATAAATTCACTAGCCATCACCCTGTCCGAGGAGCTGCCCCCCAAGGGAAGGGGATTTATTTATAGTATATTAAAACGTAGTTCGTTATTGGGATTTTAAATTTCGGATACCTTCATATACTACTATACTCACCGCATTGGCCAAGTTTAGACTTCGAATATGAGGACTGTAAATAGGGATATTGTAGACCAAATCAGCATTTTCTGTTACTATATTTTCGGGCAATCCATTGGATTCTTTCCCAAAAATCAGAAATAGCTCGTCCTTGTAGTCAATTGCACAGTAATCTTGAGTACCATGACTGGAGAAATACACAAAATCTTTTCCTTTATTTTTTTCGTAAAAGTCATCAATACTCTCATAAATGAAGAGAGAAATATGTTTCCAGTAATCCAATCCGGCCCGCTTTAATCGGGTATCATTTAACTCGAATCCAAACGGTTTTACGAGATGCAATTTAGATCCAGAACCCAAACTTAGTCGACCAATATTCCCTGTGTTCATAGGTATTTCCGGCTCTATCAATACAATATTAAATCCCATTATCTATCATTAATTATTAAGTGGTTAAGCTACAGGAATCGCTCCCATTACGCCACCTTTTCACGCTTAGCCTATCACCGAACAAGGTAATAAAATTAGGCAGGCTTCTTTGAGGCAGAACACTAAAAATTCTATTTATTTATAACCAACGTCACTTGTAAAAGCCCCAAAAACCTGTAGACCTAGGTGGGGAGAAAAACCATGGCACCCTTCTCTGGAAGCAAAAAAAAATCCCGAAAAGTTATTTTTCGGGATTTTTTACATTTGTGAAGTCGTCTAATTAGGTCTAACTACTGAATGATCCTTGCCAAACACATTATGGAAACCACCTTTATTCAACCAAAAATTAGGAGTGCCATAAGATGCACACCCATTGTGCCGATTAGCTTAGAGCTAACAACTCGGGATGCTTTTCAGTGTCGTTTCCTTAATCTCTTTTAGATTTCTTATCTCTCTTTTCCGCTTTTTTTTCCTTTGGAGTTTTAGCGGCTTCTTTTTTTACGTTTTTCTTTGCGTCTTGACTTTTTGCCATGATATGAGCTTTTAATTAATTGTTTTTAATTTTCCTGTTTTAAACACTAACAGGCTTTCTGTTAGCGCTTATATTTTAAATGAAGTACACAAGATGGCACCTCATCAATTTTATGTATTTGTTCCCCCTACAATTCATAGACTAAATATACTGATAATTCCAATGGATACTAGAAAACTCAATTTGAAAATTTCAATCCTGAAATCTGGAAGCTTTAATCACCTGAAATCACAGCAGATTAATCCTCTTTACACCCACCCTCCCTACTTTAAATTTCAACCGAGTAAGATAGTTAAAATTAATATAAGTACCCCTTATAGCTGGTCGTAAAATCTAATTACTAAGGAGGTCTCGACAGCAATTCTGACCGACATAGGCAGAAAAAAAATGAATCCTGAATCCGGTTCACCGTTTACTATAACGTGATTTCGACTCCGATGCATCACCATCTGGGCTTTAGTTCATAGCAAATTGGATGAGTGGGTTTAGGTCTCCATTGTCCGCTTTCCGCAAGGCAGCAATATATTCTTTTCGTATATCGTCCGCTTTAAGCATCTTCGATTGATGCCAAGAAAACAGTTCTTTTCCAAAAATAGATTCCATAAAGATATCAGCCATCATTCTTGAATGCCTACCATTCCCATTTGGAAAACAATGGATTGCTACAATTCGGTGCTTGAATCTAATGGATATTTCTTCTGGTGAAAAAGTATTGTTTTCAATCCAATATTTTGTGTCATCCAATAGCGTCCTTAATGCTATGTCAATTTGGGTCCATTTTACGCCGATATTCTTGTCAGACTTTCTAAATTCCCCAGCCCATTTCCAAATATCACCAAACATTCTTTTGTGTAGGTTTTTGATAAATTTTTCGGTCAATATTTTTTCAAGTTTTAAATTGGCGTGTATTGTCCATTCAACCGCCTTTTCAATATTTAATTGCTCAAATTCATCGAGTTCTCGTTGCGTAGTTATGGACTTTATCTTTAGACCTTCCTTTTCTTCTTCATCTAGTGGTGTTTGTCCTTGCGCATATTGAAATTCTAATCCCATAGCGACTTTCTCATTTCTCTTTTTATTTCATGGGACAATTCTTTTATGGATTTACGGATGTTTTCATCACCAATTCCTTGGTCCTCCAATGTCATATTTTGGTTTGTCCTCAGCACTATCTTTTTCGCCAATTTCTCCGCTTTTATATCGATTAAATTGTCAAAGGTTCCGTCTTTTGGAACAAAACCATAAACAAGTTTCAACTCCAAAGCATTGCCTATTTCTTTTAAGGAATTTATTGATATTGAGCCTTTTGCCTCACTTTCTTCAATCCTTTTTACCCCTTGTTTCGTTATATTGATTTTTGCCCCAAGTTGGGCCATTGTCATATTGAGGGCTGTTCTGATAGTATTTATCCATCCCCTATCCGGGACCAGTACCATTTCAGTTTTGCGAAATGGTTTTAGTTTTTGGTCTAATTGTTCAAGTAAGAGCTGTTTCTTATTTCTCATGATCTTATTTGTAACGACTTACGTTTACTTATTATTTAAAAAGTAAATCAATCTGATTACAAATATAACAAAAAGTAAACATATTTGTTTACTAAAAATATGAAAAGTAACTATATATGCTTACTTAATACGCTGTTTTCAATTGCAATCACAATTCCTATATTGTACTGAGAGACAAATTACACCTCCAATAATGGGGCGTTCCGCTACTTGTGTGAGTTCTCTTCACTATCGTTCATTTGAACTGACTACTGTTTAATGGGCTTTTTAGCAGCAGCATAATACAAGGTCTGTAAGGGTCTCTCTTTGTTATACTATAAAGTCACAAAAAGTCATTTTGCAGGGTAGTCCCGCGATTAGCGGGGGAGGTGCTGTTTACCGTACACACCCCTAACCCCTCTCAAGAGGATAACTCAGTAAGTACAAATTTGAACCTTGGACATTAAACGTTGAAATTATTACGCCAATGCCTACTGAATCCTGCGCACTGGATAGTGTTTACTAATAACCACAACAACCAAAAAAGGTGTTCTCGACTGCGACTAGAACAGACATCGAAAATCATAGAATGAGGCGTGTAACCCACCCGAGTGCGGGGCTCAATACTAACATAAAAAACCGATCACAGTATTCCCATGATCGGTGCTATAAATTTGTAAACGAAAGGTTTTATCTAAATCCGAAATTCACTCCCACTGTAAGGTTATTGAACTCTGCAAAGGTGTAATCTGCATTTAGCCTAAAGAAACCAAGTTTCAATTTTGTTCCCAAGGTAGCAGCAACACCGCTGGCTTTCTTAGTAAAACTAAAAGGATCAACATAGGGTTTCTGCTGAAATAGTCCGGAACGCACGTTATAGGTTCCTAAAACATCGGTAACAGATTTCCCAGAGACATATCCTATACCCCCATAAAAGTTGATGATTTTTAATTTCGTAGCCGCTACTGCCTGAAAGTTCCATACGTTCATATCCACTTCTAACCGCTGATCACTACCGTCCACAATATTGGAATTGGTAAAATCGTAGGTTGCATCTAAATGCGTATATCCTACCACTGCAGAAATAGCCACTGGTAAAATCTTATCTATAGGAAACCATTTTGTAATTTCTTGTTGCACCCCTATCCCGTACAAGCCTAGATTCACATCATCGGTATCTATCTTAGGCAAAAATCTAGCTTTTACCTCCAAACCTTTTACCAGTCCCACACTTACTTGTACAAAACCGGTAGGAATAAAATTGATTCCTTCGGAAGCCAATCCCGTGGGAAGATCAAAATTTTCTCTGGTAGGAAGCCCCAAAACTTCTCCTTCCACATACACGCCAATACCTTCTAAATCGCCCAAGGCGGTAGACACCACTTTGGAAGCACTGCCATCCTGGAACTTTAGGTTCTCATAATCGGCAGTATTTAATACAAAAGTCATTTTATCTTCCTTACCTTTAAAGGAGGTCATATTTCCAATAATAGAAATTTCAAATCCGCCCAAGGGTTTGGAATCGGCCGTATTGTACCATCCATTAGCCAAGCTAAAAATAGCACCTTCGGAAACTGGAGCCAGATAGTTATCGGTAAACTTTTCAGCATCATTTAATCCCGCTGCTAATACCTCATTTACATTTGACTGGGAATAACCAGCAAAACCAAAAAACAAGAATGCACTTGCAATTACATACTTCATAATAATTAAATTTAATTGCTTAAAATAAAAAACTCGCACTAAATGTGCGAGTTTATGTTGTGAAAAGCCGGAATACTATACGTCAATATTCGCATAAACGGCATTCTTCTCAATAAATTCACGTCGTGGTGGAACTTCATCCCCCATCAACATAGAAAATACCCTATCTGTTTCGGTACCGTTTTCAATGGTAATCTGCCTTAAGGTCCTAAATTCTGGATTCATTGTGGTATCCCACAATTGTTCCGCATTCATCTCCCCAAGACCCTTGTATCGTTGAATACCAACACTACCATTAAAGCTTTCTGCTATCTCATCGCGTTCCTTATCGCTCCACGCATACCGTTTTTTGGTTCCTTTTTTAACCAAATATAGTGGTGGGGTGGCAATATACACATGCCCTCCTTCAATCAACTCTCTCATATATCTGAAGAAAAACGTCAATATCAGGGTTTCAATATGACTACCATCCACATCCGCATCACACATAATCACTACCTTGTGGTATCGCAATTTTGACAAGTTAAGGGCTTTACTATCGTCTTCTGTTCCGATGGTAACCCCTAATGCAGTATATATATTTTTTATTTCCTCATTTTCAAAAACCCTATGGGTCATTGCTTTTTCAACGTTAAGAATTTTACCCCTTAGCGGAAGAATTGCTTGAAAATTTCGATCCCTACCTTGTTTGGCGGTACCCCCTGCCGAATCACCCTCCACCAAGAATACTTCACAAAGTGTTGGATCTTGTTCGGAACAATCCGATAATTTCCCGGGTAGACCTCCTATGCTCATTACCGTTTTACGCTGGACCATTTCCCGCGCTTTGGTAGCGGCATGTCTTGCCTGTGCGGCCAAAATTACTTTTTGAACGATAATCTTAGCATCATCTGGATGCTCCTCCAAATAATTGGTCAACATTTCGGAAACAGACTGACTAACAGCTGCAGAGACATCACGGTTTCCCAATTTGGTTTTGGTCTGTCCCTCAAACTGAGGCTCCTGTACTTTTACGGATACAATAGCGGTTAATCCCTCTCTAAAATCGTCTCCCTGTACTTCAAATTTCAATTTATCCAACATGCCCGATGCATCGGCATATTTCTTAAGAGTAGTTGTTAACCCCCTTCTAAAACCAGACAAGTGAGTTCCCCCTTCATGGGTGTTAATATTGTTCACATAGGAATGAAGGTTTTCGGTATAAGAAGTGTTATACACCATGGCAACCTCAACGGGAATATCGTTTTTCTCGCCTTCCATAGAGATTACGCTAGAAATTAGCATCTCTCTATTTCCGTCCAAAAATCGTATAAATTCCTTTAAGCCTTCTTCGGAATGGAAACGCTCACTTAAGAACTCCCCCTTTTCATCCACCGTTCTTCTATCGGTAAGCGTAATGGTCAGTCCCTTGTTCAAGAACGAAAGCTCGCGCATTCTGTTGGCCAAGGTATCATAGCTATATTCTACCGTCTGAGTGAAAATGCTATCATCAGGAGTAAAGGTTACTACAGTACCTCTAATATCGGTCTCCCCTATACTTTTTACAGGATAGAGTGCCTTTCCTTTGCTGTATTCCTGCTCCCAAACCACACCATCCTTGTGAACGGTGGCCCTAAGGTGCTTAGACAATGCATTCACACAGGATACCCCAACACCGTGGAGTCCACCAGAAACCTTATAGGAATCTTTATCGAATTTACCTCCAGCACCAATTTTGGTCATAACGACCTCCAATGCGGAAACTCCTTCTTTTTTATGCAAATCTACTGGAATACCTCTACCGTTATCCTTGGTAGTAATAGAATTATCTTCGTTTATGGTGACTTCGATTGTATCACAATGGCCGCCCATTGCCTCATCAATAGAGTTATCCACTACCTCATAGACCAAATGATGCAATCCCCTTAGTCCTACATCCCCAATATACATGGAAGGGCGCATACGTACGTGCTCCATTCCCTCTAGGGCCTGGATACTATCTGCGGAATAATTATGCTTTTTTTGCTCGTCTTTATTTGCTTCTTCGCTCATAAATTAATACTTATTTCATTATAATTTTAGCAATCCTACAAATATAAGCAATACCCCGTAGAATATAAGGCCGATACAACTATTAGTTGGTAAGTTATCAACAAAAATTGTGCAAAACAGGTGGTTTACCCCCCTTCGGGATTTATCGAGTGAAAATTGAGATCAGTAGTGCATAAAATCCCATTAAACCGCTAAAATCATGGTATTCCGCAGGCAATTTCTTCTGTCTCGACTTGGGTTTGGTTTTATATTGAAAAATCTAACTACTATTTTTATATGGGTAAGAAGGAATAATATCGCAATACCGAATCTTCATATCCATTTCCAAATCAACTTTCCTCTTTCTTCTAAGGGAACACCAGCTTTCATAATCTTCCAATTAACCCATTTCCAAATCCACTTTTTCTCTACTAAAAAAGCACCCTCACACCAAAATGAATTGGTATTATCGGGTGCTTCTTTTTGACGAATTAAAATAAAAACTAACGCAACAGAATTATCATTACCAATCTTGTGTTTCGTTAAAATAAAGTCGGTTTTATTTTACATAGGCATCAGCGTGTACGTTAGACACCGCTCTACCTGATGGATCGTTCATGTTTTTGAATGCTTCATCCCATTCTAGGGCAATTTTGGTGCTACAGGCCACTGAGGCCTCTTGTGGAACACATAATGCTGCGGCATCTGATGGAAAATGTCCCTCAAAGATAGAACGGTAATAAAACTCCTCTTTTGAAGTAGGGGTTTGCAAGGGGAACCTATACTTGGCATTTGCCAATTGCTCATCGGTAACCTCAACTTTCACCACTTCTTTTAAAGTGTCTATCCAACTGTAGCCAACCCCATCGGAGAATTGCTCTTTCTGTCTCCAGGCCACACTTGGGGGCAACATATCCTCAAAAGCCTTACGCAACACCCATTTCTCCATACGTTCGCCATTAATCATTTTATCCTGGGGATTGATCCTCATGGCTACGTCCATAAATTCTTTATCCAAGAACGGCACCCTGCCTTCTATACCCCAAGCAGCCAAAGATTTGTTGGCCCTTAGGCAATCGTACATATGCAACTTATCTAATTTCCGTACCGTTTCCTCATGAAAATCTTTTGGGCTTGGCGCCTTGTGAAAATAAAGATACCCCCCTAAAAGTTCATCTGCACCTTCTCCGGACAATACCATTTTTATGCCCATAGACTTTATGACTCTGGCCATAAGATACATAGGTGTAGAGGCCCTAATAGTAGTAACATCATAAGTTTCCAGGTTGTAGACAACATCTTTAATGGCATCTAATCCTTCCTGGATGGTAAATTTTATCTCGTGGTGGATGGTACCGATATGATCCGCAACTTTTCTGGCAGCGGCAAGATCCGGAGATCCCTCTAGGCCTACTGAAAAAGAATGCAATTGTGGCCACCATGCCTCTGTAGTATCATCCGATTCTATTCGCATTTGAGCATATTTTTTTGCTACGGCCGAGGTAATGGACGAATCCAATCCACCGGATAGCAATACACCATAAGGCACGTCGGACATCAATTGCCTGTGCACGGCAGCTTCCAATGCATCTTTTAAAGCTTTTATACTGGTCTCATTATCCTTTACCGCATCATACTCCATCCAATCCCTGGAATACCATCTCTTAAATTCGCCATCCTTACTGTGCAAATAGTGTCCTGGAGGGAATAACTGTATTTTACTACAAGTACCTTCCAGCGCCTTTAGTTCCGAAGCCACATAAAAAGTACCGTTAATATCCCATCCAATATACAGTGGAATAATCCCCATATGGTCTCTGGCAATAAAATACTCATCCTTCTCCGTATCGTAAATGGCGAAGCCAAAAATCCCGTTCATTTCATCAAGGAAGTCGACACCTTTTTCCTTGTACAAGGCCAAAATTACCTCGCAATCAGATTCGGTCTGAAAATTATAATTGCCTTCAAATTGTTTACGCAGCTCCCTGTGGTTATATATTTCTCCATTTGCTGCAAGGATCAATTTCCCATCCTCACTCAACAAAGGTTGTTTTCCGGAAGCAGGGTCTACAATTGCCAAACGTTCATGGGCCAATATCGCCTTATCGTTCGAAAATATACCACTCCAATCCGGTCCTCTATGTCTAATCTTTTTGGACATTTCTAAAAGCTGGGGCCTTAAAGCCTCCGTACTTTCCTTTACATCAAAGGCACAAACAATTCCACACATAATTTAATATTTATATCAATTATAAAGCAAATATCCCACTTATGTTTTATTTCTAAAAGCTAATTTGATATATTGGTTATGATTTGAAACCATAAATTCAATATTACAATCAATTAAAAATAAAATTCATCCTTTTTAATGACTTAATACACATTTTTGTAAGTTGTTGAAAAAATAGCGACTTTTAATTCAAGTTTATAGGGAATACTACTTAAATTTGATAATCACTAAAATTTCAAAAATGAAAAATCTTTTTACAATTACACTTATGGTTATTGCCATGAGTTTTACCACAGGCGCGAATGCACAAAAATTTAGCGGATTGGATAAAAGTCCAGCCGACATAGCCTCTTATCCTTCAGATTATAAAGTATCAGACAAGTTGATCAAGGTTACTTATAGCAGACCTCAACTAAAAGGAAGATCTATCTCCGAATTGGCACCTGCTGGAAAAGTATGGCGTACTGGAGCCAACGAGGCAGCAGAAATTACATTTTACAAAGATGCTACTGTTGCTGGTAAGACGTTAGCCGCAGGCACTTATTCCTTATTTACAGTTCCTGGGGAAAAAGAGTGGACCGTTATTTTGAACAAGAACTTAAACCAATGGGGAGCCTATTCCTACCAAGAAAGTGCAGATGTCCTTAGGGTACCTGCAACGGTAAGCCGTGGTTCTGAGTCTTTGGATGCGTTTTCCATTGCTTATAAAGATATGGACAAAGGCACCAACTTGGTCTTAGGATGGGGAAATACAAGAGTATCTCTTCCCATCGTATTTTAAATAAGAAGTTTTTTAAAACCGACTATCCTCGAGGCATAACCATCGGGGAAGTATTACGATTAAATTCTTTTGTAAAGACCGAAGTAGCTACTTCGGTCTTCTGTTTTTTATGTTTTCAGGAAACTTCCCTACTACAATAAAACTATTCCTTCTCATCTTCTTATTCCCCATTAACCCCGTTAACTAAAATTTTGCACGTATTTTTGTAGGATGATTAAGGATTGGCTACGATTATCTTCCCTATATTTTAGAAGCGCCTACTTTTTCCGTGCCTGTAAATTTACCGTAGCGGTATTGCTGCCTTTAGTCACCCTTGGACTGTTGGGATACATTGAATTTGCGGTACCTATTGCCATTGGGGTATTTTTAAATGCCCCCAGCGATATTCCTGGGAGTTTAAAAAGAAAGGTCTATGGGATTCTAATAAGTATAGCCCTCACCATGGGGGTCACCTTAATCGTTAGCCTTTCCCAACCACACTTCTGGTTATTACTAGTTGTAATTACCCTGCTTGCCTTTTCAATTTCCCTGCTAGCCGTTTATGGGTTTAGAGGTTCTCTTGTAGCATTTTCAGGACTTCTGGCAATGGTACTGGGCCTTGCACATGGGATCTCTTCCATTGCCCTTTGGATGCATGTTTTATTGCTCGGGGGTGGAGGACTATTTTATCTGGCCGTTTCCCTATTGACCCATAGAATAATACCCAAAAAGGATGAAGACCAATTGCTTTCGGACACCCTTGACCTTACTGGGGATTATCTGGAGGTAAGGGGCCAATTACTGGCCCAAACAGAGAAAAGAGATGAACTATCGCGAAAGTTGTTTAAGCTACAATCGGAAATTAGCGAAAAACACGAGGTTCTGAGAGAGCTACTACTTACTAAGGAAAGAAGGGTAAATAGATCCCATTTTGATGAAAAGCATCTAATGATCTTTATATCTCTTGTAGATATCTTGGAACTTGCCTTAGCCAACAGCTTGGACTACCATAAATTTGACAGTTTGTTTCAGGGACAGGAAAAACCCCTGAAAAAATTCATAAAAGTAAATCGTGTTTTTAGTGAGCAGCTAAAAGTATTATCGGATTGCATTATCACAAAACAGGACATTCCTTCCAAGGCACCAATGATCAAGGCCTTATCTGCTGCAAACCGCGCTATAGCAGACTTTGTAAACGAGGTAAAACTTCCACAGGCTAGGGAAGGCGCTCTCATGCTAAAGAACCTGCACGACTATCAGGCCATGCAACTCCAAAAAATACGGACTGTTCGCAGGGCACTTACCAATGTAAGGAACGATTCCAAACTATCCTTAAAAAGTAAGGATGCCCATCAGTTTATCACTGATCAGGAGTATAGCTTCAATATCGTCCTTGAAAACCTGAGTATTAAATCGCCGATTTTCAGGCATTCCCTCCGACTGACCACTGCGATAATACTTGCCTATATATCTGGGACCGCCCTAGGGATCATAAACACCTATTGGATCTTACTGACGCTTATTGTGATCATGAGACCTTACTATGGACTTACCAAGGAACGATCTATCAATAGAATTATAGGGACCCTAGCCGGTGCCGTCATTGCAACGATCATTATCCTTTTAACGCAAAATCCCGTTGTGTATGGAGTGCTAGCTGCAATATCTCTGACCATTGCCTTCTCTCTAATTCAGCAAAGTTACCGGTCTGCCGCTGCTTTCATCACTATCAATGTAATATTTGTCTACTCACTTATAACTCCTAATGCGTTTGAAGTTATTCAGTATCGAGTGCTAGACACCGTTTTGGGAGCTGTGTTGGCGGTAGTTGCCAACTACCTATTCTGGCCTAGCTGGGAAGCTATGAACTTGGATAAATTCCTCACTTCCAGCATTCGTGCCAATGCCAAATATCTTATTGCCATCCGGCATTTATATCACAACAAACAAACTACGGAATTGGATTATAAAATTCCCAGAAAGGAAGCCTTTTTATCGGTAAGCAATTTAAATGCTGCCTTTCAGCGGATGACCCAAGACCCAAAATCGAAACAAAAATCCTCGGATTTGATCTATGAAATGGTAGCCCTTAACAATACCATCCTTTCTACTTTGGCCTCTTTGGGAACCTTTATCATGCATCATAAAACCACCGAGGCGTCGGTTCATTTTAGAAAGATGGTGATTTATATAGATCTCACCTTGAAAAATGCTGCAAAAGAGATCGATAAGATTGAGGTAAACCCCAGTAAACGCCCCAAAAATGTTGATGACGCCAAAGAAAATTTAAAATTCTCCTATGATAATCTGGTAAAGGAGCGTGAAACTGAAATTGAACAGGGAAATATTGACATTGAGGAAGAAATGCTATCGAACCTTCAAGAGGCACATTTAATCTACAACCAATTAATATGGCTGAAAGATTTGGCTGAAAAACTGGAGACTGCCTCTAGGAAATATAGAAATCGGTGTGCTGTATAAGGCAGCCCGCTTCTAAAGTTTAGAAAATTATTTTGTTTTCCCTCCTATAAAGGTTTTTTCAGCCTTAATTTGTGGAATTTCCTGTAGGGGAACAGTCATAATATCATCACTTAAAACAGTAAAGTCCGCAAATTTATTTACCGATATGCTTCCTTTTTCCGATTCTTCAAAATTGGAAAAAGCGGCCCAAATCGTCATCCCTTTTAAAGTCTCTTCCCTACTAAGTGCTTCTTTGATCTGAAAGCCGTTCTCTGGAAAATTTTTCACATCCTTTCTAGCAACCGCCGCGTAGAACGTTAAAAAGGGACTCACCTGTTCTACAGGGAAATCTGTTCCCAAGGCAATTACGCCAGCCTTATTCAACAACGAACTATAGGCGTAAGCACCTTTAAGTCGATCTTCCCCTATCCTATCCTCGGCCCAATACATATCGCTAGTCGCATGTGTAGGCTGTACAGAAGGAATAATCCCTTCCGCAAAAAAATCGAAATCTTGTGGTGTAATTATTTGCGCATGTTCTATTTTCCATCTGCGATCTGTTTTACCTTGCAAGGCCTCTTTATACGCCCTAAGGACCGCAATATTGGCGGAGTCACCTATAGCATGAGTATTCATCTGATAGTCCGATGCCGCAATTTGTCTTGCAATATCGCCTATAGTGGCTACAGGAGTAACCATTGCTCCAAAATGCCCAGCCTGATCGGAATAAGGTTCCCTAAGCGCTGCCCCTCTAGACCCTAATGCTCCATCTCCATACACTTTAAAGGAACCCACATTTAGTTTATCGGTCTTCATGATCCCTTTTGGTAAATAGTAATCCAAATTTTTCTGGGAGGCACTTACCATAGCGTATACCCTAATGGAAAGAGCCCCCGTCTGTTGTAAGCTATCAATAAGTTCTATGGTAGACCTATCTAAGCCTGCATCGTTCACGGTAGTTAAACCGTTATCCAAACAGATCTCCTCGGCTTTCTTTAGCGCCGCAATTTTTGTGTCCCTGTTGGGTTTAGGAATAATAGCATCTACCAATTCCATGGGGCCATCCACCAATACTCCGGTCATCTCCCCGTTTCTTAGAATAATTTCACCTCCTACTGCCTTAGTGGTTTTGGTAATTCCAGCCATATCCAAGGCCTTCTGATTAACCAAAAGCGCATGCCCGTCTATACGCCTTAAGGCTACAGGAGTATCGGGAAAAAGTAAATCCAACTTTTCTTTGGTAGGAAATTCCTTTACCTCCCAATCGTTTTGATCCCATCCCCTGCCTACTATAAAATCTTTTGGGTCTTGGTCTTGGAAATTCGTAACCTTATCCAATATTTCCTGAAAACTAGTGGTCTCCGATAAATCTACCACTTGCTGGTTAAGGCCCAATCCATAAAAATGACAGTGGGCATCTATTAAACCGGGTACAATGGTCTTTCCTTCCAAATTCATAATTTGATCGGAAGAATATTTCTTCTCAATTTCTTCAGAAGAACCCACCCCTATAAACTTCCCATCCTTCACGGCAAAAGCTGATGCTTTGGAAAAGGAATCGTCCACAGTATAAATATTGGCGTTTAGCACTATTAAGTCTGCCTGTTCCTTGGGCACCTCACAAGCCATGCCTAATAATCCCAATCCTATTAATAAATACTGTTTCATATGTAGTTGCTTATTGTTTTCTAACGGTCATATGCGATTCGCATATCTTCATTCGTATTTGCGATCAGATTTCGGTCATGCTCATTTCATATGTAGCTGTTTATGTTTTCTATGGCTCTAGTTTAGCTTTGTTTTGGTTTTTAATTGGCTTTTTAAACAGCCCAAAGCAATGTATCCTCCTTTGCCCGCCTTTCATTTCTTTTGCTCGCCCAAAAGAAACGAAACAAAAAAAAAGGCGCCTTCTCCGATGAATTTTTTCGACAACAAGGTCGAAAAACCGTGGACGAAACTCCGCGTCGCTACGTTCCTCCGCTCCTGTTCTCGGAGCTTTCGACCACTATTCTGCGGATAAGGAGATTTGCTCCGCCTGGGCAAATAATCATAACACCACTATTTTAAACTAGAGCCTTCTCTATTAATTTTATATTGATAAAGGGCAGGGATCGAAAGCAGTGATTAAAGGCACTGTCAATTTCCTTACCCTAAAATAAAAACTCCTTACGATTCTTCCCGTTTTGTTCCACTTAAGGCAAAGAATCCTTCAGGAGTCATCCCCTCCCCACCGATCTTATTACCTTTGACAACTAATTTAATGGCAACATCCTGTCCATTTACATTAATTTTAAAATTTAAAGTGCCCCCTTCTACTTTGACTTCCTGGCCCCAAAACCGAACCGACACCAAGGCTACCTCCACGTTTAAAGGTCCTTCTGCATTGGTGATATGGATAATACCCTCACTATATTCTACGGGTACATTTTCGGCGACATATTGCCAATTCCCCACAAAATCCTTTTCTCCAATAGTGTCAGAGATCAGTATATATAGTTCTTTGTTGGGTTCCGCATAATTATTGGCAGAGAGGGAGATCCCAAAAAGAAATACCAGCATAAACGTTGTATGTTTCAAAACAGTAACAAATTTTTTCTTATCGAAATTTTTAATGACCAATTATTCAATAAGGATAAATGTACATAAAATACTATCAAAGGGGGATTGCACAACTTATAGAATTTAAATCCCCCGTACCTATTCCATCCAATTCTGGGATAATTTTAAAAATCACTTACTAAAAACCCAAGCTTCAAACACTACTTCTATTCAATTAAGAGAAATGATTAATTTTGCTGTCCATTAAGCATCGTACTGCAATTCAAAAATCATGAATTTAAACCTCCCCGATTTCCCTCACTCCCCAAACCTAAAGTTAGAGGAGGAGATAAAGGCCATACAATTAGAGCTCCAAGATATTGTTGACAGAACATCGGCATTTGAAAAATTGTTGGTTTCCAAAATAGAGGACGAATTAATTTTGGAACAGGAACTTTCGTTGCGCTACAAACAACAGAAGCAAGCTAAAAAAGAACAGCGTTGGGAACAGAAACAACGCGGGAAAAATTATCGGCCAACAGCTAATCTCCCACTTGCCATAAAAGAACCACTCCCAGTAAAAAATATAGAGGAACAACAGCAGAAAAAACGGTTGTATCGCGAAGCTATGTTGTTTGTACATCCGGATAAGTTTTCTATGCAAACCGATAAACAGGAACTAGCCACCGAAATTACCACTCAATTGATCCAGATCTACGAACAAGGTGACTTAGCAACCCTCCAAGCGTATCACGCACATATCTTTAGCGGAAATACCCTATTACCCGCAACCTCACAGCCCGAAAAGATAACGGGTTCTGGGATCGACTTTTTAACGATGGAATTAGAACGACTCCAGAAAGAATTACATCACGCCAAAAACAAACACACTTACAAAGTCCTTATGGAATACGACAATCCAATGCACTTTTTAGAGGAATTAAAAGCGTATTACAAGGATCGCATCTCCAAACTTATGCGAAGAACAAGGACGAAACAAAAATCAAAGTAATGTTTGGTCGTAGATCAGCGGATGGTAATTAGTGACAAAATGGGCCACCGACTCCTCGGTAAATTCCTCTGGATAAGACATGAGGTACAATGGTATGGCCCCACAAGCCTTTTGCATCGGAGGTTGCACATAATGGTGCGTATTTAACGTAAAGCCCAATCTTTTATAAAATTCTATTCTTCGCAACTTAATTCCCGGTTCTGGCAATTCTACTTCCAAGATTACCGGTCTTCCTTCCCCCTTTATAAACCCTTGTAAGATCTTTTTACCATATCCCTGCCCTCTTAGTTCAGGGCTGGTGGCGAAGTGCTCTACAAACACCACATCTTCAAAGCCCCACCAAAGTAAAAAGCCCACGACTAGGTCCTCGGAAAGTATAAGATCAAAATTATACGCCTTATAATTCATGATTTTTTCTTGCACCGCCAAGGTCCTCCTTTCCTCCTTAGGGAATGACGTCTCATATAATTGCCATGCTTCCAAAAAATAGGGATCCGATATAGAGGACAATGAAATACGTTCCATAACATTAAATTCAGCCTCCAAAATTACACATTAATCTAGTTGGAAAAAGCAATTAAAACTATTAAACCCATAGGGATTCCTCATCTGGGAAGGGAATACTTATCCCCCATAATTATTTTACAGTCGTATGCTCCTTTTTTATAGTTTTGCACACTTAATATTCGATTATGATTTCTGTAGACGCAATAGCGGTTGAGTTTAGTGGTGATACCTTATTCAGTGATGTTTCATTTGTAATAAATGAGAATGATAAAATTGCCTTGATGGGTAAAAATGGGGCGGGAAAATCCACCATGATGAAGATTATTGCAGAGGAGCAAAAGCCCACTAGGGGCCATATACGTTATCCAAAGGATGCCGTTATCGCTTATTTGCCCCAGCATTTACTAACCGATGATAACTGTACCGTTTTTGAGGAAGCATCAAAGGCGTTTAAGGAAGTCTTTGAAATGCGTGATGAAATGTCGCGCTTAAACAAGGAATTGGAAACCCGTACGGATTATGAATCGGACTCGTATATGAAGATCATAGAGAAGGTTTCCGATCTTGGGGAGAAATTCTATGCCCTAGATGACATTAACTATGAGGCTGAAGTAGAAAAGGCCTTGCGCGGACTTGGGTTTAAAAGAGAAGATTTCCACAGACTTACCAGTGAATTTAGTGGTGGATGGCGAATGCGGATAGAATTGGCGAAAATTTTATTAAAAAAACCGGACCTCATCTTATTGGACGAACCTACCAACCACGTTGATATAGAATCGGTGATCTGGTTAGAAGATTTCTTACTGAACAAGGCTAAGGCGGTGGTGGTCATCTCCCACGACAAGACCTTTATAGACAATATTACCAATAGGACCATAGAGGTTACCATGGGTAAAATCTATGATTATAAAGCCAATTACTCCCATTACCTACAATTGCGGGAAGAAAGACGAAGCCATCAAATAAAAGCCTTTCAGGAGCAGCAAAAATTTATAGCTGATAATCAGACATTTATCGATCGCTTTAAAGGGACCTATTCCAAGACCAATCAGGTGAACTCCCGGGAGCGAATGTTAGAAAAACTACAGATAATAGAGATTGATGAAATAGACACTTCGGCCTTAAAACTGCGCTTCCCACCCTCTATCCGATCGGGAGACTATCCCGTACGCGTAGAAGATCTTTCCAAAAGCTATGGGGATCAGGTAGTATTTAAAAACGCCAATTTCTCCATCACCAGAGGAGAAAAAGTATCTTTTGTTGGAAGAAATGGGGAAGGTAAATCTACCATGATAAAAGCCATATTAGGAGAGATTGAAATAGAAGGAAGTTGCACCTTGGGCCATAATGTGAAAGTGGGCTATTTTGCCCAGAACCAGGCCTCTCTTTTAGACCCAGATCTTACTATTTTCCAAACCGTGGACGAGGTTGCAGAAGGAGATGTACGAACACAGGTCAAGAATATTCTAGGCCGATTTATGTTTGGTGGGGACGACTTGGAGAAAAAAGTAAGCGTTTTATCAGGTGGGGAAAAAACCCGACTGGCTATGGTAAAGCTACTTTTGGAACCTGTTAACCTATTGATCTTGGATGAACCTACTAACCACTTGGACCTAAAATCTAAAGATGTGCTAAAAGAGGCACTCTTGGCCTTTGACGGTACTTTGATATTGGTCTCCCACGACCGTGATTTCCTTCAAGGGCTATCGCAAAAGGTCTTCGAATTTAAGGAGAAACGAGTTATTGAACACTTTGAGACTATTGATGCCTTTTTAGTGCGAAATAGGATCGAGAGCTTAAAAGAAATGGATTTAAAAGGCTAAGCCTTTAGGAATTCAGATAGCGCCTTCCCTTGTCCTGTGCTGAGCGAAGTTGAACTATAAGAAAATGTGGCTTTTGTTCTCTTTTCGAGAATAAAGGCCGGAAGGGTCACATAGATAAATATTGTTCATGGGGGGTGTTTTCATCGCCACCTCCCTAACGGAAGGCAAATTAAATCTCTGGTTCCAAAATCCATATTAGATAAAATCCGAGTTCTTAAGTCTGTACTAAGGAGCGAGTTAATTTTAGCCTTTCCCTAAGCTATATCCTTATATCCATTAGGAAAAGGACGGTAGGCGTAATATTGGAGAACTTCCTCAAGAGCTTCCTTCATGGCCTTATTGATCGGAAGAATAGAATTCCCCAGCTTAAAATCGATTTGATTGAGATTCATATAATAATCCGTAAAAATAGGAACATACAATCCATTTTTCATAGCCTCCACAGCGCTGTTATAGTTTTCTACCTGCCCCTCTTTTATAATCTTGCAAGTTGCCAAACGCAATTCCCCAAACTTATCCCTATTGGCACCATATCCAAAAAGTCTACATATTAATCCACGATACTTATAATCTCCGCACCTACCGCTTTTTTGATCCAAGACAGATAGGGGTCGGTATAAATGACAGATAGAGCTATTGTTTAATTTTAATTCCTCCAAAGTGGCTTCTGCCTTTCCATTTAGAAATACATGGAAAGCCCAAGGTAAAAACTCAAGTGGAGAGGCCTCAACATCAGGATGCGTGCAACACCTACCGCAACCAGCCTTACAGCCCAATCCTGTCTGGGTTTGGAAGGTCGCAATTTCCTTATCCAACCCTGCAAACAATTCCTCGACTGCCTTTACCCTAAATTCTATGGTCATTTATAATTTTCCACAAATTTACGTCATAAATAAAAGCGTACGACATGAAATTATCAGGGAATTTATTTATTTACAATAGCTTGATTATCATCAAAATAGTATGCTTTCTACAAAAAACCTATCTATATAAAAACAAATGAAAGTGGACTTGCTTTTTTGAGTTACCTACTACCTATCCCCCATCACCAATTGGCGACATTGTTTTCCAAAGATTGCGGTAACACCGGCAGCAACACCTCCAATTAGCGCAGTGATCAGCAATAACAGGGTAGCATTCCCCTCCATTTGAAATAGGGTCGCCAATTTTTGTGTCAATATAAAATTGTTGTTATTGGCCAACCCCCATGCATAAGCCAGCCAAAACACCCCTACGGCTAAAAAGGGCACAAAAAAGACTGCGCTATGTTTTAAGCTTATAAAAATTGAGGTTATAAACGCAGCGACCATCACGGACCACCATGGAAGAAATTGGGATAAGAGCACCGCCAATAATACGGTAATTGCGAAATTTATAAGGTTATTTTTCATTTTGACGGACTTAGGGTTTGGGTGAAAATAATTCCTTCAGTTTGATTTTTATCTTGCATAAAATTGAGTTCCAGATAGTCGCCCGCAGCCCACCTATCAATAAAATCGTCATAGTATTTACTTCCTGGATTCCCCGATTGTCCCCCAGGATAAATTCCCCATGCCTTAGGAGGCGTACTCATCTCCACGATCATTCTCCACGAGGGACCATGGTCTTTGGAAGTAGCATTTACAACACTCTTATTCCCTCCTATAGGAAGGTTAAAACGGGAAAATGCCGGTAATGCCTGAAGCAGGTGTCCCACAAAAGTAGCTTTATAGGCTCCCCAATTATAACTGCCGTTTTCCTGTTTCCATTTTTCCAAATCATTTACCGCTTCCTTAAAGGATATTACAAACAGCTCTTTTGCTGTTTCTTTTTCTGGGGTAGACTTTAGATCCATAAAATCGTCCTCCGGATAGTTCTTTAGTAAATATATGGCCTGATAATTAAAAGGTGGATCCATAGCCAATTCTCCCCCTTCAAATTCGTCCCACAGCAGCACCTTTAATTTCTGCCACCATGCTTCCCAAATACTGGGACCAGATTTCTCTATATCATTAAAAAAGTCCCACGTTTTTATTTCCTCTAAAAACTGCTTTTCAGTGGCACTTAATAGGCTGGTATCCATATTCAAAAACATATGGGGCAACAATTCCGCGGCCATAAGGTTGTAATTATTGTTGTGCAAATCTTTAAAATCCTGAACATTGAACTTTTCCTTAGACCTAAAAAAATCATTGATCACCCTATTTCTATAGGTTTCATAACCGTCATTAAATACGTAATACGGATAGGACTCATCCGTAGGATGCTGATTTGCTGAACTCACAAACCCCTGAGAAGGGTTCTTTACCTGGGCGTTGTACTCTTGGGGAATAAAATTTTGCCATTCGTGATCCGGTCTACTACCGTCTAGCAAGAATTTGCCTTGTCCTTTCCATTTATTGGGAAATTTACCTTGAATCCACAGGGCAATATCCCCATCCTTGGAAGAGAATATAAAATTCTGGGCCGGGGCTACATAATAGGTAAGTGCCAATGTATAATCCTCGTAATTCTTGGCCTTATTCAGATCCAAAAAAGTGCGTTGGTTATTTCCTCCTATATGGCCCACCCATTTCATAGCATACCCAACTTTTTGTTCATTGCCCTTAAAACTGACATCATAGCTAACCGGCCCATGATGGGTATAGATCACCGTGTCATACACCGTAGCCTTATTCCTCACCCTAATAGCTTCTATTCGTTTATCGCTATCCTTTAACTGGCCATCATAATGGTATTTCGTTCTTGTTGCATCGCTAAACTGGATCTTATACCAGTCCTTAACATCCCTAGTAGCATTGGTAACTCCCCATGAAATATCGTTATTGAAACCAATAATTATCCCTAATGCACCCGGAAGCGTTGCTCCATAAGTATTTTTAGAGGGAGTAGCCAACTGCATGGCAAACCAAATAGAAGGTAGTTTAAGGCCTAGGTGAGGATCATTGGCAAGGATCGCATTACCAGAATATGATTTTTGGGGCCCCACTGCCCAGTTATTACTACCGTTATCTGGATGTGGTTTTTCCATAGTTTCCACAAAATAGTCTTGGGGAAGCGAACCTGTGGGCACTTCATTTAAGGTTACCTGCCAATGGTCCCATCCTACCTCTTTGGGAATCACTGGATCTACAATATCAAAAAAATCGGGATAAAAAAGATCAAACCTTTCTTTCCCATAGGTGTTTAAAAAATTGGTGTATTCCAAATCGGAATCCCCGCCTGCCAACATATCGGTCATATACATAAGCAAAAGGGCAGTCTTTTTTATGGTCCATGGTTCGGGGCTGTAATCTAGCAATTTATATTCCACGGGATAGTCCTTTGGCTTTAGCTGATCAATATAGGCGTTTACCCCCTCTTTGTAGGCTTCCAGAAAACTCATAGTTTCTGGATCTTCCTGCATTTTAATCAAGCTGTTTTCTGCTCCGAACACCATTCCTTTTCGCCTTTGTGCCCTGTCAAATTCCAAGGCAGCATCGCCTACAATTTCGGAAACCCTTCCTGCAGCAGCATGAGTCTGAAACTCCATTTGCCACAACCTGTGTTTTGCCGTTATATACCCCTGCGCCTTGTAAAGATCAGTATCGTTCTGGGCAAAAATATGCGGGATCAACTGCGCATCATAGCTTATAGATACCGCTTCATTAAGTCCCTCCAACACCAACTCTTTATCCTCCCCCGTTTCGGAATGCTCATTTTGCCAAGCTCCATGTACGGGATCCAAGAACTTTCCAATAGGGGGAATACTGCCAAATTTTGTGTTCAATCCAAAAAATACCGCCAATACCAAAAGTAAGGACAGTAAAAATTTTAAATTCTTCATAAGTAAGTATCTAATTGCTTAAAAATAACAAAATAATCTGAAGGAAATTGGCAGAAGTTTTTCCGCCTTTTAAAATAGCTCCCTATTTAAATGATAGAAAAAAAATGGATTAAAACTTGATTGCGCGTATTTGGAAAGAGGAATCGGATGCCCCCATATTTACGTTGGGGTTTAAGTTAACAAAGATTGAGTCTAAAGGTTCTTATAACCCTTATTAAACGTAAAAAGCCTATCCAACGGACAGGCTCTAGGTCTTAAGAAATCAAAAAGTACTTATTAAATAACTTTAACGTTTACCGCATTTAATCCTTTTTTTCCTTCTTTTAGTTCAAACTCAACTTCATCGCCTTCGCGAACTTCGTCGATTAAACCAGAGATGTGTACAAAATGTTCTTTGTTAGAACCTTCTTCGGTGATGAATCCAAATCCCTTGGCATCATTGAAAAATTTTACTATTCCTCTACTCATTACTAAAAATTAAATTAATTAAAACTTGTCAACCAAATATAGCTCCAAAAGTTTGAACCACAATCATTTAAACTGAAAAATTTTCTGTTTTTATTAAAATTATTTGGCACAATAAGTGATGAGGTCTTGTATTCTATTTTTTTAGTAATCGTGATTTCCACCCTCCCTTTTAGTGTGCTAACGTGCGCATCACTATTGTTCATTATAGGTTTAATGTTTGCGTACCATTAATGGAACGGACTAACGCCTAGGTGCTGTATTTAAATCGCCTTAAAAACAACCTCCTTGCTTACAATGGGGAGGAATTAGGATTTACTTCGCTTACCAGCCAATGACATCTGCCCTTGCGAAGAATTGGCCTTTCCAGCTATGGAATTATCCTTTACTTCCAAGGCAACCATTACCTTTTCACCTTCCACCATAACTGAAAAGTTCATTTTATTTTTATTCACCGAAACCTCGGTAGCCTGCTTGGTATCGTATTGCAATTTCACCTTTACTACATACTCCTTGTTTTCTTTAGTTATTATTAAAAGGCCTTTACTATACTCATAAGGAACATCTGCTACTGTATATTCCCAAGTGCCAACAAAGGTATTTGGGGCTATCGCCTCCACTTCAGGGCTATCCAAATAATGGGGGACCGGATTGGTTTTGTTTGTCGCCATAAGGGAGACACTTGTCAGCATAAAAAACGTAACTGCAAAAAATAATTGTCCAAATTTTTTCATCATGTATTTATATTAAGTTTGTTATTGACTTTAAAACAAAACAACGGTATTCTATCAAATAACGTATCGGTTTACAAAATTCTGTGACCAAAAGACCTTTGGCTGTGATAAACGGGGAGTAGGCATTAGCTTTGCCTAGCTGCTCTGGAAACTCCAGTTGGACTTAAAAAGTAGGTAGGCCCAAGTTCCTTAGGCTAAAAGGCTATGATAAAAAGGGTGTACCCAGGTAACTATTAGCCCGCTTTGCAAACCTTTAAATAGAAAAAGGGCGTACATGGAATTCACCAAATACGCCCTTAACTTTTTGTTCGGTAACCGAAAGTATTTCTGCACTAAAGCAGAAAATCCAAGCTACAAATCAAATTTGTAGGTAGCTCCCGCTAAAATCTGAAAACCTTGTACTTTAAAATTGTTCCAACGCATGTAATTTTGATCCGCTATATTATTGGCCTTGACAAAGACGGACATCTGTTCATTAAAACGGTAACCTACATGTGCATTGGCATCAAAATAACTTTTTAAGCTAATTGATGTCATGGTAAAATCTTGGGGCTGGGTACCTGGCGATGCCACGGAGTACAAATCATCCCTTTCTCCTACATAAAACAAATTGGCTCCAGCAAACCACTGCTCCCCTATCTGATAATCCATAAATAAAGAGCTGGTTAATGCGGGCAAGTTCCATGCGGGATTATCGGTTTCGGTATCGTAATCATATACTTGAGCATTGACCCCCAGGCTGAAATTACGGTTAATATCCACATTTAATTCCCCAAATATCCCCAAGGTTTTTACGTCGTCGTAAAAGACCTGGAAACTATTCCCATAATAATATCCTTTATTATCATCCCTAGTGGTATTCTCAGGATTCAGCATAAATAAAGGCTTTCTATTTTCTGCGGAATACGACCCCTTTATATTATAGCTTAGGTTGGGCAACAATTGACCTCTAAGCCCAATATATCCGTCATATTGTTGGTCTGTGGGCTGAATTTCCAAAGTGGGGGAGACATATGGATTTTCTTCCACATAACTGTAAAACGAATTTTGGTTTAATCCACCTTCAATTCCCCCATAGATTATAGCCACATCATCTAGCATTCTATAGGACGCAGTTACTTTGGGGTAGATATAAAAATTATTTTCTTTATTTTCTAAATCCATCCCATATACTAGATTTACCCCTAAATTCAAGGTTAAATCGTCCTTTAAAATATTGATGTTCGGATTTAATCCCACCTGTAAGAAGGAATATTTTATTTCCGGAGTTTTGGTATCATTACTAACCTCAGCATTTTTGAAATTACCTCCCAAATAATCTACCTTAGTTTTAATAGTCAGCAACTCATCCCCAATTGGGGCTTCTAAAACAGGCTCTAAAACAGCTCTATTTTCCCCTGATTTTGTTGCATCCCAGAACCGCCTTACCAATAGGTGTGCACTTTTGAAAAAAGAATCTTCCATAGAAACATAGGCACCGGCATGGACATTAAAATAGTTTTGTTTTTCGTCCATAGCACTTACCAATTCCTCAGTATAATACCCATTGGGAATACCGTACCAGTTATACATCTGATGTTGAAAACCCATATTGGCACCCCAACTTAAGTCCCTATCGTATTTGGAATACTTACCATCTAACTTAGAATTATAAAACACATTATCCAAGGCAGTACCATCTATTTCGCCTCGAGAAGAATGATGATTTAGGGAAATATCCAAACGTTCATCCCTATTTAACGCCCTACTGGTATAAAAATCTAGCAAGGCATTGTTATAATTCCCCAAACCAATGGAGGCTGAGGTATTAAAAAATTTTGGTGGAGGCGTTTTCTTCACGCCAGTAGCCTTCCCCTTGGAAGGTGTAAAAGTTGATGCCACAGGTACCGAAAAGATACTATAGGTAATTGGTTTCTTTTGTAGTACTATAGAATCGTTCAAGCTTGGGAGGGACTTGATCTTAAAGGCATCTGAAATTGATGGGGTGTACGCTTTAATAACGGTGACCGTCTCTGTTCCAATGTCTTTTTTGTCTTCGTCCTGTGCTTGTGAGGTCTGAAAAACTCCGACCAAGGCAAACAGGCTTAATTTTATATAATTGTGCATATAATGTTCTTTTTGCTGGGATTTTCTAGTTCCCATTCGGGTTTATTGAGGAATTACTTTGGGCTTCTTTTGCTTTAATAATGACCGACTCTTTTTTAGCTTCATCAACGATGGTAGGATACTCCCCAAAGTTTGCGATTACGCTATCCAAAATATAGGTCGCCTGAAAAGCATCTCCTAAAGCATAGAAGTTTTTAGCCATAAGGATCAAGCCTTTTGCACTCCATTCCTTATACCCGGCATAATCCTTCGCCAATTTCTGGACCGAGGCATTGGAGGCCTCATAGTTTTGGGTCTTATTTTTAAAATAAGCATCATAGAACAGTGCTTCTGCAGCCAAATCGCCAGTGGCAATTTTAAGCACTTCCGCATAAGCGGTTTTAGCTCTATTTTCATCATTGGTCTTAATTGCCGATCTCGCAATCATAATATGGGCATCGCTCTTAATACGGTTGTCAATTTTTGAGGTTGCCAATACTTTCCCCGCATATTCTATCGTTTTATTGAAATTGGACTGCTCATAATACCCTTTCATAAGATTGGAACGGGCAAAAGTAACGTTCTGTTGAATTTGCGCACTAGCCTCCAATTGCTCTAAATAAGGAATTGCGGTTACATAATCATTTTTGCCTGCATAAATCTCACACACCCGCGTAAGTGCCTGCTCGGCATACTCATTGTTCCCTTTTCCTGCAACATTCTTAAAATACGGTAAGGCCTTATCTTTTTGTCCTTTCCCAAAATATAGTTGTGCAAGGTTAAAATTGGCCTTTAAGGCATTTAATCCATTAGGGAATTGTTTTACATATCCCTCATACCCTTTAATAGCGGCATCTAACTTGCCTTCCATATTTTGTTTGTCAGCAGATTCAAAGGTAGCATTGTCCAATTCTGCATCGGTCACCTCTACAAAGTCGAGCCCATCTACCCACTGGGCATACTCATTTACCCTTCCTAGGTCAACATAGATCAATTTGGCCGTGGTTACTGCCTGTAGTGCTTCTTGGCTATTGGGATGGTCTCTTACCACGGTTTTGAATTTCACCAAAGCCTCTTCGTTCCTATTGGCGTTATAATGTACTAATCCCTGTCTCATCATTGCCTGAGGCACTAGGGAACTTCCTCTATACTCCCGGATTAACTGGTCGTATAACTGCAATCCCTTCTCTATGTTGTTAGCACGTATATAGGAATTTGCCAATTCAAAAAGCGCATCATCCTTTAAGGTAGAATTGGGATATTTGGAAACAAAATTGGTAAGCTCCTCTATTTTTGTGGCACTTCTATCCACAAATCCATAACTCAATGCTTTTTGATAAGCGGCATAATCCCGCTCTGGAATATTCCTGGCTATAGCCTTGTTATAGGTTTCAATTGCTGGCCAATATTTGCTGCTTACAAAATAGCTATCGCCCAAACGCAAATAGGCATCGTTTAATTTTTCAACCTCAGCCCTGTTGGCCTCCACATAATTGCTAAAGGCGGTGATTGCCCCAGTGTAATTTTTCAGTTTAAAATAGGCATAGGCCAAATTATAATCTACATCCTTATATTCTGGGGTAGATCTTGAGGCGGCATTTTGTTTGAATGCCATATATCCTGCTACAGCTTCCTCGAAGTGGTTCATGGAAAAATCGGATTCTGCTTTCCAGTAACTTGCCCTCGCTTTAAATTTTTGATCCTCTGCATTGTCCAAGGATTTTTTAAAGGCCAGTGAAGCACCTTCGTAATTGGTTTCCAAAAACAATTCTACGCCTCTATAAAATGCCACTTTTTGATAGGTAGCCTTGCTTGCATAATTTTTGTTGGTCTCTAAAAGCAACATAGCCCCTTCAAAATTCTTTGAGGTAATATAAGAGTCCACCAAGAGATCCTGAATTTCTTCCTTATGTGGTCCGTTCGGATATTTTTGTAAAAAGGTGGTCAGCACCTTAGGTACCGGTTCATAGGCATTTCCTATCTCGTAGCTTAGGCGGGCGTAATTTAGGTAGGCATCCTTCTGAATTTCTTTATTAAAATCCATTTGGGAAGCATTTTTAAATGCATTCAGGGCTTCCTGCTTTTTTTGCAATTTAAGATAACACTCTGCCAAATGATAATAGGCATTCTGCGAAACATCGCTGTTACCATCAATAATCTTATTGAACTGCTGTATTGCATTGGCATAATCGCCTTGCATATAATAGGAGTAGCCCAACAAATAATAGTCCGTATTGCTCCATTTACCTCTTTTCCCCTTGTATTCAGTTAGATACGGAACGGCATTTTCATACTGTTTAAGGTTGAAATAACTCTCCCCAATAATTTTATTGAGTTCCGATACCTCTGTCCTGTCAGATTTCGCCAATTGCTTCTTGGCCAAAGTAATAGCCTCCTCAAACTTACCTAGTTTAAAGTTCATATCTGCCTGATAGTACGACAATTTTTCGTCCAGAATGTCCTGGTCGGCAATTTGATCGAAACGCAGATTGGCCCCTACATAATCGTCTTCCTGATACGCTATATACCCCAAGTAGTACTTCGCTTGGGAACCGTAGGTCCGCGAAGTGGTCACCTTGTTTAAGTATCGTTCTGCTTCTTCCGGCTTATTTGAGGAAAACAAGGCATAACCATTGTTAAAGTTAAACCGTTCCATATCCTTACGAGACAGGGAATTTTGATCTACCTTGGCATACCATTTTAAGGCATAGGGATATTTCCCCGTTTCAAAATAGTAATCCGCTACATCTATATAGGCCGAATTGCGTTTGGTTGAAGTGGGGTAATTTTCTACAAAATCCTCCATCAACCTATCCGCACCAAGCTGATTTAGGCGAATAGCAGCATTTGCCGCATAATAAGCGCTGTTGGCCTGTGTCTCCACATCCCTAGTATTGCGCTGCACCGATTCAAAGATTGTTTGTGCTGCTTGAAACTGTTTGTTGTTATACAATGCCAAAGCCTCTTGATAGTCTTTTTGGTCATGCGTATAAATTTTTGACTCTTGGGAAACACCATAAAACATGGATCCGACAAAGCACAGTATTACAGCGGTTTTTTTTCTTAGCATAATGTTCTCTAATAGTTAAGAGTTACCGTTTATTAATTTAGATAACGATAAATATTGTTCTCAAGTATATTATAAAGAAAAAGATTTTTTAAGTAGAATGGGCCATAATCCAAAGGAACTTATTACATTTATATCAACATTGAGAACTATGGGCGAGAGCATATTGAAGCTGAAGGATGTAGCAGTATTTCAGGGAGAAAATTTAGTATTAAACGACATAAGCCTAGAAATTAAAAAAGGTGAATTCGTATATCTTATAGGAAAGACCGGAAGCGGGAAAAGCAGTTTTATGAAAATGCTCTACGGAGACCTACCCTTAAAGCAAGGGAGTGGTTCCATTGTAGATTTTGACCTTAAGACATTAAAGGAAAAGGACATTCCCTATCTAAGGCGAAAGTTAGGAGTGGTTTTCCAAGATTTTAAATTGCTACCAGACCGAAATATAAACAACAATCTATTCTTTGTACTCAAGGCTACTGGTTGGAAAGACCAGAGCTTGATGAATGCCAAAGTGGAGGAAGTTTTGGGAAAGGTAGACATGAAAACCAAAGGCTTTAAATTTCCACACGAATTATCAGGTGGGGAACAACAACGGATCGCCATTGCCCGCGCCTTATTGAACGACCCCGATCTTATTTTGGCCGACGAGCCTACTGGAAACCTTGATCCGCAGACCAGTGTGGAGGTTATGAAGGTGCTCCAAGAAATAAATAAGACAGGAAGAACCATTTTAATGGCTACACACGATTACGCCCTGATCTTGAAATATCCTTCCAAGACCCTTAAGTGCGATGGCAATAAAGTTTTCGAGGTAATCCAAAGAGCAGTTTAATCACTAGTATATTTCTCGGAATTTTGTATTTTGACTAATCGAAAAACCAGGTCCATAAACGGGTATGTGTACATTATAAGCGTAGGAATCTTTAGACTGAAGGCACGTACAACACTAAAATTGTATGTCGATCTTTCACCGAGAGCGATCATCATATCAAACAGATTTTATCTACAGTCGTTCATTTTTATAAAACGATTATCCGCAACTTATTTCTGTAAAACTTTGTCGGGATACCCCTCGCCAACCCCATAGTTTACAGGACAAATACATTTCAACTTTCCTTAAAGTCGTTTCACTTGCAAATTTCCACACTTCACTCAATTCCCGTCGAAATCAGCAATACATGATGCTATCTTTGTACTTGTAATGAAATTAAAGAGTACAATTAAAAATATAGATCAGATGAAAAATATACATATACTATTAGGAGTTGGGATGTTATCTACCCTTCTTCTTTCCTTTACCACTAATAATAAATACGGAGAATCCGTTGGCCATATTGGAACTTTTTCTAGCACAACAGAAACCTACGGACTTTTTGAAGAAACACTTTCGAAAGATGAGGCAGCAAGAAAATTATCTCCTGAAGAAATTTCCGTAATTGACCTTGAAGAAGACGTTGTTCTTGACTTTAATACGGCAGAATATCTGCCCATTGGTTTTAATGCCTATGCCGGAACGGAGCCAGACATCAATAACTTGGTAGTAGAAAAAAAAGACGAAGAAATTGTTCTGAATTTTAATACCGCAGAATACCTCCCCATTGGCTTTAATGCCTATGCTGGAATGAATCTAGACCTCAATGATATAACAATAGAAGAATCAGAAGAAGAAATTGTTCTGAATTTTAATACTGCAAATTACCTGCCTATTGGTTTCAACGCCTATAGCGGAATGAAGTTAGACCTAGATGATATTGTAGTAGAGGAGCTGGAAGAAGAAATAGTTCTGAATTTTAATACTGCAGAATACCTGCCTATTGGTTTTAACGCCTATAGTGGAATGGAGTTAGACCTAAATGATATTGTAGTAGAGGAGTTGGAAGAAGAAATTGAACTTGGTGATGAAGTCAAAAATTACCTACCTGTAGGATTTGACCCATACACCAGATAAAAATTAGTTTACTAGGTTAGTTGGTTAGTAAAGTTAGGCCTTTGGCAAGTTGCCAGAGGCCTTTCGCTTTCAACTGAAGCGCCTCCCATTTGCAATTTAAAGGGATGTTACCTTGCCCATTCTATGTTGCGTCAAAAAGTTCTAGGGCGTCCACAAAATAGTGCTCCTACCCTGCCTTAGCCATCGAAATCCAAGGATGGGTAAATTCGGAAACTCCGTATAATATCAGCTAAGTCCGCATTATAACCCTCGTGGAATTATTTAGATTAAAGCGGTATCTTTAAAAATTACAATGTAAATATGCAGCGAAACAAACAGGTTAATTTACAGGAAATTACGAAAATCGCTATCCTTATAGCAGTATTAGTAACACTCCCTTTAACCCTAAGCTTATTTAAAACAGTTTGGTTTACGGATGAACTTTTCTCCAATGACTTGTTTAACGATTTTATATTAAAATTGCTGTTTTTCTTTTTGTTTTCATGGACTACATTACAGTTCAATACCAATTGGATCTATAGGATCCCAAAAGAAAGCAAGTTTATAGATTTAGGGCTTAGATTTATAGGAAATCTATTATTACTGGTCATTACAACTACATTATTAACTAAGCTATACCCCTATTTTGTAGACAAGGCGATTTCGGAACGGGAAGCTGGATTTGTAAATACTATTTTTTTCGTAGTCCATATCATCATCATATTTATTGCTAGAATATTACGTCTTCAGATCATACAACGGGAGAGTATTTTGGAAAACGAATATTTAAAACAACAGAACCTCGAAAACGAACTTACAGCTTTAAAAAATCAGATAAATCCGCACTTTCTTTTCAATTCCTTAAATTCGCTCAACTACCTGATTCGCGATAATAAGGAAGCCACCATGTTCGTTAAGAAGCTTTCATTTATGTACCGCTATATTTTGCAGAGTGGTGATCGCGATTTGGTACAATTAAAAGAAGAGCTCAAATTTTTGGAGAGTTATACCTATTTAATAAAAACACGGTACCGCAACCGTTTTCTTATTGATATTAATATCGACGAAAAATATCTGGAGCGAAGAATTCCGCCTTTAGCATTACAGTTATTGGTTGAAAACGCCGTAAAACACAATGAAATCTCTGAGACCAATCCATTAAAGGTGACTATATACTCTGAAAATGAGTCTCTTTTTGTGGAAAACAAAGTAAGGATAAGAACCACTTTGGCAGAAGGAACTGGTACTGGTCTTTTAAATTTATACAAACGCTATTATATGATAAGAAAGCAGCAAATAGTGATAGATAGGAATACTGAATTTTTTCGTGTAAAACTCCCATTGAACAAAATGCTATGAAAGTTGTAATTGTAGAAGACGAATTAGCGGCAAGTGAAAATCTTGCTTTTATACTAAAAAATATAGAAGACTCCATTGAGATATTAGCTGTACTAGATTCCGTAAAGGAATCCATAGCGTACTTTTCCAAAAGCAATGAGGCGGAATTGGTTTTTATGGACATTCATTTGGCCGATGGCCTTTCTTTTGAAATTTTTGATTCAATAGAGATAGAGGCTCCCATTATTTTTACCACGGCATATGACCAATACGCCCTACAGGCCTTTAAGCTAAATAGTATTGATTACCTCCTAAAACCTATAGACGAAGACGAGCTAGCTTTAAGCTTGGAACAGTACAAGGGACAATTTAAAGGAAAAGGCCTATATACCGAACAGGTGGCGGGACTATTAAATCTAATAAACAAACAAAAGACTACCTATAAGTCCATGTACTTGGTAAATCACAGGGACCAAATGATTCCTTTAAAGACCGAAAACATTGCGTATCTGTACATTGAAACCGGCACTGTAAAAGCAGTGACCGATAAAAATCAGACCTATACCATGGAACAAAATTTAGAGGATTTGGAAAACGACTTAGACCCTACGATTTTCTATAGGATAAACCGTCAGTTTATCGTTAGAAGAGATGCTATTAAAGGCATACAACAGTATTTTAATGGCAAGCTTATCGTTAATGTGACCCCTCCTTCTCACGAAAGGATTGTAGTGAGTAGGGCAAAATCGTCAGAGTTTAAGAACTGGATGAATCAATAAGCCATTAACACTTCATTAAACAACAGGCTCCATAAGTTTTATACACCTATAGAGCCTGTGATTTAATTTCCAAAATAACAACGCTTACTTTTTAGAAAACTGCACATTGCGCAAGGCCACCATCCCCTCCGCTTCTGCGGCCTGGGCTGTTGGTTTGTAGACAAAATAAACTTCTTCTACACTTTCATTTATTGTTTCTGTCAACTTTAATGCAATCCTCCCCATTTCCGCACCACTTTGCGGTTTAGGCATGTTTCCTGTTCCTATCAATTTCCCATCAGGAGCATTTAATCGCATTTCAAAATCGAGTTCATAATTGGGCACTGTTTGCCAAACCGCGGTTATAGTGGCGGTGTTCACAGCTGTAAGATCTAACTTTGGAAGCACAAACCAACCCTCTTTTTTGGGAACCACCAGTAGATCCATCCCATTATAAGAGACAGGTTCAAAAGCATCTACCTTGGTTGTGGCACTGAACGGAACAGAATTACCTTTTAACACAACTGAGGTTGTGCCGGTAAGCGGTTTAACATTGTTTTCCCCTTGGTCTGTGTAAGAGGCTGTAATTACCATTACATTGGCGCCTTCTTCCTTCTTAGGCACAATAGAACCCGAGGGTGGTAGGGATTTTTGTTTTTGGCCGGTATCCACTAGAGAAAGGATATAGGCTGTAATCTGTCGAGCTTCGTCCTGGGTCATTTTGGGATGTGCTGGCATAGTAACCTCTCCCCAAACACCACTACCACCTGCAATTATTTTTCCTTGCAAATAGGCAGCTGCGTTTTTATCCATCTTATATTTTTTTGCGATCTCGTCATACATTGGACCAATAGATTTTTCCAACTCCTTATGACAGGTTCTACAATCCATAGCCTGAGTAAGTGCTTTACCGGTTACTGCCGCAGAAACTTCTTGGTGCCCTAAAGAAAGGGACACTTCATCCATACTCTCCAAATAATCTACTGAAACAAAAATATTATCCTCCACTATCTGGGAACCGTCAGGATCAGTAACTGTAACCTTATAATTTACTGGTACACCAGGAATAAAAAAGGAAGAATTTCCGCCCTTCAGATCTATGGATACTACTGGTCTGGAATTCCCCGCCACTACAGAAACGGCGTTGCTCTTGGCAGCGGCACCCTTATCATCTTTCACTTCAACTGAAATAAAATAATCTCCTGCTTCCTTATATACATACGCAATTTCCGGTTCAGTGGTCTCTTGGACTTCTCCGTTACCAAGATCCCACATATAGGTCATTGCATCCTTCTCCCTATCCGTCGCAGTTACTTTAGCCACAATATTTAGAGGCAGCTTTCCGGAGGTATTATCAACCGTTAAATTTTCAACCAGCGGAGGTCGGTTTCCGCCATTATAGTCGATATAACTCAAGGCAGAGTCATCATTCTTCGAGAACCAACCACTACCGTATTCCAAAAGGTAAATCCTTCCATCTGGCGCAACTTCCATATCTATAAGGTTGTTCAATTTTATCTGGTCTGCAAAGGGCTCCATTTTGTTAAATTCGCCGTTAGGGAAGAGGCTAACAGCCTTCATCCATCCCCTTATCCAATCGTAGACAAAAACTTTACCGTCATAATAGTTTGGCAGCGCATTTTCTCCCTTATAGAGATCAGTGTAATACACGGGTCCCGCCATGGCGTTTCTGCCCCCTGTACCTGTTTGTGGAAATTCTTCGGATTCCACATAGGGATAAAAAGCATAGGCTGGCATGGCTTTGGGAAGCTCCCTAAGCCCAGTATTATTTCTGGAGTTGTTAATAGGCTTTTCGGGATCAAATGCCTCTCCACTAATTCCAGTCTCATAATCGTAGGCACGGTATGGTTTATTATCAGCAATAAACAAAGGCCATCCGAAATTTCCTGCTTCCCTCGCCTGGTTTAATTCATCATAACCCCTAGGGCCCCTAGTTTGCAAGCTATCTACTCGCGAATCAGGACCAACATCGCCCCAATACACATAGCCTTTTTTAGGATCCACGGAAATCCTATACGGATTTCGGTGCCCCATGGTAAAAATCTCGGGACGCGTTTTTGGAGTCCCTTTGGGAAACAAGTTTCCTTCTGGGATACTATAACTTCCGTCTTCATTAACTTTTATACGCAATATCTTACCGCGTAGGTCATTGGTATTGCCCGAAGATCTTTGGGCATCGTACTGTTCATGTCCCGGTATATCGTTCAAGGGTGCAAAACCTTTGTTCGTGTATTTAACACCCTTTTCATTAAAGGGAGTACTATTATCACCAGTTGACAAATAAAGCATATTATCTGGTCCAAAGGCTATAGATCCCCCTGTATGGCAACAAATCTCGCGCTGACTCTCCACCTCCAAAATCACTTGTTCGGAATTCATCTGAAGCAGATCGTCCTCAAATTTAAATCGAGACAACCTATTCACCCATTTATCACCGGAAGGGCTGTAAAAAAGGTAGATCCAATGGTTGTTGGCGAAATCCGGATCCTTTTGCAATCCCATCAATCCCTCTTCGGCATTTACATCGGGAGTATTCAATGTTTTGTGATAAACATCTAAAAATCCAACTTGGGTCAGTTCCCCTGTAGCCGGTTTGTACAACATAACCTCTCCCCTTCGCTGAGATACCAATACATCCATATTGGGAAGAATAGCCATTTCGGTTGGTTCAAAAAACCCACCAACATTTAATGGCACTTTGGTAAAACGATCCGTATCTGGAGGAATCTGCGTACTAACCTTGTCGTAATTGAGTTTTTCATTTTTTCCGATAGCATATTTAATACCTCCTAATAGGTGCTCTAGGTATAACGCATCGGAGAAACTGGCTTCTGTATGACCTAATGCGGTGTAAAATGCACGACCTCCATCATATTTGTGATACCAGCTCATAGGATGATGAGATCCATTTTCGCCACCCTTATAGCTCTTTTCATCGACGGTCATAACCACCTTCACCTCCGGATTAATTTTCTTAAAATTATAAAGTTCATCTTCCCGATGCCAGATAGAATCCGTAAACATCTCGGTCGCACTAAAATTAGAATCTGTAATAATAAAGTCGGCTTCTGGCGTCCCTGCAGGGTGACTTTGGAAATAGGCACCCACCAACTTGCCGTACCAGTTCCAATCGTACTCGGTATCCGCTGCTGCATGTACTCCTACAAAACCGCCTCCAGCCTGAATGTACCTTTCAAACGCAGCTTCTTGTTTGGCGTCCAAAATATTTCCAGTTGTACTCAAAAAATAATAGTCGAGTACTTCCTAAGCTCCTCATCGGTGAATAATTCTGCATTTTTAGTAGTATCTACTATAAACTGATTTTCTTTCCCCAATTTTTGAATTGCGGCAATTCCGGCTGGAATAGAGGAGTGCTTAAAACCCATTGTTTTAGAAAATACAAGCACTCGGGGTTCGCCCTCCCGTTTTTTACTATCGCATCCAGCGAGCAATAAAACGAACAGACAAAGAAATAATGCAAAAAAGTTTTTCATTTAAAAAATATTAAGGTGGTTATTTAGATGGATTTAATCTACATCGCAGTTTTAAAACATATTTGGTATCTTGACTGAAATATCAGCGGAAAATTTACTGTATTTATTATGTTTTCTTATAAAACCTTTCAAATATAGTATTAATTTCAGTTTTTCAACCCTAGGTTTACCATATTTTAAAAAATTCAAACCATGTAAGGATATACACGTATTCAAGAAATTTAATTGGGGAATCACCGTCAATAACCACTAGTAATATTGATCTATAATCGCTAAACACCATATTGGAATAGCGACTCTTACGACCGCATTGACCTGGGAAATTTATTAGGACCACTACTGATCATATTTTAAAACAACGTCTAACTACCGCCCTATATGATTATAAAAAAACAAGTTTATAGCGCTGACAAAAAAGCCAATCCGTTAATTGGAATACTACTATTCCTTATCTCCATAATCTTGTTCCTAGCTACAGCTCCCATAGGTTTTGTATTCGGACTATTTCATTCTATTTACAAAAAAGGAATCATAGGTATTGGGGAGTATCTTTTAAAAATGGCCATTTCTATAGATCAATTGGGCAACGTTGCCATGCAACATTTCTTGAATGTGTTTTGGATTAAAAAAAGCGGGTACAAATTTGGAAATAGGGACGAAACTATTTCCAGCGCCTTGGGCAGAAATAATAAGTTGGGAACCTTAACCTTTTTGGGGAAATTTATTGATAACCTCCTTAACCTAATAGACAAGGATCATTCCTTAAACTCTATTGACTATTATATTGAACCAACCCCGGAGGTTTTAGACCTTTTAAGCTGGATCCATATTATAGACCTTGAGGTTCTGATACTCTTCGATAAAAACAAGGGCACATTCAGCCTTCCCGGAGGTGGAAAGATAAAAGGAAAGCCAGACGCCACTGTACTTCATTGGCATATCAAGGAAAAATTAAATATCGATTTGGAGATTCCCAACATGGAGTACTTGGGTATTTTTGAGGCCCAGACCGCTTCTAAAAAACCAGTATTGATAGATCGAAAAACCTGCTACAGCGCGAATTATACTGGAATTATTACCCCCGACCCTTTAAATACTGAGGTAGTGTGGTTAAATTACAGCGATAGGGAAAAGTTAAGTGAGGTTGATAAATTAATTTTCGATTTCTTAAAGGAAAGCGAATACATACACTAACATGGGACTTATAGTATTACAAAAAGTTTTTTTGTTACTTTGCCCCTAAATATTATAAATAATTACATGGAAATTCTAGGAATAGATGTCGGTGGCTCAGGTATAAAAGGTGCTTTAGTGAATATGGAAACTGGTGAAATGGTTACGGAAAGGTTTAGAATCCCCACTCCAGAATCCCGTAAACCTAAGGCAATGGCAAAGGTTATTGCGAAAATTGTTGCCCATTTCAACTATAAAGGTCCGATAGGCTGTGGTTTTCCAACGGTAATAAAAAAAGGTGTCTGCATGACTCCTGGCAACCTGCATGAAAAATGGAAGGGAGTAAAAGTGGATGAGCTTTTTAGCGAAGCCACTGGACTACCGGTAACCGTGGTAAACGATGCAGATGCTGCTGGCTATGCTACCATGAATTATGGTGTAGGCAAGGACAAGGAGGGATTGGTAGTCATGATCACCATTGGCACAGGTCTAGGAAGTGGAGCCTTTTTAAATGGAAAACTAATTCCTAATTTTGAATTGGGCCAAATTCCCTATAAAAAACATGACAAAATAGAACTTTGGGCGGCGGCTTCTGCAAAAGAACGGGAGAAACTCAGTTATAAAAAATGGGGTAAACGGTTTAATACATTCTTGGAGTATGTTGATCTAATCATTTCCCCAGACCTCATAATTTTGGGAGGGGGGACTTCTAAAGACTGGGAAGAGTTTAAGGAGTATATCACCATAGACACCCCTATAATTCCTGCCAAATTACAAAATCACGCCGGAATAATAGGAGCGGCGGCGGCGGCCTACAATAAAAAAGCATTAGTAGAGTAAGGCGAGCTAAACTAAATTAACCTATTTCATTATTCCTAGGGTGAATAATCTTTAGGCAATACCGAATTAGGCATCCCTACTACTTACTAAATTTATATACAAAAAAGGTAGTTTCCAGTCATTGGTAACCACCTTTTTTATACACTTATTTACAAACCTTCTATCAGTTTGGCTCCATTTGGACGTTTAAAAAAATCCTCCTCTAATTGATTTTGGAATTCAATCCTACTCAATTCGATGGTTGTAACAGGCTCTCCTTTTGGCTGTCCGCCAGAAGTTGACCAAAACGTATTAAATTTTAATGGTAGAGTAATACCATTAATTGTTTTACGACTGACCAATTCCATGAATTTTTCAGGATTATTTCCACCATTCGGAAAATAACCTGGATAGGAAACAATATAGCGAAGTGCACTTAACAAATGTGTTTTGGCATCTAGGTATAATATATAATAATCATCCGGGGCATCACCAGTTCCGGAAACGAAGGTTACTTTTACTACATCCTGTGGCACCCCCTTATATTCAATTCCTGGCAGTAATTCCAAATTCACACCCTCCCCATCCAATACAAGGGGTTGCGCAGCTAGGTATATAGGAGTTAAGGCCCAGAAACGCATATTATATTTAAACGCAGTGCTGTCCTTCGCCTTTACCCAAGCATTTTCCCCATCCCATCCAAAGATGGCAGTACTATCGGCTACATTAACATGCCTTGCTTTGTTACTCCATGTATCAATGGTTTGATATGTATCTCGGGGTTCTGAGCCATCTAATGGCTGATAGTTAAATCTAAAGGACAAATAGCCATTACTATACCATTTATACAAGCCTCCATGCGCCTCCATCGATTTCCACACAACTTTCCCAGCCTCGGTAGCATGTAGTCGCTTATTGGCTTTATCCACTCTATTTTGTACCCAAGATTCCGGTATTTTGTATTTGGATATTGATTCCACTACAACCGCATCAGTGTTTTTTTGCTGCTCTTTACAGCCAGCTACAGTCAACAACAATCCAGAAACAATAAAAAGTAAACTCTTATTCATAATCATCACTATTACGTTCAGAAGGTTTTTGTCGATTTTTATCGTCCAACCTTTCAAGTAGTACAAAAAAAAATCCCAAGGTTTTAACCTTGGGATTTATATTAGTACACACGATTTAATAGACTAGGCTATTTTATTTCGTTTACGTTCATTTTCCGTTAGATATATTTTTCTTAAACGGATATGTTTTGGTGTCACCTCCACATACTCATCTTTCTGAATATACTCTAACGCCTCCTCCAAGGAAAACTTAATGGCAGGAACGATTTTAGCTTTATCATCCGCACCAGAAGAACGAACGTTGGACATCTTCTTGGTTTTGGTAATGTTAACCGTCATATCGTCACCTCTAGAGTTTTCTCCAATGACCTGTCCTTCATAAATATCCTCACCTGGATCAACGAAAAACTTACCTCTATCCTGTAATTTATCAATAGAATAAGGAATAGATTTTCCTCTTTCCATAGAAACCAAGGAACCATTTTGTCTTTGTGGAATATCTCCTTTCATGGGTTGATATTCCAAAAAGCGGTGCGACATAATTGCCTCACCAGCGGTAGCCGTCAACAACTGATTTCGCAAACCAATAATTCCTCTTGACGGAATTAAAAACTCACAAATCATACGATTCCCTTTAGCTTCCATACTGGTCATCTCACCTTTTCGCATCGAAACCATTTCTACTGCCCTTCCAGAAACTTCTTCAGGAAGATCTATAGTCAACTGCTCAATTGGCTCACATTTAACACCATCAACCTCTTTAATGATAACCTGTGGCTGCCCAATTTGCAATTCATATCCTTCCCTTCTCATAGTTTCTATCAAAACAGAAAGGTGCAATACCCCACGTCCAAAAACCAAAAATTTATCAGCACTATCAGTAGCATTCACTCTTAAGGCCAAATTCTTTTCCAATTCCCTTTTAAGACGGTCGTTGATATGTCTAGAGGTAACAAATTTACCATCTTGACCAAAAAATGGGCTGTCATTAATGGTAAACAACATACTCATTGTAGGCTCATCAATAGCGATTGTTTGCAATTGTTCAGGATTTTCAATATCGGCAACGGTGTCGCCAATTTCGAAACCTTCAATACCTACCAAGGCACAAATATCTCCAGCAACTACCTCCTGAACCTTTAATCGGCCCATTCCTTCGAAGGTATATAGTTCTTTAATTTTTGTCTTTACAATTTCTCCGTTCCTTTTTACCAAAGAAACTTGCTGTCCTTCCTTTAGAGTACCTCTTTGAAGTCTACCAATAGCGATCCTACCAGTAAAAGAAGAGAAATCCAAAGAAGTGATCAGCAATTGCGTATTCCCTTCCTTAGGTTCAAAAGTTGGGATATGCTCAATAACCATATCCAACAAAGGCTCAATATTTTCAGTCTGGTTTTTCCAATCATCACTCATCCAATTGTTCTTTGCAGAACCATACACAGTTGGAAAATCTAATTGCCATTCTTCAGCACCCAATTCGTACATAAGATCAAAAACCTTCTCGTGCACTTCCTCTGGAGTACAGTTTTCCTTGTCCACCTTATTGATAACCACACAAGGTTTTAGACCCAAATCTATCGCCTTTTGAAGTACAAAACGGGTTTGCGGCATAGGACCCTCAAAGGCATCTACCAACAAAAGAACACCATCGGCCATGTTTAGAACACGCTCTACCTCACCACCAAAATCGGCGTGACCAGGAGTATCAATAATATTGATCTTTGTATCCTTGTAGATAACAGAAACGTTTTTAGAGGTAATAGTAATTCCTCGTTCACGCTCCAGATCGTTGTTATCCAATATTAGATCGCCATGGTTCTGGTTTTCCCGGAACAGTTGGCAATGGTACATAATTTTGTCTACCAAGGTTGTTTTACCGTGGTCAACGTGGGCAATAATAGCTATGTTTTTTGTTGCTGCCATAAATGATTTTTATTTGCACTTAAGTAACTTAAATGCGGGCGCAAAGATACTCATTTTTTTTAAGACTGCTAGAAAAGGTTTATTTTTCTTATCTGTTTGATAATGAATAGGTTCAATAGTCTTTCCACATCGATTTTCAAGGTACCGCAAGCTTGTCAACCCCAAGCCCTATTCCATCATAAAATACTGTTTTCCAAAAACTTACACTCCAAAAGACATGCATTCGCATTTACTGTTGTTCGTCGGCGGAAGGCCCATAAGTTGCTGGAACCGATTGGTTCAATAATCGAAGATAAACACCTAATTGTGCCCTGTGATGCGGAAGTTGATTGAGGACCACTGCTCTCAATACCTGATATTTCGGCATTTCCATTATCGTTTTTCCGCCCTGGATCATTTTCCAATTCTTATTGTATTCTTCATTGGGCACTTTTAAAGAATTAATAGCTTCTTCGGTAGTGGCATTAAGGGTTTTAACCATTTCATCAACCGTGTTTTTTATCTGGGGAACATATTTATCCATCGTCATCTCATCATGAACCATTGTACCAATTACCCAACTGGGTATTTCTGCCAAATGACTTCCCAATTCCTTTAGTGTCATGGATTTTTCGTGTGGACTCCAGTCCAATTTATCCTTTGGGATACGTTTTAGAAACTTTTCGGTAATTGCTACTTCGTGTTTTAATTCCGGAATTAATAATTCTTGCAGCTCCATGATGTTCCGTTTTATAATTATCCCATTAATTTACGATTTTTAGTCGAGTTTTAATACCTAAAAAGTGCTAAAAAAATACATTGCGTCAATCCTAATTTACAAAATCTGAGGCTAGTGAACGATATTGAAATAAATTACAGGGATCAAATCCCTATCTTTGCCACAAAATAAAAACTAATGGATCTAGCGTTAATACCTCAAATTAAACACCACCAAAGCAATAACTTTTTCCTCCTCTGTGGGCCCTGTGCCATTGAAGGGGAAGATATGGCCATGCGTATTGCGGAGAGAGTGGTAACCATAACCGACAAACTGAATATTCCCTATGTTTTTAAAGGAAGCTTTAAAAAGGCAAATCGCAGTAGGGTAGATTCCTTTACCGGTATTGGGGATGAAAAGGCGCTAAAGATCCTAAGGAAAGTTTCCGAGACTTTTAAGGTACCTACCATTACGGATATCCATGAAATTTCTGATGCAAAAATGGCCGCGGAATATGTAGATATCCTTCAAATTCCCGCTTTTCTAGTTCGTCAGACCGATTTGGTAGTAGCCGCAGCTGAAACAGGGAAGGTAATCAACCTTAAAAAAGGACAGTTTATGAGTCCAGAAAGCATGAAACATGCCGTACAAAAGGTTTTGGACAGCAATAATGGACAAGTTATGGTAACCGATAGAGGCACTATGTTCGGCTATCAGGACATGATTGTGGATTTCCGCGGCATACCCACCATGAAACAATTTGCCCCAGTAGTTCTTGATGTTACCCACTCCCTACAACAACCCAATCAGTCTTCAGGTGTAACGGGCGGTAGACCGGATATGATTGAGACTATTGCCCGCGCAGGAATTGTCACAGGAGTAGATGGAATTTTTATGGAAACTCATTTTGATCCCGCCAATGCAAAAAGCGATGGTGCTAATATGTTACACTTGGATTATTTAGAGAAGTTATTGACCAATCTAACAGCCATCCGTAAAACCGTTAATAGTTTATAAGTGGCTCTTTTTCAATATGCAATAAAATTGCAAGAAATATAATAATGCTTTTTTCAACTAAAGTTAAAGCCCTACTGCTAGACCTATAACTTATACCATATCCCTAATTGTCCTAAAAATCTAAGACATTAGGGATATGCTATTAAATCTGCCACCGAAGTATTTTACCCCCCTAGTTAGCCACTGTATCGTGATCAACATAATCTTGTAAATAGGCATATTTTTGGGTAAGCTTACCATCTTTGGTCATCCGGGCCCTTTCTAGAATGCCATCCTTATCCCCATTAAAGAAAGCGGGAATTACATATTTTAGAAAAGACTCCCCAAATCCCACACTGGCATCTCTAGGCAATTCGCAGGGCAAATTATCTACGGCCATTACTGCAATGGCATTTGGCTCTCTAAAATGGACCTCGGATTCGGTAATCGGGTCGTACCCATATACTGGGTCAGCTATGGTACTTGCTCTAATGGTTGTTCCTACTGGGCCATCTATGTCACAGCTAATATCGGCCACTACCTTAATTTTAAAATCGGACTTCTTTGCATCTTCTCGGGTATAAAGATAGGGAGCACCTTCCCCAAAAAAATGTCCGGCTATAAATAGGTCTGTAACCTTTGCAAAGCGAAAGAAGTTAGATTTATACGCTTCTGGATTATTAAAAAAGTCGCTCTTACTACCTCGTACACCATCTTGTCTCTTATTGTATTCGGCGGCGTCTATCTGACAGTATACCGGTTGTGTAAATTCATTATTCAGGTAATCGGCAACAGTTACTTTTTTTAAGCCCATAGCGCTTAGCATCTCTTCTGCCCCATTCCCTACTCTACCCTTTCCGGTTAGAAGGATTTTTATGTTGGGAAGTTCAACTTTCCGTAATTCTGCAATAAGCGCCTGTTGGTCTACCAAGGTTTCCGCCTTGGGCAGTACAAAGAGATTAAACTTTAGACCGTATGCTCTAATTCCGTTATAGGCTCCAACAATCCCTGCATATCGTCCAAAAGCCACTAATCGCTGCCCCTTGACACCAGTAATAACCTCATGATCGAAGAGCTCGATATGTTTCGTTAAAATAGCTTGTAACAACGCTTTGTTGTAGGGCTGTTTTTTAAAGGTATGTGAGAAAAAAAAGTATTTTTTATTCGGAATCAAATTGGCAATAGGCACCTCCTTTACACCTATAAGCACATCACATTCCTCCATTTTATCCGCTACCTCAATCCCAGCAGTAGTATATTCTGCATCCGAAAATACTCTAATGGGTGATGGTTCAATAATAAGTTGGGCATCGGTAAACGTAGCTGATAATTTTTTACAGGCCTCAGGGGAAAAGACCACCCTTCTGTCCGGTGGATTTTTACGTTCTCTAATAATTCCGAATTTCATTCAATTAAATTTTAACAACTTAAGGAAAGTTATTAGTTGTAAATGTATCAATTGGCAGCATGTGAAACAAAACTTTTTTTGGAATAGTTTTTGAACTACCTTTGTACCCGCGTTAGGGATAGAGGTAAGTACCCTGCCTGCCAAAAAGCAGGCCTGTACTGCCGAAAGCCCGACCCGGAGCACATGCCTAAGGTCGCTATAGATCTTGTAAATTAGGTGCGAAGGGGAACGCCCAACTAAAGATTAAGATTTTTATTTGTTCATTGACAAAAAAGATGAGAGTGAAATTCCGCTGGTAGCGGGATTCAACCTGCCTGAAGGCCGAAAGGTTTGGATAGAAATATCCCGCTGGTAGCGGGATTCGACCTGCCTGAAGGCTGAAAGATTTGGATAGAAATATCCCGCTGGTAGCGGGATTCAACCTGCCTGAAGGCTGAAAGATTTGGATAGAAATATCCCGCTGGTAGCGGGATTCAACCTGCCTGAAGGCTGAAAGATTTGGATAGAAATATCCCGCTGGTAGCGGGATTCGACCTGCCTGAAGGCAGACAGATTTGGATAGAAATATCCCGCTGGTAGCGGGATTCAACCTGCCTGAAGGCAGACAGATTTGGATAGAAATATCCCGCTGGTAGCGGGATTCAATTCGATTACGGTACGCAAAGCGTACCTATCTCATTGAAGGGGCCGACTGGTTTTGACAGCGAGACCAATTGGAATGTAAGCATGCCGAGCGCTGGGCTACAGCTCGTTAATCTCATTTTCCACACTTTTTAATTGGCGAAAATAATTACGCTCTTGCCGCTTAATCCGAATCACAGTAGGATTTAGCCTCGTCCCTACAAGGTAGGGAAGCGAGATGTTTCTGGGAAGCCCTTGTTGACGGCGTCCCTATCAGAAGCACCATCAAAGTCAACACAAGGGTAGTGAAGCTTTGGCACTATCACTAAAACTTAAGAAGCTAAGTGTGTATTGGGCTGTTCCTAGTCAGGTACGCATCGAAAATTAATTAGGAACTAAGCATGAAGAAGGCATTGTAATTGCTTGTTTGGACGGGAGTTCGATTCTCCCCGGCTCCACGATTAAGCACAGTTAATGTGTGGATTAAAACATTATAAACCCAACAAGTTTACTTGATTGGGTTTTGTTGTTTTTAGACACCTGGCCTGTAAGGACAGATAACTGTATTTACAGGATGTAGAGGGGGTGAACACCGCAGGTATTCTCCCCGGCTCCACGATTAAGCACAGTTAATGTGTGGATTAAAACATTATAAACCCAACAAGGTTACTTGATTGGGTTTTGTTGTTTTTAGACACCTGGCCTGTAAGGACAGATAACTGTATTTACAGGATGTAGAGGGGGTGAACACCGCAGGTATTCTCCCCGGCTCCACGATTAAGCACAGTTAATGTGTGGATTAAAACATTATAAACCCAACAAGTTTACTTGATTGGGTTTTGTTGTTTTTAGACACCTGGCCTGTAAGGACAGATAACTGTATTTACAGGACGTAGAGGGGGGTGAACACCGCAGGTATTCTCCCCGGACTACCTAACAAACTACTGTAGTTTGGTTTGTTGTTTTGTCTACAAGATTCGCAGGCCAACGCTTCAGCTCGCTCCAGAGCCTGTCCTGAGCGGAGTCGAAGGGCTAAAAAGGTCTACTTGACCTTTTCTAAACGCTTGGCCGCCCCAGCTCCACCTACTAAATACTATTAGATACAAAAGCTATATAATCATCTGATTTACAGGGCGTATTATTTTACAAGGTACCATATGACTAGTACTTTTATTTTTCCAAAACATTCACCGAATTCCTTGCAATTAACAGATAAGGTGTCTATTATGAAATTCGTGTTTTATATTCAATACCGATTCACTAAGGGAATATAATTGTCTTTTGAATATGAAACTTTGTTTACTATTCATTCCAAAACCTATTCCTTAAATCCTTATATTCGAATCCTATATTTAGATTATTAAGGGAAACATTACAACTCTTTCTAATTTTTTATCATTTAACCAACTTAAAACAAAAAATTTGAGACCACTTTACAGTTGCTATATTTTACTATTAGTCCTTCTAACCTCATGCAAACAAGTTGATAAGAAAAAAGAAACAAAAGAACTGCCAAAGATTGCAATTGCAGGTCTAGGAATAGAAAGTAGCACCTTTTCACCTGCCTTAACCCATGAAGAAGCTTTTCATGCCAAAGAAGGAGATTCCATATATGCAAAATACCCATTTCTGCAAATTGATTCTTTAAATAGAAACAGGGCCAATTGGGTGCCTACCTTAGTTGGGAAATCATTGCCAGGAGGTACTGTAACTAGGGAAGCTTACGAATCTTTGGCAACCAAAACCTTGAAATTATTAAAAGAAAACGGCCCCTATGACGGACTTTTCTTTGATATACATGGGGCGATGAGTGTGGTTGGATTAGATGACCCAGAGGGTGACTTAATTGAGAGAATTAGAAACGTAATTGGGACCGAGGTACTTATATCCACCTCGATGGACCTACATGGAAACGTGTCTGAAAAATTGGCCAAACATACCGATTTAATTACTTGCTATAGAATGGCACCCCACGAGGATGCAATACAATCCAAGAAAAGAGCAGTCGACAATCTTTTGGAACGCCTTGAAAATGGCAAAGGCAAACCGAAATATAAGGCTTGGATTCCTGTACCAATATTATTGCCTGGCGAAAAAACCAGTACCCGTATTGAACCGGGAAAAAGTCTTTACGCGAAAGTCCCCAATGTAGCCAATGAAGAAGGTGTTATCGATGCCGCTATTTGGATTGGTTACGCATGGGCAGATGAACCGCGCAACCATGCTGTAGTAATGGTTACAGGTGATGATAAGGAGAAGGTTAAAAAAGGAGCAGAAACCTTGGCGCAAAGCTTTTGGGATGTTCGAAATAAATTTGAATTTGTTGCCCCAACGACCACCTTGGAAGAAAGTTTAAAAATGGCTTTAGCCAGCGAAAAACATCCGTTTATGATCAGTGATATGGGAGATAACCCAACCGCTGGTGGTGCGGGTGACGTTACTTGGACTTTACAACAATTATTGGCTCGGCCAGAATTTAAATCGGACCAAGGCCCTTCTTTAATTTACGCCTCAATCCCAGGTCCTGAATTTGTTGCAAAAGCCCTTGAAATAGGTGTTGGCGGAAAAATTAAGGCAATGGCTGGAGCTGCAGTTGATAATCGATTTTCTGGCCCCTTGGAACTGGAAGGAACCATAGAAGCAATTAAGGAAGGTGATCGGAACGCAGAAGTGGAGGTAGTTGTTAAGATTGGAAGTATCCAAGTAATCGTTACCAAGAAAAGAAAACCGTACCATTACTTAAGGGATTTTACCAACTTAGGCTTGAATCCTAAGCAAACGGAAATCGTTGTAGTAAAGATAGGGTACTTGGTGCCAGAACTCTATGATATGCGTGGCGATTGGATTATGGCCTTAACCCCAGGTGGTGTTGACCAAAACCTTCATCGATTGGGCTATAAACGCATCAATAGACCTATGTTTCCATTGGATAGTACCATGACACAACCCGATTTGAAAGCACAATTTATACCGGCTTCAAATTCAGCCAAATAATTATATCGGATCGCCTCATTTAACACCTTAACCTCCTGAATATAGGCAAACCTTTCATAGGTAAATCGAAACTTCAACAAAACAAATAAAAGTCAATTACCTCGGTGCAAGCCAATGAGGTATTGGACGGAAACTAGCAATAACATTTTGACGCCCGCCAGAACGGAACGGGCAGGCAAACGTCGTAGCATTTCAATCTCACTTAGTGAATAAATTTAACGAAAACATAAAAGTTTGATAAAACATTACTTATACCCGAGACCATTTTTTAAAAATCACCCATATTTCTCTATATCTTAGGGATCTCTAACTCTATGGACAGACTATCCTTAACCATAGAATCCAATGATGTTCCGGGTACTATCCCTTGCACAGAATCGATCGCGATGGGTTCATTTACCAATATATTTAAGGTATCACGGATTTGTAACCGTCGTAAATAGGTAGAATCTGTCTTGGCAAAATCATAGGCTTCCTGGGCATTTAATTCGCTAAAGGGTATACAGGGAAAATAATCGAAATCGTATTCAAAATTGGTCACAATGGGTCGTTTCCAATAGCTAAGGTTTTTAAATATGGACGCTACCATAGGAAGTGCTGTATTGGCCCCAGACCCCATACTGGTAGAGGCAAACTGCACCCGTTTGTCAAAGGTGCCTACCCAAGCACCGATAACCACTTCAGGCGAAGCTCCAATAAACCAACCATCCCCATTATTTTGAGTGGTACCCGTTTTGCCAATAATATTATAGGGAATCTCGTATCCCAATAGGCGTTTTCCTGTCCCTTCGGTGATCACTTCACCCATCATTTTTTGCAGATTTTTAATATTCTGGGAACTTGCTACACGACCTTCATATTTAGGTTTAGCCTCATACAAAACTGTTCCCTGTTCGTTTACAATGCGTTCTATGGAATAGGGTTTAATTTTACTACCCCCATTAGATATACTGGCATATGCCGTCACCATTTCCAATAAACTGATATCTGCCGTACCAAGTACAATAGAAGGAACACTGGGAAGATCTGTCTCTATACCCATTTTCTTCGCCAGTTCATGTACCCTTTCTACACCCGTCCTAAGCTGTAGAGCAACAGATACAGTATTTATAGAGTTTGCCAAGGCCCCGTGCAGACTATAACTTCCCCCGTATTTATTATTGGCATTTCTAGGTCTCCAATCCTCATATTTAGAATAGGTCACCAGATTATTATCGTAATAATCGCAAGGATCCGCACCCGATTCCATGGCCGACAAATAGGTGATTGGCTTAAAAGTGGAGCCGACTTGCCGAGGGGTAATGACATTGTCTGTCTGACTAAATCCGTAATCGATACCACCCACATACCCCATTATCCTTCCAGAAACACTACTCATCACTAATAATCCAGCATGCAACCTATTAATACTTTTGGCAATGGAATCTTCCAAAGACTGCATTTGATCTTTATACCCATCTCCAATCACCCAATATTTCCTGTTTCGTTTCACTTGGGCAAAAGAATCGATTTCGGCTTCGGTTTTACCATTTTGTTGCATTTGCTTCACCTCCTTATTGTCGGCTATTAATTTTTTTAGCAACATCTCCTTCCCTCCTTCTGTTGTTGCTGCCGCCCAATAGGTATCCATAAGTTTCTGCAAATTATCTACCTGACGTTGTAGTGCCGATTCGGCATACTTCTGTATGGAAGCATTTAAGGTTGTATAGATATTGAGTCCGTCTGCCTCTAGATCGTAGATATGCCCATCCGGAGCCGGATTTGCAGCTGCCCATACCGCAAATTCAGTTGCCACATAGTCTTTAAAATAGGCGGAAAAGGAAGAAGTTTTCTGGGGTAACTGATAGTTGAGCTTTAAAGGAGTATTAGCCGCTTCAAAAACCTCTTTGGTGATAAAATTGTATTTAAACATTTGTGACAGTACCACGTATCGCCGTTGCTCCGCGCGTTCGGGAAATTTCCTAGGGTTGTAGTACGAAGGGGCCTTTAACAGCCCTACCAAGGTAGCACTTTCGGGTAAGGACAATTCCTCTGGCAGTTTATTAAAAAATCTATGGGACGCCTTTTCAATACCGTAGGTATTTTCACCAAAGGAAACCGTATTGAAATATAGCAATAGTATATCTTCTTTATCATAAATACTTTCAAGTCTCCTAGCGATAAACAGTTCACGAATCTTATTTATTGGGGTAGATAGAAAAAACTGTTCCTCCCGACCAAATAAATTTTTGGCAATCTGTTGTGTTATTGTACTTCCTCCACCTGCATTTTGCTGCAAAATAATAGATTTCACAAAAACCCTCCCATAACTCCTATAGTCTATACCCCCATGCTCATAGAAACGAACATCCTCGGTTGCCACCAAGGCATCCTTTAGTGAAGGTCCTATTTGTGAACTATCCGCATTAGATCTGTTTTGAAGATAATAGAATCCTATTTGTTCTTGGTTGGAAGCATAAATAGTAGAAGTGACCGGATTTTTCAGACCTTTGAGATAAGCTTTGGTGGGTAGTTTCCCAAATAGTCCGAGATAGATGGACATAAACAGGAGAACCAAACCCAACACCCCTCCCATCAAAGCAATTAAGACCGACTTAATGGGATATTTTAAAATGTACAACCATTTATTCATCAACATCTTACCAACCTTATTCAATCCCACTTTAGTACGAAATAATTTCATATAGCCATTTAAATGATTTCCAAAACCTGAAACATCATCGGAAATAAAAATAAGTCAATAAAAAGTAACACTAGACATTTTATTGCAAAAATAATTCCTTCGGGTTTGTCAATTATCAGATCTCTTAAAAGTATAATTCGCCTTAATCATTATCGCAATTTAGCTATAAAAACATGACTTATATTAGTGTTTTTAAATGGGATTAATCTCAACTTTGCCATTCGGTAAGTGTAATTTTAAAATAGTCAAAATCGGTAATCATTATGAAGCTGGAAAAACTGGAAAGCGAACTAGAGAAGTTATATACAACCCTTCTGGAAAAAGAGGAAGTTGCCAATGCTATTGCAGCTTCTGTACACCCTCAATATAGATCAAGTTCAAAAAATCTGTATCGCTATTTACTATTGAGAAGTACCGATATTCGGAAAATCCAAAGCAGCTTATCTGAATTGGGAATATCCTCATTGGGAAGTGGAGCAGGATATGTCTATAACAATATTTCCGGAGCACTAAAACTGATAAAATTATTAAACGGTAAAACCTGGGAGAAAAACACCAATATGGAAGCCATTGGCTTTTCTGGCAGTAAGGAACTATTGATACAACATGCCAATAACCTTTTTAAATCTGAAAGTGAGGTTAGGGATACCGAGATTATGGTAACCATGCCAGATGAAGCAGCTACAGACAAAAACCTACTAAATAAACTGAGACTAGCAGGGATGGGTATTGCCCGTTTAAACTTAAGTCATGGTAATGAAAAACTATGGGAAAAAATAGTGAAGCAACTTAAAAGTGTTGAGAAGGAGCTTAATCTTCCAATCCATATTTATATGGACCTTCCAGGACCTAAAATACGGATCAGCACTATTTATGTGCGAGAACAGCCCGGGCTACCCCTAGAGGCAACTCCCTTTATAGAATTGAAAAAGAAATCGCGATTATTGCTAATAAAACCAGATTCTCCACTATTATCCAAGCAAACATCGTCCAAAGAAATCCCTTTAATCGAAGTCTCCCTACCTCAGATTATAGACGATCTTAAAGTTGGCCAACGGGTATTTTTTGATGATGGTACTTTTGAGGCCAAGGTAGAGTCTATAAAAAACAATGCAGCCAGTATAAGTATAAAAAAAGCACATAAGAAAAAGCTAAAGCCTGGAAAGGGGATAAATTTACCAGACACTAATTTAGACCTCCCCTCCTTAACTCCTGAGGATTTAGATTTGCTCCCCTTTATTTTAAAGCATTCGGATATGATTGGCTATTCTTTTGTAAGGAATGCTGATGATGTATCCCTACTTTATAAGGAACTTGAAAAATTAGGAGATGAAAATACCGGAGTTATTTTTAAAATAGAGAACAGTACTGCTTTTAATAATTTACCGGCAATTCTATTAAGGGCTATGACCAGGCCAAAGATCGGAGTAATGATCGCTAGAGGAGATTTAGCTGTGGAGGTTGGATTTGAGCGGATCTCCGAGGTGCAAAACGAAATCCTTTGGTTATGTGAAGCTGCACAGATTCCGGTCGTATGGGCTACCCAGGTTTTGGACACCATGGCGAAAAAGGGAGTGGCAACAAGGGCAGAGATTTCAGATGCCACTATTAGTGCCCAAGCGGAATGCGTAATGCTCAACAAGGGCCCTTATATTGTAGAGGCCACCAAAACCTTAAAGAATGTATTGGGCAGAATGGAAGCGCACTCCCAAAAATCCAAGAACACACTAAGAGCCTTAAAAGTGGCAAAGAAAGGCCTTAAGGATATCCATGGAAAATATCCAGATAAATCTTGAGATCCAATATCGTTAAAGCAAACCTAGAAGTTGGTTTACATCTAAGGAATAGAAGTAGAAAGGGTAAGTTGTTTTTATCCTATCTGAGCAGGTAATCGGAGGGGGTTAAATATATCCGCTTCACTATTAACGAAAATTTGTATTCTTTAGGACGTCACCGAAAGGCGATAGCCTTCTTTTTTATCCGCTTTAGGATCTATGGTATCGTAAATACTTTTTTTCGGACCTATTTGATGAAGATAGCTCAATATTCCTACCAGTAGTCAGGGAAAGCCTTTCTCTCAAATAATCTACCAAGGTTTCCAAGCCGGTGTCATACTGTATTACAGTCGTTTGGTTTAGTAAAACCACCTTTCCATTGAGCACCTATTGCTGTGTTTTTGGAATAGTCTAAGATACTCAATAATAAAGCCAGACTAAAATTTCAAAAGAAATATTAGTCTGGCTTTATTGAAACATTTAAAAAATTATTCTCCGGGAGAGAGCTTCATAGCTCCAATATAATAGAAACCGAAACTGTTGTTATTATTATCACCAGCCGTTACTATTATCGTAATATCCCCATTAAAATCGGGCTTAATTTTAGTAGCACAGGCTGTTTCTGAAGTGTTATTTGATGTTTGCACGTTCACAGTTTTTGAATTTTCACCAGAGACAATAAATTTAGTTTCTCTATTGTCCCCTACCCCAGACCGAGATCCAAAGAAGCACAAATTATAGGTGGTATTCACATCTAGACCAGAAAGTGAAACCTGACCTTGCCTAATTTCCCCATTTTGCCACACCCCTCTACTATTGCCATAAAAGGATTGAGAAGATATATCAGCAGTCATATCAAAGTCCGTGTTGGTTACGCCTTCTCCAGCATCGTTAATCCCACTAAACCTTTGAATTAAAGTCAGTTCTATATTAGTATAGGCATCATTCTCATCTTTCAAATTGGAAATGGAAGCGCCTTCAAGATAGTCGTCCAACGTATTCCATTTCGGAGGATTTCTATTTCCAAAATTGATCAGCACAGGAGCTTCCAATGGTTGAGGTCCCCCTGCGGTATAATCGGAAAGTAGCGTCACCTTATCTGGATTAAGGACAGCAGCGTGAGCGGAATGCCTTGCAATTTCAGCATCTATATCAGAAAGAACATCTGGTTTAAAGGTGTTCCCGACTACATTAATGGAAGTAAGTGCTTCAAACCAAGTGCTTGCAACGGTATAGCTTCCTATTCCCTTATCGAGATGATATCCATCCCGATTAAAATTATCCCCAATCAGGGTAGCTCTGCCATTTTGAATGGCGGTTCCAGCAGGAATAACATAGTCCATATTAAAGGCAATCTTAGCTTTTCGCACAGCATTCACTATGGCGCCATACATTACTTCCTGATTGTTACCGTAGTTTGGAAAAGCAGGATGATTTGAATTCTTCGTATAAGCCCAGGTCTGATGAAGGATATATTGCACGTCAGGATTAGTGCTACGGTCCTTAACATAACTGATCAAAGTAGGTAATGGGGTAACGAATGTTTCATATTCTCCAGAATTTCCGCTTAACTGCTGGAAGCCTATATAATCCCAATTTTCATCCTTAACCGCAATTTCGATGGAAGTTTCTGGACTATTGGTTTTAGTCCCATTTTCGCTAATCTTTCTGTATTCGTAAGCAGTGGCATTTTCTTGAGCATTATTCAAATGCAGGTCTAGGGAAGCGTTGCCAAGGAATAAGTTTCCGATTACCATGGGTAAATTTTCTGCTGCGGCCAGCTCGTGAAGATAATTCTCAATGGCATCTTCAGAGAAACTATTTCCGAGGACTAAAACTTTAATTACTCCATCATCATCAACTCCTGGAACAGTAATAACGAAACTTGCCTTCAAATCTCCATCGGATGAAGAAAAAGTAATACTGGAATTACCCTTTCTATTAGCCGAAAGGGTAGCCGAATAGTCGTCATTCATTTTTATTCCCACTACATTAGGGTTACTGGTGACCCAACTATAAGTCCGATGGGGCCTTACATTTGGCGAAAAAGTAGGTTTAACAGTTAGTTGATCCCCAATATTCAGTGTCGAGGAATCCATGTTAACCACTACAGATTGCTCAACAACTTGATCGGTATCATCGTTATCACAAGAGAACAGAGTTAAGGAAAAAACAACAACCGCCAAACTCAGTATAATACCTTTACTATTCTTAAATAATCTATTCATAATTATCTGAATTATTTTATTGATATATAATTATTGACTGGTGTGTTATATTGCGATTTTCAATGCAGGAGCATAATTATATTTTGCTTCTGGTGCGTCTATAAGTGCTCCTACCCTAAAATAATATTCCTTACCAGACTTTAGGGTACTACTATTTGCCTCAAGATTGATTTCCAAACGATATTGAAATACATCATTGGAGACCGCATTAATATTGATTTTGGCAGCCACCAAATTCAAAGGCTCCCCGACATTCATTTCCGCGTGAGCAAAAAGCCCAATGGTATTTACATTGTTTGTGACCGTTTGAGCAAGGTTAAAAGTAGCCACGACCTTATTATCCTGTTTTTGAATCACTACGTTCCTAATCCTAATATAGGGTTGTACATTGAAATTTTGGATTTTATCGCCCTCTACCTTAATCTCTACAGATTCTATCGGCACAAAATTACCCCGCACTGGTTGGATGGTATAATCTCCAGAGAACATGATGTTATTACGAAACGTTCCATCGTTCTTCACTACAATATATTGGGTATGGGGATTGTCATAGCCATGTTCAATATATTCAATTGCCATTCCATTTATGATATCCTGTTGGACGAGTTCCCCTGTTTCCTGATCATAAACCCCTCCATGAATGGTAGCATTTGGACCATTATAATTATCCAGTTCGGTCAGTTCACAACTGTTTAAAAGGAGTAGGCCAATTAATGCGATACTAAAAGTTCTAATACTTTTCATATTTATTTTATTAATGTTGCGGATTTTGGATAAGACCATTATTGTTTATTCTTGGAATAGATCGGTAAAAATCTCTTTCGGAAAAAGTGTTGGGCTGTGCCCCAGGAACATTTTTTCTGACAAAGATAAACGCTGGTTCAGGTCCACGTAAGTCGATCATCGGCACTAAGGCTGTTTTTATGAAATTATTAAAAATCGTGTGGTAGTTACGTCTTCTAATCAAATCCCAATAATCCTTATTTTCAAAAGCCAGTTCTACACTTCGCTCTCTTAACACATTTTCCAAGGTTAAAGGGATGATGGTTGTATGCCCTGCTCTTTTCCGAATATCATTTAGTGCTTTAGTGGCAAGCAATATGCTCCCATACCCACTTTCGGCCACAGCTTCTGCGTAATTTAACAATACCTCTGCATAACGGATATCTGCAAAATCTGTGGTAGATTGCAACCAAGTGTTGATACGGGAACCTTCATCGAGAAATTTCTTCATTAAGAAACCTGTTCTAGTCATATTAGGTGTTCCATCAAATCCAGAATACCTGTTAGGAGTTTCCGCTCCATAGGTATAATAAGTAACCCCATTATGCTCATAAGAGTCTTTACTGCCAATGACGCTTCCGTCTGGCTTTACGATCCCTCCCTGAATTACTATTTCAGTCCCCTTCCAAATAGATCCTGGGAAAATAATGGAAGCAAATAAACGCGCATCCTTCCCTTCAAAAATATCTTCAGGAGAGGAGAATCTTTTATACGGTATAGCATCATTAAATTCCCCGTCATGTAACTGTCCATCGGTTGTAGTAATGATAGGGGAAGATTCACCTGGAGTGTTATAGTTCTCATACAGGTCTATAAGTCCCAGCACTGGATTGGTACGTCCGACATGAGGGAATCCTTCTCCGGTTTGATTTGGATTATTCCATCCATCGTAATCGTGTGCCAAGGGTCCGCCAGCATGTCCATATCCCCTCATAAAAAGCATCTCAGTAGAAGCGACATTTGGATTCATAAATAAATTCTGGTAATTAATTGCAGCTTCCAATGGACTTGCCGGTTCTGGCATATACAAATTGAAACTACCTGAGTTTAAAATCATTTCTGCTGCTTCGATGGTTTCCTTATAATAATGTTCCGCCTCGGAGGCCTTCATTCCCACTAGACCTTTAGAAACTGCCTCTCCGGACAATGGGGCCTGATTCCAAAATTTCGCTATGGAAGCAGCATGAAGGGCAACTCTGGTTTTTAATCCTGCCGCAGCCCATTTGGTTCCTCTCCTTTTTGTCTCATCTTCATTATGCCGACTTTCTGGCAATTTATCAATTGCAATGTCAAGCTGACTTAATACAAAATCCCAGGTCACCTTCTCGGTACTTCTTGGGACACGTAAACTCTCCCAATCTGTGGTATACTCTTGATTTTCCGTAATAATGGAAACTCCCCCGTATTGTTTTACCAACCCATAATATGTGTATGCCCTTAGAAAAGCAATTTCACCTTCAATTTGAGTTCTTTCTGCTTCTGAAAAATCCACAGTAAGAATAGATTCTTCCAGCAAATTAATATTCCGGTTTAATTTATAACCCTTATCCCACCATTGATTGTTGAATTCATTCCAATTAGGCCACTCAGAGTGAATAGCTTCCAAACTATACTGTGAAAGTGATAGTGAACCGGTATTTCCCCTAGCATTATATCCAGCACGTGGGAAGTAAACAAAATCCTCAATAGGAAGTTGGTAATAAAGATTGGCCAAATAGCCCCTAATCCCATCGGGATCTGAAAGCACCGCATTTGCAGACACTTTGTTCTTAGGCTCCACCTCTAGGTAATCACTACAAGAACTGGAAGTTCCTAACAGAATTACAAAAAGCATATATGTAAAAATTATTTTTTTCATCATTATATTTTTTAAAAGGAAACAGTCAATCCTAGGTTAAAACTTTGCATTAGCGGATAGTTATATCCAGCTTGATAATCGCCTTCAAATTTTTCTGGGTCAAACTGCCTTAAAAAGGAATCGGTAAAAGTTAATAGATTGTGTGCATTTGCATAAATCCGAAGATTATCAATAAAATATTTCCCTGTAATTTCCGAAGGAATTGTAAATCCGATTTCAATGCTCTTCATTCGAAGGTAATCTGCCTTCATTCTCCAAGCATCACTATCTCTATAAGACGAGTGCATATATTCCGAGAATCGGTTGGCAGGCCACTTTCCTGACACCCATTCAGAATTTGAATCGTATGGATCGGCTAAATGCCATCTGTCATGGAAATAAGCAGGTACGTTTCCATCGTTAAAGAACATCTGACTATAAACTTCATTGAACCTAATTGTATATAGACCTGCTCCCTGAAAGACCGTATTTATATCAAAATTTTTATAAGAAGCAGAAAGACTAAATCCATAGAACAATTTTGGTGTTCCATTTTGGAATATTGGCATCATATCCTTATTGTTCACCAATCCATCCCCATTAACATCTTCATAGGTAAAGTCTCCTGGCAATATTGCTGAATTTCCATTGTTTCCACCGTGTATAATACCTTGGTTGATTTCTTCGGTATTTTGGAATTGTCCAGTTTTATTATATCCCCAAACAAAATCTCTCCATCTATTGGGGTAGCCATACCTCCAACTGTCCCAGCTACTGGTCGCCTCTGGTTTATCTACAACGGTATGCATCGTACGAGCAAGATTGAGGTTAAAACTTGCATCGTATTTAAAGTCGTTTATTTTGTTTTGATGCGATAGGATAAAATCGAAACCCCTGGTAAGTTCACTTTCCAAATTCTCTATAGGCATATCTCCTCCAAAAGTGTTGGGGAGTCCACCTTCCCTAATTTTAAGTTTTCCTGTTTTTTCCCTCTCATAGTAGTCTGCCTCAAAGCTTAGTTTGTTATTAAACAAACTTGCTTCAATTCCAATATCCGTAATTGCGGATTGCACCCACGTGAAATTGGGATTTATGACTCCTGGTGCGGTTAAACCTCCTGTGACAGTTCCATTGTAGAATTCTGCACCCATATTGGGAGCGGGATTAAATCCCATTACGTGCTGAAAGGGTGCTCCCACATTTTCCCCGATCTTTCCGTAAGATCCCCTAATTTTAAGATTGTTGATAAAATCCACATTCCCCTTTATAAAGTTCTCTTCGGAAATCCTCCAACCCGCTGATACTGAAGGGAAAAAACCCCATCGTTTGCCCGGAGCATACCGGTAAGAACCATCATATCTAAATGCAAGACCGGCAAGGTACTTCCCAGCGTAATTGTAATTTAGCCGTCCGATATAGGACATATTAGCCTCCTCTATTTCATTTCCCCAATTCGTTTGCTGACCTCCTGCAAAATCTATAACATCTGTTGTGAAAAAATCGTATTCCCTTTTAAGGTAGGCGTATCTCCGCTCATAGTGTTTTTGTTCGAAAACTGTGGTTACACTTATATTGTGTACATTATTAAAAGTGTTCTCATAGGTCAGCTGTCCTTGAAACACAATCCTATTTACATCATCAATGGCGTTGGCAATTCTTGGCGGATTGATAATTTGGGGGGAAAGATCCTGAGAGTATACCGTATAATTTTTCCATACGTTCTTATTAAACATATTCCTACTGTCATATGACAAATTGGCTTTGGCTTGTAGGCCTTCCAAAAATGGAATATCCCAGATAAGTCCTATCGTAGAATTAAAGTCTTTGTTCTCGTTTGTAGTGTAACCGGCATATTTCTTTTGGGACATCAATACTGGATTCTGCTGATTACGAATATTTGCCGGATAATCTGGATTCCCGTCTATGTACGGCTGTTCATTTGGCAGACTTATAATAGTTCCCTTATACATCCATAAAAAACCATCTCCTCCAGGAAACTCTCTGTCACTGTATCTCCCAGACAGCATCACCTCAGCTTTTAGGTTATTGGATAACTTGATCCCTAAATTGCTACGGAAGTTGTACCGATTGTAATTAAGATCATTGCTTTTGAAAAGGCCATCCTCGGCAAAGGTTCCAATACTTATAAAATAATCCACCATTTCATTACCGCCACGAACGGAGAAATTATGCTGCTGCTGCATGGCTTGATCTTTAAAAGTTTCGTCAAACCAATTGGTGCTTTTATAACCAGGCCCGCCATTGCGCCAGTTCTGTAATTCTTCCTGCGCTATATAATGCCTCCCATCGCGATAGAAGACCGCGTCATTGTACATTTCCAGGTATTGCGAGGCACTGGACATTTTTGGAACGTCTGTAGGTCTCTGGAATCCTGTAGTCATAGTATAGCTGAAGGTGGGCTTTCCAATTCTTCCTGATTTAGTAGTAACAAGAATCACTCCATTCGCTGCATTCAAACCATAGATCGCAGCTGAAGCATCCTTAAGAACTGTAATGTTTTCTATATCGTTAGGGTTCAGTTGCTGAAATTCTGAGCCTCCATCTCTAACAACGCCGTCAATGACATACAAGGGCTCTCCAAAACCGCGAATGTTTATATAGGAAGAAAAACTTCCTGGCTCTCCATTTTGCTGCCGAATTTGAAGCCCAGGCACTTTACCTTGCAGACTCTGTGCTAAACTTGAACTAGTGGTAGTAATTATCTTCTCGGCACTTATAGTGGATATTGCCGAAGTCAAATTACTTTTCTTTTGAGTTCCGTAACCAACAACAACAATTTCATCCAGACCTGCGGCACTCTCTACCAATACAATGCTTATATTGCTTTTACCCTTAACAGGGATCTCTTTGGTAGCAAATCCAATATAAGACACTACAAGAAATGTATTATCATTTTTCACCTTTAAAGTGAAGTTTCCCCCAAAATCGGCTTGCGTGCCATTAAGAGTTCCTTTCTCGAGAATATTCGCTCCCGGTAAAGGATGCCCCGTTTCGTCCGTTACAATTCCATAGATTTCAATTTCTTGATTATTTACCGCTTTAGCTATTGGTACTATCTTATTTTTCTCTATAACAATTGTGTGCTTACCTGTCAGACTGTACTTATAGTTTCCATTCAAAAGGCTTTGATTCAATAAATCCTTTAAACTTATTTTTCCTTTTTTCAATTTTACTAAAGCGGCATTTTCAAATAAGTTCTCAGGATAGAGAAAACGATAATCAGTTTGACGCTTTACAATCCTAAAGACTTCATCAACTGAAACCACTTTATCCGAATCAATCGTTATTTTTTCTTGTGAAAAACTAGTTACAGGGCTAAAACCAAAAGAAACTGCACATAAAAAAAAGATAAATACCTTCATAATAGCCAGAGGTAGCCGTGCTCGTAAAAGAGTACGAACATTAATTTTAAATTCCATAAATTTGATTTGTGTTGGTTAAATATTAATTAATACATGATTAATGGGACGAATTTAGAACCGGTCAAATTTTTAAATTTCGTCCCTTCTCTTATTTCAATACTATTGTATTACCATTTACTTCATAATCCTTGATGATTTTATAATTTTTAATAATTGAAAGTATCTCGGCTATATCCTGATCCTTACTCAGAACCCCATTAAACCTCTTGTGTTTTATTGCATCATTGGTAAAAACAACTTTAATATCGTACCATCGCGATAAGACTTGCATAATATCTATTAAGGATTTTTTTTCAAAGCTAAAAACACCCTCTTTCCATGATACAACATTAAATATGTCAACCGTATTTACCGTCAAAGAGCTGTCTTTTAAATCAAGATTCAATTGCTGATTGGGCAGCAACTTTAGTTGTTGGTTGTCCACATTTATACTGACGCTTCCCTCAACTAAAGTTGTAAATACATTTGTTTCGTCCTTATAGGCCTTTACATTAAACTCCGTTCCTATAACTTCTATTTCTTGTGATTTATTCAGTACTATGAACTTAGAACCCTTATTTTCTGAACTAGGAGATACCGAAAAATAAGCCTCTCCATACACTAGTTCAACCTCTCGCTCTTCTCCTAAAACAAAATTTACAGGATATTTCAACTGAGATTCAGAATTAAGCCATACTTGGGTGCCATCCGATAACTGAATGAAAAATTCCCCACCTCTAGGCACTGTCAAATAATTCATTACTTCTTTCGAAGTCGTATTATTAGTGGAGGTATAAACCAGTTGAGCACCATTACTTGTTGCGTTATTTGTATTTATAGAATCTCCTTTCACCAAAACCACACTAGTGCCATCCTCTAGGGTCAGGGTTGCTTTATCTGTACCTGGGTGTATTTCCCTATCAACAATAATTAGATTATTTTCCAAAGTGTTTTTAGAAACAGTTTCAGTCAACACATAACCCACTCCTAAAATCAATAAAATTACCGCTGCCCATTTTACACCAGTATACAATAACCTTAATCTCTTTACCTTTTTTTCTTTATGAATAAATTCAAGTAAACTCTTGTTAGATTGGGTGGTATCAAACTTTTTAGCATTTAAGCTAATTAAGTAATTTACTTTCACGTATTCAGAAAACTCCCTTTTATTGGAGTCATCTCTTGACCACTCCTCCAATTCCTCTAATTCTGAATTAGAAGCTTGCTTAGTAAGGTACTTTACTATACTATTTTTAATATTTTCTGAACTCATAAGTTTACTCTATAATACTAAAACGTTAGTCATTTGCATAACCCTAACTTTAACTGTGTTTTTTTTTGTTTATTAGCAGCATTCAATATTACAAACTATCATTTTCTAAAATGAAAGCTAAAAACCTCAATGATTTCACCTTACTAAATGCCTTAAAAAAAGGCGATGTAAAAGCCTATACTGTTTTAGTAAATAATTATCATCATAAGCTCTGTGTTTATGCTTTTAGCTTAACCAATGATTCCGATTTATCCGAGGACATTGTTCAAAATGTATTTATGAATATTTGGAGAAAAAGGAATGCTCTTAAGGGAGATTTGGTATTAAAAAGTTACCTATATAAATCAGTCTATAATGAGGTTATTGATCAATATAGAAAACAAAAAAATATGCTTCCTCTAGAAAAAAAGCATCTAGAGGCTCTAACTTCTGTAATGGAAGATTATGATGATTACTCTCTTGAAAAATTGAGTCACATGGTCAAAAAAGAAATTGAAAAACTACCTCCAAAATGTAGGCATACATTTTTATTGAGCAAACAGGATGGCCTTACAAATATAGAAATAGCAGAATATTTGAATGTTTCAGTAAAGTCTGTTGAAGCGCATATTACCAAGGCGTTTTTTATTTTAAGAAAATCGCTTGATGAAAAAGTCCATGGGATACTATTTATTTTATTTCGACAAAAATCATTTGATCAAATTTCTTGAACCTCTGGCCAAGATATAACTACTGTAATTACCCCTCTAACAGCATTTAAAAACTACAGAGGAAATAGACTATAAATCACTTGCCATTTGAGAATTAGAAAGGAAAATTATCAGATTTTTCTATCCTATCCAAACCATAATCGTTGCTTCTGGAGTATATTTCTCCAAAAACAAAAAGGATACGGCCCGAATATTATGATTGACATCCGTAAATACTGGGTCAATGGCAAGTGATTTCAACAGCCTTAAAAAAGACACTATAATTACCAATGACGACAGGAGTTACTTCAAAATAATGACAAAAAAGAGGGCGGAAATCAGAATTGATTTCCGCCCTCTTTTTTTATTCCAATTATGCAGATGCAACCAAAATCTCACTAAAAATATGGCTTTTATTTCAGATTTTAGCCTCTCGCCTAAGAACTCAATTTTTCCTAATCCTTATTTTTTATCAGTATCACTCCATTAGAATTATTCCCGATATCTCCTCTAACCATAGCCTTAATTTTAAATTCAGCTCCAGTTTCATATTCATCGATCTTAAATCGATAGGTATTCTCAATAGAATAAATCCCTGTAGATCCTAAATGCTTGTCTTCGGCAATTAACTGTCGATTTTTATATATAGATATTCCTTCAATCTCCAGTTTATGGGTTCCGGAAGTATAAATAAAAGTTACTTCATAAGTCCCATTACGGTTAATTTTTCCGGTGGCGTCTATTTCTAGTTCTCCAAATTCTACACCCTTAATAAGTGCCGGTTTCCATTCACCCAACTGTGTTCCGAACTCTTTGTATTGATGATTTTTATCTAGATAGAATAGCGGTAAGGAATACTGATGACGGTTCACCACTGTAATGGCCTTTAAATCGGACAATTTGTCCACTGTAACTGGTTCTTTATAAATTTCCGAATAAGTATTAGGCTGGCTACCGTCTACGGTATAGCGTATATGGGCTCCTTCTACCACATTTTCTAAAGTAACCACTACACCCCCATCAATTTCATTTTTTTCCAACAATTTGGGTTGTGGCACTCTATAACCATAGCCGGCTTCATCGTACCTGTTGTAATGCTGACGCATTCTTTCTTCAAAATCTGACCAATCTTTACGGCTTCTTTCGGTCCAAGCAACTTCGGCCAAGGCCGCCATTCTCGGAAAGGTCAGGTAATCAAAATACTTCTCTGATCGGTTTTCATTTATGGGCTTTATTTCCTGTAAAATGGTACCATGGATAAATTGATCTGACCATAGAGTAGCGTGAACTCCCAAAACCTGTGATTGGAATTCCTCTTTCAACCCCTCAACCATAGGATCCATTCCGTATACCTTCTCTAAACTAATAGGAGGTAACCAAGTTGCAGCTTTAACCTCTCCAGGAATATTACTTTCCGCTACATCAAAATAGGCATGGCTAGACAGTGCCATCACCATATCATGTCCCGCTTGAGCACCCAAAATGGCCTTTTCCTTGTTGTGCCACACCATTCCAACGGCCTTATCATCTAGCCCTCTTTCTATGATTTCATCCCAGCCCACAATGGTTTTTCCACTTTTCTTTAGAATTTTCTGAATCCGATTCGTAAAATACACTTGTAAATCTGCTTCCTTCTCCAACCCAAGATCTGCTTTCCGCTGTTGACAATGTGGACATTTCTCCCATCGATCGTAGCGAGCTTCATCTCCTCCAATGTGGATATATTTCGATGGAAACAACGCAATAACCTCTTTAAACACATCTTCTAAAAAGTCGAAAGTAGTTTCCTTTCCCACGCAATACAGTTCCCTACTAATGGAGTGTTGGGTTTGCACTACCTGAGGAGCCTCGGTACACGATAAATGCGGATACGCGGCAATGGCTGGTAAGGTATGAGCAGGTATTTCTATTTCAGGGATTACCTCTATATTTCTTAGGGCCGCATACGCCACAATTTCCTTTATTTCCTCTTGAGTATAATACCCCCCTGTTCTCTTGTCTCCTTCACCCCTAAATCCGCCTACAGAGGTTAACTTTGGGTATTTTTTTATTTCAATCCGCCATCCAGCATCATCGATCAAATGAAGATGTAATACGTTCATTTTATATATCGCCATCATATCTACCAATTGCTTTACATAAGACACCTCATAAAAATATCGGCTTACATCTAGCATCATTCCACGCCAAGGATACGCTGGGTAATCCTCTACGTAGGCTCCTTCTATAGTCCAATCTACATCTTTCTGTCTTTTCGAATTGAATATTTTGACGGGAAGCATTTGCCGAAGCGTCTGTATACCGTTAAATACCCCCGCTTCACTATTACCAATAATTTCAATTCTTTTAGAGGTCACTAAAAGGCGATAGCCTTCTTCAATATCCCCTTTAGGATCAATGGCAAGGTGAATGCTGTTTTTTTTAGACCTATTTGATGAAGATAGCTCAAAATCCCAACCGGTAGCAGGGGAAAGCGTTTCTCCCAAATAATCTGCTAGGGCTTCCAATCCAGTATCATACTGTATTGTTGTCTTTTGGTTTAGCAAAAAAACCTCCCCATTGGGCGCATATTGTTGTGGTTTTGGTATGATATCGGTAGCCTTTGCCTGAGCGAACGAAATCATAAGAACGAAAAACAGTAAACACGTTTTTCCTAAGTTAGTCTTTGACATAAAAAAAATTAAATAATTATAAATACGATTTAGAAAACAATATAATTTAAAACTTCTTGAAAAATGAAATCATAAAAAATCCCGTGAATAATGAAACGACGGGATTTATTATGCCAAGATAATAATGATATGCATACTCCTAAATGTAACCATGTTAAAAGCTAATTCTAGGGTTCAGCGTCGGAGTTGTTCACTAGCACTTTAAAAGCTAGTTCCACAGCCATATTATAAAATCATCTGGCTTTCCTTTAGTACCTTTTCTTACCTATAATTCAAAGCATATCTTATTTACTCATTAAACTCAGCTCTGCTAGGACTGGCAAATGATCGGAAGCATAGGTTTCATTCAACACTTTCAAAGATTCTACATTAAACTTCTGTTTTGGCCTATACATAATATAATCCAAAGTTCTATTGGGTTTTATGGCAGGAAAAGTTAAAGGACAACTTGTCCTACATGTAGGCGTAAGAGTCTGGTGTAAAATCTCAATTGGTTTTGAATCTGGCAGAGCATTCAAATCGCCTGCAATAATAACCGGAAGAGATAATTTCTCTATAATCTTGTTAAGTTCCTTTGCCTGTAGTACTCTATTCGCATCATCAGAGGTATGGTCCAAGTGGGTGGAACCAAAATGAAATTTATGCCCCTCTTTTTCCACGGTTATCATGGCAACGGATCTAGCTTCAAAATTACTTGCCGTAGTTGGTAATTCATATCTTGTACTATCCAATATAGGTAATTTTGATAGAACTGCATCACCGTACTCCCCTCCTTGATAATCTATGGCTTTCGTGAAAAAATAGTGCATATCCGTCAGCTTAGCCAACTCTTTTGCCTGATGTATAGTAATTCCTGACCTTCTAGTTTTATTGTCCACTTCACTTAATGCAACTAGATCAGGTTTAGCCAGATTAATAACATATGCTATTGCCTGAAGGTCACGAAAATCGGACTCTTTAGAGGGTGGGTTCCCAATATGAATGTTATATGACATTACCTTTACAACAGGATTATTCTCTGCTGGAGGTTCAGGGTCTTGGTTATCACTACTACAAGAGTGACTACTTAAAGATCCAAATAAAAGTATCAGAAATGGAATTTTCATCAGTCTCATGATATTAAGGTTTAGTATATATTTCATTGTTTATCTCTTCATAGGAATTTACTCAAATTCCAGTCGTACTTTTAAAATTACAGGCAAATGCCTACTAGCAGACGTAACTCCCACTCTATAGTTTATGATGTCAAACCTTTCTGGATGAGAAAACATTATAAAATCAGTATAAGAAGCTGGATTATCAGCCGGGAAATTAGGCGGACAAGAGGTACAAGGAAAACTAAATTGGTCGGATAACAATTGATAAGGATCACCAGTTCCAGGTGGAGTATTAAAATTACCTCCTAGTATCACTGGGATTGATTTATAATTGTTCATGCTATCAACCAAAACAGGCGTTTGTGTAATCCTTCTATCTTCTATGGCATTTAAATGAGTCCCTGCAAAAATTAATTGTTCCTGTTCATTAATTTGAACATTTATTATACCTAAAGGCCCCTTTTCACTAACGTAAGTGGGCAGCATTGCGGTGCTACTACTGTTGATTGGGAATTTGGAAAATATTGCCGTTCCATATTCGCCTCCCTGATAATTAAGGCCATTAGCATAAATATAATGAGGCATGTCTATTAATGAGGAAAGAATCTCAGGCAAATCTGAGGGTCCGCTCCTAGTCGTATTTCTATCAATTTCCCTTACGATCAATAAATCTGGATTATATTCGTTAATATCAACGGCTAAACTTTGCATATTCTTATTACCACTACCAATACCGTAAGACATAATAGTAAGGTCAATTCCAGGTTTAATGATTTTAACTTCAGAAACAGCAAAGAAAATTGTTCTTTTCTCAGGGTTTATGGCATATCCGGATGCGTCATCAACACTAATAGCCAACAAATAGTTATTATCAAAATCGAACTTTTCAGGATAATACTTCAAAGTAGCATAATTTGAATATTCACTTCTAGAAGGAATATCCAAGTTAAGTTGATTAATATCATAAGCATTTTCGGGAAATGGCAGGTAGGGCGCCTCTCCATTCATTTCTCGAATTTCATTGATGCTATCTATCGCATTCAAGTTTTGGGTGAGCTTAACATTAATTGGATTAGCAGGTAACCCTAATGCTCCAAACCCCGCATTAAATTTAATGGAGTCTGGGGCTGATACAGTTTGGTCTTCCCGGGAATACGTATTTAAATAATGATATTCACTGCCACCTTTGGCTAGAAATACCTGTGCTCCTTCTTTAGAAGTGGTAAGTCTTTCATAAGCTGGAGTTTCTGTATTACAGGAATGCAATCCTACAGATAATATAAGAAGAGCAACGAAACTATTGATTTTCATAATTCTCATAATTTTATTATTTTAATAACCAGGAAAGTTTATTAATTGATGATTTCTATCCATTTCTGCTTGGCCATAAGGCATAAAATAAAATTTACGCTGCCATGCAGTTCTACTGAAAGCATGAGTTCTTTTATGAAAGTCTGGGTCGGATAAATAACTTCCGGCATCCATATTCATCCCAAAGAAAGGCCCTCCTTGATTAGAACCTGGCTCATTGGGTATCATCCACCTTCTCACATCGAAAAAACGGTGACCTTCAAATACTAGTTCAATCCGTCGCTCAAGACGAATCTCATCGCGCATCCTATCTTGGCTTATCAATGTTGTTATCTCAGGTAACCCTGCACGGGAACGTACCATATTCAAATATTTAGTAATGTCTGGGTTGCCAGGATCTGCCTCATTAAGAGCTTCTGCATAATTCAGGTATAATTCAGCTAGACGAATTATCATCCCAGGTCTATTTACCGTAATTTTCGGATTTACACTAAAAGTAGGATGTATATTTTTTCTTGCGGTATAACCAGTAGTAGGCCAATCCCTAGGTGCCGAAGCTTTACCAGAAGAACCTGAACTAAAGAATTCTACACGGGAATTACTGTCTCCAGCCTTGGAAGCACCTGGATTTTTAGCGCCATTAAAAGTAATATTAGCATAGAAACGCGCTTCCCTTTCTGTAAACATCAGATTAGTTCCTTTATCATAATACTGAGTTCCGTTATTGGTAAATTTATTCTCATTATACAATGGACTTTCGTCAATGGAAGTTCCATCTTTCATACGATAATCATCCACCAATCTTTGCACGGGACTTTGATAGTTAAAGGCGGTCCCAGGTGTAGACCTTGGAGCAGTTCTAGTTTCCCAACCCCAAGTGTAAGAAGAAGGTCTTATCCATATCCCTTCTTTTTCCCAGCCATCCCAGTATAAGTTACGTACCGAGAGAAAGGCTGCCCTAAAAGGATCCGTATCCTCAACCTCAAACAAACCTTTACCAGCAGCTTCAGCAATATCAATCGCTTCTTTGGCTTTTATAGCTGCCGTCTCCCAACGACTCGCATCATAAGTAGAGTTAATCAATTGGGTCCCATCAGGATTCCGGAAATCAGTCATTTCAGAATTTCCATTATAAAGCGGACTGGCATGATAAAGTAAAATTTGTGATTCTACAGCAGTCGCAATAATTTTGTTAATTCTACCAATTTGTGTTCCATCTACGGTGGTTCCTTCTAGGTAATAGTCATCTGGCAAATTATTTTTGGCAGCTTCAATTTCTGATAATACAAACTTTACAGATTCATCCCAAGTACTTCTTGGAATTTGAAAATCAGATTCTGGAGTACCGGGTTCTGTTGGAACAATAACTACGGGACCTACCTCCTTCATTAAAAGCCAATAGTAATAAGCTCGAAGAAATCTTACCTCTCCTTTATATTGACGAATAATGGTTACTCCCCCTTTTTGACTTAAGATTTCTTCATTATCATCTACTCTTTCCAAGAAGATACTTGCCAATCTTATTTTCTGATATAAAACAGAATGATTAACCGGGGTTGTACTTGCATTAAGTGCCCCACTGTTAATAGCTGGATTGGAATGATTACTGGCGTCTAACTCATCTGTGGAAATACTATAATAATATCCACCATATGGCTGGCCCCACATATCTGGTATTTCCGAAAACAATCCGGCCCACCATCTTTCAGTTTGGCCCCTGTTGGTAAAAATCTCATCTATGGACAAAAGATTGTCTGGTTGAGTTTCAAAGTAGTCATTATCGCATCCGGTAAGAATGCTTAAGATAATTAGTAATGAAACCATTATCTTATTTGTTGGCTTTATGTTTTTCATTTTTTTTATTGAAAGTTAATACGAAGTCCAATGTTATAAGTACTAATATTGGGATAAACGGCCCCTCTCCCGTCTCCGAGTTCTGGGTCCCAATGTTTCCAAGGAGTTAGAGTGAACAGATTTGTTCCACTAGTGAATACCCTTAGTTTCTGGATTGCATATTTATTTAAAAACCTGTTATTGGTGAAAGAGTATCCTATTTCAGCCTGTTTTAGCCTCAAGTAGTCTGCTCTCTTAATCCACCAAGTGCTAGTGTAATAATTTGTTGTAACATCTCTACTTGTTGATAATCTGGGATAAAATGCATCGGGGTTTGGATTCTCGGGGGTCCACCTATTCAACATCATACTGTACATATTGCCATAGGTTGCTCCTTCTGGAAATGGAGTTGTTGCAAAACCACTGGAATAATTAAAATCAACCAAACCTGTCCCTTGAAAAAACAAACTGATATCAAATCCCTTAAATCCTCCTCCAAAGCTTAGACCGTAAACAATTTTTGGTATGCTTCCATATCCAATAGCGGTTTGATCATTGCTATTTATCACACCATCTCCATTTAAGTCTTTGTAGCGTATATCTCCAGGACGTATATCTCCAGCCTGAGTGGCTGCATTACCTATCTCATCCTCAGTTTCAAATAGTCCAGTAGCAATATAGCCGAAGCGTTGGCTAATGGGTTGTCCTATCCTGTTCAAATACGGGTATTTCCATTCTGGAAGCCCGTCAAAAACCGCGAGATTTTCATTGTAATTGAAGGTTCCTTTAAAAGAGAAGAAATTATCGGTACCCCAATTTTTGTTATACTCCGCAGTTACATCAATTCCTTTGTTTTCGGTTTTACCGATATTATTATAAGGAATATTACCTGTTGTAAAACCTGATGCATAAGGAATTACATAATTGGGGAGTAAAATCCCTTCTCGTTTTTCTTTGAATAGCTCAACTATAAGCTCTAAATTATTATTTAAAAAATTGAGTTCAATCCCTAAATTCTGCCGATAAGATGTTTCCCAGCGTACGTTACCTCCGACCCTAGATTCATAATACCCTTTAAAATTCCGCTGAGAGCCAGGTGCTCCAAAAGTATAATTCCCGCCTTCTCCAATGGTCGTCAAATACAAGAAACGTAGGTCGGGGTTATTCACAGCCGCATTACCAGAAAGTCCATAGCTATAGCGGAGTTTAAAATGTGAAATCAAGTCTTCAAGTGGCTCAAAGAATTTCTCTTTAGAAGCAATCCAGCCCGCTCCAAACGAAGGGAAAAATCCATATCGTTCGCTTTCCACAAAATTATCTGATCCCGAATAGGAAAAGTTAGCTTCAGCAAAATATTTATCAGCATATCCGTAATTTGCACGGCCTACAAAATTTCTTTGTCGGTACTGAATCGCTGCCTTGTAACTTTTTACCCGCTCCGATGCATCCCTATAATCCGATTGGTTAAACAGGGTCATTGCCGATACATCATGCAACCCAAATCTTCGAGAATAATTTCCTGCAGCTTCTAGATAAAATCTTTTATCGCCATAGCGATTCAGACTAAACCCTAGCTCCTTAGATCCCGGGGATGAAATTTCAGTTATAAGGTTTCCTTCATCATCTCGTCCGTTTGCAAAGTAAGTCTGCAAGCTTCTTGATCTTGTTAAATAGTTACTATTGTTCACATCGTAAGCAAACATAGCTGTAGCGCTTAAACCCTTTGTAAGGATATCCAATTCCTGAGATATTCTTAGGTTAGAGCGAATGGTGTTTTTTGATTGATTAGTGACCCCAGATTGAGTTAATGCCATATATGGACTTTCAAGAGTTCCCTTTAATTGTGGCCATTCTCCATTACTGTACTGAGGTGGAATAATATGAGGTGCTGTTGCTGATGCTAAGCTAAAGATCTGGTTAACTCCATATGCCGGTCTGTTGTAATCCGTAATATAACCATTCACTCCAAAATCTAATTTAGTGGATTTTGAAATTTTAAGATTAAGGTTACTGGTGAAATTAAACCTATTAAGCATTAATTCCGAGTTGTAAGCCTGTATTCTATCTTTCTTGAATTGACCAACTTCCCCAAAGTATCCCGTCGAGAGATAATAAGTTGCATTTTCTGATCCACCATTAATATTTACAGTAACTCTATCATTACTCCCGTAATCATTAAAAAGCACATCATACCAATCCGTATTTGGATATAGATCTGGATCTTCTCCGCTTTCGTGTTTATTAATGGTTTCTTCTGTATATAATGGGCTTCTACCCCGGACCTCTAATCCTTCATTATACAACCTCATAAAGTTGGGGCCATCAACAAATTCAGGCAATGACGTAAATTGTGTTACAGCGTGGTTTAACTCCACATTTATAGTAGGTTTTCCCTTTTTCCCTGTCCTGGTATTAATAAGAATTACACCGTTAGCACCTCTGGTACCATATACCGCAGTGGCCGTGGCGTCTTTTAAAATTGTAAAACTTTCAATGTCCTCTGGATCAATATTATTGATATCACGGTCGGGTACCCCATCAACCACCAATAAAGGAGTTTGAGGGCTAGAAGCAAAGGTACCAATACCTCTAATAAATAGTGTGGCTCCATCAGCTCCAGGACCACCTCCACGCTGAGTTGCAACGACTCCGGCTAATTTTCCCGCGATAGCAGTGGTAAGGTCTCCGACTGGAGACTTAAGCTCTGCTCTTTTCAACGTGGATTGAGCTCCAACTACACTTTCTTTCTTCTGTTTTCCATACCCTACAACGACTACCTCATCCAAACCAGCAGCACTTTCCTCCAATACAATACTAAGATTTTCCCGTCCATTTACAGGGACTTCTTTAGTAGCAAACCCTATATAGGACACTAGCAGGATTGCTTTATCACTTTTAACATTTATAGTGAAGTTACCATCAAAATCCGCAGTTACTCCATTGGTTGTACCTGCTTCAACCACATTAGCTCCCGACAGTGGTCTTCCCTCATCATCTTGTATAATTCCATTAACGGTGAATTGTTGGATTGACATCCCAATAGGAACACTCTCCACTATTTTTAGGATATTTTTATGTTGTTTGGTAAGTACAATCTGCCTGTTGTCCATCACCTCATACCCTATAGGAGTCCCCTTAAAAAGTTGATTTAGGATATTATAGATAGTTTCTTTACTAGCGTGTATTGAAACTTTTCTAGTAAGATCTATTTCCTTGTTTTTGTACAAAAACTTGAATTCGCTCTTACTTTCAATATTCCTAAATACCTCTGCGATAGCAATTTGATCATGGTTTATTGAAATCTTGGTATTCTGCGAATAAGAATTTGCTTGAATTTTAAAAAGCGAAACTATAAGCAATAAGGTGGTAATTTTCATTTTGAGGGTTATTTTGAAAGGATTGGGCATACCCCATCCCTTAAAACAGATATTTTTCATATTTTTGTTTGGTTAATCGGTTTAACAATAATCTATGTTAAATCACATTACCTCAATTCGGGGAATGGTCGTACATTCCCCGTTTAATGTGATAAAACAATCCCTAATTTTAATTTTAAATTTTACTTCATTAGCTTGATTTAGTTTATGGTGATTGTTCTGTTTTGGTCAATACTATATTGGTAAGGGCTGTTTTTAGAAATATAGGCCATCACCTGTTCAATGCTTTCCAATTCTACATGAAAGGTTGCAGTAAATACCTCTTCATTTAAAGCCAGGTTATTATTCACTATCGTACAGTTATAACTCCGCTCCAATTTTTTTATAATATCCTTAAAAGGCACTCCATTAAAAATCAATTGGCCCTTCATCCAAGCAGTAGTGGAGGCTATATCGGCCTTTGCAACCGATATGTTTTCATTAACTTTGTCCCAAGTAGCCCCCTGTTCTGGCATAAGAAGTGTTTTAGTATTGTTCTTGGAACTTTTTGAAAGAAGCTCCACTGAACCCTCCACTAATACAGTGCGCATAGTTTCGTCATCTGAATAAGCCGATACATTAAATTGAGTCCCCAATACCCGAACATCCAAATTATCTGCCTTTACTACAAAAGGGGATTCACCTTTTGTCACCTCAAAATATGCCTCTCCCGATAGAAAAACGGTACGGTTCTCACCAGAAATAAAGTTTACAGGGAATTTCAAATTGGAATCAGAGTTCAAGAACACCTTGGTACCATCAGAAAGAGTTACCCTAAATTTCCTGCCCTTAGGAACTTTAAGGGTATTAAAAACTAAATTGGATAATTCAGTCTTTTCATATTGGATACCTTGTTGATTATGTTTCCCAATTACTTCTCCCTTTTCCGAAACAATATCCTGAGTAGCTTCCTCCTTTAAAATTATCGAACGTCCTCTCTCCAATTCTAAGGTTGTTCTTTGTTCATTATGAAATGGCTCCGAAATGGAGGCAGCCTGTTTCTCCTTTACAAATAGGAATAGCACTCCCACTGCAACAACCAATATTGCTGCGTATTTAGAAATCCTAAAAACCTTTCTTCTCTTATACGATTTTTTATCTTTCCGAATTTTTTCTTGTAAGAATCTTTTAACTCCTTCTGTATCGTAATGCCCCAACTTATAATCCAATGAATAATTAATTTTTGCAAAATCTGTAAATACCTCTTTATTCCCTGGCTCCTCTAGCCATAAGATTAGCTCATCCAATTCATCTTCCTTGATAGAATGGTTGAGGTATTTCACTACTAGATTATCAAAATAATTAGACTTCATAACTTATCATCTCTTCACCTATTACGGAACCGTTTTACAAGTCCCCTATTATTTTTAAAAATAAATTATCATATTTGAAGTGACACTTGAAGTATATTTTGATATGAATTTTGATTTTGAGATTAATTCTGTATTAATAGAACAGCTGGAAAAAGGGAATGAAAAGGCATTTTCCTATTTGGTGGAAAACTATAATCATCGGTTATGTGTTTATGCCAACAGTTTGGTGAATGATCCGGCAAGATCACAGGATATTGTCCAGAATGTATTTCTAAAAACATGGAATAAGCGGAAAAGCCTTAAGAAAAGTTTTTCAATAAAAGGCTATTTGTACCGCGCTGTCCATAACGAGTTTATAGATCAATACAGGAGCACCAAATCCTTACTGGCATTGGAAGAAATGTATATGGATACTCTTTTTCAGTTCGAAATGGAACCAGAAGTGGAGGAGACCGATAAAATAATGAGCCTAGTAATGGATGCCATTAATGACCTTCCCCCAAAATGCAAACAGATTTTTCTATTAAGTAAAAAGGAAGGTTTAGATAATATTGAAATTGCCGAATATTTGGCCATATCCAGTAAGACAGTCGAAAATCAAATAACAAAGGCTTTCAAATTCCTACGGGAAAAATTAGGGAATAAGTACGAATTGGTCATGTTGATCGTCTTTGGTCCAAAAGCTATACGAATGATTTAACAAATTCTAATAAGATCTGAAAAGCTTGCCCTCCTCCAATTTTTATGGACCTTTTATGAATATGCATTATTCCATTTTGTTACGTATGGCCATCCAACTATAACATTTCCTTTTCATAACTTCCAGCTCCTATTGTGGTCTGTCTTTCAGATTATAGGCAATGGCCGCGAGGTATATGCACCCAGGCCTCCCTAAATAGCGTAAACAATTGATTGGTTTAGCGGACCTTAAAATTTTAAAAAAACACACAATCATATTAGTAGGATTAGAGACGAATCTCTTCATATACATTATTCTCATAAAAAATACAGAACGATAAAGTTAATATCGAAAATAAAAAAATGAGCTAACTCTCTAGCCTATGAAAAGAAGTAGCGATGTTTTTTAACCTTACTATATATTTCGTAAATTACATAATAGTCATACAAAAAATAAACAATGCTAAACAAACTATATTCTTTACTGCTTCAATTGCCTATAGGGACACGTAATCCTGATGACAATTCACCAATTGATCTTACAAACACGTTTGATGTTGTTACTTATATAATCCTACCTGTATTACTGATTATTTTTTATATCCTTTGGAGGAAGAAGAAAAGGGATAAGAATTAAAATCTGCAAATGATACCATGCTGGACTATTTCTTATACAAAACCATTCGATTTATAGGGTACCTAATTATAACATTCTGGGTTGGGACAGCCTTAATTTAATTCTTTTCTTATATGCCAGAAAAAGTCGTTAAATGTTTATGGTTTTTATAGCCGTCCTTTTAATTTCTGAAATGGCTATACTCCTCTGATAAATAAAATCATCGAGGGATTTCTATCACCGTTTTTTTAATGACAGAATTATAAAGAAAACATGTAGAACTACACTTTTAGGTTTATTGAGCCAACTCTATCTGACATACCTTCATCAAAAACAGTATCATTTACAGGCTGTATTTAAATTTCATTCCCGTCTTTCAGGTAATGATTAAAAATTCTTTTTATGGAATTCATCGAAATTTTTAATGTCCTATTAAAGAGGAAGGCCAAAAATGGTTTAAAATGCAAATAAAAAGGAATATCCTACCAAATACTAAATCAAAGTAGCAGAATACTAAACCTTAGTTAAGCATTATAAAATAGAATGGTACTTTAGCTATTATGAATTCCTTTACTTTTATAATCTGTTATTTATTATTGGGTGCTATGCATCTTTCGGGACAGATTATGGCCGATGTCATTCCAGTCAAGATCAACTTGGTCGGCAATAAAAATGTCAAAGCCCTAAAATCTGATAGAAAAGGGACTTTTGAAGACATAAAGCGACAAACAGCTTGGAAGCCATATGATTCCGCAATTGAGGCAACGATAGAAACATCTATTTGGCTCAAATTTGAAATTGAAAACCAATCGCAAAATACTGTTAAGGTTTATCTCAATAGCCCGTATGATTATACTACTATTCATCGTCAAATAGGCCAAGACTATATAAAACTAAGGAATGGGTCTTATATCCCCTTACCCGAAAGAGCAAATGAATCGGATCGTTCTTTCACCGAATTAATTTTCATACCTTTTCAAAAATCATTGCTATATATAAGACTTGACTTTCATAATTCAAAACCCCGAGACACACCCGTTATCTATTCAGAAAGAGGCTATTGGAACGCTTCTACAAGCAATTATAAAAGTCAAACCTACACCATAGCTTTTATTTATTTCTACATTATTTCACTCATTACGATTTTTATTTTTGCATTCGTTTTTCGGTTACGATTGCGCAAAAAGCTTTACCTCTATTATTTAGGATATTTATTTTTCCAACTAGTTTATGGCCTTTTGGTGCTCCGCAACACCATGGCACCAATCGGCAATTATTTTGAATATAATCCTAGTCTTGCTTTTGATTTACTAGAACCCATTCAATTTATTTTCATAGGGTTTTATATTTTTTTCATATTGCAGCTTTTAACCGTGAAAACATATGATAAGTTACTCGCGAAGATCCTTTTTTACTTGGGACTATTCTGTTTTTTATATGCCCTCACGAATTTTGCTTTTAGCTATTTCTTACTTAATGGAAAATACACCGACCAAATTTTTTATATCGTACGCTATATTATTCTTCCCACTAATTTTATTCTAATTTTTTGGATTATATATAAGGTAAAGCACCCCTTACTGATTTATTTTATAGTTGGGCAATCTTTCTTTTTTATTGGAGCATTATTGAGCACATATGTGGCATATTCTGAGATAAACTTAATTCCAGACCATCTTTTTAATTTCAAAGAAGCCCCAAATATTATTTTTCAAATCGGATTATTGGCGGAAGTATATTGTTTCTCATTGGCATTAGGTAAGAATGTGTATCTGCTTCAAAAAGAAAAAGAACGAGCCAATACAGCCTTAATAAATCAACTGCAGGAAAACCAATACTTGCAGGAAACTATGAATCGTGAACTCGATGGAAAGGTTCAAGAAAAGACAAGTGAGCTCATTCAACTCTATTCTGAAATAGAAAGGGAACGAAATCAAAAAAACATTGACAATTTTAACAAAAAACTAAAGGAAACAGAAATGGTAGCTTTGCGCTCGCAAATGAATCCTCATTTTATTTTCAATAGCATGAACGCTATTAAAAATCTAATTATGACTTCCCGAAATGACGACGCTATAACCTACCTGGACGATTTTGCTAGCCTACTTCGTGGGATCTTGCAAAATAGTAATCGCAAAAAAATTACTGTGGAAGAAGAATTGGGGGTTTTAGAATTATATCTCTCCTTAGAACAGAGTCGGATGGGTAAGAATTTTAACTACACCATACAAGTCAATTCAAGGGAGGGTCTTTCGCAATACGAAATTCCACCCTTATTATTACAGCCGATTGTGGAAAATGCTATTTGGCATGGGCTACACCCTAGTTTAAGAGGTGAAAAAAAATTGACCATCTTTTTCGATACTACCAACGATTTAAAGATTATCATAGAAGACAATGGCATAGGCAGAAAAGAAAGTGCTAAGAAGAAAAAATTGCACAATTCAATGGGCACAACTATTCTACAGGACCGGTTGACATTGTATAATCATTTGAATGACCACGCTATTTATTATAAAATTACGGATCTTGAAGAAGAGGATAGAGCTTTAGGAACACGCATTACATTAACTTATAACTATTGAGACATGGCAAACATAATAATTATAGACGATGAAGACCATTGTACTAATGTCTTGGAAAATTTAATCAATAAAGTCCATCCTGATTATAAGGTGATTGGCATTTTCACAAATCCACTTGACGGATTGGATTTCATAAAAGATAATCCACCAGATCTATTATTTCTAGATATAGAAATGCCTAACCTGAATGGTTTTGCACTATTGGATAATCTGTTGCCTATTGATTTTGATGTCATTTTCACTACGGCCTATGATCAGTATGCTATTAAAGCCTTTCAATACAGCGCGATGAATTACCTATTAAAACCGATAACCGAAAAAAATATTGTAAAAGCACTTTCCGATTGGGAAAAACAACGCAAAAAAACAACCTTAGAGCAGTGGCAACTATTACAGAATAATTTAAAAAACTCCAATAAAAATTGTTCTCAAATTGCATTACCTACGGGGGTTGGCTATAAGATTTCGGACATTCAAAATATTGTCAGGTGTCAATCCGATAGCAATTACACCTATGTTTTCTGTAATGATGGAAACAAAATTTTAATCAGTAGAACCTTAAAAGAAATAGCAGAACTTTTACAGGACCATGGTTTCGTTAGGATACATCAATCGCACTTAATAAATCCACAATTTGTAAAAGGCATCTTAAAGCAAGATGGTGGCAGTCTTATAATGCATGACGACGTAGAAATCCCAGTTTCAAGACAGAAAGGAAAACAGATCAGTGAAATACTAAAAACTATGATCCGCTTTAAGTAGATAAACACCTATCTTTTGTTGTGGTAATGCGAAAATGATTCCGTTTTCAATAAAGCTTTTAGTTGATTGAATTAGTTAAGAATTTTTGGCTCAAAACCCACTTTTTAATTCACTTTTCAAGCATTAGGGACTCATTCTACAGAATAGCCAAGAACTGAATTCTAAGTCAAACCCATCAAATACTAAGTACCCTATGCTAAATTCTGATTTGGTATTGTATAGGAAAGCACGTCTACTATATTTGTTAGGAACAAGTACCATTTACTTTCTTAAAACACAGAATTAGTAATTGAGTTTTAGTATAGTTTAAAACCGATTACGAATAGATTAAGTATCGCATTTTAGCGTTGAATCCCCCGTTCAAGAAATGAGTTAAAAGCATCGCCTTTAAACTCCTAATTTGTGAAAAAATTAAACATGATCTCGTCAATGCTTCAAATGAAACAATATTTATTGTTCCTACCATCCATAGCTATTTTTACAGCTTATAGCAGTGATGGCCATACTCAAAATGATACACAAGAGATTGTAGTCCACAAAGCTAGCAAAGACCTAGTTCAAGTCAGACATTACCTACACGACCATGCCGCAAGGAATGCCTCTAACAAAACAATGGTGCCTCAAAACCAAAGATACCGATGTAGCGCTTACGCTCCTTTTGGCGGTTCCTGCCTAACTAGCAACAGAGAACCTGACCAATTATAAAATCAGATTAACCATTACTCCCTGCCTCCATCAAAACAACCATTAGATACGCAACACATTTAAATCTTAAACAATGAAAAAAACACTCCTCTTATTCGTCATTTTATTAAGCATATTATCTTGTGGCAATTCTGAAAAATCGTCTACAGAAAAAAAAGGAAAATCCTTAAGTAAAAGCACAGCTCAGTCTCCATGCGAATTATTAACGGAAACAGAGATTAAAAAAGCACTTTCCATCCCGGTAGACACTAAAACGAGTATGAAAGATAAAAGCACCAATTTCCCTTCCTGCTTTTACAAATGGGAATCTATTACCTGGCCTTATAAAGTTATTGGGAATCAGATGGCGGAATATCATGCCGAATTGAGCATTGTACTCGTTGCCAATGTCAATAAAGAACAATATGAGACCTCTGTATCATTTTATAAAGATGGCGAAGAAGAAGCTGGCATAGGGGATATGGCCACCTGGAGTAAAAAAAGGAGCCAGCTTACCTCTTTATACAAAGGAAAATTATTTCACGTGCATGCGAGAACGTCAGCAGATGCAGCTTCTAACAAAGCAAAAGCAATTCATCTAGCAAAACTCATTGTAAAGAAACTCTAATCTGTATTTTTAAAAGCAAAGTATTACAACAATACCCGTCACTTACTAAAGGGACCCTTTAAACAAGAAGAAATAACCTCAAAATCAATCTAACATTATGATATACACAACTTCTAAATCGTAAAGCAGTAGCTATTAAAATTATGGATTTACTTTTAGCTACCCATCTTAGGGCACTTTAAACGGAAAGAATCTTGTACCCAAAGACACCACCTACACGTTAGGTTCTGTTGTTCGAAGCTAAATTAAATTAATGGTATTTTCATAGCTCAATTTATTTTTAAGCCTGATGTAATAACTAGGGTTGTGAGCTATAAAAATTTCCTGGTAAAAATCTGCGTATTGAGACTCCTTAAAAAAGTTGAACCTTGTTTCTATCTCCGGTCAAAGTCTAAAATCTAGGAAGAACCATCTGTCATCAAGAGGTCTTAATGTGTTACAGGTCTTTATTTTTTGATGGTGAGTTTAACCATTTTGATAGATTTATTAAGAAAAAGGCACAGCTGTGGTTAGAATTCATATTGCCTTTAATAACATAAAAATTCACAATATGAAAAGCTTGAAATTTAGGTGCCTACTATTAATAATGTTTATTGGAAGTATGACCTTGAGTTGTATCACTTTGCAGCAACCATTACCCGGTAGCCTTTGGGGTAACTGGACGTTTATAAAAACAGGCACCATAATAAACGGTTCAAACGAACATCTTTATGACTATAGGAATGTGTGTTATAACGAGAGTGATCGACTGCATTTTTCGTCAGATAATAAAATGTCCCTGCGTTGGTATGATGAAAATTGCATGATAAATCATTATTCAATTGGGCAATACCATGTGGAAGGCAACACTTTAAAGATTAATTTGGCTAATAGTGGTCCTAATCAAGACAGTCCATTTCCACCGATCACAGAATATAGGATCATTCAAATTAATGCTACTACATTAAAACTTGAGGAGATTCCTGATGAGTATACACATCAACGACATCAAGGAAAACCATCAGGCCCGGAGGTTTTGGTTTTAGTTTTTATGAAACACAATTGAGCAAGTTTTCAATTACAATTTTAACAGGTGCATCAAATAGATATCACATAACCTAAAATACTGTATTATGAATAAACGATTTGCACTTAGTTTTCTCCTTTTTTTTGTTTTTTCCTATCCCATCCTTTCCCAAGTAAATAATAAGGTGATTAAAGAAAAGGTCCAAAATGAGCATAGAATTCCTAAAAGGAATGTCATGAAAGCAAACAAAATACATGACATTAAGCGGGCAATCGATTTGGAAAGACCCGGCACTCCTGAAGTATACTCCCACGAAGTCCCGAGCTCTAACTATAAAATAGCTCAGGTAGAAACAGCTATTCCTGCCTTTATAGGATATACCGAAAAAGGTTCCATTAATCCCACAAAGATTAGTTCTATGGAAGATTATAGGAATAAATTTGGTGGTGCTTCCAATGAAGACATAGGAGAATTTTATATAAACAGTGACGGGACAATCACTTCCCCAAGTATATTGACCACCCCAAAATATAGGATGTATTATATGCTTGAACTGTTTTTTGCTAATGGAGGTGGCGATTGTTTTATAACCTCGGTAGGTCATTATGATACTGAAAATTCAATCAGAAATGAAAAAATGCTAAATGGACTCACATTACTTAATAATGAAGACCTACCTACTCTTATACTTTTTCCAGATGCTACAAGCTCTAAAAACATTGACGATCCGGCAGAACTTTATAAGGCAGCACTTGCGCAATGTGCCGAAAGAAAAGATCGATTTCTTATCTGTGATGTAGAGGAGTCTAATAATGATATTGCACAATCGGCTGAGAAATTTCGATTTTCTATTGGCACCGAAAACCTCAAATATGGCGCTGCTTACTTTCCATCCTTACATACCACGCTTAATTACAATTATTCTGAAGACATGATTCAAGTAAAACTAAAGAATAGTCATAAAATCTTCGTATTGAGGTATACTGAGGCATCAATATCAAGAGACTCAAATAAAACTGAGGAATCCTTGTATCATGCTGAAAATGGAAAATACAGGCAGCGATACCAAGAAATAAAACAGATCATAAATGCAAAAAATCTTGAATTACCTCCCAGTGCCGCCATTGCAGGGGTCTATGTTGAGTCAGATGCTTCGAGAGGGGTGTGGAAAGCACCGGTTAATGTTTCTTTGAACAAAGTAAAAGCGCTAAAACTTGAAATTGACAATAACGCACAAGCCTACCTTAATGTTGACAGCTCTGGAAAATCCATTAATGCTATTCGAAGTTTCAAAGGGAAAGGAATAATGGTGTGGGGAGCTCGCACTATGGCTGGCAATGATAACGACTGGAAATATATCCAGGCTAGTCGATTAGGGTTGACTATTAAAACATCGGTAAGGAATGCTTTGGAGCGTTTAGATAAATTGCCTAATGACGCCAATACTTGGAATATTGTAAAGACAATGACCACAAATTACCTACATAGTCTATGGCGAGAGGGTGCCTTAAACGGGACTAAACAAGAAGAAGCATATTATGTGAGGGTGGGTTTGGGAGAAACCATGATGGATCAGGATTTGGACGAAGGGAAGCTGATTCTGGAAATAGGCATAGCGACAACACGACCTGCGGAATTCTCTATCCTAAGAATCTCCCAAAACATGAGGAACAATTAATTAAAATGTAGTAGTATATTTTTAAGCTTTTTTATTCTGACTTTTTTTGGATCAAGCTCAAAAGTTGTGTGTGCATAAAATTGTTAGGTAGTTACAATTGAAAGATCTTTCTTGTTTTTACGAGTTTCAATACTTTTTCCATTGATGAAATGCTTAGCATTCATGAATTCCATTAAAAAACAATAGATAAGCATATGAATAAAAAAGTATTCAAAAAAATCTAGGCTGCTTTCTCCTTTATTGAAAGCTACTCGCCTGTCTTTCCTGATCCGTAGAGGACCGAGATGTGAATGCAACGATTTGCATTTACATCAAGGGGCCAGTTGGTGCGTTGGCCTTCGCAACGGCCGGCTCCTTAAAACAAAGGTACACCGTACCTTCGCTTTAAAGGCCCTGTTCGTTTTATTCATTGCTTGTTATTTTATAATAAGGTATTCATGAACCTCCTACGTCGGTTTCATCGGACAAGCAAAGAAATCGGAGATTCACGAAAACCGATAAAAAACAATAAAAATCACCTTGAGTAAAATGAAAGAACAATCAAATAAAAACACTGTTAAAGGTATTTGAAATGTAAAATTTGTATTTACACATAACTTGCATTTTATTTTGCATAAACACAACAATTAGTCATGATCCCTTTTTTTACTTTAAAATTTGTATTTAGAAAGGTCAATTTAAAAAAAAAGCGAGCTTATACTCCACGCTCAACCCTATTTAAGGAATAATGATACGAGGGATTGGCTCCGCATTTCCCTACAAAGCTCCGCTTTGAAAACCACAAAAAGGTATGCTGCGATTCACTTCAAAAAAGAAGCGAGCTTCATTTTTGAAGCTCGCTTGCACAACCACTTTTTTTTGTGGTTTATTCGTGACCCCGGAGGGATTCAAACCCCCAACCCTCAGAGCCGAAATCTGATGCGCTATTCAATTGCGCCACGGGGCCAATAATAGACCTAAATGATCGTATTAAATTTATTAACTACTTAATTTTGACTTTACTATATTGGAAATAGTCTTACCATCTGCCTTTCCAGCCAATTCCTTGGAAGCCATTCCCATTACTTTTCCCATATCCTTCATTCCTGAAGCTCCTTCTGCAACTATGATCTGTGCTACTATTTTTTCAATTTCTTCCTCGGACAATTGCTCCGGCAAAAATTTCTCAATAATAGCAGCCTGTGCCAACTCGGGTTCCGCCAAATCTTCACGTCCCTGTTCTGTATAGATTGCGGCGCTATCCTTACGCTGCTTAACAAGTCTTTGTACCAACTTCACCTCTTCTTCTTCGGAGAGCTCAGTTCCAGGTCCCGTCTCGGTCTGCGCAAGCAATATGGCCGATTTAATGGCACGTAACGATTCTAAGGCTAAGGTATCCTTAGCTCTCATTGCCACCTTCAAATCATCCATTAACCGTTGCTGTAATCCCATAGCTTATTTTTTCGCCCTGCGAAGATAAAAAATAAACCCGAAAATATATAGTATTTTCGGGTTTAAACTTTTTATTAAATATTGCGATTAATTTAATCTACATTGTCGTGCAAATAAGAGTTATTGGATCGCAATTGGATATCATCATTACTGTCTTCTCCCAAACTCATCCTAGACACCTTATTCTCCCTTGGATTATCGTTTAAGTTAATCCCCTGCCGCTTATAGGCTGGTTGTTTGGATATTTCCTCTAGATTGTTAAGGCTGTTCTGGAATTTATAATTAAAATCCTTCAATTTCCTCCGGCGCTCATCGGCACGCTCCTTTAAAAGAGACTCCAAAGGGGTGTTTATAGGGTCTATTTCCTCTGGCCGAGCTCTAACTGGTGCTGGGGCCTCCTCTTCAACTGTTTTTCTTCTAAAAACCAATTCTTCATCTACAGGAAGGGAATCAGATTTATCGGACTTGGATTTGGCTCCTGTAAGCTTGTCCTCCAGTTCCATGTAATCATCCAAACTGTAGCGTTTTTCCCCGTTTTTATTATATTCCAAAACTGGAACTACCTCTACGTGATCTCTCACCTTCATTTCCTTCACTTCTTCCTCTAGGTCGAAAGTAATGGTATGCTGTTCTTCCTCTTCCTCTACTGGCTTTTTAGCCAAGGGCATATCAAAACTAAATTCAAATTGATCTTCCGCAATTGCCTTATTAGGTACAACGGTCGGATCTACTACATCAATATCCCTTATTTCTTCTGTTGCATTGATAAAAATAAAATCATTATCAGCCGGTTCTGCGATCACCTCCTCATAAAACACATTGAAGTTTTTTATATAATTGGATGTCGGTATCAGATCCATATTGGATTTTTGTTGTACTTCTTCTTTTTTAACGGCCACAGGTTTAATCTCCTCTACTTCCTCGACCAACTGGTGAACAACCTGCTTTGAAGTCAGAACTTGTTCTGCTTTTTGTTCATCTTCTAACGTATGAATGATTTTCTTTGTTTCCGTATTTACAATATCATCCTGTTGATCTATATTAAAACCCGTTGCAATCACTGTTACAGCGATTGCCTCTCCTAGCCCTTCATCTTCACCAACACCCATAATGATGTTAGCCCCAAAGCCGGCTTCATTTTGTATATGATCGTTGATCTCTCCAATTTCGTCTATCGTAATTTCCTGAGAACCGGAAACAATAAGTAATAGCACATTTTTCGCCCCGGTAATCTTATTATCATTTAACAACGGCGAATCCAGTGCACTCATGATCGCCTCGTTGGCCCTTGAAGAACCTGAAGCGGTGGCAGAGCCCATAATAGCGGTACCACTATTGGACAGCACCGTTTTTGCATCGCGTAAATCGATGTTTTGGGTATAGTGATGGGTAATTACCTCAGCAATACCACGGGCAGCTGTGGCCAAGACCTCATCTGCTTTGGAAAAGCCGGCCTTAAACCCAAGATTACCATATACTTCCCTAAGTTTGTTATTATTGATGACAATTAAGGAATCTACATTGGCACGTAATTTCTCTATTCCCAACTGAGCTTGTTGGCAACGCATTTTACCTTCAAATAAAAACGGCATGGTGACGATCCCTACGGTAAGAACATCCATTTCCTTAGCCATCTTGGCAATAACAGGGGCAGCACCAGTACCTGTTCCCCCGCCCATACCGGCAGTAATGAATATCATTTTTGTAGTGGTATCCAACATGGCCTTTATTTCTTCCATGCTCTCTATAGCAGCCTGTTCACCTACCTCTGGGTTGGCACCAGCCCCCAATCCTTCGGTCAATGAAACCCCTAGCTGAATCTTATAGGGCACAGGGCTGTTATCCAAAGCCTGCGAATCCGTGTTGCAAATAATAAAATCTACCCCATTTATTCCGGCCTGGAACATGTGATTGATAGCATTACTACCTCCACCACCAACGCCAATGACCTTTATTACGTTACTTTGATTCTTGGGTAAATCAAAGGATATATTTTCAAATTCTGTGTTCTTGCTCATTTTTCTTAATTTACTGGTTTACTTTTCTTTGTCCTTACTCTATGCGTTATTCTGCATTATCCAAAAAATCTTTGAACCTTTCAAACCATTTATCAAAAATGGTACTTCGTTCCTTTTTTACAACAGGTTTTGTCTTGATGGGATTCTCCTGTTCCTTAGACTTGCTATCTGTACCCTCATTTGCTTCCTCTGTTTGCTGCTCTCTTATCACCTTCGGCTTGTTCTGCACCGAATTCATTAAAAGACCAACTGCGGTAGCATACAATGGGCTGGCAATTTCCTCATCAGAATCGCCCGCCAAATGCTCATTAGGATATCCAATTCTGGTATCCATACCGGTGATATACTCTACCAACTGCTTTAAATGCTTCAGCTGACTACCTCCACCAGTAAGTACAATTCCACCGATCAATTTTTTCTTTTGTTCCTCGTGCCCGTAATTTTTTATCTCTACATAAACCTGCTCCACAATCTCCACTACACGTGCGTGAATAATTTTTGAGAGATTTTTCAAGGTAATTTCCTTGGGCTCCCTACCCCTTAATCCGGGTATGGATACAATTTCATTATCCTTGTTCTCCCCCGGCCAAGCGGATCCAAATTTAATTTTTAATAGTTCAGCCTGTTTTTCTATAATAGAGCAACCTTCCTTTATATCTTCTGTAATTACATTACCGCCAAAAGGAATAACTGCCGTATGGCGAATAATTCCATCTTTAAATATTGCAAGGTCCGTGGTACCTCCACCTATATCAATCAAGGCCACTCCAGCTTCCTTTTCTTCCTGACTTAAAACCGCATTGGCAGATGCCAAGGGTTCCAACGTAATATTGGCCAAATTGAGGCCAGCACTTTTTATACATCTGCCCACGTTTCGAATAGAAGAAACTTGCCCAACCACTACGTGAAAATTAGCTTCTAACCTACCCCCGTACATTCCCATAGGCTGTTTTATCTCCGCCTGCCCATCTACCTTAAATTCTTGGGGCAGTACATGGATAATTTCTTCTCCAGGTAACATTACTAGCTTATATACTTGATTACAAAGCTTATCAACATCATCTTCGTTGATCACATCCTCCGATTTTGCCCTTGTGATATAATCACTATGCTGCAAACTCCTTATATGCTGACCAGCTATACCAACCACCACAGAACTGATTTTTAAGCCAGAATTGGCCTCGGCCTGATCCACGGCCTGCTGTATGGATTTTATAGTTTGTGTAATATTGTTCACTACCCCGCGGTGTACGCCCAAACTTTTAGACCTACCAATACCCAAAATCTCTATCTTGCCGTATTCATTCTCCTTTCCAATAATGGCCACAATTTTTGTGGTCCCTATATCCAACCCAACTGAATAATTACCTTCTTCCATAACTTAATTTTTGGTACACACTACCTGGTTGTTAAATGCTAAACTCACTGTATGATAATCGTTCAACGATTTATCCTTATACGCCTTTACATAAAAAGCCCTAAAATTGCTGAACTTTTTTTCCAAACCCTCCACACCTCCAAGATCAACCACAAAATTCTCCATCCTAAAATTTAGCAGGTATTTTTGCTCCCCGGTAATATGAACCCCTATAATATTCTTTTTCAGGAATTCGTCTGTATTGCTGTATGTTAAAATCCTATATACATCTTTTAGGGATGTATCATTTATATTTCCCGTAATCAATGGCACTCTGGCAGAGTGATGCCTAGAAAAAGGCATATGTTCCCCATCTTCATCTAAATAGTATTTTGCACTCCCTTCTACTCTTGCTATTGGCTTCCGCTGTGCAACCTTAGCAACAAGGTCCCCGTTTACCGTAAGGTAAACCTGAGCTTTTTTAACCATTTCATTGGCCTCGATCGCTTTTTCTATTGTATTCAAAACTATATTTTCTTTGGTCAAGTTTGTCAGGTCGCCATAACTTTGTATTAACAATTTATCAACCGTTTCTTGGGTCATATATAGGTTTTGATCCCCTACAAACTCTATTTGAACATTTCCAATCCTTTTTTGGCCATTCCTAGCATTTGAAAACGCATAAAGCCCCATTACAACCAGTAACAAGACTCCTATTTTTAGGAAATTTAGATTTAGCCTCATTGTAACTCTTTTTTAATTTTTTGCACTTCCAATCCTATATCACCTGCCCCAATGGTTACCAGCACCTCGGGGTTTTGAGATTTTATCTCCGCGATCAATCCACTCTTATCAATTAGCTTCTTATTTGCTCCTTCTATTTTATCTAGCAACCATTGGGAAGTAACTCCTTCAATTGGTTTTTCCCTGGCAGGGTAAATATCTAAAAGCAATACACTATCAAATTTGGATAGGCTAATAGCAAAATCCTCAATAAAATCTCTGGTCCTAGAAAATAAATGTGGCTGAAAGACCACTAACACCCTTTTACCGGGATGCATTTCTGAAACCGCTTGATATACTGCATCTATCTCTGTGGGATGATGGGCGTAATCATCTATATATGTAAATTTTTCCGTTTTGATCTGATATGAAAACCTTCTTTGCACCCCCTTGAAGGTGGCCAAGGCATCTGCTAATGAACCTAAAGGTGCCCCTGCTTGTGTTGCCATTGCAAAAGCTACCAATCCGTTCAACAAATTATGATGCCCAGGCTTATTGAATCGCACTTCCTTAACCGTTGAATCTGGGGTCCGAATATCGAAAAGATAACTACCCTTTTCTATTCTCAAATTAACAATACAATAATCCGAATCGTCCTCAATGCCATAAGTAATTCCTTCAAGAGGCAAACCGTTGCGCACAAACAACTTACCGTTAGGTTTTATCCTACCTACAAAATCCCTAAAGGATTTTTCCAATTCCTCCTTATTTCCATAGATGTCCAAATGATCCGCATCCATAGAAGTTATACAGGCAATTGTAGGGGACAGGCGGAGAAAAGAGCGATCAAACTCATCCGCTTCAACTACTGAATACGCCGTACCTTCGAGCAAAAAATTACTGTTAAAATCTTCCGATATACCTCCCAAAAAAGCAGTCAATGGCGTTCCAGTCTCTTTTAAAATATGTGCCAAAATACTGGAAGTAGTCGTTTTTCCATGGGTTCCGGCAACTGCAAAACAAAAGGTATCCTTTGTAATCATCCCCAACACCTCTGAACGTTTTTTTACCTGAAAGCCATTGTTGACAAAATAAATGTACTCTTGATGATCTGTAGGTACCGCAGGGGTATAAACCACAAGCGTTTTTTCTGGATCCAAATAATCCTTGGAAATCAAACCAAGATCATCCTGATAATGTACATCGATTCCGTGCGACATTAAGTCCTCGGTCAATGGAGTACTTGTTTTGTCGTATCCAGCCACAGCCTTCCCAATAAATTTAAAATATCTGGCAAGGGCAGACATACCTATGCCACCTATTCCAATAAAGTAGACGTTATGTATATCTTTTATATTCATTTTGCTCCTTATAGATCCCAACAATGAAATCCTATTATTTTAATAATTTCTCTATTTCGTTTACGATATCATTTGCTGCGTTGGGCATGGCTAATTTTTTAATATTATTCCCCAGCTCTTCCCTATATTCCTTGGATTCCACCAAACGGGAAAACACAGTATCAAATTCAGCCTCTAAATCCTTTTCTTTTATCAAGATTGCTGCATCTACTACGGCCAATGAATTGGCATTTTTTGTTTGATGATCTTCGGCAACATTCGGAGAAGGTATAAATACTACTGGCTTACCCACAATGCTCAATTCCGAAACAGCACCTGCCCCTGCCCTAGAGATAATAATACCTGCCGCGCTATAAGCAAGGTCCATCCTATTGATAAAGGAGAAGACCCTCACCGCTTCGCTTTCATGCTTTATATATTCATCATAGTACAACTTTCCACATTGCCATATCAGCTGAATCCCCATACTTTTAAATAGTGGCAATTTTTCCGCTATCAATTCATTTATCCGTCTTGCTCCCAAACTCCCGCCGAGAACCAAAACGATATTTTTACCTGGCTGAAGCTGAAAAAACGCTATCGCTTCGGACGCATCCGTCCCAATTGAAACTAGGTCACTCCTTACTGGGTTTCCAGTTTTCACTATTTTTTGAGCTGGAAAAAACGCTTCCATCCCGTCATAGGCCACACAAATTTTCCTGACCTTATTGGCAAGTAGCTTGTTGGTAATCCCAGCATAGGAATTCTGTTCCTGCAAGAGACAGGGAATCCCCTTCCCCGCAGCCACCCTCAACATTGGGCCACTGGCAAAACCACCAGTCCCCACCACTACATGGGGTCGAAACCTTTTTACTATTTCTGCTGCTTTCATCAAACTACTGATTACTTTAAAAGGAAACATTAAATTAGTCAGGCTCAGCTTCCGCTGTAAGCCACTAATCCATAGACCTTCAATTTTATATCCCGCCTGTGGCACTTTTTCCATTTCCATCCTATCTTTTGCTCCGACGAACAAAAACTCTGCATCCGGATAGCGAACCTTTAACTCATTGGCAATCGCGATTGCCGGATAAATATGTCCGCCCGTACCCCCACCAGAAAGAATAAATCTATAATTGTCCACTTAATATTTCTAAAGGGTTATCTGCATCTATTGCCTCGGATTCCTTAGGCGTATTTTTATTACTGGCACTAAGAATGATCCCAATTGCCAAACAGGTCATCCAACTAGAGGTTCCTCCACTACTTATCAATGGCAAGGTCTGTCCGGTTACCGGAAAAAGCTCCACCGCTACAGCCATATTAATCAAGGCTTGAAACACGATTGGGAGCCCTACTCCCAATACCAATAATTTCCCAAAAACAGTGGATGCACCATTGGACACGACCACAATTCTAAACAAGAGCAGCATATAAAAAAACATCAATACAAAGCCGCCTACCAAACCATATTCTTCCACGATAATGGCATAGATAAAATCTGAAGAGCTCTGTGGTAAACTATGTTTCATAACACTCTTTCCAGCACCATTACCCATAATACCACCTGTTGCAATGGCAATTTTCGCCTTTTCAATCTGATAATCGGCCTCAGTATCTTCGGGGTTAGTGAAATTTTCTATCCTACTTATCCAGGTATCCACACGGTTCGGGAACAGATCTGGTGCCGCCTTTGCAATAAGGATAAATAGCGTTAATCCCAAAATACCAGCTCCAACGATACCCAATAGATATTTAAAGGGGTATCCTCCTAGAAAACACAATAACAATACCATGGAAAAAATAATTGCTGCGGTGGAAAAATTTGCCGGTAAGATGAGTATAATCACCAAAAAAACAGGCAGCCACAGTGGCAATATGCTCTCCTTAAAAGTAATGGTCCGGTCCTTAATCTTGGTCAGGTACCGCGCCACATATATCATTAATACTACCGCTGCTAAGTTGGAAGTCTGAAAGGTAAATCCAACTATGGGGATTTGAATCCATCTACTGGCATTGGCCCCTTCTATCACATTTCCCTGTGCCATGGTGTACAGCAATAAAAGCAATACTATAGGCATGGCGATCAAGGACAAGCCTTTAAAAAAGTGGGTAGGTATCCGGTGGACTCCAAAAATTATTCCAAACCCCATAAGCAATAGGATAGCATGTTTTACCAAATATCCAATAGAGGTCCCGTTGCCCACCACATATACCAAATTACTACTGGCACTGTAGACCGGCAAAAAAGAAAATAAGGACAATAGGGCAACCACTGCCCAAATAGCCTTATCCCCATTAATATTTTTTAAGAGTCCCAGCACAGGTTATAATTTTTTTATTGCTTCTTTAAACTGATTTCCCCTATCCTCATAATTTTCAAACAAATCAAAACTGGCACAAGCAGGCGATAATAAAACCGTATCCCCTCGCTCGGCAATCTTATAGGCCACCTTTACAGCCTGCTCCATATCATAGGTTTCCACTATCAGGTCCACTACATTGCCAAAAACATCCTTTATCTTTGAATTATCTGTCCCCAAACATATAATCGCCTTTACTTTTTCGCGCACCAAAGACATCAACTGCTTGTAATCATTTCCCTTATCTACGCCTCCAACAATCCAAACAGTAGGACTTTTCATACTGTCCAGCGCATAATAAGCCGCATTTACATTGGTTGCCTTGGAATCGTTAATATATTGTACATGGTGAATTTTAAGCACCTTCTCCAACCTATGCTCTACTCCCTGAAAGTTCTCTATACTGCGACGTATAGTATCCTTTCGGATGCTGATTAATTTAGCCGCTGTGGAAGCTGCCATGGTATTCTTCAAGTTGTGCTTACCCTCCAAGGCTAAAGTTTCTGTACTCATCTCTATAGTGTTATTTTGTATTTTAATAATTATTTTTCCATTCTCGATAAACGCCCCTTCCGATAACTTTTTTTCTATGGAAAAGGGCAATAATTTTGATCTCACTGGGTTGGTCCTCAACCTCTCTACAATTACTTCATCATCTGCATCGTATATTAAATAATCTTCCTCCGTCTGATTCTTTGTTATATTGAATTTAGACGCTATATATTTTTCAAATTGGTAATCATACCTATCCAAATGGTCTGGAGTTATATTGGTAATGATTGCAATGTGCGGTCTAAATTGAACGATATCATCCAATTGAAAACTGCTTATCTCCAACACATAGTGGTCAAAGCTATTTTCGGCCACCATTTTAGCATAACTATCCCCAATGTTCCCCGCCATCCCCACATGCAATCCAGCTTCCTTTAAAACATGGTAAGCAAGCATGGTAGTCGTGGTTTTTCCATTACTACCCGTAATACCAATGATATTAGCGTTGGAATATCTAGAAGCAAACTCTATTTCCGAAACAACGGAAATACCTGCCTTCCTTATAGCAACAACCAATGGAATGGTCTCTGGAATACCTGGGCTCTTCATAACCAGATCTGCATTTAGAATCTTAGACTCCGTATGCTGCTGATCTTCCCAATTGATCTCAAAATGATTTAGAACGTTTTTATATTTTTCCTTGATGTTTCCCTTATCGGTAACAAAAACATCAAAGCCTTCTTTTTTTGCCAATATTGCGGTTCCTACACCGCTTTCTCCCCCACCTAATATCACCAACCTACCCATCTTACCTCAATTTTAAGGTTACTATGGTTAGTACTGCTAAAAGAATACCCACCACCCAAAACCGGGTGACAATTTTACTCTCATGATATCCTTTCTTCTGATAATGATGATGCAGAGGTGCCATTAGAAAAATGCGCTTCCCTACTCCAAATCTTTTCTTGGTGTATTTAAAATACCCCACTTGCAACATCACCGAAATAGATTCGGCAAAGAAAATCCCGCACAACACAGGAATAAGGAGTTCTTTCCTGATAATTATAGCAATTACCGCTATAACACCACCAATGGTGAGGCTACCAGTATCTCCCATAAAAACAGTGGCAGGATAGGCATTATACCATAAAAACCCTACCAAGGCACCTGCAAATGCGGCGGTAAAAACTACCAGTTCACCCACTCGTGGAATAAACATGATATCTAAATAATTGGAGAAAATTATATTCCCGGAAATCCAAGTGAAAATCATAAGAGTCACCACTATAATGGCCGATGTCCCTGCCGCCAATCCATCTATACCATCCGTAAGATTGGCTCCATTAGATACGGCAGTTACTATAATAATTATGATAGGTATAAATATCAACCAAGCGTAATCTTTTGCCCCAGCACCCATCCAAGAAATAAAACTGGTATAATCAAGCTCATTATTCTTAATAAAGGGCACGGTTGTTTTAATCGATTTTATTTCTGCCCCCAGCTTTGGCACTCCCTGCACATTCTCAACGATTACTGTATGAGCCCTTTCCTTCATGGTCACCTCTGGATGAAAGTACAGGGTAGCACCTACAATAAGGCCCAATACTACCTGACCCAAAACCTTAAACCTCCCCTTTAATCCTTCCTTATCTTTCTTAAATATTTTTATATAATCGTCCAAAAATCCAATAGCACCCATCCACAGCATAGTAACTATCAACAATTGAACGTACACATTTCCCAGTTCGGCAAATAGGAGCACGGGAATTAGGGTAGCCAAAATAATGATAAGTCCTCCCATAGTAGGAGTACCAGCCTTTTGCTGCTGCCCATCAAGACCAAGATCCCGAATAGTTTCACCGATCTGCTGCTTCTGTAGAAACCCTATAATTTTCTTTCCATAGACCGTCGCAATCAGCAACGACAGCAAAACCGCCAAGGAAGCGCGAAAGGAGAGGTACTGGAAGAGTCCCGCTCCTATTAGGTCGTGTTCTTTATCTAAATATTCGAACAAATAATACAACATTCTTTGGTCTGTGTTTTACTGTTTTACGGTCTTGTTTTTAATAAATACTACTCTAGTTTCCATTGATCTATTCATAGGAGGTTATTTTCCCATCTCGGTTAAAAACTCCCCCACTATCTTAAAATCATCAAAATCTATACGCACCCCATTCGTCTCCTGATACGTCTCGTGCCCCTTGCCCGCAATAAGGATAATATCTTTAGCCCTTGCCAATTGGCAGGCCGTTTTTATAGCCTGTTTCCGATTTTCAATAGACAGGACTTTCTTAAAATTCTGGGGTTCCACTCCTGCCTCCATTTCCTCGATAATTTTAGAGGGAGATTCTGTCCTAGGGTTATCAGAGGTAAAGATCACTGTATTGCTCAAGGTGCTCGCTATATGCCCCATAACCGGACGTTTAGACTTATCCCTGTCACCACCACAACCCACAACAGTGAAGACATTTTCATTTCCAGTTCTTAATTTATTGATCGTTTCGAGTACATTCTTCAAGGCATCTGGAGTATGGGCATAATCCACAATTGCCGTAATACCCTCTTGAGATCTATAATGCTGGAACCTTCCGGCAACGTTCTCCAATTCACTTAATAGCCTCAATATTTCCAGTTTTTCCAATCCCAATAAATCCGCCGCCGCATAGATGGCCAACATATTATAAGCATTAAAATCACCTATCAATTTTGACCAAAGCTCATTGTCGCCTATTTTCAACAATTGTCCATCAAACTGGTTTTCCAATATTTGAGCTCTATAATCAGCATAGGATTTTAAGGCGTAAGTCACTTTTCTTGCCTTAGTGTTCTGCATCATCACCAAACCGTTCTTATCATCAACATTGGTAAGTGCGAAAGCTCTTTTCGGAAGCCCATCGAACAAAATCTTTTTAGTATCCCTATAGGCTGCAAACGTGGCATGGTAATCCAAATGGTCATGGGAGAGATTCGTGAAAATTGCTCCTTCAAATACAAGTCCTTCTGTTCTTTTTTGATGCAGGCCATGCGAACTCACCTCCATAAAACAAAACTCTACTCCCACCTCGTTCATTAAGTGCAAATACTTATTTATGGTAAGGGAATCTGGGGTAGTATGGGTGGTAGGGAATTCCTTTTCATCTACCAATATTTTTATGGTCGATAGTAGACCTACCTTAAATCCTGCTTTTTTAAATAATTGATACAGTAGGGTAGTGATCGTGGTTTTCCCATTGGTACCCGTAACACCCACCAATTTTAGATTCTTGGAAGGGCTACCGTAATAGTTTGACGCCATAATAGACAATGCCTTATAAGCATTATCTACCTCAACATAACTGATTCCGTTGATTAATTTTTCAGGAAGTGTTTCACAAACTATGGATCTTGCCCCTGCATCGATTGCCTTGTCAATAAACTTATGTCCATCTACCAAAACGCCCTTTATCGCCACAAAAACATCCTCCACCCCAACTTCTCTGGAATCGAAGCATATTTTATTGACCGACTGCGAAGTGGAACCACTTACAGCCGAAAGACCAACCCCGTACAATATGTCTTTTAAAGACTTCATGATAGCTCTAATACAATTTTATCGACCTTTTTTAGGTCGGTCCCTTTTGAAATGGATTGTCTTTTCACTTTTCCATTTCCCTTTACTTCAACCCTTACACCCAAATTTTCAAGAAGAGAAACGGCATCCATACCGCTCATCCCTTCTACGTTTGGCATTTGGTTATAATTTTTATTTGCCGCAGCATAAAATTCTTGATAGGCTTCATTTAAATTCTCATCCCCTGCTTCATTTATATCTACCTCGTCTACTACCGGAGAACTGGTATAGATCTTTTGAGCCACCGACTTAAAGACTGGCCCAGAAACGTCGCCCCCGTAGTAACCTACACTTTTGTTTGGCTCGTGGATCACCACAATACAGGAATATTTTGGATCATCTGCAGGGAAATACCCAGCAAAAGTAGATATGTATGCAAGCTTATCAGGGTCCTTGGACGAGTAATTTTTTTGAGTGGTCCCTGTCTTTCCGGCCATAGAAAAATTGGGAGAATATAATTTGTGTCCCGTCCCGTGCTTTTTTTCCACTACATTCTTTAGCAGTTGCCTAACCTTGGCTGCCGTTTCCTTAGAACATATAGACGGATTGATGACTTCTTTCTCAAATTTAATGATGGTCTTATCCCATTCCCTTACCTCTTTAATCAATCTTGGTTTCACCAATTCCCCATCATTGGCAATGGCATTATAAAAAGCAAGTGTTTGCAATGGTGTCAATGACACCTCGTACCCATAGGACATCCATGCCAAAGAAACTCCAGACCAACCCTTATCTCCTGGATAACGGATTACCGGCTCGCCCTCTCCTTTTACAGGCAATCCCAATTTGCGATGAAGGTTCATATTCATCAAGCGGTTTACAAATTTCTCTGGATTGCTCTTATAGTTTGTGTTTATAACCTTAGCAAATGCTGTATTGGAAGAAACTTCAAATGCCCTTCCCATGCTTATCTTGCCATAACCACCCCATTTAGAGTCCCTTACGGTCCGGTTATAGACCTTATACAATCCATTTTCCGTATCGATAACAGTACTTGTATCTATTACTTTATCTTCTAAAGCCACTACCATGGACATCAACTTAAAGGTCGACCCAGGTTCGTGCGACTCTCCTATGGCGTAGTTTAACCGCTCATAATATTTCCCATCGGAAGTCCTACCCAAATTAGAAATAGCCTTGACTTCCCCTGTCTTGGTCTCCATTACAATTACACTTCCGTGTTCTGCCTCATATTTCTCCAATTGCCCCAATAAAGCATGATGCGCAATATCCTGTATATTGATATCTATGGTTGAAACCACATCATACCCATCTTTAGGCTCTTTAATGTTATCCCAGCCAATTGGCTTCCATTGTCCTTTTGCTATTTTTTGTTTTAAGCGCTTTCCTTCTTCTCCTCTCAGGTATTCCCCAAAAGCACCTTCCAGTCCCACCCTAGTGTAATATCCGTCCTCATCTACTCTTTCATACCCTACGCTGCGCTCTGCAATCTTTCCCAAGGGATGTTCCCGTACAATTTTTTGATCTACGATTAACCCACCTTTATAGGGGCCTTTATTAAATAAGGGGAACTGTTTTACGGCAACGTAATCCGAATAATCTAAGTTTCTGGCCACCAGAGCATATCGATTCTTATTTACCTTGGCTTTTCGTAATACCTGTTGGTAATAAGAGGAAGATTTCCCAAACAATTTCGCCAAAGAATCGGACAATGGTTTAATGTTTTCCTCAAAATCCTTGCTTCTTACGGTTACAGCATCAAATCGTATCGTATATCTAGAGACCGATGTTGCTAATAAACTTCCATCATCCGAATAAAGATTTCCCCTTTTTGGGGCAATGGTGAAAATTCTCTCCGTACGCTCCATGGCAAGTTTCCTATACTTATCACCATCTACCATTTGTATACTGACAAGTTTCACCAATACCGCAATGGCAAACAGAAATAGGCATCCTGCCACTATATATAACCTAGTTAATATGTTTTTTTCTGTTACCGACACTATTTATCCTTTACGGTTTTAACTTTTATTTTCTGGGGAGGGGTTTCCGACGGAATTAAACCCTTGTGTTCCACGATCCTTAAGATGGTAGACTCCAGTTTTAATTCTTGCATATCCGAGCGCGCATCCACAAACTCGCTTCGCAACTCCTTTACTTGCTCATTGAGAAACGCTATCCTATGCACCTTACTATCAGCACTATGGGAGCTAGCGATCATAACAGTCGCCAAAAAAGAAATAAAAATGATAAACATCCAATTCTTGGGAGCGCTACCGCTCACCAAAAACTTTCCTTTCAACAGATCCAATATTCCTTTTCGCACAGTTTTATACCTTATATATTACACGCCTCCAATTCCCTCCAAGACCAATCACCTCTATTTAGAAAATGCTCGCAAATTAAATCCGCTCTGCAATCCTAAGCTTGGCACTCCTCGCCCTATTGTTCTGCTTTATCTCTGCCTTGGCGGGGGTGACCAATTTGCCCACCTTTTTAAAGGGAACATTTATATTGCCATAGAAATCCTTTTCTGGCTCTCCCTCAAACCGACCCGATCTCACAAATCGCTTTACCAACCTATCTTCAAGGGAATGATAACTTATCACACTTAGCCTACCGCCTTCCTCCATTATTTCAGGAAGCTGCTCCAAGAACTCCATTATCACTTGGATTTCTTGATTTACCTCTATCCTGATGGCCTGATAGATTTGCGCCAAGATCTTATGCTCCCTATGTATTGGCAGATAAGCCGCAAGCACCAGCTTTAATTGCTCGGTAGTCTTTATAGGCTCGGTTTCCCTATGGGTCAAAATGGTCTTTGCCATCGCATTGGCATTTCGCAGATCGCCATACTCAAACAGCACCCGTCTTAATTCATCATAATCATAGCCATTTACCACTTCATAGGCCGACACACTGTTCTTTTTACTCATCCTCATATCCAGATCAGCATCAAAACGTGTAGAAAAACCTCTTTCCGCCTTGTCAAATTGATGGGATGAAACTCCAAAATCCGCCAACACCCCGTCTATTTTCTTAATTCCATAAAACTTTAAAAACTGTTTTATATATCTAAAATTTTCATTTATCAATAAGAAGCGTTCATCAGGAATAGTATTGCGCAAAGCATCTTCATCTTGATCAAAAGCTATTAACCTACCTTTATCCCCCAAACGCTTTAAGATCTCCCTAGAATGACCTCCGCCACCAAAGGTGACATCCACATATACACCGTCTGGCTTTATGCCAAGTCCATCTACAGACTCCTCTAACAATACTGCATTATGATAGCTCATAGTCATCCCCTCCCATTACTTCTTCAGCCAAACCGGCAAAATCCTCGGCCGTGTCATTCAACACTTTTTCATAACCGTCTTTATCCCAAATCTCTATAATATTAATCGCCGAACTCAACACAACTTCCTTCGTAATCCCTGCTACTTCCACCAAATTTTTAGGGATCAGCAGCCGTCCCGTTGCGTCAATTTCCACTATCTTTACCCCCGCAGAGAACCTTCGAATAAAATCGTCGTTCTTTTTCTTAAAACGATTCATTTTTTTCATTTTCTGCATCAACAAATTCCACTCCGCCATAGGGTACAATTCCAAACAAGGTTGGAAAACGGATCGCTTAAGCACGAATCCATCGTTAAGTATCGGTGACATTTGATTCTTTAGCGCCACCGGAAGCATGACCCTTCCTTTGGTATCTGCCTTACAATCATATGTTCCGATGAAATTTATCACTAAAGTAGCTGGGTTATAATTTGATAACTCAAATATATAGAATTTATTACCACATTTTACCACAAAATACCACTTTGTTGATAAATTCCGCTTCACAAGCTAAATTGTGACAAAAAACAAGTCGTATTCTCCTGTTTATGAATAAGGCCCGAACAATGGAAAAATCGTAAAATTCAAAAAATTATTCCTCCTTAATAATTCGGTAGCCATTGCGTAATAATGAAATGCCTATATTTGCCAACATAAGATCACAAGAAATCGTGGATGGAAAAAAGAATTATTAAGGAGGGAAAATATCGTTATATTGAAATAGGTGAAGGAGCACCGATCATAATTCTCCACGGACTTATGGGCGGATTAAGCAATTTCCACGGCGTAATGGATCACTTTCCTGCCAAGAAATACAAGGTGATTGTTCCCGAACTACCCATCTACGATATGCCCTTGCTCAAGACCAACGTCAAGAGCTTTGCCAAGTATTTAGATCAATTTATAACACACAAGGGCCTAAAGGATGTAATTCTTTTGGGAAATTCCCTGGGTGGACATATTGGATTATTGCACACCAAATTATTCCCAAAAAATGTAAAAGCTTTGGTTATTACCGGTAGTTCCGGATTATATGAAAGCGCTATGGGGGATGGTTATCCAAAAAGAGGCGATTACGAGTTTATAAAGAAAAAAGCACAGGATGTTTTTTATGACCCCGAAGTAGCGACCAAAGAGATTGTTGACGAAGTTTTTGCTACCGTTAATAATCGAATTAAATTGGTGAAAACATTGGCCATTGCCAAAAGTGCTATAAGACATAATATGTCCAAGGATCTGCCACATATGCTGACTCCAACTTGTATTATTTGGGGAAAAAACGATAGTGTTACTCCTCCTAATGTAGCAGAGGAATTCCAATCTCTACTCCCCGATTCAGAATTGTTTTGGATTGATAAATGTGGACATGCCCCTATGATGGAGCATCCTATGGAATTTAACTCCATCTTGGATTCATGGTTAACGAAGCGAAACTTTTAAACAGTACATTTCCCCATAAATAAGTAGCTAAAATACATCATTCATAAATTGTTTTTTAGCGAATAGGGAAAGGCTTCTTGTTTTCAATTAATTTTCAAGGCAGTGATCCTGTCCGTTTTTTATTATTTTTAAGGAATTAAAACATTTATACCTATGAAATGAGCATGACCGAAGATTGGTCGCAAATACCAATGAAGTTATGTGAACCTGACTGCCGTAAGGCAAGTTTACCTGCTGTAGGTAGGTTTATATATTTGTATTGAGGGCAGCCGAAGTACGACCGTTAAAAAACAATAAATACCTACCTATGAAATGAGCATGACCGAAATCTGGTCGCAAATACGAATGAAGATATGCGAATCGCATATGACCGTTAAAAAACAATAAATATCTACCTATGAAAATAAAGTCGGCCGACTTTGTTATGAGCAATTCCAACGTAACAAATTGCCCAAAAGACACCCTACCTGAATACGCCTTTATTGGTCGATCTAACGTTGGGAAATCATCCCTTATCAATATGCTTACCCAAAGAAAGGGACTAGCCAAAACTTCGGGAAGACCTGGAAAAACCCAATTGATTAATCATTTTAAAATAAATGAAAATTGGTTTCTGGTAGATTTACCTGGCTATGGTTATGCTCGCGTTTCCAAAAAAGACAAAAAAACCTTTCAAAAATATATTACCGATTATTTTTTAGAACGGGTACAATTGGTATGTGCCTTTGTTTTGATCGATATTAGGCACGAGCCGCAAAAAGTAGATTTGGAATTTTTGGAATGGATGGGGGAAAATCAGATTCCGTTCTGTATAATCTTTACAAAAGCCGACAAATTAAGGCCCAAAGCAATCGAAAATCACGTAAACCACTATATCCAGAAATTACTGGAAGGAATTTGGGAAGAAGCACCCCAGTATTTTATTACATCTGCCTCTAACGGGATGGGTCAAGAAGAACTGCTCACCTATATTGATGGGCTTAATGATAGTTTTTTTAAGGAAACATTATAGCATACAAAACAGGCCTAGCTTAAAAGCTATTTTACCCATTGCTTTTGAATAATCTGGATAAGGGCATCTTGGTCCCCAAGCCCATCGATATTCTCCCTGTCTAAAAATGTCTTAAAGCTGCCATTTTCCACTTCAAATATTATGGGAAAATGGACCTCCCCCTCCTTTACCTTGTCCGCATATTTCCTTAGAAACTCGTCCTTATGCAGAAATTCCATCTTAATTCCAGAACTTTCCCTAAATTCTTTCCATCGATTATTTTCCGAAAAAGCACCGTGGGTTATGGAACAGAGTGAGCATGAATAACTATCGGGACTAAGGATTTTATGGGCACCGTCTAAAAGTGCATTCCCTAGGCCACTCTTGGCATTGTACACAAAGACAAAGTATTTGTTCGTTGTATTTTCCATAACATGAATTGGATTCATTGTACGCCTTTCAGTCGCTCACATTAGCTAAACCTTTCCAACACCATACCTAAATCCATTAGACCACTTAAGCTTTGAAAAAACAAAACTACTTTTTAAGTTCTAACTTTTCGGCGAAATAATCGCAAAAATCTTTCATGGTAGCCGTCATTTTTTCATCCTGGGTTGCCTTGTAGAAAGTATCCGATAAGGAAACCAGGGTTTGATGAAAAAATATCTTCATCTCATCAACCGGCATATCCTTGGTCCATAAATCTATTTTTAAGGATTCTTTATTTTTACTATCCCAAACGGATAATAATACTGCCTTCGCTTCCTCATTAGAGATTCCACCATCCTCAGCAGACCATATTAATTTTTCCGGTACTCGGTTTTCATCCAAAGAAATTGTCAAATTAATTTCCGATGTATGTAATTTTGCCATGCTTTAATTTATTTATATTTTTTAAAAGAGTTGATCTAGTCTAATTTTCTAGGCTTGTATTTTGATCTTTTAAACAATTCTTCACTTGGTATGGTCAACATTTCTTGAAGTGCTACCTCATTGTTTTTCATAAAGGCCCTTACAATCTGCCAACCTACATATCTCCCTATTCTATCCGGGGATTCATTGTCCAGCTCTAACTGAAATTTAGAAAAAGGAGCAGGATCCAAAAATCGCGGTCCCAATTTATTATCGGTACTGTACAGCAGTTCACGTTCAACAAAATACCGCCAAACCTGCTCCTCATTAACATGTGCCCAATCCAATTGCTCAGGGGTGTACCCTATAATTATATCATCTGTCACCTGTGGCATTAATTTATTCTTTAAATACAGTTCCTTCCCATAATAGACCGCTTGAGACAAAAACGTTCTCTCTGTTGATGTCGCAACCACTTTTTTAGCAAAGGCACTTGCCACGTCAGCTGCTAAAAATTTCTTATCTAGGTCATTGGCAACGTAATTAGGAATAACACTATAAAACTCGTGCGAAGTTCCTAAATAGTTATCGAGACCAATAAGCAAAAGGCTGTCGGTTAAAATAACCCGGTTATTATAATCAACATCCGATGTAACGGTTATCACTTTAGGCAACGGGCTGTTGGGGTAATAATATCTTATATGGCGAAACAAGGACTGCAACTCCCTTTCTTCTTCCTTAAAATTTGGAAATACAGAGTCCACTGCTTGCGAGAGTTGCACCTGAAGAGTGTCCTGAACTTTAGCTACCCAAACACTATCGGGATAGCTCGTTGGGAAAAGATAGGGGTACTTTTTCTTCAATTGGGGAATATCCTTAGGTTGCGCTTCGGCAAACTCCCTATCGAACCTGTACACTTCCAGTTCCACTTCTATTTTCGCAACTTCTTCAGCTGTTTTATCTGTTTCCTTACAACCTAAAAAGGTTATTAAAAGTAAGCAAATGAGCCATAATGGATTTCGCATTTTTAACTATTTCGGTTATTGTTTTCTATTTCAATCCTTTGGCGTTATTTTTGCCAAGCAAACGGGCAAAGTTAAGTTTTTAAACCTTATAAACCTTTTAGATGCAATCTGAAAAAGTTATAGAGCATATTGTAACCTGGCTAAAGAATTATGCCGAAAAGGCGAAAATGAAGGGATTTATCATCGGAATTTCTGGCGGTATAGATTCTGCGGTTACCTCTGCTTTGTGCGCAAAGACCGGATTGGAATTACTTTGCTTGGAAATGCCCATTCATCAAATGGCAAATCAGGAAGCACGTGCAGCAGCACATATTGATTGGCTTAAAGAGAATTACAGTAAGGTAAGAAGCAATACTATTGACCTCACCCCTGTGTTCGACAGCTTTGTAGGCACTTTACCAGCTGTTGCTCAAGAAGATGACCGATTCCTGTCCCTAGCCAATTCTAGGGCGCGATTACGAATGACCACCCTGTACTATTTTGCTGCACTAGACCAACTATTGGTTGCGGGTACCGGTAATAAAGTAGAAGATTTTGGAGTTGGTTTTTACACCAAATACGGCGATGGCGGAGTAGATCTTAGCCCCATTGCAGACCTGCTAAAATCTGAAGTATACGAAATAGCAAAAGTGCTAGGCATTAAGCCCGAAATTATCCGCGCAGCTCCCACAGATGGCCTTTGGGGAGATGACAGGACGGATGAAGATCAGCTAGGAGCTACCTATCCAGAACTAGAGTGGGCAATGCAAATGGCAGAAGAAGAAAAAACAGAAGCGGATTTTTCTGGACGGGAAAAGGAAATTATGCGTATCTTTATTACATTGAATAAAGCAAATCAACACAAAATGTGTCCAATCCCCATTTGTGAAGTTCCAATTGACCTAAAATGACCTCTTACCTAAGAACAAAGTAGTTAAGTCGAATAAAATCCCCGAAATTTTCGATTTACAATAAAATAAGTGAGCTTTGTTTAACAACCCGTATAATTAAACCTGACGTTGCTTGTCAGTATTTGATATTGTTTGTCAGTATTTTTTGACGCAATTGAAGAAATTGTCATTCACAAAACTAATTTAACATGATTAAAATATTAATTGCAGATAACCACCCCATTGTAAGACTAGGGGTGAAACAGGTTCTAGAACCAATTTCTGATATTCAAGTAGTAGGTGATGTCAGTACTACATCCGAGCTATTCAACCTATTGGATAGTACTTCTCCAGACATTGTCCTTTTAGAGATGGATATTCCAGAAATTAACGGTATTGCTACACTTAGAAAAATTAAAAAGGAATACCCTAGCATAAGGGTATTAATCTATAGTGGGCAATCTGAAGACGTATATGCCTTAAGCACTATTCGTGCAGGCGCATTTGGTTACCTTTCTAAATCTTCCGATGTAGATTATATTATTAGTGCCATTAGAAAAGTAAGCGAGGGCAATATGTTTATTACCAATGAATTGGCACAACGACTTGCCTTTGACGAGGGTACTCAAAAGCCAAGAAGGTTCTTTAGAAAACTCTCCACAAGGGAGGTGGAGGTCCTTAAATTATTGGCCAGCGGAAAACGAAACAAAGAGGTTGCACAAGGGTTAAATTTAAATGAGAAAACCGTAAGCACTTACAAGGCGCGATTGATGCGTAAATTAAATGTGGACAACCTTGTAGATCTTCTTCAGCAAGCCAAAGCATTGGAACTGTATTAAGCCCATAGCGTCCACCAAAATACACAGCGGTTTAAAAGGGTCTGTTATCCTGCAATAACACTCCCTTTTAAACCGCTGTTTTGTAGTAGATTAATTCCTAAGAAAAAACCCTATTCAATTTTTTATTTAGAAGCACGTTTAATTGGATATAATTCATTATTTCCTCCAAGGTCTCCGTGTTTTCTGCCATGTTATTCATAGTATTTTCCTGTAGTGACCCTATCCTTTTCTTAATCAGATAGCACCTTAATGTCAGTATCGTTTCACTGACCAACTGGGATACCCCAACCTTCTTCTCCTTTGGGAAAATTTCCTTGCGCTCCCATTGATGTAAGGTATATTTTTCTTCTTCCATTAAAATCGAAGATATTTCCGATGCCAACCCTTGATCTAATCCCGCCATAAACGAAGTGATGGAAAAATTCTCTTTCCCATTCATCTCTTCTATCAACTTGTAGTAGATATTACGGAAGCCTTCATTGGCTAACTCTATTTCATCATCCTGAAGATCCAAAAATATTTTCTGAAAAACCTTTGCTCCTAATGATTCGGGTTCCAGTTCCAAATCGCCCTTCTCATTTTCCTTTAATACAAGGTCCTCAAATTCTTCCTCCAAGGTACCATAGAGCAGTAAGATTTCAATAATTTTCCGCTCTAACTCGTACTGTACATCTAGTTTTTGTTGTTGCGGCTCGTTTTTCACCACATTAAAGCTCTGCTGCTGCTGTTTCGCCATTTTCTGGGAATCGGCAGTGTCCTTTTTCCCGATCTGGGCCAAGGTATTAAAAAGGACCGCTTCGGATATATTCATGATCTGGGCGCATTCCTGAATATAAATTTCCTTTTTTATCCTATCGGGAATTTTAGAAATACTATGTACAATATCCCTAACCGTATCAGCTCTTTTAATAGGGTCGTTTGCAGCTTCGCTCACCAGCAGTGATGCCTTGAACTGAATAAAATCCTTGGAATTATTCTGAAGATATTCTACCACATCCTCATATTCATTGTTCTTGGCAAAGCTATCCGGATCATCTCCAGCAGGAAAGGTACACACCTTTACGTTCATGCCCTGTTCCAAAATAAGGTCTATACCCCTCAATGAAGCCCTTAGGCCGGCCGCATCCCCATCAAACAAAACCGTAATATTATTGGTCAATCTATTGACCAATCTAATCTGATCGGAAGTCAAGGCCGTACCACTGGAAGCCACAACATTGTGTATCCCACGCTGGTGCAACTGAATTACGTCCGTATACCCTTCTACCAAAAAACAATTATCCTCTTTGGCAATTGCTTGTTTGGCTAAATAAATACCGTAGAGCACCTTACTTTTATGGTAGATATCGCTTTCCGGGGAATTTACATATTTTGCCGCCTTCTTATCACTAGTAAGAATACGACCCCCAAACCCCAAAACGCGACCACTCATACTATGAATAGGAAACAAGACCCTTCCTTTAAAACGATCAAATGTTTTTTTGTTATCAGGATTTCCTGGGTCTTCCTTTACTATGGTGAGTCCTGTTTTTTCTAGGAAATCCAATTGATACCCTTTACCCAATGCCGTTTTAGTAAATCCGTCCCATTGGTCCAAACAGTAGCCCAAATCAAATTTCTTGATTGTATCGTCCGTAAAGCCACGCTCCTTAAAATAGCTCAACCCTATAGCTTTCCCCTGCTCTCTTTCCCATAAAATTTCTGAGAAATATTTTTGAGCATAATCAGAAACCAAGTACATGCTTTCCCGCTCATTGGTTTTCTCCTTCTCCTCATCGGTTTGAAGGGTTTCCTCTATTTCTATATTGTACTTTTTTGCAAGATATTTTATGGCTTCCGGATACGTAAAATGCTCGTGTTCCATTAAAAAGGCAACCACATTGCCACCCTTCCCACTACTAAAATCCTTCCAGATCTGCTTTACGGGAGAAACCATAAAACTTGGGGAACGTTCATCGCTAAACGGACTTAAACCCTTAAAGTTAGAACCGGATTTTTTTAGTTGCACAAACTCTCCGATCACCTCCTCTACTCTGGCGGTCTCATATACTTTGTCTATAGTAGTTTTCGAAATCAAATCACACAATTTAGGATGGCTAAAGATACTACATTTAGAGCTCCTTCAAAAAGGGAAAAACTATTCATTTAATATCCAAAATGCTTACCTTTCGGTTCATTTTAACACGCGAAAAATAGCATGATTTTATTTTTAGGAACCAAACCGGGGAAAACCACTTCCAAAGTAATTCCGAACGTTGCTTGCCCCTATTGCGAACAACGCAACACCTTAATGGCAGTAACCACTACCAACTATTTTCATCTATTCTGGATCTCCCTTTTTCGAATTGGCACCAGCACAACCATAAGCTGTTCGCATTGCAAAAAAACCTATTTTAAGGATGAATTTAATACTGAAATGATCCAGGGCATGGAAAGTTAGTCGCAGTTATATTTTAAACGGGTAATGTGGCAAACTTACAGTTCAAATCGCAATCCTACGGATATATTTCGCTGCTCAACATCGGCATTGTTGAAAATAGAATTTAAATCGTACTTCACATAAAGCAAAGCTCCGCCTACCCCTGTATACGCACTTAGACCATAGACAAAATTGTTGGTATTGTAATCTCTTTTTATTTTGTCCTTTACACGATCCCCATCCCTTTTATATTTTAACTTTTGTTTCGTCCCTATATTAAATCCAGCATAGCTACCCAACCCAAATCTAAATTGATGGTGGTTAGTGTATCGAATGCTTTTTTCTGTCCTATGAACTTTTGAGGGTCCAAATTCCAAATGCACAGGGAAAACCAAATTATCCATCCTAAATTTGGATTTATCCAGATCAAATTGAAATTCTTCCAAGGTTGTCTGATCTCCGTTATTCACAAAATATTGATTATTCTTTGGCTTTAAACCATTGAACTGGAAAGAGACCCCATAGTTGACCCTTAGGAAATTAGAATTTTTAAAAACCCTGGTTCTCCATGCATAACCAAGTTCCACAATAGTTGCCCAGCCCGAAGAAGTTTTTCGAAAAAAGGCGAAAATTCAGACAATAAGGGTAGTGTGGTTTATTTCTTCCGATCCACTACATAATTCACCATTAGGATCAGTGAATTTTTGTAATCAGAATCAGGGTAAGTTTCTAATAGAGCCAGAGCTTCTTCCTTGTAGGCGAGCATCTTTTTCACCGCGTAATCCAAGCCACCGTTTTCTTTTACAAAAGCAATTACCTGTTTTACCCGTTTTTTATCCTTGTTGTGATTCTTGACGGAATTTATCAACCACTTCCTATCTGCCTTGGAACAATGGTTTAGAACAAATATTAGGGGCAGGGTCATTTTTTGTTCTTTAATATCGATTCCTGTAGGTTTCCCGATGCGCTCTTCTCCATAATCGAACAAATCATCCTTGATCTGGAAGGCCATCCCGATAAGCTCCCCAAACTTTCTAAAGGTTTCTACATCTTCGGAATCCGGTTTAACGGAACATGCTCCCAAACTGCAGCATGCCGCGATAAGGGTAGCAGTCTTTTGCCTGATAATCTCGTAGTATATTTCTTCCGTAATATCTAGGCGCCGTGCCTTCTCTATCTGTAGCAGTTCCCCTTCGCTCATTTCGCGAACGGCCACAGAGATAATCCGTAACAGATCAAAATCTCCATTATCTATAGAGAGCAGCAAACCTTTGGAAAGCAAATAATCCCCTACTAAAACCGCAATCTTGTTCTTCCACAAGGCGTTTACAGAGAAAAAGCCCCTGCGTTTATTACTATCGTCTACTACATCGTCATGGACAAGGGTAGCGGTATGAATCAACTCTATTACTGATGCGCCCCTATATGTCCTTTCATTTACCTCACCATTGTTCAATAGTTTGGCCGTTAGGAATACGAACATAGGCCGCATTTGCTTTCCCTTACGGTTAACAATATAATAGGTAATCCTATTTAACAATGCCACTTTGGAAGACATGGATTCGTAGAACTTTTTTTCAAAAAGTTCCATTTCCATATTTATCGGTTCCTTTATTTGGGATACAATTTTCAAAGGGTAGATAGGACTGTTTTTTATTGGTGATTCAGTGCGGTAAAATTAGACAAAAAAAGTAATAAAAGTGGCCCTTTGGCAATATAAGGGCAATCTTAAAGGATTAAAGTATTGCAGTTACATAATTTTTAAAAGCAGCTGCCAAGATTAGCATCAGTGGTTTACGATTTATTGGCCAATTGTCCGCAAGCAGCATCTATATCCTTGCCGCGAGATCTACGAACGGTTACCGTTATCCCGTTTCTTTCCAAGGTATTTACATACATATCAATAGCCTTGTTATTGGCCTGTTGAAATTGTCCGTCATCAATTGGGTTGTACTCTATTAAATTGACTTTGGAAGGAGCAAATTTGCAGAAGTCCACTAAGGCATCCACATCTTTTTGCTTATCATTTATGTTTTCCCAAACCACATATTCATAGGTAATCCTACTTTTAGTCTTCTCATACCAGTATTCCAGTGATTCTCGTAAATCTGCTAACGTAAACGTGGCATTAAAGGGCATAATAGAGGTTCTAATCTCATCTATCGCAGAATGTAAGGAAACGGCTAGTTTAAATTTAACCGCCTCGTCTGCCATTTTTCTAATCATTTTAGGGACACCCGAGGTAGAAACAGTTATCCGCTTTGGCGACATACCTAAGCCTTCCGGGGAAGTAATCTTATCTATAGCCTTTAATACATTGTTATAGTTCATTAATGGCTCTCCCATCCCCATAAAAACGATGTTACTTAAGGGCCTATCAAAATACAGCCTACTTTCATTATCAATGGCCACAACCTGATCATAGATTTCGTCGGGATTAAGATTTCGCATGCGCTTGAGTCGGGAAGTAGCACAGAATTTACAATCCAGACTACACCCTACTTGACTAGATACACAGGCCGTGGTCCTAGATTTGGTAGGGATCAATACCGATTCCACAATAAGGTCATCGTGTAGACGAACCGCATTTTTAATGGTACCATCGCTACTGCGCTGCATTTGATCAACCTTAATGTGGTTGATTACAAAATTATCCTCCATCATTTGCCTCGTTTCCTTGGAGATATTGGTCATATCCTCGAAACTGTGGGCCGATTTTTGCCACAACCACTCATAGACCTGATTGCCTCTAAAAGGCTGGTCTCCCTGAGTTGTAAAGAACTCCCTGAGTTGGTCTTTGGTAAACGCCCTAATATCTTTTTTGTTCTTTGCCATTTGCACCGTTCAAAGATAATTTATTCTACAAAAAATCCCGTCAATCCAGGTTATTCTGCATTAATGACGGGATTTCCTACTAATTTTAATGTCTGTTATATAATCAGCATGGCATCACCATAAGAATAAAACTTATAGTTTTCCATAATCGCCTCCTTATACGCCTTCTTCATCAAGTCGTGCCCCATAAAGGCCGATACCATCATTAAAAGTGTAGATTTCGGCAAATGGAAATTGGTCACCATCGCATTTGCAATACTAAAATCGTAAGGAGGGAAAACAAATTTGTTTGTCCAACCATTAAACGTATTTAAGGTATGTTGTGAAGAAACCGCGCTTTCCAAACCACGCATTGCCGTGGTACCTACAGCACACACCCTGCGTTTCTTAAGCTTGGCATTGTTCACAATCTCGGTAGCTTTCTCATCTATAATTAGCTCCTCGCTATCCATTTTGTGCTTGGAAAGGTCTTCTACCTCCACCGGATTAAAAGTTCCCAAACCTACATGTAGAGTAACCTCGGCAAAATCGATTCCTTTAATTTCCAATCTTTTTAAAAGATGTTTGGAAAAATGCAAGCCAGCAGTTGGTGCGGCAACAGCCCCTTCATGCTTGGCATAAATAGTCTGGTAACGCTTTTCATCTTCCGGCTCTACGGGTCTCTTGATATATTTCGGCAATGGAGTTTCTCCCAATTCCTTTAATTTTCTCCTAAAATCGGTATAAGAACCGTCATACAAGAACCTCAATGTTCTTCCCCTAGAGGTTGTATTGTCGATTACCTCCGCAACCAAAGTCTCATCGTCTCCAAAATACAGTTTGTTACCAATCCTTATTTTACGTGCTGGGTCTACCAGTACGTCCCAAAGTCGCTGTTCCTCATTTAGCTCGCGCAGAAGAAAAACTTCTATTCTAGCACCAGTTTTTTCCTTGTTTCCGTATAATCTTGCTGGAAATACTTTGGTATTATTGATCACCATTACATCTCCCTCATCAAAGTAATTTATAAGATCCTTAAACATCTTGTGTTCTATCTTGCCAGTTTCCCGGTGTACCACCATTAATTTGGATTCATCCCTGTTCTCTGCAGGGTACTCTGCCAATAATTCGTCTGGAAGCTCAAAACTGAAGTGCGATAATTTCATTTAGTATTTTCCTTGATTTTAGTTAAACATAAGCGGCTGCAAATATACGATGCTGGGATAGGGGATGTCAAGTAAATTGGCAATTAAATAATAATCAGCTAGTTTGCACCTGAAATTTTAGGCTTTCCATGTCCTTCCAAAAATCGGGGTAGGATTTGGACACTACTTCCGCGTCATTGATATACAGGGAAGTTTTAAGAGCCAAAGGGGCAAACGCCATAGCCATCCGATGGTCATTATAAGTATCTATTGCAATATCTTTATTTATTTTATCTGAAGGCTTAAGGGTTAGGGTTTTGTCGGTCACCGAGATTGGTGCGCCCAATTTGCCCAATTCCTCCTTTAAGGCCTCCAGCCTGTCCGTTTCCTTGATTTTAAGGGTATGTAGCCCTGTAAGATAACACCCTATTCCAAGACCGAAACAGCTCACTACTATGGTTTGCGCAATATCTGGAGCATTGGCAAGATCAATTTCGATCGTTTTGTTCACTGTTGATGTTGTTTTCCTCAAAATTACCTGATGCTCCCCAAAAGTTGATTCAACCCCAAAATCCTTATAAATTTCAGCCAACACACTATCTCCTTGCAGGCTATTTTTATTATAGGCAGACAAGGTAATTTCCGTTCCCACCTCACATAGGGAAACAATACTGTAGAAATAGGATGCGGAGCTCCAATCGGACTCCACCACTAGGGTAGCTGCTGGCAGCGTTTCTTGTGGCAGAACTTTAATCGTATTTCCATTAAACGAACTCTCTACACCTATTTGGGTAAGTAGGCCCAAGGTCATTTTTATGTAGGGGACAGACGTAATTTCACCAATCAGCTCCAACTCCAATCCATTTTCCAACTTTGGCGCGACCAATAGCAGTGCGGATATATACTGACTGCTGATATTGGCAGGGAGGCTTACTTTATTTTGTACGAGCTTTTTTCCCTTAATTTTTATCGGGGGATAGCCCTCATTATTTTCATAAGTGATATCAGCACCCAATTCTCTTAGGGCATCTACCAACACTTTTATGGGGCGCTCCGTCATTCGTTTAGATCCCGTTAAAACGACTTCCTTATTTTCTTGGGAAGCAAAATAGGCGGTTAAAAAACGCATGGCTGTACCCGCATGGTGAATATCTACTACCCCTTTCTCAATTTTAAGACCTTTCTGCATTACCTCGGCATCATCCGAGTTGGAAAGATTATTGATCGTGATAGCGGGATAGAGGGCTTGTAAAAGCAATAGTCTATTGGACTCACTTTTAGATCCCGTTATCTTTACCTCTGTTTTTATTAATGTGTTGGATGGAGCAGATAAATGTAGTTTCAAATTTTATGGGATTTAGTACAACTGAATAGTAATTATTTTTGTGGCTTTTGATCAGGGTCAAAAAACGCAAGCTACAAATATACTATTATTTCAGCTTTTTATTGCTGTGGTGACGATCGTGATCTCTTGTTGCCTTCAGATCTAATTTCTTATCAAAGGATTCCTGTAAGTCAATACCAGTTTGGTTGGCTAAGCACAGAACCACAAAAAGCACGTCTGCCAATTCTTCCCCAAGATCCTTGTTTTTATCTGATTCTTTTTCACTTTGTTCCCCATATCTCCTAGCGATGATTCGGGCTACCTCCCCTACCTCTTCTGTAAGTTGGGCCATATTGGTAAGCTCATTAAAATAACGGACCCCATGGGCCTTAATCCATTCGTCAACTGCTAGCTGTGCATCCTTTATGTTCATTATTTTAAATTTTTAGACAAAATTACATTTTCGTTCATTTTCATTTCTCAAAAAATAAACAAAAACAAAACGAAGAAGTTACTTATTCCCTGTTCTTTGTATCTATTTGTATGGTTACGGGACCATCATTTATTAAGGCCACCTTCATGTTGGCTCCAAAAACTCCCGTTCCTACTTTTTTACCTAGGTCCGCTTCCACTTGTGCTATAAAACGCTCATATAGTGGAATGGCGATATCGGGTTTGGCTGCCTTTAAATAGCTAGGCCTATTCCCTTTTTTTACAGCGGCCTGAAGGGTAAACTGGCTCACTATGATCAGCCCACCATCTACTTGTAATAAGGATTCATTCATCACCCCTTCGACATCGTCAAAAACCCTCAGGTTTATCATTTTTTTAGAAAGCCACACAACATCTTCCTCCCCATCAGCCTCCTCTATCCCCAAAAGCACTAGAAGTCCCTTGGAAATCTCAGAAATTAACTTCCCCTCAACGGTAACACTTGCTTGTGACACCCTTTGGATTACTGCCCTCATTATTTTTCGCCGTATATATCAGTTCTGTAATTCTCTTCTTCCCCTTTAATCATCTGCACATAGCTTTTATATCTGCTCCAGGCCACCTTATCCTGATCTAGGGCATCTTTTACCGCACATTGGGGTTCGTCTATGTGCAGGCAGTTATTAAACTTGCATTCGCCTTTCAATTTAAAAAATTCTGGAAAGTAATCACCAATCTCCTCCTTCTCCATATCCACTATACCAAAACCTTTGATCCCCGGAGTATCTATTATCTTCGCATCTATTTCCAGATCGAACATTTCCGCAAAAGTTGTTGTGTGTTGTCCCTGTAAATGCTGACTAGATATGTTTTTTGTCTTTAGGTCCAATTTTGGTTCTATGGCATTGACCAAGGTAGATTTACCTACCCCGGAATGCCCAGAGAACATACTTGTTTTCCCCAACATCATTTCTTTCACTTGATCTACATTCTTCCCAGTAATTGCAGATATACCGAGACATTGATACCCCACTTCCCTATAAAGTGAAGCTAGGTATCTAATCTCGTTCAGTTCTTCAGTAGTATAGGTATCTATCTTATTGAAAAGTAAAATTGCGGGGATATGATAGGCCTCTGCCGTAACCAAAAATCGATCTATAAAACTGGTAAATGTCGTAGGATTATTCAAGGTTACGATTAGGAACACCTGATCCAGATTTGCCGCAATAATATGGGTTTGCTTGGAAAGGTTAACCGATTTTCTAATAATGTAGTTCTTGCGGTCCTGAATGTCCGTTATAACTCCTTGTGCTTCTGCAGAGAGATCCTCGTCAAAAGTTACCACATCACCAACCGCAATAGGATTGGTGCTCTTTATTCCTTTAAGTCGAAATTTCCCTTTAATCCGACATTCATAGAAGACTCCTTCCTTGGATTTTACGGTGTACCAACTGCCGGTAGATTTATAAACGGTTCCTTTCATAAATGCATTAGACTTTTATTTTACAAAGAAACAACTTTAGTTTTATAATACCGCTAGTTATGCCTTTTCGATAAAAGCCTTACACAAACACCTTTGTTGAAAACACTACCAATTGCTAGGCAAATTAATTCATGATTTTCACTCTACCTCCTGCGAAGGTATTCTTGTTCACCTCTTTAGGATTTCCGTAAACCACAACATCTCCACCAGCTTTCACATTTACATCTACCTTATCTGTGGCATAGATTGTAGCCTCCCCAGCAGCGGTGATTTTAACACTCGCCTTATCACTCAACAGTGGTTTACCTTCAAAAATACCACCGGTATTAAGTACCACCTTTAAATTTTTGGTTTTCCCAGATGCCTCCACAATTCCTCCGGTAACGGATCTTGAGTCGACCTGACCTACATTTAGCCCGACTTTGATTTTAGCCCCTTCCTGAGTCTTTAAGGTTATAGACTGCTGAACGAGAGTTTCGTTTACTGTAATTCTAGCACCTTCATTGCCATCGATCAAATCGATCTCCTTAAAATACACCTCAACAAAAGTATTTTCCCCATGAAATATTTTATTCAATACCATTTTTATTTTAAGGGTCCCATTTTTGTTTATAAGCTGTAGGTCATCTGCATTATCTCCTTTAATCAACACTTTGTTTTCATCAGATTTAATAAGGTTCACCGCAATAAGATCGTACACTTTTATTTCGTTAAAATCTCCAACAGCCTTTTCCACTATGCGCTGAGAAACCATGGTAAAGGATACCAACATTACACCCAGAACAACTAAACTTTTTATTTTCATAGTCTTCTATTTTACCTACCCAAGAAATAAATCTTAGCAGTTTTTGTACTTAATATTTTTGATAAAGATGTAACAAAAGTTGTTTTGTTACACTTTATTAAGGAAAGAATTAACTTTTTTTGGGGTACGTGGCTGTTATTGGTCAGATCTCCAACAAACGGATCCATTGAAGAAATATAGGGCTCCCTAATAAAGGCGCCTCTATTTTTACGGCTACCACTAAACTCCATGCCCACCAACAAAAAAACCCGCAAAAAGCGGGTTTTTTTATGACTCTAAAAATCAAAAATTTAGCATTTAGTTCCGCTAAAATCGACACCTAATCCACGCTTGTCATGTGTGTCTTATAAGCTTTACCTCAACACTTAGAAGTTTATGATTTTTTCTTGATGATTAATAGATTCTTGGTGGATTGCTTTGAACATCTTTAAAATGAACTCTTCGCTCAACCCTTTAGATTCTCCTTCTAGGATCATATTTCCTAAGATGGCATTCCATCGATTACTTTGCAATACAGCAACATTCTTTTGTTTCTTCAAGGCTCCAATACTGTCGGAAATCTTCATTCTTTTTCCAAGAATTTCGATTACTTGATTATCAATAACATCTATCTGTGCCCTAAGGTTGTTCAAGTTATTTGTGTAATCCATTTCCAAGTTGGTTTCCTTCCTAATCTTCAGGTCTCTCATTATCTGAACTAATTTGGCTGGAGTAACTTGCTGTGCGGCATCGCTCCAAGCATTGTCCGGATCGTAATGGGTCTCAATCATTAAACCATCAAAATTGAGGTCCAATGCAGTTTGGGAAACATCAAAGATCATATCGCGCTTACCTGTAATATGGGAAGGATCATTGATTATTGGCAGATCTGGAAATTTGGTCTGCAATTCAATAGCCATTTGCCATTCAGGGATATTTCTGTATTTGGACTTTTCATAGGTAGAAAACCCTCTGTGTATTACTCCCAAGTTCTTAATATTAGCCGTGTACAAGCGCTCTACTGCACCTAACCACAAGGCTAAATCTGGATTTACTGGGTTTTTGATCAATACTATTTTATCAGTTCCTTCTAAGGCATCTGCAATTTCTTGAACAATGAATGGACTTACCGTAGAACGGGCTCCGATCCATAGCAAATCTATATCGTGCTCCAAAGCTAATTCTACGTGTGCTCGGTTAGCTACCTCAGTAGCGGTTTTCATTCCGGTTTCCTTTTTCACCTTTTGCAACCACTTTAAACCTAAAGCTCCTACTCCTTCAAACATACCAGGACGCGTTCTTGGTTTCCAAATTCCGGCCCTAAAGTAATTAACATCGGTATCCTTTAATTCGTTGGCAATTCGCATTACCTGCTCTTCCGTCTCCGCACTACAAGGTCCGGCGATTACTAATGGATGGTCCAATTTCATATCGTCCAACCAAGTTCTCATTTGTTTTGAATTTTCCATTTCTATACTTATTGTTTATTAAGTGGTATTCCGTTTAATATTTCCTTTATTCTATTGGTATTGCACATCTCATTATAAATGCCTTCGTAATCATCTTCTTCCAACATTTTTTTAAAGAGTTTTAGGTTCCCTATATACTCTCCTAAGGTTTCAATTACATTTTCCCGGTTCTGCTTAAAAATCGGGGTCCACATGGCTGGCGAACTTTTTGCCAATCGCACAGTGCTTTCAAATCCACTTCCCGCCATGTCAAAAATATCACGTTCATTTCTCTCTTTGTCTATAACCGTCTTTCCTAACATAAAGGAACTGATATGTGATAAATGCGAAACATAGGCAATATGCTTGTCATGCGCTTCGGGATTCATATATCTAATTCTCATTCCCAACTGCTGAAACAGCTCTAACGCCCTTTCCTGCTGTTTGAAAGCCGTTTTCTCTATCTCGCAAATAATATTCGTCTTCCCTTGATACAACCCCTCAATTGCCGCAGAGGGCCCAGAGAATTCTGTTCCTGCAATGGGATGACAGGCCAAATAGTTCCTTCTATTGGGATGGTTCTCCAAGGTTTTGCATATTAACGATTTTGTAGAACCTGCATCCATAACTATGGTGTCCTCATTTATGGCTTCTAAAATAATGGGCAGTTCCCGCACCATAACATCTACAGGAATACTCACAATTACAAAATCCGCCTCGGCTAGTCGACTATAATCCGCTTTTTCATCGATCAAGGAAAGAGACAATGCCTCCTCCAAATGACGCTCATTGGTATCTACCCCAAAAATACGGACGTTAGGTCGCACTCTCTTAATATCCTTAGCGAAAGAGCCTCCAATTAATCCAATTCCTACTACAAATACATTCATACCTATGTTACTTATACCCTCTACAAACAAAACTAGATCAATGTCATCTAACACATCACCAACCCAACTTCATTTATTTTTAAGTTTTAAAATCTATTTATTGCCTCTTTAATTTTATCGGTCGATACACAAAGGGAGAATCTTATATACCCCTCCCCATTACTCCCAAATATAGTCCCTGGAGTAATAAAGATATTTTTCTCGTAAAGCACCTCATCTATAAATTTTTCCGCTGAGGAGATTCCTTCGGGCAATTTTGCCCAAACAAACATTCCAACGGCATTTTTGTCATATACACAGTTCAATTTATCTGCCAACTTAAACATCAGCTCCCTGCGCTCGTTATACACCCTGCTTAATTCCTGAAACCAAGTATCATCACTGTTCAAGGCAGCTATAGCTCCTTTTTGGATACCGTAGAACATCCCCGAATCCATATTGCTCTTCACTTTTAAAATAGCATCGATATGGTTAGCACCTCCCAATACCATCCCTACTCTCCATCCAGCCATATTAAAGGTCTTACTAAGAGAGTTTAGCTCTAGAGCCACCTCTTTAGCTCCCTCAATCCTCAAAATACTGATAGGGTGTTCGTTCAACACAAAGCTATAGGGGTTGTCATTTACCAATAAAATATCATTCCTTTTAGCAAAGGCCACCAATTCCTCCAATTGGGCAACAGTAGCCGTAGCCCCAGTGGGCATATGCGGGTAACTGGTCCACATTATGGTTACTTTGGAAAGGTCCTGGGCTTCCAAGGCTACTAAATCTGGGAACCATCCATTATCCTCCACTAGATCATAGTAACGAGGTACAGCCTCTACAAGGTTGGTAACTGAGGTATAGGTGGGATATCCAGGATTGGGGATCAACGCTTCATCTCCCTTATTTAAAAAGGCCATACTGATGTGCATAATTCCCTCTTTGGAGCCCATTAATGGCAATACCTCAGTTTGGGGGTCTATAGTCACATTAAACTTATTACGATAAAACCCAGCAAACGATTCCCTAAGTTCGGGCAATCCTTGATAACTCTGATATTGGTGTGCCCCTTCATGGACAATTGCCTCCGTAACTGCATCTAAAACAGCTTGGGAAGGCGCCATATCAGGACTCCCTATTCCCATATTTATCACTGGCCTACCCTCTGCCATTAATCCCCTAACTTCTCTTAATTTTTTAGAAAAGTAGTATTCCTCGATCGAATTTAACCTATCTGCGATTTTCATAACCCTCTAGCATTTTTATATTCCCCCAATACTTTAAATTCATCTGCCATAATTTCTAGTAAGGTTTTTGCTTTTTCAAAGTTTTTAAATTTTTCAAAGGTCACATCCACGAAAAAGGAATATTTCCACGGCATCTCAATAACTGGCAAGGACTGGATTTTGGTGAGGTTGAGATTACAATCGCTCATCACATTTAAAATCGTTGCCAAACTTCCTCTTTTATGATCCGTTAAAAAACGTATAGAGGCTTTATTTATCTCCTCTTCTGGCCAAACCTTGTTCTGTGTTTTAACAATTATAAACCGTGTAGAATTCTCTTTAATGGTCTGTATATCACTCTGAATAACCTCTAGATCGTAGAGATCTGCAGCCACTTTTGGCGCAATGGCAGCAATTCCCGTTAACTGGTTCTCTCGGATTCTTTTAGCAGTCTCGGCAGTATCTACATCCTCTACCAACTTTATATGCCTATAATCCCTAAAAAACTCCTTACATTGCAATAAGGCCATTGGATGCGAATGCACTTCTTTGATATCCTCCAAAGTCTGACCTTTTAAGGCCATTAAATGGTGATGAATCTTTAAATAGCGCTCCCCTATTATATGCAAATTTTTACTGAATACCAGTGCATAATTAGGAATAATGGATCCCGCTATAGAATTCTCTATAGCCATTACGCCACTATCTGCAGTTTTCAACAATAAATGATCTACTAAATCATCAAAGGAAGAACATTCCACAAAGTCTACGTTATCCCCAAAATAGTCCTTGGCCACTTGGTGGTGATTAGAACCCTTTATACCCTGTATTGCAATTTTTAATGCCATTTATATTTATTTCCAAGAAAAATTTACTCTAGTTAATTCCAAAAAAAAAGTCCCGGTTTTCACGGGACTTCTATCTATATATACATTTAAAATACGCTAGAACAGTCCCATGCCTCTTTGAAAAAAGAAGTAAAAATAAAAACCATTCCAGAAATATTGCTTTGTCATTTTCTCGTAAAACTTGGGCTAAAGTAGTAATTAATTCTAAAACTCCGCGTCAAAAATATTCTTTTTTTACATTTATAAGTTTTAGGGATGCAAATTTAGGGAATCAGCCCCTATTTCCCACCTAAATTACGAATCCCACACCTACACTATTTCATAATAGTCTTATTTCCAATATTTACCATCCCCTTCCCAAACAAAAAACTTCTTAAAACAGACAAACGTCAGAGCAAAATCAATGGGAATTTATTGATAAACTTAACGGATCAATTCACCTAAACAACAGGGATTGGCGAATTTGCCTTATTTTTGATAAAAAGCAACTTTATGTCTATTGTAACAAAAAACATTTTTAAATCCTTTGGCGATCAATTAGCATTAAACGATATTTCGTTTACCATTAACAAGGGAGAAATTGTTGGCTTTTTGGGCCCAAACGGGGCAGGTAAATCTACGATGATGAAGATCTTGACCACCTATTACAGCCCGGACCAAGGCAGCGCGGAAGTGAATTCCCATAACGTGACAACAGAGGCCAAAAACGTTCGAAAAAGTATTGGGTACCTTCCAGAACACAATCCGCTTTATCTAGATATGTACGTAAAGGAATACCTCGGTTTTAATGCCGATGTATACAAAGTGGACAAGGAAAGAATCCAAATAGTATTGGAACAGACCGGATTAATGCCCGAAGCACATAAAAAAATAGGGCAACTTTCCAAAGGATACCGACAAAGAGTTGGCTTGGCTGCTGCACTATTGCACGACCCCGAGGTATTGATACTGGACGAACCTACTACCGGACTGGATCCTAACCAACTGCTGGAAATTAGAAATCTGATTAGAGAAATAGGAAAGGACAAAACCATTTTTTTATCCACACACGTCATGAAAGAAGTGGAAGCGGTATGTGATCGGGTAATCATTATTAGCAAGGGAAAAATAGTGGCCGACAAAACCCTATCGGACCTTAGAGAGGAGGAAGAACAAGTCTTGGTGGTGGAGTTCGACTTTAGGGTTGAAGAGGCTTTCTTGAAAAACTTGGAACAGGCGGTAAAAGTCAAGAATATAGGAGGTTTTGTTTATGAAATCACCTTTGACACCCAAAAAGATATGCGGCCAGCGGTATTCGACTTTGCCCATGACAACCAACTTAAAACCTTACAGCTAATCAGAAAAAACAAAAACTTGGAAAGCCTCTTTAGCGAATTGACACAATAGGTTCCGTACTGCCCATAGAAAACGATAATTTTCATAAGAGTATCACCAACTGACGCAGTTGTATTCCTCCCCTATCCCCTGAGACTAGATGTACTTCAGTTCTTGCCTATATCCGTTCTATAAGTGGATTAAAAGCTTTGGACGCTACAAATACTTGGTCCCCCAATTTTAATTTTAGGGCTTCCTCCCTATCGGATACTACTTTCACCACCGAATTGCCCACCAAAACGGAAACTACATAGATCACCTCCTCCTCTTCTATTTGTATTACTTCCCCTGTAAACCGAAATTTAGCACTGCTCCTTTCCGAACTAAAAAACTCCAGGGCCTTTCCTTCACGAATAACCCTGCCGTTGTGCAGCTCGTAAACAAAATCGGAGAGCTTTACAATTTCCCCAATATTATGACTAACCAAAATTGTAGTCAGGTTATATGCACTATGTACTTTTAATAAATATTCTTGAAGCTTAAATCTCATTTTATGGTCCAAAGCGGATAGAGGTTCGTCCAGAATCAAAATTTCCGGACGCTGCACCAAGGCTCTGGCCAGTGCTACTCGTTGTTGTTGCCCTCCAGATAAGTTACTGGGGTTTCGATCTAAAAATTCACCTAATTCCACAATGTCTACCAATTCCCGTACTATGGATTTAGGTTGCCCTTTTTGAAGGGCGAACTCCAAATTTTCTCGGACCGTCATATTGGGGAAAAGGGCGTAATCTTGAAATACATACCCTAGTTTTCGTTGCTGGGGCGGCAGATTTATTTTCTTTTCCCCATCAAACCAAGGGGTTCCATGAACTACGATACGACCTTTATCTGGAGTCAGCAGGCCGCTCAGCAATCGTAAGGTACAGGTTTTTCCAGCTCCTGAAACTCCGTACAACGTAACAAACTGCCCCTTTTCAATTTTCAATTCCAAATCCAAGAGCATACTCCCTCCCGAGGATTGTAATTTTTTGGACAGACTAATTTCAATCATCGGGCAAAGCGTTTTAGATAGCCCCCATTAGTAAGGTATACCAGGAGCAGAATAATAAAGGTAATCGCAAAGAGAATCATAGAATAATTATTGGCGGCGGTGTAATTAAGGGCTTCTACCTCATCATATATGGCAATGGATGCCACTTTGGTCTTCCCGGGCATATTGCCCCCGATCATCAGGACCACTCCAAATTCGCCCACCGTATGGGCAAAAGTCAACACAATCCCAGTTAATAGTGAGGATTTAATATTGGGCAATAATATTTTAAACAAGGTAGTACGTTTGGATTTCCCCATAGTATAGGCTGCCTCTTTTAAAGTAACTGGAAGCGAAGACAACCCAGCTTGAATAGGTTGTACCATAAAGGGCAAACTATAAATTATAGAAGCCACTACAAGCCCCCCAAAAGAAAAAATAAGTCTTATCCCCAGCCATTCATTTAACCAGTTCCCAAAAAAATTAGAGGGACTGAAAGCTACCAGCATATAAAAACCTAAGACCGTAGGCGGTAACACCAATGGCATACTCACCAAGGTTTCTACAATTGGTTTGATCTTGGATTTGGTAGTGGACAACCAACTGGCGATGGGAATAGAAAGCACCAAGAGAATAATGGTCGTAACAACGGCCAATTTAAATGTTAGTATTAGAGGTTGCCAATCCATTATGGTGCTAGTATAATCTCATTCATCTTTACCAATGCTGTTACATCCTGGTTAGCCACTAACTCTAATCTTTCTACACTATTGGAACCCACTACCGCAACCAGCTCGCCAATAGCTGTAGTCACTACCAATCTACTTAAAATTTCCCCTCTTTCTATACTCTTAAGGATCCCCTCTATACAATTCTCTACACTGATTTGGTTCCTTTGCTGAATACCAAGGATTACTTCAGTTTCCTTAAACAACACTTTCACCTCATTTCCAAGAATCATATACGGCGCAGTGCTAGGCGTATCCAAAACTACAGATACCCAGTCTACCTGATTACCAAGAGTAATCGTAACCAAGGACAGGTTGCCTTTGGTTTTTATTTTTGAAATATTGCCCTGAAAACTATTCATCCATCAAATATCCAAAATCTTTCAATACCTCTTTGGCTTCCTCAGAGAAAAGAAAGTCATAAAACCCTTGTACCTCCATTTCATTATCCCTTTCTCTTTTTATTAGCACTATCCCTTGACTTATTAAAGTGTAATGCTCTGGGTCCATCGCCACCCACATCCCCTTGTTCCGCATAGCCTGTGACATTACGGTAGACATAGCGGTAAATCCAATTTGCGCCGCTTTAGAGGTGATGAATTGATTGGTCTGGGCAATGCTCTCACCATATACCAGTTTGTCTTTTAGACTATCATAAAGGCCATAATACTGAAGCACCTGCTTTGCCGCAACCCCATAGGGTGCTGTTTTGGGATTCGCCAAAGCAATATGATTTATTTGCGGTTCCTTAAGGGTGTTTATAGAAATAGGGCTTTCATGGGTCAAAGACCATAACACTAATTTACCGTTTGCATATATTTTAGGTAGATCCTTGGCCTTGCCTGCTGCATATACCGCTTCAGGATATTTCATATTGGCAGCTACAAAAATATCATAAGGGGCACCCTCAACAATTTGGGCCGTTAATTTACCAGAGGATCCAATGATCAAATCGCAATCAATACCGTAAGTCTCGGTGTATTTTTTCACAATTTGCTCCATTGGTAATTGCATGTTGGCAGCGGCAGCAACTGTTATTTTATTTGGGTCCTTATCTTGGCAACCTATTCCAAACCAGATAGCAGTTACCAACAAGAAAAAAGACCTGATCCCTTTCTTCATTCTATTCTTCTATTGTATTGTATAAACTAAGCAAATTATAGTTTAAGACTAAAAAACAGGCCTCCTGTTTAATGTGCATTCTCTACTAAAAGTTTTTGCACCCCAACCCAAAACATACCCAAAGTTGCAGTGGTAGATTCTGAAAGCTCTGAAAGCAACAATAAGTTTCGTTCAAAATTTCTAAGATCCGACTCGTTTACCTTCTTCTCAGCAGGCTTATAATAGGCCATATTCCAATCACTAAAACCCCTCTCTTGAATATTGCCTTCCCACAATAACTCCACATCGAAGTGTCTTTTATCTCGCTCAATATCCGCAAACAAAGTTTTGATTTGTTTCTTTTTTCCTTCTATGATTTGTACAAATCTAAAATTATGAAATACCAAACAACCAGTTACCTCCAAAATATTATTTCTATTTCGCGCGGATTCCAATATGGCTTTAATGTCTTCCTCTGAAATATGCGACATAGCCGTTGACTGATACGTTAGTTGATACATAATTTAAATTTGATGTAAATTACAATAATAAATTTCGATAAACCGAGTAAACTAAAGGCTGCGCTATAGCAGCATAGCCTTCGAAATCCCAATAATTCTAGAACAAAAAAAGCTTGGTACACTTCCTTTAGAAGGATAGCATACCAAGCCTTAAATTTGGACTGTTTCTTAATTATGCAATAAAAAATTAAAACTCCCGGTATGGGGCATCCAAAAATTTATTTGCCTCTGGTTCTGAAAATTTAGCCGACTTGCTATCCCAATGTAATGTTTTATTAGGGAAACGCCCGGCAATTACGCCCAACAAAATAGTTTCTGTAAGTCGCGCCGAGTACTCAAAAGGGGCACTGCATTCCGCCTTACCCAAACAGGCATCCACAAATTGATGGTAATGCTTGTTCCCTTCTTCATCATAACTCTTGACTGGTTCGCCCAAATTGTCAGATTCCTTTATAACAGAAAGATCAAGTTCCTGATATTTCCCATCTACAATATGCCGCGGAAGCTCCATAAAGTGAGGCAACAACAAGCTTCCTTTTTCACCTATAAACATGGCTCCCTGTTCTGGAAGTTTATCATTATTGGGCAGCACAAGGTCCTTGTGCTTTTCGGGGGCTCCAGCGCCATCATACCAGACCCATTTTAATGTTTCTGCGGTATACGGGGTTTCGGGAAAGGTATAGGTAACTGTATTTTTCTCAGGGAATCCAAATCCATTAGGTTTCCTACATTTATTTGTAATGGTCATAGGAACATCCAATTGCAAGGCATTGTAAGGAGTATCAAAAATATGCACACCCATATCTCCCAAGGTACCACACCCGTAGTCCAACAATTTTCTCCAATTTCCTGGATGGTAGTAACCTTCTTTGTAAGGTCGCTCTGCGGAAGTCCCCAACCACAGGTTCCAATCTAAATTCTCAGGTACTGGATCCGACCCTTTGGGCTCTGGACCGTCATAACCCCAATTTTTTGGTGACCAAGCTCTTACCGTGCTTACTTTTCCGATGATTCCGGATTGGATCAATAAGGTAGCTAATTTATAATCGTAAAAAGAATGCACTTGGATTCCCATTTGGGTTACCAAATTCTTTTCTTTTGCCATTTTGCGCATTGCCCTTGCTTCCACCACATGATGGGTAAGGGGTTTTTGACAGTAGACTGGCTTCCCCATCTCCATAGCCATCATAGAGGCAGGAGCATGGGTATGGTCCGGAGTAGATACAATAACAGCATCAATGCCGCTCTTCAACTCTTTTAACATCACCCTATAATCTTTATAGGTGGTTGCATTGGGGTGTAATTTTTTGGCCTCGGCCAAAGCATTGGCATCCACATCGCACAAGGCAACTACATCTACCAAAGGATGGGAGGATATAGAAGCAAGGTCTGCTCCCCCCATATTACTAACCCCTATATGTGCGGTCCTTAGTCGTCCATTCTTAGACAAGGCCCAGAGCGAGGTAGGCAAAAGCGCTGTTAAACCCAGTGCTGCGGTGCTTTTTAGAAAGTCTCTTTTTTTCATTTCTTGAAATTATTAGTTGGTATCAATAGGTGGGGATAGTTGTACTAGTGGTTAGACTTCTTATTATCGTAAACCAATTTTTTTACGAAAGTCGACGTCCTTCAGTATCCTCTTTCTCCGGTATTCCTAAAGTTGCGGTTATAGTTTTCTGATTTTTACATTCTTAAACCATATAGGGCTGGAATGATCTTGAAAACCAATATAGCCAGTTTTAAATCGACCATAGTTTTCAGCATTTTTCCACTTTCCTGTATTTTTTTTATTGTACCACTCGTCAGACCAAGGCACAAACGACAATACTTTTTGTCCATTAAGCCAGTGTTCTACTTTTTCTGGGGTAAAAACTATCTTGGTAGTATTCCACTCCCCAACTGGGTGCAGAACTTTTTTAGCCGGATCTGCAGCATGCATGGCATAGTCAGATGCTGTCTGTTGTAGCGGCTGTAGCGCAGCTGGATTCTCTGTATTCCCCAAGCTTAAATTATATTCGGTAAGGTCGTGAATCGAAGCATAATTTTCATCATCGATTAACTGATATTCCGGGGAAATAGTTGCTGGACCTTCATTGGGTATATTTTCTTTTAGGTGATAAAAAATACCACTATTGCCACCTTTTGGCAATTTCCATTCCACATACAACTCAAAATTGTCGAATTCTTCGGTACCATAGATAATATCCTTTCCACCGGTATAATCCTGTTCCAATCCCAGTTCGGTATCAAAAGTCAACGTACTATCCTTTACAACCCAACCTGGAGGCAAGGAGTCACCGTTATAGGCACGCCATCCTTCAGTAGTAGTACCGTCGAAAAGATAGATCCAATCCTCAGATTCGGTTTTCGCTGTGGTTTCAACTGTGGTTTTGTCGGAATCCGTTTTGGGATTCATTTTACAAGAAGATATCGCAAGAGCGAATACAAATAGGGCAATAATTTTTTTCATGTTTATTTCTATTAATTTTTAACCAAGCCATGAAGATAAATAATTTAGCCAAGAAACCTACCTTAAGGATTGGTAAATTAATTCGATTCTAAAATTGCATTGCCCAACAAACCAAAATGCACTACTCCTTTTTTAAAAATTCACCACAATTGATAGCCTTTTCCTGTTGCTCCCGTAATTTGTTGATAAGCATTTCTAAATTTTCAGGCTCATTTCCATATTCAAAGGTTATTTTCGCCCTTTGCCCAGAGGAGAATTCAAGCTCCACCCATTCCGCACCTCCATCGGCACAGTCGGGACAACCAATAATTTCCGGAAGTGTAACTATCTCTTTAAAATCAATCCCATTTACAAGGGAATTCCAACTAGCTTTAGTCACGTTATCCGAACAGCTAATAGGTGCTACCTGATCATTCCATCCAGAGCGGGAATAAACCACCTTCTCTGGTGTTAATTGTATATTCATAGTACAATATCCAACACACATACCAAAGGAGGTGCCATAACCAATCTGTTTTATTTCCGAGAAGTTATCCTCACTATTATGGCAGGAAATCACCAAGCCGCCTATCAAAGAAAATAGCATCCAACGCTTTATCATGTATTTTGTATTTATTTCAATTGAGTTTTACACCTTCCATTATAACCTCCTAAAAGATGCTTTGTCCTATTCCATTTAAAGGAAGTATTGAATATTGTTCCTTCTATAGACGATTATCTTCCAATTGGGTTGCGCAGGCACCGATTATTATTAAAATTCTTTTTAATCCCATTAATGATAAAAGATTATTAACCCTTTTTTCCACAAATCAACAAGGACACTGCCTCCTCCAAAATTTCTTCTACTCTCGGGTTGGTGCAATTAATTAGAATAGAAAACACCATATCCTCATCTGGATACACATAAAACACAGCGTATCCGCCTATACCATTACCTACGTGACCAAAATAGGGCCTACCCATTTTATCCTCGCTCACCTGCCATCCCAATCCGTAATAAGTAGATTCGCCGTTGATAAACGTAGCGGCGAGAAATTGAGACATCACTGGATCTTCACCTAGGGAAGCATCCAAAAATGCCTGCCCAAAATGCGCGACATCGGACGAGGTGGATAAATATCCGCCTCCGGCCAATTTAAAACGGTTGTCTACTTGAATGGCCTTTCTAAACCCCAGTCTGTACCTAGAATAGAAAGTTGCCTTATTGGAAAAGTTCTCCCTTGGAATTTCGGGAAACGTGTCCACTAACTCGAAGCGTTTTAGCACCTTCTCCTGAACATAATCTGCAAAAGGAATTCCACTGACTTCTTCGATGGCCAAGGAAATTAAAACCCAATCATAACTCGAATAAAGGTATTGGGTTCCCGGTTTAAAAACAAGCGCATCGTCTTGGAATAGGCTAAGGCTCTCCCTAATTCCCATAGGAAGGTTCAGTCCGTATTCCGCACCTCTATATCCTCTAATTCCAGCAGTATGCCCCGCCAATTGGCGTAGGGTGAAATCATATTCTTTTTTAGGGTAATAGGGGACATAATTATAAAAAGAAGCATCCAAATCCAATTTTCTGTCCGCCACCATAGTGGCCAAGGCAGTTGCTGCAATGGGTTTGGAAACACTGGCCACCCTAAATACCGTTTTTAGGGGGTCTATTGGAATTTCCTGTTCCAAATTGGCAAATCCATAGCCTTTTTGAAAATAAACCCGATTGTTTTTACGCACACTAATTGCAAGCCCGGGAACACATTTATCTTCAATAAGTTGTTGTAGTAATAAATCTGCCTTCTCTTTTCCCGATAAGTGCGCATCCCTTCCCATTTCCCGTTGGGAAGCAAAAATATTCCGTATATATTTCAGAATGGGATTCATGTGATGACTAATGAATTAGTACGCTATTTTGATGATTATCAGATCGGTTTAATTGGGTTATTTTACAAACCTAAGACCCCGTTTCCCTCAAGAAAAGCTGTTCGCTCCTCTGCTTTTCTACTTGAATTCCGGAACAGGATACACCTCAATCACACCAATTTGGATATAAGTCCTACTCTTGGTCTATAAAGATCAGCGCTCCTTTATACAATTGCTCCACATCTACTTCGGCTGGCCTATTAAAACTTACTACATCCCCAGTACCTCGCAAGGTACCTTTTAAGGATATTTGGGGATTAATACGCATATCATTGGAGCCCCTATGGTTAAAATTTACTGTATTTGCCATTAACGATTCCGCCTCCAAGCGCGAATCCCCTGCGGCAAATAGAATGCTTAAATTATTGGTTTTCCCCCGTAAATTATAATAGGAGATACCATTAGAAACGATACTCACCTTTTGGGTATCCAGATCCAAATTAAATTCCCCACTGGTAAACTTAGCTTCTGGATCGTTAAAACTCTCCGAAATGAGCTCCAGATTAGGAAAGGCCAACACCCCATCGCTTTTAATTGCCATCCCCGTACTGCTTCTAACCTCTGTAAGATTAGGCACGGTAACATAAACATGGGTAATCCCGTATTTACGGGTAAAATTACAGGAGTTGGTATCCCGAAGTAGTAATCGCCCTTCTTCTACCGTAACAGAAACATCATTCCGTAAATATTTTCCTGTTTCTACTTCAACTTTTGTGGTTGCCCCCTGTTTTATGGTAAGTTGCACATTTTCGTAGACGGTAATTTTGGTGAATTCGGGCACTTCCACAGTTTCCTTTGTGATGGATCCAGCATTTTGAAAGCAGTCGGACGCATTTTCACTGTTGCAGTTCCATACTAAAATAGGAAGAACCATCAACACACTCCATCTAAAAAAATCCCTTATATGTAAATTCGTCATATTCAAATTAAAATAAATTAGGCACTTATAAAGCACTGGGCTGATTAAATCCTAATCTAGTTCACCATTATTTTCGAGTCCTTTATTGGGCTTACTCATCTAATATCAAGAGCTTTAGGTTTTCCTTGGCCCTTCTATCCCTCTTATTCCCTCCGGAACAACAGCTTTGTTAAAGCCTTATCCCAATTCCAAATTCTACTGCTTCGGCCTTGGCTCCGTGCGATTTTAGGGTGATGGCACCATAGATTTTGTCTGAAAAATATCGTTTTAATCCCATCCTATTGTACACCCTTCCTTCAAAATCGAAAGGATAATACACATAATAGCCCACCTGGGAAATCACCGACATTTTATTAACAAACAATTCATGCCCTAAAAATATCCCTACACGTTTAAAATCGTCATCGGGTTGAACGCCGTATTCCGGAAAGGCAACCGATTGGTACCGTATCAATTCCTTTAAAAAATTGGAAAAATACACATCGGTTCCCAACTGGATGGCACTAAGCCTTCCCAAACGTTTATCGGCATAGGCCGAAAAAACATAAAATGCATATTGACCCGAACCTACTACATCGCTTTCATTTATCCCAGTTCTAAACGCAAGATTAAGCTTTACTGGCTCCGTTACTTTTGCCCTATCTGTAGTTCTTAGATACTCTTTTTCCACACCACCATCCAAATCATAGGTGAGCCCAACATTAAGCGCAAGTGTGTTTGTAGACGTATTAGGTGCCCTTACATTAGCGTTAGAATAATGGATTACCGACAAACCAGCCTTAAACCCCAAGCCCTCAAAAATATTTTCCTTGTGGTAGTTCAGCATAATATAGGTAGAACTCAACAAATGCGTTCCATAAGCGTTGTTCCTGAAATTTTTATGCTTATCAAAAGGGTGGGTATTATAGGCCACCCCTTGCCCCAGTCTAAACTGTAGATTCCTATTTAAAAAATAAAAATTATAGTGCGCATACAGTCCAAAATTCTCCCCCAGGGTACTATTGTTCATATTTTGGTACACAAAAGAAACCCCCGTATCCGGATAATTAAAGATCTGATGCCATTCCTTGTCTCCATAGTTCTTACGGTTAAAGCCTGCTATAAGTCCGCCGGGATGTGAAGTAATTAAATGGGAAATATAATTATTGTGCAAGAGCACCGAACCGTAATACTGGCTGACATCCAAGGTATATCTCTTGGTTTCTTTACGGTCCTGTGAAATACAAAATGCCGTCCAAAGACAGCATAAGAGAAATAAGCGTAGTTTCATGAGCAGCAAATGTAGGGAAAATTTAAAAATGGGCGATTTTAAAAAATGATTTGATTTAAGCGTATAGACCATAACTGGAAATACCCATGGGCCAAGAAGATCTACCTATGCCGGGTTTGTCCTAAAACCCCTGTGTGTTCTTTCCCCTAAAGCTCCCGGATAAATACGGGAGTTATTAAAAAATAGCAAGGACTAAATGGCCACTTGCCTTTAGGCCGTGATCCGATTAGAGATTATCTCCACTAGGGCTTTAGCCCAATTATGATTGATAAACTGCTTCATTTATGCTTCATAAATATCGTAAAGATGCTACATTAAACCCTCCTGTGAAGGCGCTTGAAACTGGACAATTTTATAAAAAATGATGAAATTATATAAAAAAAGCCACCCTAAAACAACTTTTCGGCAATGGCTTTAATATTGTCAGATTTCCCCATGGAATAATAATGCAGTACTGGAACCCCTGCCTCCTTTAACTCCTTGGATTGCTGAATGGCCCATTCAATACCCACTTGTCTCACTGCGACATTGTTAGCGCAAGCATCAACAGCATCTATTAGGTCTTGCGGCAGGTCTATTTTAAAAACCTGGGGCAGTATTTGTAAATGTCTTTTTACGGCAAGCGGTTTAATTCCTGGTATTATAGGCACCTGAATTCCCATTTCCCTAGCCTCCTCTACAAATTTAAAAAAGCGCTTATTGTCAAAAAACATTTGAGTCACCACATAATCGGCACCGGCATCTACCTTTTCCTTTAACCTTTTAAGATCGGATTTTAAGGAAGGGGCTTCCATGTGTTTCTCTGGATACCCGGCTACCCCGATACAGAAATTAGCGCAATTATCGCTCTCCACGGTTTCGTGCAAATAACTTCCGGAATTAAGGTTTTGGATCTGCTTTACCAATTCCGTAGCATAGCAATGCCCACCGAGAGTAGGGTTAAAATACTGCTCCTCTTTCCGTGCATCTCCCCTTAAGGCCATTACATTATCTATTCCTAAATAATGGCAATCTACCAGCAAATATTCGGTCTCCTCCTTGGTAAAACCTCCACAAAGCACATGGGGCACGGTATCTACCCCGTATTTATGCTGTAGGGCAGCGCAAATACCCACTGTTCCTGGTCGCATACGGGTCAGTTTTTTATCAAACAACCCATTTTTTTCCAAATACACATACTCCTCCCTAGAGGTGGTAACGTCTATGAATGGCGGTTTAAACTCCATCAACGGATCCACATTGTTATACAATTCCTGAATATTTCTCCCCTTAACTGGCGGAATGATCTCAAACGAAAACAAGGTTTTTCCCTTTGCGTTATCCAAATGCTCTGTTACTTTCATGGTCTTTCCCAATGCCCTCCAAAAAAGAGGGAACTTATTTTATTATTTAATATTCTCTTGATCATTACGCTCCCACAATGGGAAAAATAATAACTGGCCCTGGCAAACCGATTATAGATTATGGCGTTTCCCAAATGGGACCGGGCTATCCACTTAATTTTTTTAGATTAAACACCTAAAAAAGATATCGCTCCTATCCCTAACGCAGTAAAACTTCACCGTTGGTCATATACCTATTAAATGTATTTCTAACCTCATTTCCACATCGACAAATCTTCACATTAGCTAATTAACAGATTTACACATTAATCATCCGCAATATTGGGTGCCAGCCATCTACTGGCTTCTTCCAAGGGCATATTTTTTCGTGCAGCAAAATCTGCCACCTGATCCTCTTTTATTTTCCCTACCCCAAAATATCGGGCTTCATCATTTCCAAAATAATAGCCACTAACACTGGCCGCAGGCCACATAGCCAAACTATCCGTTAATTGTACCCCTATTTTTTCCTCTACCTGCAACAGTTCCCAAATGGTCAATTTTTCCAAATGGTCTGGGCAAGCAGGGTATCCTGGTGCTGGCCGAATCCCCTTGTAGGACTCCTTGATCAATTCTTCGTTCGTGAGACCTTCATCTGAAGCATAGCCCCAATGCTCCATTCTCACTTCCCTATGCAAATACTCCGCAAAGGCTTCAGCAAATCTGTCGGCCAAGGCTTTTACCATTATACTGTTGTAATCGTCTAGGTTCTCACGGTAAGTATCGGCCAATTCATCGGTACCAAATCCAGTGGAAACACAAAAGCATCCCATATAGTCCTCAATACCACTGTCTTTAGGGGCTATAAAATCGGACAGGGCAAAATTGGGTTTGCCTACATATTTCTTGGATTGTTGCCTCAGGGTCCTAAAATGTATTTCCTTCCCATTATGGGTAAGTTCTATATCATCGTCATGGACCATGTTTGCAGGGAACAGGCCGAAAATTCCCTTCGCTTGGAAAAGGTTTTCATCCAAAATCTTTTTCAACATAACCTCAGCATCGGCAAACAGCTCTTTGGCCTGTGGTCCAACCACCTCATCTTCTAAAATATCGGGATATTTGCCATGCAATTCCCAACTTCTAAAGAAAGGAGACCAGTCTATATAGGGTTCCAATTTACGCAGGTCTAAATCTTCAATTATCTGTATCCCTAAGTTTTTGGGCTTCACAATAGTAGAATTTGTCCAATCCACTTGATATTTATTTGCCCTAGCATCTGCTAGTTTTAGGTATTCTTTATGCTTGCCTCTATTTAGGAATTTCTTCCTAAAATCGGCATAATCCAATTTAATATTTTCCTTGTATTTGGTGGATCCATCTTTTTGCAGCAGATCCCCCACAACGGTCACGGCCCGTGAAGCGTCGTTCACATGCACCACCGCACTATTGTAATGGGTATCTATTTTAACGGCCGTATGGGCTTTACTGGTGGTTGCCCCGCCAATTAGCAGGGGAACGGTAAAGTTTTGCCGTTCCATTTCTTTGGCCAGGAAGACCATTTCATCCAAAGAAGGAGTAATCAGTCCACTTAGCCCAATAATATCCACATTATGTTCCTTGGCCGCATTTATGATCTTTTCGGGTGGCACCATTACCCCTAGGTCCACAATCTCATAGTTATTACACGCTAAGACCACACTTACGATATTCTTTCCAATATCGTGTACATCCCCTTTTACCGTTGCCATTAAAATTTTTCCGGCAGACGAACTACTTCCTTCGGAGGGGTTCTTTAGCTTTTCTTCTTCAATAAATGGTAATAGGTAGGCCACTGCCTTTTTCATTACCCGAGCCGATTTAACCACCTGAGGCAAAAACATTTTACCACTTTGGAACAGATCGCCAACCACGTTCATCCCCGTCATTAAATGACCTTCAATTACGTGGATTGTTGCTTCCACACTTAACCTTGCCTCTTCTACATCCTCTACAATATATTGATCTATCCCCTTTACCAAAGCCCTGGTAATTCTATTTTGTAAGGGCTCCTCCCGCCAAGACAGGTCTACCTTATTTTCTTTGGCCTTTCCAATTACCGATTCTGCGAAATCCAACAAACGTTCCGTTGCATCGTCTCTTCGGTTAAGAATAACATCCTCAACACGCTCCAAAAGATCTTTTGGAATATCGTCATATACTTCCAACATACTGGGATTTACGATCCCCATATTCATACCCGCTTTTATGGCGTGATACAGAAAAACAGAATGCATGGCTTCCCGTACAGGGTTATTCCCCCTAAAACTGAAGGACACATTGCTTATTCCCCCACTGACATTACAATAGGGTAAATTTTCCTTAACCCAAGCCGTGGCCTTAATAAAATCTAAGGCATTAAGCTTGTGCTCATCCATACCCGTGGCCACAGGAAACACGTTAAGGTCAAAAATAATATCCTCAGGCGGGAATCCTACTTGGTGTACCAGGATATCATAGGAACGCTGTGAAATCTCCAACCGCCGCTCATAATTATCGGCTTGACCAAGCTCATCAAAAGCCATCACAATTACAGCGGCACCATACCGCCTAATTAATTTGGCATGATGGACAAATTCTTTCTCCCCTTCTTTAAGGCTGATGGAATTCACCACACATTTTCCTTGAACCACTTGAAGACCTGCTTCAATAATATCCCATTTAGAACTGTCTATCATGATAGGAACCCTAGCAATATCTGGTTCCGAAACGATAAGGTGCAGAAATTTAACCATTGCCTCCTTACCGTCAATAAGGCCATCATCCATATTCACGTCTATGATCTGTGCCCCGCCTTCTACCTGTTCCCTGGCAATATTTAAAGCTTCTTCAAACTTCTCCTCTTTAATTAGCCTGAGGAATTTCTTGGAACCTGCCACATTGGTACGCTCCCCAACATTTACAAAATTGCTTTCCGGGGTAACCACTAATGGCTCCAGTCCGGAGAGCTTTAAATATCTATCAGCAGTATTCTGTTCCTTAGTATAGCCCATGTATTCTTATATAATGTATTCTTAATGTTGCCTATGGCAACCTTAAAACGGTAATTTTAATAAATCCACATTTCCTCCGGAGAGGATAATTCCTATCTTTTTATTTTTAAAACGCTCCTTTTCCCTTAACAATGCAGCAAATGGAACGGCACTGGAAGGTTCTATTACAATTTTCATCCGTTCCCAAATCAACATCATTGCACTTATAATTTCTGGTTCCTCTACTCGGATAATTTCCGAAACCAAGGCTTTAATAATGGGGAAATTTATATCTCCTAGCTGTGTTTTTAAACCATCGGCAACGGTATTGGTGGTAATATTGACCTCAATCTTCCCACTTTTCAGGGATCTGTAGGCATCATCTACCCCAAAGGGTTCACCTCCTATTACCTTACACCCTTGTCCAAAATAACGGGCAGCAAGTGCTGTACCGGCAATGAGTCCACCGCCCCCTACCGGACTAAATAGATAGTCCAGATCAGGTTGATCTTGTAACATTTCCATAGCTGCAGTACCTTGACCTACAATAACATTAAGGTCATTGGAAGAATGTACAAATACAGCCCCTTTTTCAGCGACGATCTTGCTAGCTTCCCGCTCCCTTCCTTCTAGTGTAGGCTCGGAAATCACAACCTTACCTCCATAGGCCTTAACGGCTTCAATCTTAACGGCAGGAGCACTGCTAGGCACTACAATATAAGCGGTCACTCCTAAGTTATTTGCTGCAAGTGCCAGTGCCTGCCCAAAATTTCCTGAGGAATGAGTGACTACCCCTGCATTTCTCTCCTTCTCCGTTAATTGCTGAATGGCATTAATAGCCCCTCTCATTTTAAAAGCCCCCATTTTCTGGAAATTCTCGCACTTAAAAAATAATTGTGCGCCAGAAATGTCATCCAATAAACGAGAGCTAAGCACCGGAGTTCTATGAACAAACGGCGCTATGCGATTACCAGCCTCTTGGATAATTTCTCTAGTGGGTATCATTAATTTATTGTAATCAAAGTATTGAGTGTTCTAGGACTATAATTCTTTACTATGTCCGCCATGGCCTTAATATGCTCTGGGGTGGTTCCACAGCAACCCCCAACAATATTTACCAGTTTCTTTTCGGCGTACTCCTTAATTTGGGAGGCCATCTGCTCTGGGGTTTCATCGTATTCTCCAAAAGCATTTGGCAATCCGGCATTGGGATGTGCCGATACGGCATGTTCGGTTTTCGCGGACAATACCTCCAAATGTGGCACTAACTGACTTGCCCCTAAGGCACAATTGAATCCCACTGATAAAATAGGGATATGACTTATGGATATTAAAAATGCTTCTGCTGTCTGCCCCGACAAGGTACGCCCAGAGGCATCGGTAATGGTGCCACTTACCATGATCGGGATATCCAAGTTCCTTTCCTCCTTAACCTCCTCTATGGCAAACAATGCTGCCTTGGCATTAAGGGTGTCAAATATGGTCTCTACCAATAAAATATCGGATCCACCGTCTATTAGGGCTTCTACTTGTAATTTGTAAGCTACTCGCAGTTCATCAAAGGTAACACCCCTAAATCCGGGATCGTTAACGTCTGGTGACATGCTTGCCGTTTTGTTGGTTGGGCCAATACTTCCCGCAACAAAACGTGGCTTATGGGGTTCTTTGGCCGTAAATTTATTGGCCACCTCTTTGGCCAATCTGGCCGACTCATAATTTAATTCGTACACCAACTCTTGCATCCCATAATCTGCCATAGCGATTGTGGTGCTGGAAAAGGTATTTGTCTCCACAATATCGGCCCCAGCAGCAAAATATTGGCGGTGCACCTCTGCAATAGCTTCAGGCTGGGTTAGTGATAAAAGATCATTGTTCCCCTGCAATGAACTGGGCCAATCCTTAAAGCGTTCTCCTCTAAAATCTTCTTCCGTAAATTTATGGCGTTGAAGCATGGTACCCATAGCTCCGTCTAACACCAAAATACGTTCTTTCAATACTTCCTGAATATTCTTCATCTACTTTATAAATATAAGCTGCCCACTTGGCATAAACCTTAAATTAAAAATCGCCCTGGACCGTCCAGGAATATTAAAAAATAAATTCTCCTAAAATCCCAACATTCTAATTGGGTGGAGTATAATCAAGTAAGGAAGAGTTTAAGACCAAGGTCTTTCTTTCAGTTATCTATTCCGGATAAAAAACGGATACTATCGTCTTAGACACAGATTAGAACGTAGCACCTTCTTTATACTTCCTAAAAGATTGGGAGAGAAACAAAGGGTTGCTAAGGCTTCATTGGGTCTAATCCCTCCGCCTTTCTTGATAACGTTTTCAAATTGATAATGAACAGGGTACAAAGTAACGTAACAGTAATTGTAAAAGCAAGGAAAGCTCAGTTTTTTTTGACCTAGTTAGGTAGGTATGGAACCATAAAGACCCGTTGGATTATCACAATTCAACGGGTCTTATTTTGCCTCTCCTAAAATCCCTGACTCCCGTCTTGAGACATAGCTGCCAGAGAATCTTTAGCTTAAGCCAATATACTTTGCACGACTTCTTTTTTCGCCTCCTTTTTGCTTCCGTCAAATCCTTCCACTCCACCTACGGTAGTGTATTTCATAACATAGCGTTTCCCTGGATTGATCAATTGATAAGCACTTTGACACATTACCGCCGCTTCGTGAAAACCGGATAAGATCAATTTGAGTTTACCAGGATACGTATTTACGTCCCCTATGGCATAAACTCCTGGAATATTGGTCTGATAGTCATAGGCATTGTTCACCTTAATGGCATTCTTTTCTATTTCCAATCCCCAATCTCCAATGGGACCTAATTTAGGCGACAGACCGAATAAAGGAATAAAGAAATCTGTTTCCACATAGGATTCCCCTTTCCCCTCATCATTGTGCTTTACCACTACCGCTTCCAAATGGTCATCCCCATATAGACGGACAACCTCAGCTTGGGTAAATAATTTTATTTTTCCCAATTTAGCCAGTTCAGCAGCCTTTTCCACAGAATCCAATGCTCCTCTAAATTCGTCCCTTCTATGTACCAGAGAAACTTCGGAAGCCACATCGGCTAAGAAAATGGCCCAATCTAGGGCAGAATCTCCTCCACCCGAAATCACCACTTTTTTATTGCGATATACTTCAGGATCCTTTATGATATATGCTACTCCCTTGTCTTCAAAATCTACCAAAGATGGAATTAGAGGCTTTCTTGGCTCAAAAGAACCTAATCCTCCAGCAATAACCACCACAGGCGCATGATGCTTGGTGCCTTTGTTTGTAGTTACTACAAAGGTCCCGTCATCCAATTTATCCAAGGTTTCTGCTCGCTCGCCAAGTGTAAACCCTGGCTCGAAAGGCTGAATCTGTTGCATTAGGTTTTTAACTAGATCTCCTGCCAATATCTCGGGAAATGCCGGAATATCGTAAATAGGTTTTTTGGGATATATTTCTGAACATTGTCCACCGGGTTGTGGCAATGCATCTATTAGATGTGTTTTCAATTTTAACAATCCTGCTTCAAAAACGGTAAACAAACCTGTTGGTCCAGCTCCTATTATTAGTATATCTGTCTTTATCATACTACTTTTTTTAAATCTAATGTTAAGTTAAGAGTGTCGCATAATCCAATGCGTCTTTTGTGTCATATCTGCTTTAACTTAGCACCTATTATATCAATACCTTTTCTTACACTAATGTTTGTTGATGTTGCGAACTACTTACTATGTTTCTGGCGTGGTCCATCACTATGGATCTGTGTTTTACTACCTCGCCTATGATAATGATAGCCGGATTGCTCAATTCCTCTTTGGCTACTATTTCTTGAATCGACCCTATGGTACCGATACCTACCTTTTCATTTTTACAGGTTCCGTTTTGGATTATAGCGATTGGGAGTCCCGATTTTCCTTCACCTTTAAACAAATCCACTATCTCGCCAAGCTTCCCCATTCCCATAAGTATTACTACCGTTGCGCTAGATTTCGCGGCCAAGGCCACATCTGCCGATATTTTATGATTCTTGGTAGTTCCCGTGATCACCCAAAAACTTTCAGAAGCTCCTCTTTTCGTTACTGGGATATGTTGTGATGCTGGCACTGCCATTGATGATGAGATTCCCGGGATCATGGCTACTTCCAATCCTTTGCTGGCTGCATAGTCCATTTCTTCGGCCCCTCTTCCAAAAACAAAGGGGTCGCCACCTTTTAATCTAACCACATGCCCATGCGAAAATGCCCTGCTAACAATTAGCTCATTTATTTGATCTTGCTGATAAGCATAACACCCTTTTCTTTTCCCGACAAAAATATGTTCGGCATCTGGGGCATATTCCAACAAGGAAGTATCTACAAGGGCGTCATAAAGGACCACATTGGCCGACTTTAAAACTCGTATTGCCTTAAGCGTAATGAGTTCCACATCTCCAGGCCCTGCGCCTACAACGGTCAATCGCTTAACCCTATTGGAACCTTGTACGGGTAAGGCATGTATAGTTTCTATGTTTTCAATTTTACTTATCATGCGCTTAGGCTGTTGTCAGTTCTAGTTGTCTATACGTTTCCACTTCGCTTAAAAATGTCCCTGCATCTTCTAAATACGACTTTGCAAAAGATTCCGTTGGTGCGTTCTCCTTTAATTGAAGCACCGTTTTCTCAAATCCTTTTTCCAATTTAAATTTCCCAGTGGCCACGAACAGTTTGTCAAAATCTTTAATAATACTGATATGGGTATTTACCTTGGTATTTTCGGAGGTCAAAAGCGCTTTTGCAGTGTTAACCATAGAAGAATAGGAGTGGTAAATACTTGCCGCCCATTTTTCTTCTTCCAAATTCAATTTTGCCGTTTCCAATTTTTCCTGACTGTCAAATAATAGGGTCGCTATTAAATCGATGACCACTCCTGCACATTCCCCTACTCCAATAGCCTGTTCATATTTTTCCGTGTTACCCCAATCGATAAAATCTGAAGGGCTTAGGTTTTCCACATCGGACAAAGGCTTTAAATACTCATAGAAATACATTTGTCCTTTTTCTTCGTAGTACTCCACAAAGGTCTTCCCATTCCCGTTTAGATCAAAGTCGTCCAAAATTGATCGCAGAGCCTGAGGTCCTCGTTTACTTGGGATCTTAATTACCTTATCTGCATAACGACCATTGCCATCACCCAAATTACCGCCGCCTAAAAGTACCTGTAGGGCAGGCGCTACTAATTTATTCTTGGTCCTCACCGACATGCCTTGAAATCCAATATTGGCCATATTGTGCTGTCCACAAGCGTTCATACATCCGCTTATTTTTATTACTACATCCGGATTATTAATATAATGTGGATATTCTGCCTTAATCACCTTTTCCAATTTATCGGCAATTCCAGTACTACTGGCAATTCCTAGGTTACAGGTATCAGTTCCTGGACAAGCGGTGATATCTACTGCAGTATTGTATCCGATTTCGACAAAATCGAGTTTTTTTAGTTCTTGATAAAAGAAAGGCAATATAGATTCCTTAACATGGGGAATCAATATATTTTGACGCAAGGTTAACCTGACTTCACCAGCGGCATATTTTTCTACCAAATCGGCCAACTGTCTTGCCTTATCAATATAAAAATCACCCAACAATACTTTAATTCCGACTGCAACATACCCCTGTTGCTTTTGCGGCACCAAATTGGTAGATTTCCAAAGTTCAAAACTATTATGGTCCTCTATGATTGCCTTTGGAGCTTCAGTTTCTGCTACGTTGATCTTGGGATAGGATTCTGGGTCAATTTCATAGGTTTTAAATGGAACAGCCAGTTGTTCTTCTTCCAATAATTTCTTAAATCCGTCCAGTCCAATATCCTTCAAAAGAAATTTCATTCTGGCCTTCGCCCTGCTCTTACGTTCCCCATAACGGTCAAAAACACGCACCACACCTTCCATCAATGGAATGATTTGATCTGCGGGAAGGAAAGAATACATTTCATCTGCAAGTCTTGGCTGGGAGCCCAAGCCGCCGCCCAACATCACCTTAAATCCCCTTACGCCATTCTCAATTTTAGCAATAAAGCCAAGATCGTGCATGTAGGAAAGTCCAGTATCGGTATCCGAGGCTGAAAAAGAAACCTTAAATTTCCTTCCCATTTCCTGACTTATTGGGTTTCTTAAAAAGTATTGGAATAAGGCATCGGCATAAGGAGAAACATCAAATGGCTCACTTACATCTATTCCCGCCGTTTCGCTAGCCGTAACATTACGCACCGTGTTACCACAGGCTTCACGGATAGTAATGGCATCTCTTTCCAACTGGGCCCATAATTCCGGGGTGCGATTAATATCCACATAATGGATCTGTATATCCTGACGCGTAGTAATATGTAAACGTCCCGTGGAATACTCCTCGGACACTTCACAAATTCTCCTCAGCTGTTGGGAAGTAACTTTTCCATAGGGCAATTTTATCCTGACCATTTGGACCCCAGGTTGTCTTTGTCCGTAAATTCCTCTGGCCAAACGTAGACTACGGAATTTTTCCTCGTCTAATTTTCCACCTTGAAATTCATGGATCTTATTAGCTAAGGCAATGATATCCTTTTCTACTACCGGGTTTTCCAATTCTGTCCTGAAACTCTGCATGATCCTTGTTTTATGAATTCAAATAATGATTTACTTTCTAATTATATAGTATCTCTATAGAAATAATAGATTACTATAAAGCAGCCTTACCACGTTAGATAGGCATAGGTTATTTACTCAATAAATCCTACCCCTGCCGTACTATTGCTCTGATTATCTATTAGGATAAAAGAACCGTTGGTACGGTGCTCTTTAAACGTATCGTAAAAAATAGGCTTGTTTAATCTAAAGGTTACTTGTGCAATATCGTTCATTGCCAAAGCACTTATTCCTTTTTCTATTCCGGAATAGTCTGGCTTTATTTTATGATGGATATTTTCTACTTTGGCCAATACTTTGTTTACCCCGTGTTGTAGTACATACTTATTGCCAACACTTAATTCTCTGGAGTCCATCCAAGAAACCGTGGCTGTAAATTCCTTTTCAACCTTAGGCAAATCGTTTGCTTTCACCAACATATCCCCTCTACTTACATTAATTTCATCTTCCAATGTGATGGTAACAGAGGACCTTCGTGTAGCAGTTTGATACTTCTTATCATAGAAATAAATATCCTTTATTCTAGATCTGGTCATAGATGGCAGCACTACCACCTCATCACCAACACTCAATTCCCCTCCGTAGACTTTCCCTGCAAACCCTCTAAAATCGTGAAATTCCTCGGTTTTAGGTCGGATTACATATTGTACCGGAAATCTTGGAGTACCTACATTGTAAATATCCGCTCTATCCAAGCCTTCAAAATGCTCCAACAAGGTCTGCCCCTTATACCAAGTCATCCGATCTGAGCGGTTAACCACATTATCGCCTTTTAGGGCACTAACTGGAATAAAAGTGATTTTCTGATCCTGATAATCACGTTTCCCCATCAGCTCCTCAAAATCGGTCTTGATCTCCTGGTATCGTTCCTCTGAAAAATCTACAAGATCCATTTTGTTTATGGCTACTATTACATCTTTAATCCTCAGAAGGTTGTTGATGAAAAAATGCCTATGGGTCTGTTCTATTACTCCTTTTCTAGCATCAATTAGTATAATTGCTGCCTGAGAGGTAGAGGCACCGGTAACCATATTTCTAGTATATTCTACATGTCCAGGGGTATCGGCTATGATATAACTCTTGGTATGGGTAGAAAAATATATATGGGCAACATCTATGGTAATTCCCTGCTCCCTTTCGGCCACTAGACCATCGGTCACCAAGGAGAAGTCCAGATAATCATATCCTTTCTGCTTACTGGTTTTTTCTATGGCCTCCAATTTATCATCGGTAAGGGATTTGGTATCGTACAGCAATCGTCCGATCAGGGTACTTTTACCATCATCCACACTTCCTGCCGTTGCTATTTTTAGTACTTCCATTATTCAGTCTTAAGTATTGAGTATTGAGAGGTATAATTAATCTGTCAAGCAGCTTATAGTGTTCCTCTTGTTTGTGCTTATAGGAACTTCTAAAAGTATCCTTGTTGCTTTCTTTTTTCCATGGCGGCCTCAGATCGTTTATCATCTATTCTAGCCCCTCTTTCCGAAATCTTGGATTCCCTGATTTCCCCTACCACCTTTTCTATTGTATCGGCATGGGAAAGTACGGCAGAGGTACAGCTCATATCCCCTACGGTTCTAAAACGGACCATACGCTCTTCTACAAGCTCGTCCTTGGCACGGAAAACCACCTCATCTTCTGCAGACCAGATAAAACCATCTCTTAAAAATATTTTACGTTTATGCGCAAAATAAATCGATGGAATTTCAATTTCTTCTTTTTGGATATAGCTCCAAACATCCAATTCCGTCCAGTTGCTTATAGGAAATACCCTTACATTCTGTCCCAACTCAATCTGACCGTTCAACATATCGAACACTTCTGGGCGTTGGTTTTTTTCATCCCATTGCCCAAAATCGTCCCGAACGGAAAAAATGCGTTCCTTGGCACGTGCTTTTTCCTCATCCCTTCTTGCACCACCTATACAGGCATCAAACTTAAACTCCTCAATAGCATCCAATAAAGTAGTCGTTTGTAAGATATTCCTACTCGCATATTTACCAGATTCTTCTACCACTTTTCCTTGATCTATAGAATCTTGTACATTCCTTACAATCAATTCTACCCCGAGCTCTTTCACCAATTTATCCCTAAAGGCAATGGTTTCTGGAAAATTGTGCCCCGTATCTATGTGCATCAAGGGAAATGGGATCTTTGCGGGGAAAAATGCTTTTTGCGCTAATCTCACCAAGGTAATGGAATCCTTTCCTCCTGAAAACAAAAGGACAGGCCTTTCAAATTGCGCCGCTACCTCCCTAAGAATATAGATAGCCTCGCTCTCCAAATCGTTATTTATAAGTACCTCTAGCACCCTAGACTGATTAACGTCTATTTCTGTGTCCAAATCTGATTCTATTATGCTCAAAATAGTATTGTTATTTGATTTATTTTCACCTTTAAAAAAAGCTTCTTTCAACCGTTATTAATCTCTTATTATGTATGCAATCCACATTCCCTATGTTCCAAAACCTTGGTAGGATCGAAATATTTATGCTCATTGGGGAGGTTTTTTAATTTTAAATAACTGTCCAATTGACTGTCATTATAATGATAAAACGGACTTACTTTTAACACCCCATCCTTACTAAGACTTAAAATATCCAAAGAATCCCTTAGTGCAGTCTGACCTTTCCTAAGATTGGTGAACCAGACATCTGGACCATGTTCCTCCATCGCCCTTTTAAATGGCTCTAACTTCACCTGTTCCGTAAAGAGGGCATGCCTTGGATCATCTATCCCTGGAATTCCCATAATAGCATCCCTATGTGCAGATGTCTGCTTCGGCACATACAACTTAATGTTTAATTGTAATCGCTTTATCAATTCCTCGGCATGTTGATAGGTTTGCGGGGTATTGTATCCTGTATCGCACCAGATTACCGGAATATTGGAACTCACTTCGGTAACCGCATTTAAAATAGCCACTTCATAGGGTCTAAAGTTTGTTGTCACCAATGGCCTTTGTGCATATTGAATAGCCCATGAAATAATCTCTTCGGGCGGAATACCTTTAAACTGCTGATTTAAATTGAGTATTTGTTGCTCTGTAAATGCCATTGCTTAATTATTTTGTTCCTCGTTATCTTATTCTACTACCTCCCCCAATTGATTCTATCCCAAATTCTTTCGTGAAAGAAATACAATAACATCTTCGTAAAAAGCTCTACCAGCCCGATAGAGAATGCCACTGATAAGGTTCCTGTAACCAACCATGAAATTATAATGGTATCCAAGGTCCCAATAAATCTCCAACTAATAGACTTAACGATACTCCGCTTCGGATTCTCCGATCGACTATCCGCTTTGTAGCTTTTTGAAACCGTACTGTTATTATTGGCAATCAACTGGTCTGCGATCATGTGGCAAAATACTTATAGTTTATTATCCTATCGATTTAATAGAGTAAGCAAAAATAGAACTATTTTGAAAAAATTTATATGAATTCCTAAACATTTTTCCAATTACCCTATAGTTTTAGTAGATTAATAAAAAATGAGTAAAAAAAATGCAGATTTACTATCCTTTGGAAGGAAGTTGATAAATATTATTCGTTAAAATTTAATAAAGTTCCCTTTTATGACACTAGATCTGCCAGGGTATTGTTCTTAAACACTTCCAAGGTACTATCCCTCACCTTAAGCATTAGTATGTGTACCGAACAGTTTGCTTCATCTGGACAATCGTCACATTTTTCATAGAAATTTAAGCTTACGCAAGGCACCATGGCTATAGGTCCTTCCAATACCCGCATCACGGTGGTCATGGGAATATCCTTGGGATCCTTAATAAGGTAGTAGCCACCGCCCTTTCCTTTTTTAGAACCAAGGATGCCGGTCTTTCTTAGGGTGAGAAGTATGCTCTCTAAAAATTTTTGTGAGATGTTCTCCTGTTTCGCTATCTCTGAAATTTGAACGGGCTGTCGCCCTTTTTGCGTCGCAAGAAAGGTAAGCGCTTTTAAACCGTATTTAGTTTTTTTTGAAAGCATGGAGCGAAGATAAGGAAAATTGGATATTTAAACCCGTAAAACATTAAGAGCTAAAAATATCCTTAATTCACCTCATTGACAATGCTACTAGCTATCCAGAGCCTGCTCTATATCGGCAATAATATCGTCTATATGCTCTAGACCTACCGATACACGGACCATTCCATCCGTAATTCCAGTTGCCAACCTATCTTTGGTAGAAAGCTTGCTATGGGTTGTAGATGCGGGATGGGTCACAATACTCCTGGCATCTCCTAGATTTGCAGAAAGGGATAGCATCTTAATGGCATCAAAAAAGTTGCGCCCTGCCCCCACACCACCTTCTATTTCAAAAGCCACCACACAACCTCCAGCCTTCATCTGCCGCTTTGCTATTTCGTATTGAGGATGAGATTTTAGGAAGGGATATTTCACCCAATTTACCTTGGGATGTCCTTCCAAAAATTGAGCTAGTTTAAGGGCATTCTCACAATGCCTGTCCACTCTCAGCGACAAGGTTTCCAGGCTTTTGGAGAGCACCCAGGCGTTAAAAGGGGATAATGATGGACCCGTCATTCTTGAAAAACGGTAAATTTTATCGATCAGGTCAGCACTTCCAACAGTAATCCCGGCCAACACCCTTCCTTGTCCATCCATTAATTTAGTACCTGAATGAATTACTAGGTCGGCTCCAAATTTTATGGGTTGCTGTAAGTAGGGCGATGCAAAGCAATTATCCACTATAAAGATCAGGTTGTGTTTTTTAGCAATTTGCCCCAATACTTCAAGATCTATAACGTCTACTCCTGGGTTGGTAGGTGATTCTGCATATAAAATCTTAGTTTTCGGCGTTACCAGTGCATCAATTTTATCCAACTCATTAATGGAAAAATAACTGTGGTCTATATTCCATTTCGGGAAAAACTGCGTAAAAAGGCTATGGGTAGATCCAAAAATATTTCGGGCAGAAATAATATGGTCTCCGCTATCCAGTAAGGTTGCAAAAGTAGAGAAGACTGCTGCCATTCCCGACGCAAATGCAAAACCATTCTCTGCCCCCTCCATTTTACACACCTTATCAATAAATTCGGTGGAATTGGGGTTTCCATATCTAGAATAAATATCGCGTTCCTTTTCTTCCGCAAAGGAAGCCCGCATATCCTCAGCGTCCTCAAATACAAAACTGGACGTTAAGTAAAGTGGCGTAGAATGCTCCAGAAACTGACTCCGTTCTGTTTGGGTCCTTATTGCTTCAGTTTCAAATTTATGTTGTTTCGCCATGATTATTATTTCTAACTAATTCTTTCTGATATTATTTTTTCTATCCAACCCCATCAGATTTCGTATAGGCCTTCCTTCTCTTCACAATCCGATTTCAACTACGCCTCCCTAACGGCAGGCAAGCTCAATCTCTGACAAACCTAGAGGTAGGCGGCGCCGAAGTCACCACATAATTATCCCTTCTCTGCAATCCGCAAAATATCTCCGAACACTCCCCTTGCCGTTACGGCGGCACCTGCGCCAGCTCCCTGGATGACTAAAGGATTTTGACCATAAGATTCGGTATAGATTTCAATGATGGAGTCGGAGCCTTTAATCTGCCCCAACGCACTCTCTTTAGGAACGGAAATTAATTTTACGTCCAAATTCCCTTTCTCTTTTTGTAGGTCCCCTGAAAGGTCTCCTACATATCGCAACACATGATTTGATTTTTGGGCTGCTTTGATTGTACTGAACTTTTCATCTAATACAGACAATTGCTGTAAAAATTCCGTTACTGATCCATTTTGCAAGGCTTCAGGAATAAGATTTTCTATTTTTATATCGGAGAATTCATTGCACAGATCCAATTCCCTTGCTAAAATCAGTAATTTTCGACCCACATCATTCCCAGAAAGGTCCTCTCGAGGGTCCGGCTCCGTAAATCCTTGGTCCATTGCTTCCCTTAATATGTCTGAAAACAAGGCGTCTTTCTCCGAAAAAGTATTAAAAATATAACTCAAAGATCCCGAAAACACTCCTTTTATCCTAGTGATGTTCTCACCCGAAAGATGCAACAATTTTATAGTATCAATCAATGGCAAACCAGCGCCAACATTGGTTTCATATAAATACTGCTTTTGATTCCTTACCAACTCCGCCCTTAATAATTGATAGTAATCAAACCCAAGGGTGTTGGCAATCTTATTGGAAGACACTAGATCAAATCCGTTGGCTACAAAATCCAAATAAGAAGCTACAAACTCCTCATTTGCGGTATTATCCACCGCAATAAGGTTTTCCAAATGGTTTTCCTTGGCATATTTAAAAATATCCTTCAATTGGTAGGGAATCGCTTTAGAATCCATAGCCTTTTTCCATTGTTTGGAAATTCCGTTCCTGTTCAACAACACTTTTTTGGAATTGGCTACTGCAAAAACATTGAGATGAATTCCTTTTCGCTTTTCAATGGCTGTATTAGATTTCAAAATCTGATCTATAAGTGTTCCACCCACGTTTCCATGGCCAAAAATGGCGATATTCACCTTTTTACTGATCCCGAAAATCTGCCCGTGCATAACGTTAAGCGCCTTGTGCAAGTCCGATTTTTTAACGACCAAACTCACATTTTTTCCAGTAATGGTATTGTTGAACAATAGTGGTACAATTTGATTTTTGATTAAGGCATTGTACGGTTTGTGAAAGGTACTCAAGTCCTGTCCTACTATAGATATAACGGAAACTTGATCTACCACGGTGATATTATTGATATCCTGTAACTTAAAATCGGTTTGGAATTCCTCTTCCAAAGACGATTTTGCCAGCGCAGCATTCTTAGCGGCCACCACTAGTCCGATTCCCCTTTCCGAGGATCCCTGTGAAATAATACTCACACTGATATTGTTATTCCCCAAGGTCCTAAAAATACGGGCATCTACCCCAACCTTGCCCAAAAGACCACGCCCTTCCAAATTAATCAAGGCCATGTTTTCTATGACAGATAAGGACTTAATTCCTTCTTTATTTGTTTTTGCACTGATTAAAGTCCCCTTATTATCATCATTAAAAGTATTAAGGATCCTCAGTGGAATATTTTTTTCGATCAGAGGGATGATGGTCTTTGCGTGTAAAATTGTGGTCCCAAAATTGGCCAACTCACTGGCTTCACTATAGGACAATTCATCAATTCGCTTCGCTTCGGCCACCAAATCAGGATTGGCAGTAAAAATCCCATCCACATGGGTATAATTCTGCAACTCTTCCGCATTTAAATAATTGGCCAATAAAGCTGCAGAATAATTACTACCGTTCCTTCCCAAGGTGGTGGTTTCATTAAGTTGGTTGGATGCGATAAATCCGGTGGCAATGGAAACCGTATCCGTATCCTGCTTTCCAAATTCACGTACAACATTTTCCTTGGATAGGGTATCCAGTACTTTTGCATCTCCAAAATTACTGTCGGTCTTTATTAACTTTCGGGTATCTACAAACCGTGCTTTAATTCCCTTTTCCTGTAACAATTGGGTAAGTAATTTAGCCGATAAAATTTCTCCATAGGCCAAAACCTGATCCTTTATCTTGGGGCTAAAATCCCCAAGCATGGCTACACCTTCAAACAATTTGGACAATCCTTTTAGTTCCTCGGAGTTGTCGATAGTATTAAATTGGTGTTTCTGATATTTTTCAAAATCTTTAAAATCCTTGTTGTAATCAACTCCCCTTGCAGCCTTATCAAGGATGTTTTCCAATTCATCAGTCGCCTTATTCCTAGCTGAGACCACTACCGCCATATTTTCTCCTGCAGCTACCTTGTCCGATATTATGCGAACAACAGAATTCAGGCCTTTTCCATTTGCTAGAGATCTCCCACCAAACTTTAGGACCTTTATCTTTTTGGATATTCCATTTAGATCGAAGATTCCCTTCAACAGTTCTTCCATCTGGTTAAATTCGATCAAAAATGCATCATGACCATGTAGGGACTGAACTTCTCCATAGGTTACATTGCTATTGGCTTGGGCCAATTTCTTAAAGGTATCCTTATTCTCCTTCGCTGTAAAAAAAAGATCGGAATCTACCCCGATAATATGGATATTGGTGTTGCTATTTTGAAGTGCTACAAAGGCCTCTTCCCCATTTCGGGTAATATCTATGGTCTTCAACAACTGGTTCATTAATTTATAAGCCGAGAGCTGAAACCGTTCCTGCAATTTATTGCCATGGTGTGTCAACCAACTTTCTACATTAAATACCTTTTGCTCCTCATTGGTACTCCTTTTAAATTTCTCTGTAAAAGATTCGGGAGTCCTATAGCACAACATGGCGTGCATACGGGCATCGTGTACCGGTTGCTTGGAATTCACCAGGAATTGCTCCTGAATCTGACAATTGGCAATCAACCAATCCGTAGACTTCCAATCGGAAGCTACAGGGATTAAATGCTCTGTTAAATTAGGATCGAGGGCAGCCATTTCCCAGGCAATACCACCTCCCAAAGAACCTCCAATAAGAGCATAGAGTCGACTTACCTTTAGGGCCTCCAATCCCAAAAGAAATATTTTAGCGATATCCCTTGCAACAAAGTCCTTATAACGATCTATTACAAAGCTATCATACCCATTCCCTGGAATATTAAAGGAGAGGATGGTGTATTTTTTAGTATTGATACACTTTCCATCTCCAATCAGTGAATTCCACCATCCCTGTTCCCCAGCTACATTAGAATTACCCGTGAGTGCATGGTTCACCACTATTATAGGAGCTGTATGTAATGGAAGTCCAAAAATCTCATATGACAAATTAATATCCAGTTTGTAACCGCTTTCCGTAACGTAATTTTGGATTGAAAGTTGATGTAGCATAAAATAAGATTGAAAATAAATTTTCTAATTATAACGGGTCTGGGGTCTTTTAAAATATAGGAGCGCTATGCCGATAGGACACTTAAATTGCGCTCCATATCTCCCTTAAATATTGAATAGTAGTATGGATGTAAAAAATATTAGGACAAAACCGATTTATCCAAAACGGCGAATGCCTGCTCTAAATCTGCCTTGATATCTTCAATATCTTCCAATCCAACACAAAGGCGTACCATATCTTTGGTTACCCCTGTTGTTTGTTGTGCCTTGTCATCCAATTGTTGATGGGTGGTACTTGCCGGATGGATAATTAAAGACTTGGTATCCCCAATATTTGCCAAAAGAGAAAATAGTTTTGTTTCGTCCACTATTTTTTTGGCCGATTCATATCCTCCTTTAACTCCAAATGTAACTATACCACTTTGCCCTTTTGGAAGGTATTGTTGTGCCAGCTTGTAGTAAGGGCTCGATGGAAGTCCAGGATAATTCACCCAAGCAACTTCTTCCCTATCTTGAAGCCATTTTGCCAATTCTAAGGCATTTTCGCTATGCTTTTTGATTCTGATTTCCAAGGTTTCCAATCCTTGGATTATTTGAAATGCATTGAACGGACTTAATGCAGCTCCAAGATCTCTTAATCCTTCTATCCTCACTTTGGCGATAAAAGCTGCTGCACCCAAAACGTCATGATACACCAATCCGTGATACCCCGGTGACGGTTCCGTAAACTCAGGAAATTTACCACTGCTCCAATCAAAAGTCCCGGCATCTACAATGACACCTCCCATAGCTGTACCGTTTCCGTTAATGTATTTTGTAAGGGAGTGGATCACGATGTTGGCTCCGTGCTCTATTGGTTTCACCAAAGCACTTGTGGCAACCGTATTGTCTACGATAAATGGAATTTTGGCGTTTTTAGCAACCACGGAAATGGCTTTTAAGTCCAATACGTCCAATTTAGGATTCCCTAAAGATTCCACAAAAATGGCACGGGTATTATCTTTTATGGCTTTGCTAAAGTTTTCCTCATCCCCAGCATCTACAAAAGTAGTAGTGATTCCCAATCTTGGGAGCGTTACTGCCAATAGGTTATAAGTACCCCCATACAAACTACTTGAGGCTACAATATGATCCCCAGATTTTAACAGCACCAATAATGCAGTGGAAATAGCAGCAGTTCCCGTGGCGGTAACTACCCCAGCAATTCCCCCTTCCAAAGTGGCCAATCGTTTTTCCAAGATATCGTTGGTAGGATTGTTCAATCTAGTATAGATAAATCCCGGTTCGGATAAGTTAAATAAATTTGCGGCATGATCTGTATTGTTGAAGACATAGGCCGTATTCTGGTAAATTGGCACCGCTCTAGTCCCTCCTGTTAATTTTGTGTCGTGTCCTGCGTGCAAGGCGTTGGTAGCAAATTTTTGAGTACTCATGATCTTTTTTGTTTTTTATTAAATTATTAAAATATTAAAATATCAAATAAAAATCCAAAGCAAATAGTGCAGACAGTCCACTATTATAAAATCAAAAAGTTAAAAAGAAAGTCAATTGCCGAAGCAATCGTTTGTGTTATCTGCCTGGGCCACATTAAAACCCAAAGGGCATAATGTTGTGGTTAGGTAGAATGTAGCACCTTCATTGACATATGGGTCAAAGGGTTGCTAAGGTTTCAAAGGGTCTATTCCCTCCACCTTTCTTGATAACAATTCAATAAGTGTTTGAACTTTAGGTATGCAAATATAGGTAGGGAAAATTTCTTTTTCCTACTATTTTCATAAAATTATAGATTAAATGCTTTTTTTACTTTATCTAATTCATCCAATTTTTCCCATGTAAACAATTCTACTTCCTTTTCCACTCTCCCATTATAAGGGGATTCGAATACTTTGGTCACTTTGATGGATTCTTTTCCCATATGGCCATAGGCAGCGGTTTCCAAATAAATCGGATTTCTCAGTTTTAGTCGTTCTTCTATGGCAAATGGTCGCATATCAAACAATTGAGCCACTTTTCCGGCAATCTCCCCATCGCTTAAACCAACTTTTGAAGTACCATAGGTATCCACAAATATAGAGGTAGGTTCTACCACACCAATGGCGTAGCTCACCTGCACCAACATCTCATCCGCAACACCTGCAGCCACCAAGTTTTTGGCCGCATGTCTTGCCGCATAGGCAGCACTACGATCTACCTTACTTGGATCCTTACCACTAAACGCGCCTCCACCGTGGGCACCTTTTCCACCATACGTATCCACAATGATTTTTCTACCAGTAAGACCGGTATCGCCATGTGGACCTCCAATGACAAATTTCCCCGTTGGATTTATATGATATTTTATTTTATCATCAAATAATTTCTGGATATTTTCCGGCATTTGTTCCATTACCCTCGGAATTAAAATGGAAACAATGTCCTTTTTAATTTTAGCCAACATCACCTCATCGTCCGCATCAAACTCATCGTGCTGGGTAGAAACCACAATAGTATCTATCCGCTGCGGCACATTATCATCGGAATATTCAATGGTAACTTGGGCTTTTGCATCAGGTCTTAGATAATCGATCTGTGTATTTTCCCGTCTTAATTGGGCCAAAACCTGTAAGATTTTATGAGAAATATCCAGAGCCAATGGCATGTAATTGTCGGTTTCCTTAGTAGCATATCCAAACATCATCCCTTGGTCACCGGCTCCCTGTTCTTCTTTAGAGCCCCTATCTACACCCTGATTGATATCTTTGGATTGTTCATGGATCAAGGAAATAACCCCACAAGAATCGCCGCTAAATTTATAATCGCCATTGGTATAACCAATTCTATTGATGACGTCCCTAGCAATTTGCTGAACATCTAAATAAGTGCGACTCTTGACTTCCCCGGCCAATACCACCTGACCTGTGGTCACTAAAGTTTCACAAGCTACCTTGCTATCCGAATCGAAGGCCAAAAAATTATCTAAAAGTGCATCACTTATCTGGTCTGCGATTTTGTCAGGATGTCCTTCACTGACCGATTCTGAAGTAAATAAATATGCCATATTCGTTGTATAACTAAATAAGGACAAGGATTTGAAGAAGCCTAGAGAAGAGGTGATGTAAGAGTTATAAAAACCACCAACAACATAAACTGCTTTAGCATTTTGTTACACCAATTTTCTTATTGGCCTTCAGAGGTTGCAATCAGTCAAATCCTTCCTCCTAAATTATCAAGTACAAAAGTACAAGAAATACTGAGGTATCAAAACTGGTTTAACAACTATTTTAAAATGTGGTCCCAAAAAGCCTACAGATCATATTTTACAGTAAACAGCACATATCGCGGCTGGATAAAATAGGAAGAGGTGGTAAAAAACAGTTCATTAGTACTATCTCTATCCAAAGTTTTTGTATCTAAAAGGTTTGTTCCCTTGACTCCAAATTCCCAAGGACTGCTTTTTTTCTGATAGGATAAATTACCCTCCAAAAAACTATAGGTGTTCTCAATGGTATTTTCCTTGTCACTATAGTTATAGTAATCATAATCCAAGGTGAAAATAAAACTTTTCAGCAAGGTAGCATCAAGTTTGGCAAAAGGCCTATTGGTAAAATAGGTAGTGGCCCGTCCTCCATTATCATAATTGTTGATGGTGTACCTATACCCCAATTCCAAATTAGGAGCATTTTTAAGGTTGGTTGCCAAGGACGAGGAATAATTCTGCGTAAAAGATTCCGATTTCCTTGGTTGCATATCTACCAAATTATTGGTGGTAGACCAATAAATATTAGCCCCTACCGATGCCTTTATCTTCCCATAAGTACGCTGATACCTCCCATTAGCACTAAGGGACTGGTCTTCCAAATTAGAATTTATGGTGGTGCCAACCGTATTTATTCCAATAATCTCCGATGCACTTTTAAGGGCATCCATTCTTTTGGTATAGGTGAGGTTTCCAAAAATATTGGTGAGATTAAACATGTTAAAACTAAAGAAATTTAAAGAGAGATTATGGTTTAGGGCACTTTCCAAATCTCTATTTCCAGAATAAACAGAATTGTAGTTATTTAAAACAAATGCTCCTGCAAATTTATTCACATCCGTAAAAGACCGAGTAACCCTGTAGTTAAACCTTATGTTTTCCGATTTCTTAAGCTGTGCGTTAATATACAAATCAGGCAGCAGAGCAGTTAAATTGTCCGATACGGAGGTTCCCAACTGCTTATTTTTAGTTCCGTATTGATGCAAGGTAACCCCTGGATTAAAAGTAAAGATCCCAGATATTACCTTATAATGCACTCCCATATATAGATCCGAAATGCTATAAGCCACCTCATTGTTAAATTCATCCTCCGTAAAATCTAACCCATCACCTCCATCCAATATCTGGAAAATATTAGAATTAAAGTTCTGATGGCTTTGAGTAGTTCCCAAAGTAAGGTTTACATTACTTTTAAGGCCGGTAACCCAATAATAATCGAGCTTGGCATCCACTTTATTGGTAATGGTATTTTTGGACTGATTTAAATTGTAACTAGATTGATCTTGGTCTACGGGAAAAATATCCCCAAACGCAAAATTATCTCGTACCGCATTATAAAAAGGATCTTCATCCTGATAAATATATTGTGCCTCTAAGGCAAAGATATGTTTCGAATCTAAAGAGGTGTAATACAGATTGGCATTCTGACTAACAGATGTAGGTTTCTGTTTCTTTTTTTCTGTGATTTCATCGGTGACGTTGGAAATAGAACGTACATTTTCCATCTCCTTGTCATCGGATTGCTTTAAAAGCACATCATAATCAATTTGAAGTCTATCATGTGGCTTGTATAGGGAGCTAAACTTTACCAATCCCAAGTGCACGGTCTGATCTGTTGCCCTTGCAGCATCTTCTGTTTCGTTGGAGGATATGTACACTCTTCGAGTTTGGTTCTCCATTAAAGTCGCTGTATAGGAATAAATTGCAAATCCGCTTAAATCCCAGTTTTCCTTTGGGGAATAACTAAAATTTACAGCCGCAAATTTAGTGTCTAGTTCCTTTGCCCTGTTGTTTTGTAGGTTCGACAAACCCAATCCATCACCCCCAATATCAATAGCGCTTCCACTACCACTGCCTAGGTTCCGAAATCCGCCGGTAAAATTCTGGTAATCCCTTCGGTTAAAGGGCGCCTCTCCAATATTATTTAAATCGGTTATTATATTGATACTGTAATCCGGACTGTAATAGAATAACTTTGGATGCGCCAAATAACTATCCTCCGTTCCATAACCCGCTGTAATTTCCCCAAACCAAAACCGCTTCTTTCCTTCTTTTAATTTTATATTTATGGCTACATTATCCGTATCGTTGGTTAGGCCCTTCATTTGCGACACCTCGTTATAATTTCTCAACACCTCTATTTTATCCAATGCATTGGCTGGGATATTTTCTGACGCCAGTTTGGAATCTCCATCAAAAAAATCCTTTCCCTCTACCATTACTTTGGTCACCCTTTTCCCCTCCACCTCTATTTGTCCATCTTCATTTATTGCTACTCCTGGTAAATTTGCGAGCACGTCCTTCAGTTTTTTCTCTGTCCCCGTAAGAAAGGAATCCGTATTATAGACTATGGTATCCCCTCTTACCGAAATTGGCATCTCATAGGTAACCTCTACCCCGTCCAATTCATTGGTTTGCTCGTATAGCACAACGTCCTTTTCTACATTCCCTGATGGCACCGTAAAGGCGAATTCCTCCGTTTTAAACCCCAAATAGGAAACGCGGATCTTAAAATTTGAACCCACTTTTAAGGACAGTTTATACAGCCCGTTATGATTGGTAATCCCATAGGCTTCCAATACTTGGGTATCGGAGTTTATAGCGATAACGTTCGCCATATCGACTCCCAATCCAGTAGTATCCTTAACGGTTCCCGTCAATGTTATTTCTTGCCCAAAGGCCGATAAAAAAATGCAAAAAACCACAACTACTGAAAAACAAGTTTTTTTGTACATCTATAAAATTTAAATACCAAATGGATCTTAAAACCTACTGTCGCCTTCCTCCCCTGTTCCCATTTCCTCGACGGAAATTGTCTCGCATTTCAGACATCTTTTCCTTAGAAATCTTATCATACTCCTCCTGCGTCACTTTCTTGCCTCCAGTAGGGGCCTTAATTTCTTTCCTCTCTGTTGGATTTAGCACTATTTTCGTACAGAGGGTTATGGTAACATCATCACTTACCTCCAAGATTAGGCCTGGAAGCCCCCAATATTCACCTGGACCTTGATTAACTGGGATATCTAGCGTATACCAGGCCACTACTTCCACTTCCTTTTCCAAAAATGCTTCTTCCTTATTTTCCGTATTATCATTGCCCCTACGAAAAGCAGCCCTCATGTTTGGTCTTTTAATCGTTTTTAAGGCGGTAGCTTTGTAGGCCATATAATTCCCGATCTGTTTTGTTTCTCCTCCCAGTTTCCATTCCAATTTGGGCAATTCATCCTCCACCAAAAATACCTTCCCCAAAAGCTCATTTTTCACCAAATACCTTCCTTCCTTCACGTCTTTGTAATAATCTCCACCTGCACCGCCCATCATACCAAACCTCATGCCTCCCCTTCCGCTACCTGGCTGCTCCAAACGCTCTTCTTCCTTATAGATTGAGGTAGACTTATCAAAGGTTAAAATATTTGTTCGCTCATTGGCTTGTTTAATGCGCTCCATTATTTGCTTTTTTCGATCCTCCGGAATCTGTCTTCCATCCAAATCCATATCCACCGTAGTTTTACTGAAATAGGTTGCCTCCCCCTGAAAGTCTTGGGAATGGACACCAAAATGAAACGCAAACAGTAGCAATGGCAAAAAAGATAAAACCTTCATAATACTATAATTTTATAATTGTAGTTAAGACTATTGAAAAGCGTTTTGGTTTAATCCAAATAGGAGTAAGTAAGTTTTAATTCTATTTCCTCAGGTTTTCATCGGATATTAACTTAAAGATTTTAACATGCACACTATATCTCGTATATTGTACCGCTTAATCAAATGTGCCCATAAACACTAACCATAATACATACTTACCTATGCATATTGCTGTCGCTGGAAATATTGGAGCTGGTAAAACAACCTTGACCAGACTTTTGTCCAAACACTACAAATGGGAGGCTCAATATGAAGATGTTGAGGACAACCCCTATTTGGATGATTTTTACAATCAGATGGAACGTTGGAGTTTTAATCTCCAAATATATTTCCTTAATAATAGGTATAGGCAGATTTTGCAGATCAGAAATAGTGGCAAAGAAACCATCCAAGATCGTACTATTTACGAGGATGCCCATATTTTTGCGCCCAACCTACATGCAATGGGCTTAATGACCAATAGGGATTTTAAAAATTATACCAGTCTTTTTGAGTTGATGGAAACTTTGGTACAACCTCCAGATCTATTGATCTATTTAAGAAGTTCTATTCCCAATTTGGTAAACCAGATTCACAAAAGAGGAAGGGAATATGAGAACACAATTTCCATTGAATATCTAAGTAGGTTGAACGAACGATACGAAGCTTGGGCACAAAGCTATAAAAAAGGCAATCTTCTGGTAATAGATGTAGATAAACTAAACTTTGTGGACGAGCCGGAGGATCTCGGCTTGGTCATCAACAAAATCGACGCTGAGATAAACGGATTATTCTAGCCCCTACATTCCCGGGGTTAACTTCTCTTACCACATTTTAGTAAAGGGTTTTTAGCTCCTTGGTAAGCTGTGATTATATCATAATAATTCCTAACGGACAAATCCATGCTCCCTAGCATGTGCTATAGCCTGATCGGAATCAGCCACCAACAACACTGGCACTGTTTTATAATCTGCATACAAGCTTTTAACCCTAATCATCTTCTTTTTATGGGACACAGTCCGTAAATATATGGCTTTAACCCTATCTGGAAAGCGTTGTGCAATTTTCATATAAATATCAGCATCACGCTCCCCACTATCTCCTATAAGAATAAAGGGCACTTCCGGATAATTCTTAAGAATATTCATTATTTCACGGGGTTTGTGGGACTGGCTCTCCTCAGTTTCCACCTTGCGTCTTTTAAAGAAAGAACTTAGGCTCCTTAATAAAATAGGGCCTTTTGGAAAATTATTGTTTCTTAGAAAAAATTCGAGGTAGCGATACAGGTTCCACGGGCTGTTGCTCACATAAAAGATAGGGTTTGAAGCCTTTCCCGATGCCCCCCTATGCAAAAGGTGGTAAAAATCCGCAGCTCCGGCAAGGGGCAATCGTTTCCCTGGAGTTACAAACAATGTATTGTACACTACCCGCCATTTTAATAGGGAAACTAATCCCGTATGCAAAATTGTATCATCTATATCACTGATAACCCCAAAATCTGAAGTAGCGGAGGGCACCAACATCTCACCAGGGAACCTGTTTTCTAACTGAATTTCCCTCTTCAGTTCGGTATCTAAAAAGGAAAGTTCGTACGCCAACCATCCTTCTTCATTACATGTAAAAGGATGCTCCTCAACTTGGATTTTTTCCAAAAAATAACCTTCCTTATCCGTTTCAAACTCGTATTCCAACCCATTAGAAAGTTTCAGCACCAGCTTGGCGTTCCCAATTACATCTGTTTCAAATCGCTTCCATGAATTAATCAATAGATGAAAAATATTCTTTTTGGAAAGGTCTATATTCTCATCTTCTAACGCACGACCTTTTATATACAATTGCCGAGAAGTGCCATAGGTCTGAAAAGCGATGATCTGCAAGGGATCTTTTGTAGTAAACCAGCCCATTTCCTAAAAATGCCAAGTTGATGGCCACAGCCAAATTATGCATATTCCCACAATAACAGCTACCCCAAAAGAATAGGCAATCCATTTAGCCAATAGCCTTGTTCCCAAAATCGCTGCCAAAATCCCTTTAAAGATCAGATTGGAGAGTGAGGCCAACAAGATTAATCGCCATCCTGTGGAAACCTCCAAGGCACCACCTTTAATAAGTTGAGATAAAGACAGCGTAATAGCGTCCACATCGGTGAGTCCACTTATTATAGCAACAGTATACAAAGCTTCATTACCAAACTCTTCCTTTGCAAAGGCCACAGCCAACAAAATTAGCCCATAGAGCAACCCAAAAACCAATGCGCTCCTAAATTGAGCCGGATTACTGGGTTCTGGCATCTTTTCATCTGTGGAATCCCTGGTTATATTGTAATACAAAACTACACAGATCAGTGCCATTAGCACAAATTGTGAAATTAATGGCAATAGCATTACAGAAATCTTTTCCGGTATAACAACGATTACTTCTACCATAACCCTAGCGAGGGCAATAGTAGAGGCCGTAGTGATTACAAAGGCCGCCAACTTTCCAATACCTGCGGTATCCGCTGTTTTCCTAGCATAGCTCACCGTAGTTGCTGTACTACTGATTAAACCTCCAAGGACCCCGTTAGAAATTATTCCGACCTTTTTTCCAACAAACTTGTAAATAAAATATCCCAATACGCTTAGCCCCACTATAAGGGTTATCATCAACCAGATATTCTGTGGATTTAACACCCCATAGGGTCCAAAAGTCTTGTTGGGCAAAATGGGCAGAACCACTAAAGAAATGCCCACAAAAGTCATTATGGCGGCAATATCCTTATCCTTTAATCGATTTATAAAATCATGGAGCCAGTCCTTAAGGTGTAGCAATACCGCCATGGAGGCTCCGATTATCACCCCTAAAACCCTATCGCCCATCACTAGGTATGCCCCAATGGCAAACATCAATAAGGCCGCTACCTCTGTAGTCTGCCCAACATCTGGTTGAGCAATCGATTTTAATTTTATAAAGTTCGCGATTACCAAAAGAGCGGTTACCGCCATCCCTAAAACTGGCAATATGAATGGATTACCATAATCTCTGGTCAGAAATCCAGAAAGGACCCCAAGCACACCGATTAAGGTAAATGTACGTACACCGGCCATTTCATCATTAGCCTTTTGACGTTGAAGTCCCACTAGGAGCCCCAATCCAAAAGCGATGCCCAGGGTTACTAGATCATTATAGTTCATTTAAATTTCCTTTACAAAAGTAAAAACCCCGTCTTTTAAACGAGGTTTTAATATAGTATCAAATTATAAATTCTGCAACTTACTTTTCAATTTCAACCTTATCGATAACAACTTTAATATTGACATCGTCACCAATAACGGTAGTTTTTTCAAAGGCTTCCAACTGTGCCCTTACTTCTTCCCGAGTTCCCCTAAAGGTTGTCTCTTCTTTTAGCTCTTTGCCATCTTTAAGGGTAGTGTAACTTACAATAGCTTGCGCTACATCTTCCGATTCCGAAAGCATTTCAACTTTCACTTCTTTCTTGGCTACGCCTGTCTCAATTTCATGACCTCCTAAAATAGGTGCAATAACCAAACCAATTAAACAGGTAAGTTTTATTAGGATGTTCATAGAAGGACCGGAAGTATCTTTAAAAGGATCTCCTACAGTATCTCCAGTAACAGCAGCCTTATGTGCCTCAGATCCTTTATAGGTCATTTCTCCATTAATCTCCACTCCAGCTTCAAATGATTTCTTAGCATTGTCCCAAGCACCACCAGCGTTGTTCTGGAATATGGCCCACAACACACCAGATACGGTAACACCTGCCATATATCCTCCTAACATTTCTGCGATCAATTGGTTGTCGCTACCATAGACCAATTTTCCCAAAAGCACAATAGCGATAGGAAATCCGATAGTCAATATTCCAGGCAACATCATTTCGCGCAAAGCCGCTTTGGTAGAAATATCCACGCATTTAGCATAGTCCGGCTTCGCAGTTCCTTCCATAATTCCTGGGATTTCTTTAAACTGTCTTCGCACCTCATAAACCATGTCCATGGCGGCCTTCCCTACAGAATTCATTGCCAATGCAGAAAATACTACTGGAATCATTCCCCCAACAAAAAGCATCGCCAATACAGGTGCCTTAAAAATATTTATCCCATCTATCCCGGTAAAGGTTACATAGGCTGCAAATAGGGCTAGGGAGGTCAATGCCGCTGAGGCAATTGCAAATCCTTTTCCAGTTGCTGCTGTGGTATTCCCTACGGAATCCAAAATATCTGTACGTTCTCTTACAATGGGGTCTTGCTCACTCATTTCGGCAATACCTCCTGCGTTGTCGGCAATAGGGCCAAAGGCGTCAATAGCCAATTGCATAGCTGTTGTTGCCATCATAGCGGAGGCAGCCAATGCCACCCCATAGAAACCTGCTAGGGCATAAGAAGACCATATTGCAGCAGCAAAAACCAATACTGTAGGGAATGTAGAAATCATCCCGGTAGCCAGACCAGCAATAACGTTGGTTCCCGCTCCAGTACTCGATTTTTGAACTATTGCCAATACGGGTTTTGTACCTAAACCAGTATAATATTCCGTAATAGAGGAAATAACACCACCTACGACCAAACCAATCACAGTAGCATAGAATACTCTAATTGAGGAAATATCTTTTAACCCTTCACCAAAAAATTCCATTTTCATGGTTTCTGGCAACATATAGGTTACCAACACATAGGAAGCGATTAAAGTAAGCGCTATAGAAACCCAATTCCCCACGTTTAAAGCACCTTGTACTTGCTTTTCCTTGGCATCATTACTATTAATCTTTACCAACATAGTACCGATTATGGAAAATAAGATTCCGAAACCAGCAATGGTCATAGGCAACAAAATAGGTCCGATCCCACCAAAGGCATCATCTATAGCACCCCCCATATCCTTTATCACATAGTTCCCCAATACCATGGCCGCCAAAACGGTAGCCACATAGGAACCGAACAAATCTGCACCCATACCGGCCACATCGCCCACATTATCTCCTACGTTGTCTGCGATGGTAGCAGGGTTACGCGGATCGTCTTCCGGGATACCAGCTTCTACCTTACCTACTAAATCTGCCCCAACATCCGCAGCCTTGGTGTAAATTCCACCTCCAACTCTAGCGAACAAGGCAATGGATTCTGCCCCAAGGGAAAATCCTGCCAAGGTTTCCAACACTATCGTCATATCCTCAGTAGAACTCCAAGTACCATTCATAAAGTACTGGAACAAAAGAATAAATGCAGTTGTCAATCCCAATACCGCCAATCCGGCAACACCAAGTCCCATTACGGTTCCTCCACCAAAGGACACCTTTAGGGCCTGTGGTAAACTTGTCCTCGCGGCCTGTGTAGTCCTAACGTTAGTCTTAGTAGCTATTTTCATCCCCATGTTTCCTGCAAGTGCAGAGAAAAATGCTCCAAAAACAAAGGCCACAACAATAAGTATATGGGTTGTTGGCACAATAAAGGACACTGCCGCCAAGGCAATACTGGCACCTATTACAAAGTATGTCAATAATTTATATTCGGCTTTCAAAAAAGCTAGGGCACCTTCATAGATATAATCTGAAATTTCTTTCATTCTACCGTCCCCGGCATCTTGTTTTAATACCCAAGACCTTTTTACCGCCATAAAGACGAGGCCGATCAATGCCATTATTATTGGCACATAAATAATTATTGATTCCATTTATTGATTATTAGTTGATTATTTAGGGGGATAAAAGTAATAAAATAAGCGAGAATAAAAAAAGCAATATTATTTAGACAATATTGCTTTAAAACTATTTAAATTTTAAGGTTTAATACTTTATGCTCACATCTTTAACTGGAACATCACTATCCTTAAATCTTTGTATACATTTGGCCACAATATCCTTAGCATCTTGCAATTGCCCCCATCCGCCAACATCTACCTTCTTTTTTTCCAAATCCTTGTACACCTTAAAAAAGTGTTCAATCTCCTTTATAAGATGTGGATTTAACTCATTTAAATCATTGACCCTATTCCACACGGGATCAGATACTGGTACACATATTACTTTTTCATCCGGACCTTTTTCATCGGTCATATGAAATACACCTATTGGCTTTACCTCCATAACACATCCGGGAAAAGTGGCCTCTGTAACTAACACCAACACATCTAACGGATCTCCGTCCAATGCAAGTGTTTCCGGTATAAAACCGTAATCAGCAGGATACATCATAGAGGAAAATATCATCCTATCATAACGAATCTTCTTTAATTCAAAATCGTATTCATACTTATTCCTGCTACCTTTTGGAATTTCAATCAATACGTCGAACGAGGTAATCTCATCACTATTCATAAGCTTATTTTTATACTATTTAATTTTTATATTTCAATTTAATAAATAATTCTTTGGCAACCCTTAAAAATCTATTTAGAAATGAAACCCAAACGATCCGGTCACTCCAAAAGGCCTTGCATCGGGAGCATTCAAATAGTTGCCCCTAAAATTAAAATCGATCCTCAAGAACTTAAAAATATTACCTACTCCAACGGAATATTCCCAATAAGGAGTACCTGAGGGCGCCATTAACGGAATATTTACCGGGCCGCTCAATACTTTATTTTCATCAGACAATTCACCCCATACTCCTCTCACTCCTATTATCTCCCTTAAATTCCATTCCCTAATCACGGGGATCCTAGAAAAAAGTCGCCCATTAAAATTATGCTCCAAATGTACCGACGCATAGGTATCGGTAATAAATTCATAAAAATTCAGGTTAGAAAAGGTATTGTACACCGAGAAAAAGGTCTGATTTCCAGGAATGGCATTTAAAAGACCCAAGGGTACTTCGCCATAGGTCTTTCCTAATTCTACCGTACTCAACAACCTACCATAGCCTCCCACCTGCCAAGGCTGAGTATAGCTGAACTGAATTTTCTTATAGTCGAAATCGCTTTCCAAAACATCCTTCACCCCATTGGTATAGGACAAGAACAGGGTACTATAATTATCGTTGATATTTCTTCTTTCCACCCCATTACCTATTGTTCGTTTTCCGGGGGTATAGATTAAAACGGTGTTGATATCAAACTGTTTAATTTCCGAAGACACCCCGGTTGGAGACAACGGATCTAAATAATCCAAACTAAACACCTCTGGCAGGGCTGAACTTAGTGTTCTAAAGCTACTACCCACACCGATCCTCAGGTTGGTGACCGGCTCCATTTCCATATTAAAGGTAGACAGGTTGATATTGGTAAGTCGGTCATTAGAGCCTACTGTAAAGACCGAAGACGATGCGATACTTCGCCCCAACACATCGTTGGTAGCGGTTAAACTAAGTCCCAATTGCTCTACATCCCTCCGGTTACCCCCAGATAGTATTAAACGACTGCGTTTATCTACCAAGAATTTTGCTGAAAATCCATATTTCACTTTATCATCCCCAAAACCATAGGCCATATATCCTTCTAGTCGCCAGGGGTCATTTTGTCCAAAATAGGTCCTTGCCCCTGCCCTAAGACGCACTCCCTCTGCCTCATTGTACCCGAATACACCGAATACTTCCCCTAAATCCAAGTTCCATTTGTCTATTTCAACATATCCGGAACCCAATATACTCACCAAATTATAGTAGCTCTTAAACTTGGGAACCGTTTTTAAGGTATCCAATAATTTATAGATTCCCTTTTCATCCTTATTTAAGGACTCTAATCGATTGGCTTCCCAAAAGGAATCCTCCTTGTTCAGCACTAGGGGATCAAATGGATCGGTTTTAGCCTTATAAAATTCTTTTGGATTGGCCTTATTAAAAAGGTGATTGTCGTACACGGTAGTCCGCTTTCCGTATACTCCACGAGATTCCTCCTTTTTAGAAAAGCTGAAATCGGACAACATATGATCCCTTTTCAACAAGAATACAGAATCGTTTACCACATCAAATTCCTGTTCTATATAGATTTCCTTGACCCAGTTGATATTGGCGCTCTTGGTCACCGCCAGATTAATATTTTTAACCGCATAGGTGGTATCGTTTACCCAAAAGTTACCCTTAAAGGTCAATTCGTTCTTTCTTCTAGGATAGTAAACAATATTATAGCACCATTTATTATCGATATAGGCACTATCGGACAATACATAATTATAGGTATCCACACCCGTTCTGGACAAAGGGCTTGTAAAACTTTTATCAAAAAATTTCAGGTAGTTATTATAGATATCATAATCTGAATACAGATCCTCGATAAAGGCGATGATTGCTTGATTATTGTTAAATCCCGAGTTTTTACTACCCAGTACGTCCTCTTTCACCAATTTGGAAACATTGTCCCCATAGACTTTGGAAAAGGTTTCATTCAGAAATATGGGCAAATAAGTCTTTCCCGTTATCCTAGAAGTATCTAAATCATTAAAAACGAATTCTAACCCCCTAAAGACCCTACTTTTCATTAAAGCACTGTCTATTGTATTTAAGTCGAACTCTATCTTTTCGTATTTATCGTATTGATATTGATCGAACATATACAATCCATTGTTCCGTTTTTTAGCCCAGATCTTTTTAAGGATATCGATGGCTGGATTATTTTTTTTATCTGTTTTTCCTACATACACCACTACTTCATTGAGTTGCTCACTGGCTTCGAGCATTACAATTCGCATCGCAACAGTTACCTTCTTGGTAAGTGGAATCTCTTGGGATTCGTATCCAATAAACGAAATTAACAGGGTGTCATGGGTAGTGTCTGATTCCATATAGAACCTCCCATTATCATTGGTAATGGTCCCTTCGTAAGAATTTTTGAACAAGACATTGGCAAAGGCCACAGGTTCTCCATCTTCATCTACAACCACACCACCTACCTTGGTCTGGGAAAAGGTGGATTGAAGCGCTCCAAAAAGTATGAATAAAAGGATTGTTCTCATGGTCTTATTTGTAAAACCTACCAAAATTATGCCGAAATGTCAAAAAAGAAAGGGGTGGGTAAAACGGCAGCTACCTACTTTATTTTACTGGAATACTTATAGTATAAAAGCTTCGTCAACGATAATTGAACGCTAACGAAGCTAAAAAACTTGTTTAAATGGTAGCTTATTTTTTATACATTACTTTTTTCACTGCTCTGATCACGTCCTCATGATTAGGCAACCATTCTGCCAAAAGCACGGGAGAATATGGCGCCGGAGTATCGGCAGTGTTTATTTTGGCGATCGGTGCATCTAAGTAATCAAATGCATTTGCTTGTATGTAATAGGTGATTTCAGTTGCCACATTCCCAAAGGGCCAGGCTTCTTCCAAAATGACCAATCTATTAGTTTTCTTTACGGATTTCAACACCATATCGTAATCCAATGGCTTTACCGTACGCAAGTCTATTATTTCTAGACTAATACCTTCTTTAGCCAATTCATCGGCAGCCTTGTCCGCTTCCTTAATTATCTTTCCAAAAGAAACTATAGTAACATCTGTTCCTTCCCTTCTAATATCTGCAACACCTAAAGGTATGGTATATTCCCCTTCAGGAACCTCACCTTTATCGCCATACATTTGCTCGGATTCCATGAAAATAACCGGATCATTGTCACGTATGGCCGATTTCAACAATCCTTTGGCATCCTTGGGATTGGAGGGAACCACAACTTTTAGTCCAGGGCAGTTTGCAAACCAGCTCTCAAAGGCTTGTGAATGCGTTGCTCCCAATTGCCCTGCAGAACCGGTTGGTCCACGAAAAACAATAGGACAATTAAACTGACCACCTGACATTTGTCTGATCTTCGCAGCATTGTTTATGATTTGATCTATCCCTACCAAGGAAAAGTTGAAGGTCATAAACTCTATAATGGGTCTATTACCGGTCATGGCAGAACCTATTCCAATACCTGAAAAGCCAAGCTCTGATATAGGCGTGTCAATTACTCTCTCGGGGCCGAACTCATCCAACATTCCCTTAGAAGCCTTATAGGCTCCGTTGTATTCCGCAACTTCCTCTCCCATCAAGTAAATGGACTCGTCCCTTCTCATCTCTTCGGACATTGCCTCTTGAATAGCTTCCCTAAACTGTAGTGTTTTCATCTGTAAACTTGAATTCTTTTGTTAAAATTCTAAAAGTGCAAGCAAAAATAGGAAATAATATATCAATACTAAGAGGTAAATTATTAAAAATGCTTCAAAATATACTATGCATGCATAGTAATTCAAAAATTATTGAGTATCTTAGCAATGTTTCAAAAAACCGATTTAAAAAATATATTCATATGAAAATTTTAGTATGCATAAGTAATGTCCCCGATACTACGTCTAAAATTAATTTTACCGATGGCAACACCAAGTTTGATAGTAATGGAGTGCAATTTGTAATTAATCCAAACGACGAATTTGGCCTTACAAGGGCCATGTGGTTCAAAGAAAAACAAGGAGCAACTGTACATGTTGCCACGGTAGGTGGGCCTACTACGGAACCTACCATAAGAAAGGCACTTGCCATTGGAGCGGACGAGGCCATTAGGGTAAATGCGGAACCCTTAGACGGATATTTTGTTGCAGAACAATTGGCAGCCGTAGTAAAAAACGGGGCCTATGACCTAGTGATTGCCGGTAGGGAATCTATAGATTACAATGGCGGTATGGTACCTGGGATATTGGCTACTTTATTGGGCATGAATTTTATAAATACCTGTATCAGTTTAGAAATTGAAGGAGAGACAGCAACTGCGGTAAGGGAAATAGATGGCGGAAAAGAAAAATTAACCACTAGCCTTCCTTTGGTTATTGGAGGACAAAAAGGTTTAGTGGCCGAAAGCGACCTTAGGATTCCCAATATGAGAGGGATAATGATGGCTCGACAGAAAAAACTAAATGTGGTAGAACCCGTTGGAACCGAAATCACGACAGAAGATGTTGCTTTTGACAAACCGGCTCCAAAAGGAAGTATCAAACTGGTAGCGGCCGATAATTTGGACGAGTTGATCAATCTTTTGCACAACGAGGCCAAGGTAATCTAAAATAGAGCTTACCAATTGATGGGGTATCATAATAAAATAATGCATCGATTGGAGTTTTTACCAAAATCGATTTAAAAAAATAAAAAATAAAACAACTATGTCAGTTCTAGTATATACGGAGTCCGAAAACGGAAAATTTAAAAAGAATGCCACTGAAGTAGCCTCTTTCGCCCATGAGGTGGCCAGACAAATGGATACTACCGCCACAGCGGTCTCCATCAATGCCAACGACTCGGGAAACATGGGAGACTATGGGATATCCAAGGTTTTGAATGTTACCGACGAAAAATTAAAGACCTTTAACGCTCAGGCCTACGCCCATGTGCTAAAACAGGCTGCCGAAAAAGAAGGTGCCAAGGTCATTATAGTAAGCTCCAGTACAGACACCAAATTTTTGGCTCCAATTTTAACGGCGCTTCTAAAAGGTGGATATGTTCCTAACGTGGTAGCGGCACCCGATAGTATTTCTCCATTTAAGGTAAAGCGAACCGTATTTAGTAACAAAGGTTTTGCACATACGGAACTTAAATCCGATATTAAAGTAATTGGTGTTTCCAACAATGCCTTTGGAAGTGTTGAAAACAAGACCACTGCCACCGTAGAGAGCTTTAGTCCTTCGCTAGATGGGAATATTTTTGGCACTACTTCAGTATCTATAGATAAGGTAGTTGGCAAGGCAACCATCGCTGATGCCGATATTGTTGTTTCTGGTGGACGAGGTCTTAAGGGTCCAGAAAACTGGGGAATGATAGAAGAATTGGCCGAAGTACTAGGAGCTGCTACTGCTTGCTCCAAACCTGTTTCTGACCTAGGCTGGAGGCCACATGGGGAACACGTAGGGCAAACTGGGAAGCCGGTAGCCAGCAACTTATATATTGCAATAGGCATATCTGGCGCCATTCAACATTTGGCAGGAGTAAGTGCTTCCAAGGTAAAAGTAGTCATCAACTCCGACCCTGAAGCCCCATTTTTTAAGGCTGCAGACTACGGTGTGGTAGGGGATGCTTTTGAAGTAGTTCCCACGCTAATAGAAAAATTAAAGAAATTTAAGACTCAAAACGCTTAATTTTCGTTAAATTGTGCCCCTTAAAGGGCTGTGCAAATCCACTAGGTCCTTCCTGTAATTTGTACAGCCTTTTTTTAGTTTATATACTTATGAGTCTAGTTAGATTAAAAATAAAGGGGATTTCCTATAGCCAAACGCAAAATGGTGCCTATGCCCTTATATTGAATGAAGTGGAGGGTGATCGAAAATTGCCTATTGTTATTGGTGCCTTTGAAGCCCAATCCATTGCCATTGCTCTGGAGAAAGAAATTAAGCCTCCCAGGCCCTTGACCCATGATCTTTTTAAGAATTTTGCCGACCGATTTGACATTGTCATCAAACAGGTCATTATACATAAATTGGTAGATGGTGTCTTTTACTCCAGTATTATTTGCGAGCGAGATAAAATAGAAGAAATTATAGATGCCAGAACCAGCGATGCCATTGCTTTGGCCCTTAGGTTCAACGCCCCTATTTTTACTTATAAGACCATCCTAGACAAGGCGGGAATTTTCCTTAAATTTTCTTCCAAAGAAAAGGAAAAGGATGAATCTGATGATAGTATTATGGTGGACGAGATACTACAAGAAGGGGAAACAGTAGAGATAAATCCTGGTTCTAAGGACATGTACCTAGAACTTAGCTTGGAGGAACTGTATACAGAACTCGACAAAGCGGTTGCCAGCGAAGATTACGAAAAGGCTGCAAAACTTAGGGATGAAATTTCCAAACGCAAATAGTCCAAACATTACTTAATGAGAAACAAGCTCTGGGTACTCCTTATTTTATTCTGTATCGCAACCCCCTCCCTAGCCCAAGAAAGCAGCACTCAGAGCGCAATTGTAGAAACGGTTGGCTTCATTCCTAACCAAGGTTTTTCTTTCCAAAGTATTTGGAGAGGGATTTTAGGAATGTTTTCGTTGATTTTTATTGCCTACCTCTTTAGTAACAATAAAAAAGCTATAAACTGGAAAACTGCGGGAATTGGCCTATTAATCCAACTCCTGTTGGCCGTTTGCATCCTAATTGGTGAAAAAATAGGATTTAATGCCTTTGGATATAGATTTGACCTCAGCTTCGTTTCCAAAATCTTTGAGTTTGGAGGGGAAATTTTTGTTAGCATTTTAGACTTTACAAGAGCAGGTAGCAAGTTTCTTTTCGAAGGCTTGGTAATAGATATGGATACCTTCGGGTTTATTTTCGCATTTCAGGTCCTTCCCACTATTATTTTCTTTTCGGCCCTAACTTCTGTTTTATTCTATTTGGGGATAATTCAAAAAGTAGTAAAGGCATTGGCTTGGTTATTGTCGCAATCCCTAGGAATTTCGGGGGCAGAAAGTTTAAGCGTAACCGGTAATATTTTTTTAGGACAAACAGAGGCGCCTTTGTTGATCAAGGCCTATTTAGAAAAAATGACCCGATCAGAAATACTATTGGTAATGATTGGAGGTATGGCCACTGTTGCAGGGGCAGTATTGGCAGCCTATATCGGTTTTCTTGGTGGCGATGACCCACTTCTGCGACTTCAGTTTGCGAAACACCTTTTAGCTGCATCCGTTATGGCGGCACCTGGCGCAATTGTCATCTCTAAAATCTTATACCCACAGACCGAAGCCATAAATACAGATGTTCATGTTTCCAACGAAAAAATTGGCACCAACATTCTGGATTCTATTTCCAATGGTACTACCGAGGGCCTTAAATTAGCCGTTAACGTCGGTGCTATGCTTCTGGTTTTTGTAGCCTTTATTGCAATGATCAACGGCATCTTAAATTGGACCGGAGAAATTACGGACCTAAACTCATGGATAACTGCCAATTCCCCCTATGAGAATTTTTCATTGGAAGCCATTCTCGGAACTCTTTTTGCTCCCCTAATGTGGCTAATTGGAGTAGAATCTATAGACATTATGTTGATGGGACAGTTATTGGGAATTAAACTTGCTGCAAGCGAATTTATAGGATACATACAATTGGCAGACCTAAAGGATATCACCAGTGCAACCCATTTCACATATAACAAATCTATTATAATGGCGACCTATATGCTATGTGGATTTGCTAATTTCGCCTCTATTGGCATTCAAATTGGCGGCATAGGCTCCTTGGCACCAGGGCAACGAAAGACCCTTTCCGAGTTTGGAATGAAAGCCGTATTAGGTGGCTCCTTGGCATCGCTACTTTCCGCAGCTATCGCTGGCATGATATTGGGTTAAAAGTAAAACAATATTAAATATTTGCTATAGATCGCTAATGCAAGACAAACACTAATTATACTCAGGTTAATTAATGTTCGTACCATCCAGATTTGCTTTAAAAAGTTATGCTTCAGCATCCTTGTCAATAAGACTGCAAAACCCATATACAAAAACCAAGTCGTAAAAAACAGTGATATATTTGATCGGAAGATTGAGGTGACAGTATCGTGAATCAAGCCACAGAAAATAAAGGTAAAAACTAATGAAATAGAAACCGGAAAGGTTTTTCTTAGCGGTTTAAAAATATATTTCCCCAAATAATATCCGAAAATGGGGTTCCAATAATTCCAAAAAGTAGAAAAATTTTTAGCCCCCAAAGAACGATAAAGATTGTTCCTCAACGATTTTGGCTTTCCAGCCGATACCCCATTCCTTCTTTTGATATATTCTGCTAAGGTTATATTCATTCTGACGTACGTTTGGTTTGCTAGGTCAATAGCATGATTCTGATTCGCAAAACCCAATAGAATTTAAACCGGTCAACAAACCTCCGTTAAATTTAGGTGTTTTATTTGGAGCGCACTGAATTACTATTCGCTTTGTTTAATGCTTAAATACGCTTACCTATAGCTACTTCTAAACCACTTGAAAATTAATTGAGTCACAATTATAATCTCATTTTAGGTTCTTTTTCAGTATTTGCCACTACCTTTATATATAATGTCACAATATGAAAGAAAAGCAAACTATTGTAGTGGTAGGAGGTGGATTTGCAGGGCTGGAATTTGTAAAAAGATTGGGGAATTCCAGCAAATACGAACTCATCCTAGTGGATTGCAATAACTATAACTTCTTTCCACCACTAATCTATCAGGTATCTACAGGTTTTATGGAGCCTTCTGCCATCAGTTATCCCTTTCGGAAAATTTTGAGGGATAAAAAGAGTGTCCGCTTTAGACTAGGGGCAATGATAAAGGTAGTTCCATCAGAAAATAAGATCATTTTAAACAATGGCGTAATAAAGTACGATATCCTGGTTATGGCTACTGGAGCAGAAACCAACTTTTTTGGCAACAAGAACATTGAGGAAAGGAGTTTACCAATGAAAACAATCAGTGATGCCCTTTCCCTTAGAAATGTAATCCTCACCAGATTAGATCGTGCAACTCGTTTAAGCGACAAAGAAGAACGCAAAAAACTGCTCACTTTCGTGGTCGCAGGTGCAGGACCTACTGGAGTGGAACTATCGGGTATATTGGCAGAAATGAGATCGTTTATCCTAAGAAAAGATTACCCTGAATTAAGTAAGGAAGATTTGGGGGACATCTACGTAATAGACGGTCAGGATGCGGTCTTGGCCCCCATGTCCAAACAATCTCAAAACTATACCCATGCGGAACTCTCCAAATTGAACGTAAAAATAAGACTCAATACCTTGGTCAAGGATTTTAAAAATGAGACCGTATATTTGTCGGACGGAGGCGAAATACCGACCAAGAACTTAATTTGGGCGGCAGGAGTTTCCGCAAAAACATTTGAAGGTTTTTCGGAGGATAGCTATGGAAAAGGAAAACGGTTAAAAACCAATGCCTTTAATTTGGTCAGTGGGTATAGTACTATTTATGCGTTGGGCGATAGCGCTTTAGTCTCTGGAGATGAACACTATCCAGAAGGCCATCCTCAACTGGCTCAACCAGCCCTCCAACAGGCTAAAAATTTGGCTTATAACCTAAGCCTAGACAGTTCGGACTGGAAACCCTTTAGCTATAAGGACAAAGGCTCTTTAGCCATTATAGGTAGAAATAAAGCCGTTATGGATTCCCCTAAACAAAAATACTTTCTAAAAGGATTTTCTGCCTGGTTTATATGGATTTTTGTCCATATCATGGGATTGGTCAATTTTAAAAACAAACTACGGACCTTGTACAATTGGATTGGGTATTACATTTATAAAGATCAATCCTTTAGAATGATTATTAAGCCCAACGAACGGAAGCAATAGCTTTCTCCAGTACACACCAACTATGCCATAAACTCCTTTATATACCCGTTGATAATTTATGATAACTTGAGGCGCTCAAAACGTCCTATAAGAACAGATTTTATTAATTTGCACCACTGTAGCCGTAACAACTGAAATTAGGGCTACAGTGGATTAAAAGTATAATTAGGATAAGCATATGAAACAGTACCACGATTTACTAAAACATGTTTTGGAAAACGGTAACCAAAAAGGGGATCGCACAGGAACAGGCACAAAAAGTGTGTTTGGCTATCAGATGCGGTTTAATTTAGCCGAAGGCTTCCCCATGGTAACCACCAAAAAACTGCATTTAAAATCCATTGTTCACGAACTGTTATGGTTTTTAAAGGGCGATACTAATATTTCATATTTACAGGAAAATGGCGTTAGAATATGGAATGAATGGGCTGATGAAGATGGAAACCTAGGTCCAGTTTACGGTTATCAATGGAGAAATTGGAACGGGGAAGAAATAGATCAAATAAAAGAAATTGTTCACGCTCTTAAAAACAACCCCAATAGCAGACGTATGTTGGTTTCTGCATGGAACCCAAGTGTCTTACCAGATACCTCCGTTTCTTTTGCAGAGAATGTAGCCAACGGTAAAGTAGCTTTACCCCCTTGTCATGCATTTTTCCAATTTTATGTAGCTGACGGAAAATTATCTTGCCAGTTATACCAGCGTAGTGCCGACATATTTTTGGGTGTTCCCTTCAATATTGCCTCCTATGCCTTGTTCACCCTAATGATGGCCCAGGTATGTGACTTGGAACCAGGGGATTTTATACATACTTTTGGAGATGCCCACATCTACAACAACCACTTGGAGCAGGTGGACCTTCAATTGGGACGTACCCCAAACCCACTGCCCAAAATGGTTCTTAATCCAGAAGTAAAGGATATTTTTGATTTTAAGTTTGAGGATTTCAGTTTAGAAGATTACGATCCATACCCACATATTAAAGGCGCAGTCGCCATTTAAATATCGCAACACCTTAAATCGCTTTAGCAAAACGAATGGGTCATTATCCTTTAACGATAATGACCCATTTTTTTGTTTGAGTCAATCCTATTTTTTTTAGATCGATCTTATCTTCACATTATTCCGTAATTTTAAAGGACAAACAATACGTTATGGCCAAGACTACAGATATCACCACCTTTTTTTTAGAGACAAGGACCCATACCAAAGAAATATGCAATCCCTTAGAGATTGAAGATTATGTGGTTCAGCCCATTGTGGATGTCTCCCCTCCCAAATGGCATCTAGGACATACAACATGGTTTTTCGAGGAATTTATTCTTAAAAACCATATAAAGGATTACACAGTTTTTGACCCAGATTATTCCTTTGTTTTTAACAGCTATTATGAAAGCATGGGGAAAAGGGTTGTTAGGGCCGATCGCGGCAACCTATCTAGACCTTCCGTAAACAAGATATATGAGTATCGCGAATTTGTAACTTCACAAATGGAAGCCCTATTAAACAACCAACCTAGCAAGGAAATATTACAGCTTACCGAAATAGGGATCCACCACGAAAAACAACATCAAGAATTATTGCTCACCGATATTAAATTCATACTGGGCAATAACCCCTTGCTCCCCATTTACGAAACTTCATTTAAAGAACATCCTATCGAAGGTCAAGAACAGCAATGGATATCTATAGCAGAAGGGGTTTACGAGATTGGTCATTCGGACAATAGTTTCTGTTATGACAATGAACTAGGAAGACATAAAGTATATCTACATCCTTATTCCATATCCAATAAATTGGTCACTAATAAGGAATATTTGGAATTTATAAATGACGACGGCTATAACAAATTTCAATTTTGGCATTCTGAAGGCTGGGACTGGATAAATAGCAACCCTATAAATGCGCCCATGTATTGGCACCAGATAGACGGAAAATGGCATCATTACACTTTAGGCGGGATAAAAGAACTACAGCTAGACCTGCCCGTGACTCATATATCTTATTTTGAGGCATTTGCTTTTGCCCAATGGAAAGGCTGTAGACTCCCCACCGAATTTGAATGGGAAATAGCCGCAACCAACTTTAACTGGGGCACCCGCTGGGAATGGACAGAAAGCGCTTACCTGCCCTACCCCAATTACAAAAAAGCAGCTGGGGCCCTTGGGGAGTACAACGGAAAATTTATGGTGAACCAAAAAGTACTGAGAGGTAGCTCGGTTGCCACATCTGTAAACCACGCAAGAATTAGCTATCGCAATTTTTTTCAAACTAAGTTAAGATGGCAATACACGGGCGTAAGATTGGCCCAATAAATTATACTACTCACCTATGGAACAAAATACAATATCAAAAACCCAGGCTCAGTTTGCTCAAGATGTGAAGGACGGACTTATGGCTTCTCCAAAACATTTATCCTCCAAATATATCTACAACCAGAAAGGAGATATGTTATTTGAACGTATTATGGAACTCTCGGAGTATTATTTAACAGAATGCGAATTTGATATATTGAATAAAAACAAGGAACAGATTACCGCTCTATTCTTACAAAATGCCGCCTCCTTAAATCTTGTGGAACTAGGGGCCGGTAATGGTAAGAAAACGAAAATAATCCTAAAGCAACTCCTTAAAACAAATAGAGAATTCAGGTATGTACCGATTGATATCAGTGATAATGCCCTTGCCAAACTTAAGAATTCCCTATCCTTGGAATTTCCAAATATAAAAGTAATCCCTAAGCAAGGTACTTATTTTAATATGTTGGAAACCATCGAATCTTCCGAAACCATAAAAAATGTAATCCTATTTTTGGGGTCCAACATTGGCAATCTTACGCGTGATCAAGCCATTATTTTTCTAGCCAAATTAGCAAAAGGAATGCATGGAAACGATATGATTTTTATAGGTTGCGACCAAAAAAAGAACCCTCAGACCATATTAAATGCCTATAACGACCCACATGGCGTAACCGAAGCCTTTAACAAAAATCTATTGGAACGTATAAACAAGGATTTAAATGCCAATTTTAATCTGGATAACTTTATACACTGGGAGGTTTATGACCCCGAATCAGGAACCGCAAAAAGTTATTTAGTTTCCAAAACTGCTCAAAGGGTTACAATTGAAAGTTTGGATCTTGAAATTGATTTTAAGGCATGGGAAACCATACATACAGAAATATCACAAAAATATGACGATGCACACATAGCAGATTTAGCCCAAGCAGCTGGGCTACGCATACTTACCCAATTTTCGGATGACAAGAATTATTTCAAAAACTATATCCTTATCAAGAAGTAAACCTTTAGTATGACCAATTTATGAGTTGTAAATGGCCTATTGCTTAGGAATTATAAACTGCCCCTAAAGCAACTAAAATACGCCCCTACTTTTCTACTTCTACCTTAATCTGGAATTGGGGGAAATTCCAGAATTTTAAATCAATTACCTCAAGGCAAGCCCATGAGGCATCGGACAGAAACTACCGATAACATTTCTACCCAAGCCTTGCAGTATTCAAATCTCACTTGGTGAGAAAATCATCCTATTGATCACTCAGGACACTAGGCTTAAAAATTTTTAATTGGGAGATTACAATTCCAACACTGAATTTTCGGTACCCGCGTACTCATTCCATTGTAAACGGTCAGCCTCTTGTTCATTCACAAATTCACCATCTACTAAATACTTAAATTCATAGGTTTTATCTTTTGGGAATTCGAATGTACCTTTAAAGGTTCCGTTCTTTAATCTCTTTAAAACACTCTTTTCAGAACTCCAATCATTGAAATCACCTACAACAGCTACTTTTACAGCCTTTTCAGCTGGTACGGAAAAAGTAACTTTACATACTGGTCTAGTTTTTAAATATTGTTTAGAAATTGCCATAACCTTACTATTTAAGTTTTTACAAACTTACACCATTAAACTTCTCCTTGCCAATGACCATAATCAGTTTTATCAATTTCTTAAAATAAAATTGCTCTTAGGGCTACATTTATAAATAAGCCCCCTCAATTTTCATTAACCCGGAATACTCAGCCTTACTTTAAGATTTTCACAATCCTATCTATTTCATTTTCTGTATTATAGAAATGAAAAGCAAGCCGTATACCACCTCCGCGCTGTGCACACAAAACATCATTCTGCATTAATTTCGAATATTCTTTATCTCCCCCTGCTATATTAAATATGGAGCTGTGAACGTTTCTATCTATTATATAGGACTCCAAAAGGCCTAGGTTTCCAAATTCTGATAGCGCCTTATTAGAAAGTAACTTTATTTGTTCAGATATTACGTCCATACCAATTTCAGAAAGAAATTTCAGGGAATAGTTTAGACTTCCAAAAGCCATGCTATCTAGGTGTCCAGGTTCAAACCTATTGGAAAACGAAACTGCATCCTTGCCATCCAAATTTCCCCTAGCAGCATTAAACCCGATGGTAGGACAGTTAAATCTCCCAGCTACGGTATCAGAAAACAACATAAAACCATTTCCAGAACCTCCCAACAACCATTTATAGCCACTTGCACCAAGTACATCGATACCTGAAGTGTCAAAATTTATACTCTCTGTTCCACAAAATTGAGTTCCATCTGCGATAATAATCAAGTCTGGATATTCCTTTTTTAAGGTTTTTAAGAATTCTACATCAATTTTAACGCCATTTAGCCATTGCACCAAGCTTAAGGCCAGTAGTGTTATCTTGTCAGATTTAATCTTATTAAAAATATGCTCCTCTAGATCTGCCGATATATCCACATAAGAAATACTAAAATCCCTAGACTCAAAAGGCCAGTTTACCGAAGGATAATCTCCCTTCAGAAGCAACACCTTTTCTTTTTTACCCAACCCTTCCAATAAAAGATTGATTCCAATAGAGAAATTGGGAGTTAAGGCTACATTTTCGCTCTTGCAGCTAAAGAACTTGGACACTGTATTTCTAGTTTCGGACACTATTTTGCCCAATTTAGAACTAAGCTTTCTACCTCCAATCAGTACATCTAGATCGTGTTCTTGCCGCCAGTCTAACAGCCCATCGTAAAGCAATCCTGAGGTGGCCGTATCCGCATAGCAATATTGATTTAAAACAGGGAATTGTTTAATTATGTTTTTCATAGTCGAAGTGGTAAAAATTTGAATTTTGGTATCTTTGCCCTAAAGATAACTATTAGCATGTTCAGCAAAAATAAAAAGGATTTTAAAATAGATTTAGAGCAGCACCAACTGTTGGAATATGCTCAGGCCAGAATAAAGCAAAAGAAGCGTTTATTTAATCACTTTGTGTTTTTTTTGGTGGGAGGTGTATTTTTTATCTTGATCAATAAAATTCTAGGTTACGGTAAAACGTATGACTGGTTTATCTGGGCAATTGTACTTTGGGCCTTTTTATTTGTAATACATGCCTTTAACGTCTATTTTACCTCAAAATTCATGGGTCCAGAATGGGAAAGGGTTCAAAGGGAAAGATTGGTCTTAAAACAGAAACAAAAAATTGCCGAAATTCAGAAAGAAATAGAAACGGACTTCCCATTGTCCCGCATCAATAAAAAAATAGAATAGTGCACACGATATCCATGATAGCTGCAGCAGCTGAAAACAATGCTCTAGGAAAAGACAATGACCTTTTATGGCATTTGCCCGACGATTTTAAGTATTTTAAAAAACGCACCTCCGGTCATAAAATAATTATGGGAAGAAAAACTTTTGAAAGTTTCCCTAAACCCCTACCCAACCGGGTGCATATTGTTATTACTAGAGATCCGAACTACCACATTCCCTTCACTGATTGTATAGTGGTACATTCTCTTGAAGAAGCCCTAGAACTGGTAAAAGACGAATCGCTTTCCTTTATTATTGGCGGTGGAGAAATCTACCATCTTGGAATGGAATACGCCAATCAAATAGAGCTTACCAGGGTCCATGAATCTTTTGAAGCGGACACTTTTTTCCCGAACTTTAACGACAAGGAATGGATACTTACCCAAAAGGAATTCCACCCAAAAGACGAACGACATGATTATGATTTTACCTATCTAACCTACGTAAAAAAGACGTAGGCCAGTTTCCCTTAAAAATAGCGGAGGGTCTTATCGGTATTATGAATTGACCTTCATTTTGGCGACCAACTCCTTCAAATCTTTAATAATGGACCTTCCTTTATCTTTATTGTACCATTTCTGGAGCGATAGTTTAAAGGCCGTATCTATTGCACCGTTCTCATTCTTATAATCTACCACCATCTTTGTGGCTACTGTAGATCTAGGTCCCCAGCTGGTTACCACCTCATAATCACGATCCAGGACCATAAGTTTTGGAATAGAACGCGTCCCATTGGTCAGAAATAGGTCCATCAGTGTTGGATTATCATCGCGTAATACTATTTTAAGATCCAAATTGTCAATACCAGAGCAAATCTTATTTAAGATCGGAATGGTCTGAGCGCCATCGGCACACCAACTTTCCAAAAGAACCAACCAGGTTTGTTTCTCCCCTATTTCTTTAAATACGGCCATATCCTCTTCAAGAATAGTTATGGTCTTATCTAGTCTGCGCATTCTAGCGCTATTTAATTTGGTGAATTCTATCCGCTGTTCGGTTTGTTCGTCACCTGTGCTCTTTTCTTCGGCAACTAAATTGTTTACCAAGAAAATATAGGCTTTATAACTCATCGCCTGATCCATGTTTTTCTCAATCAATTGGTTTTGCATTATTTTATAATTTTATTTCGTTATTAATGCGCTGTTACTTCTAGGTGATGCAAAAAATAATCCAGGTTAAAATAGCCGCCTTTATTTTCTTTTCTCTCTAAGGATTGTTCAATAATTAGATGTGCCACATTTACCATATTGCGTAGCTCACACAATTGGGTATTCAATTTGGATCCATGATAAAGAGCCTCCACCTCTTTGTGAATTTCATCCAATTGCCCTTTAGCCTTTAAAAGGCCCTCATTACACCTAACAATACCTACATACCGCCTCATTAATTCTTGTAATCTTTCCGTTATATCCAAAATTATGGATCCCAAGTTTTTATCGGTATGGGTATTGACTTCGATCCAATGGGGTTGATCCATTTCCATGAACTGAGGTTCATTTTCGGAAAGATAGGTATCGCATTTATGTGCATAAACCAGCGCTTCCAACAGCGAATTGGATGCCAACCTATTAGCCCCATGCAATCCTGTCCGGGAACATTCTCCCAATGCAAAAAGATTCTTGAGGTTTGTAGCCCCATTTTTGTCCACGACAATACCTCCACATAGATAGTGGGCAGCTGGAACTACGGGAATCCAATCTTTTTCTACATTTATATTTCGCTTTAGGCATTCGTTAAAAATGTTCGGAAAATGAACCTTAAAATCGGACATGTCCAAATGCGTGCAATCCAAGTAAACAAAAGACGTTTTGTTTTTTTTCAATACGGTATCAATAGCTCGGGATACAATGTCCCTGGAAGCGAGTTCCGCCCGTTTATCAAACTTTAGCATAAACCGCTCCCCTTCACCATCCCTTAAATAGGCGCCAAACCCTCTAACTGCCTCAGAAATTAAAAATAAACGACCTTGGACCTTCTCATATAATGCGGTGGGGTGAAACTGAACAAACTCCATCTCCTTTATTCTTGCTTTTGCTCTATACGCCATACCAATACCGTCTCCCGTTGCAACCATTGGATTGGTAGTATGCCCATAAAGCCTTCCTATCCCGCCAGTAGCCAATATGGTAGCCCTTGCTTTTATAGGATAGATCCTTTCCGTTTTTTGATCCATGACATAGGCTCCGTAACAGGCCGGTGCTTCTTCTATAGTGTTTTTTAAGTGATGCTGGGTGATAAGATCAATGGCAAAATGGTAGTTTAAGATTGATATATTGGCCAATTGACGCACCTTGTTCAACAGTATGGTTTCTATCTCTCTACCTGTAGTATCTCTGTTATGTACAATTCGGTTTTCTGAATGTCCCCCTTCCCTGGCGAGATCTAGCCTACCCTTGCTGTCCCTATCAAAATTTGCGCCCCAAGCCATTAGATCCATCAGTCTTTCTGGGCCTTCATTAACTACCATCTCCACTACAGAGGCATTACAACATCCATCACCTGCGATCAGGGTATCCATTAGGTGCTTTTTAAAGGAATCTTTTTCCTGATCCATTACGATAGCTACACCACCTTGGGCATGGGTAGTATTGGAATCGTCCTCCGATTGTTTGGTAACGATATAAATAGACCTATCAGGATGTTTTTCAGCCATTTTAATGGCAAATGTAAGTCCGGCAACACCAGAACCAATCACTAAATAATCTGTAGTGCGCATAGGTTTCTACTTAGAAATTTCCAACATTCTCTCTATGGGGATAAGTGCCTTCTTCCTAATTCTTTCAGTGACGGTTATTTCAGGCGTTTCAAACAAAAGACAATCGTAAAGTTTCTGAATGGTATTGACTTTCATAAATGCACATTCGCTACAGGCACAGGTATTATCTTCTTCTATGGGAGCGGGAATCAATGTTGCCTTGGGTACTTCCTTCTGCATTTCATGCAAAATACCAACCTCTGTGGCCACGATAAATTTATTGTATGGACGTTGTTTTACAAAGGCGATCATCCCTGCGGTAGATCCGACATATTGAGCAACTTGAAGGATATGCTCCTCCGATTCTGGATGCGCAATTATGATGGCATCTGGATTTTGACGGGAAACTTTTAAAAGCTTATCTATGGAAAAAGCTTCATGAACAATACAACTTCCGTCCCACAATAACATATCCCTCCCCGTTTTCTTAATAATATACTTCCCCAAATTCTTATCGGGTGCGAATAGTATTGGTTTATGCTCTGGGATCGAAGAAATAATCTTAAGCGCATTAGAGGAAGTACAGACCAAATCGCTCATGGCCTTGATTTCTGCGGAACAATTAATATAGGTTACCACCACATGGTCTGGGTATAGCTTCCTAAAGCGTTTAAAAGCATCTGGGGGACAGGAATCTGCCAAGGAACATCCAGCGTTTAAATCGGGCAATAATACTTTTTTGGTCGGATTAAGTATTTTGGCCGTTTCTGCCATAAAATGAACCCCAGCAAAAACTATGATATCGGCCGCTACCGCAGCCGCCTTTTGCGATAATCCAAGGCTATCTCCCACATAATCTGCTACCTCCTGAATCTCTGGCCGCTGATAGTAATGCGCTAAGATAACCGCATTCTTTTTTGCCTTAAGCAATTGAATTTTTTGTTTAATATCCATTTTGGGGAGTCAATGTCCAATACAAACCTAATGGTAGCAAGAAGAACAGAAAATGACTTCTGTCATATTTAGGATATTTATATCCTTTATTGAAAATCAACTATGTTGAGCATCGGGGAGATAGGATATAAATTCTAAAAGGGACACAGTAAACACATCGATTTAAAAATCCAAAAAACGAATTTCATAGGCCACACCCGTCGGTTTGACAAAACTTTCCAACACCTCAACATCCTTATTGCTATAAAATTGAAATTTTGCTTTGGAAGTTAGAGGTGTGCATAAATTATAATTCTCCAAAACTTTTTTTGTTTGACGAGCCACCCCCTCTCCGGAATCTATAATTTTGACATGGTTTGGTAAAATATTAGTAAGCAAAGGGATTAAATACGGGTAGTGTGTACATCCCAAAACCAATTGGTCTATGCCTTCTTGAAGCATTGGCGCCAAATAGCGTTCCAATAGCGTCTTTGTTTTTAGAGAAGTAAGCTCTCCATTCTCTATCAACTCTACCAGACCGGTACCTTTCTGTTCCAGAATCCGTATCCCGTTAGCATGGCTCTCGGAAGTACTATGAAAAAGACGGCTAGACAAGGTACCTTTAGTTGCCAAGACCCCCACTTTTTTGGTCTTGGAATTTAGGGCAGCAGTTTTTATTGCCGGTTCTATTCCAATAATCGGCAGATCGTACTTTGCCCTGAGTTCTTCTATGGCATTGGTAGTGGCAGTATTGCAAGCAATCACAATTAACTTACACCCTTTACCGATAAGATAGTCAACATTTTTAATACTCAACGCTAAGATCTGTTCTTGTGATTTCTCACCATAAGGGGCATTTTTACTATCTGCCAAATAGATGGTAGATTCATTCGGAAGCAGTTTATGGATTTCCCTCCATATAGAGGTGCCACCAATACCAGAATCAAAAATACCTATTGGACCTTTATTCATTGAACAAAATTTAAGAGCTTAAAGTTACATTATTAATACTTTTCTATCACGAATAATATGAATCGGTTATTTGGGTACCCTAGGCATAGGATATAGGCACCCAAACGGAAAATGCTTCTTGAACAGCCCCATATTTAACCAAATCAGCTATACTACCGATAATGAAAAACCTAAACAATAAAAAAAGCCATGCAATTGCATGGCTCTTATTTACTACTCTTCTAATTCCGTTAGTTTAGAAACCCAATTGTTTCTTAACCTCTGGTAAAATATCTTTTCCCTTGGCTACGATAAGTCCACCCCCTTGGGTAGCGTCCATTACGTAATCTATTCCTTGAGCAGCGGCTACTGCCTCAATAGCTTTTTTGGCCTTTTCAGTAATAGGTCCTAAAAGCTCTCCTTGCTTCTTTTGCAATTCTTGTTGCGCAGTCTGTTGAGCCTCTCCAATATTTTTTTCAAATCCTTGCAATTCAGCAGCTCTCTTCTGATTTTCCTCTTCAGATTTAGAAGCGGATTCATTAGAGTACTGAGTGTACTTATTTCTCAATTCTGTCATAGAACTCTCGATATCGGCCCTATAGGTTTCCTGTAACTTTTTAAGTTCCGCATCGGCGGCTTTCATCTCTGGCATTTCAGAAAGTAATTTCTGTACATCTATGTGAGCAATCTTTGCCTGTGCGTTTACAAAACCAGTAGCTGCTACGAACAAAACTAAGGCTACCGCAAATTTCTTTATTTGTTTCATGTTTTTCATCAATGTTTGAGTGTTAATTTTAAAAATTTAGTTATATAAATGTTTGTAATGATTCCTTATTCTATTATTTGTCTTTTATATCGTCGATATCCTTTCTCCCGCTTCTCTCTTCGGCTTCCTGTTTCCTTTTAGCCTCTCTTTCGTCCAACAATTGTTTTCTTCTTGCCTCGTAAGCTTTCTTCCGTTCTTCTCTAATCCTTAGTTGCTCTTCCCGTTTTTCCTCAGCGGTTTTATTTCTTGCTTCCTCCGCTTGCTTAGCTAGTTCTTGCCGTTGCAATAGCGCATCGCTAATCTCCTCTTCAGCCTCTTCGTCCTCAAAATCTTCAAAACTATTTCTAGAGTCCTTCCTGTTTGGGGCGCTAATTTTCCTAGTTCTAGAGATCCCTCTTAATACCAAGTCGCTAATATCGTACCTTTTTTCTGAATACAACATTACAACATCTGCCGATTTATCAAAAATAAAATCATATTTTTTATTGGCACCAATTTTCTGTACTTCATTAAAGACCTGATCTTGTATGGGCTGTATTAATCTTCTTTTTTGCAAGACCAAATCGCCAGAAGGTCCAAATCTATTTTGTTGATATTCCAACATCTCCTTTTCCAAGATCTGTATTTCCTCTTCCCGCTCTGAAATCAATTCGGACGTCAGCAGCACTTTCTCCGCCATAAGATCTTGTTTCATTTGATCTATTACGGCCTTTTCCTTTTCCAGTTCAAGTTTCCACTTATGAACTTTATTGGCCAATTGCTCGTTAGCCTCCCTATATTCCTCTACATTTTCTAGGATATACTCCATATCCACATACCCTATTCTTACGCCTCTTTGGGCAGTGAGACTAGCGGTGGTTATGACCATCAAAAGGACTAAAAGTAATTTTCCGTTACTATTCATAATATCTTCGTTTTATACTATAGAAAATATCGTGCCAAAATAATGAATTATCCTAAAACGAGCCCTAAAACGCATAAAACTGCTACATTAATTTTATTGATTAGAACTGTTGTCCTATAATAAAGTGCGTTTGCCATCCACTAGGTCCAGCGGAGTTTGGATTGTAATCTTGATCAAATCCATAACCAAAATCGATTCCCAAAAGTCCAAATGCTGGCATAAAAATTCGCAGACCCACCCCGGCCGATCTTTTTATTTCAAACGGATCAAAGTCCTGAAAAGTATTGAATGCGTTACCGGCCTCTAAAAACGCCAGGCCATAAATAGACGCTGATGGTTTTAGGGTAAGTGGATATCTTAACTCCAAGGAGTATTTATTGTACACGATTCCACCGTCTTGTATTTGTTGACCAGAAATTGGATCTACACTATATGGAGTTAATGATTGGTTTTCATAACCTCTCAAAGAAATCACATCCCTACCATCCAAAGTATAGGTTCCCATTCCGTCTCCTCCAATATAGTAACGCTCAAAAGGCACTTTGCCCACTCTTTCGTTATAGCTGCCCAAAAACCCAAATTCGGCATTGGTCCTAAGTACTAATTTACCTACTAGAGTAGTATACCAGTCTCCTTTAAAGTTTACCTTATAAAATTCTAACCACTTAAATCGCTCTTGGTCTATTCGCTCTACCTCTGCATTGTTCTTTTCCTTAACAGCTATCTTT